>NZ_CAJULN010000022.1 GCF_910586915.1 uncultured Bacteroides sp.
GACACATTATTATATTTAGCCAATATACCGCAACGGCTCACCTCACCGATTCTGGGAATCACCAGACTGGCAGCATAGGAGACAAAGACCGCATTCACACAATCGCTCCTTCGCGGAAAGACATCCAACGGTTCGAGCGTCTGTCGCCAGCGCCAGCCCCGAAACACTTGTGCAAACACTCCGAACAACAGTGAGAAAAGCATCCACCACCAGTTCGTGCCACGCAGCAGTACATCACCTGCCTTCGCAAAGTCAAAGCCACGATATACCCAAAACAGAATAAAACCGCCCAAAACAACCGGCAATATCAATTTCAGTGTCTTTTTTAACAATCCCTTCATCTTTTATTCTTCAATCAGCTTCGCCGACACATCATTTATTTTCCTAATAGTGGCACGTTCTTCATTTAAAAGAGTTACCTTTGTCGGCTGCAAAAGTAATTATTTAGTTGGTAAATGAAATTAGTAAAGCCTAAAAAGTTTCTCGGACAACACTTTCTGAAAGATTTGAAAGTGGCGCAGGATATTGCCGACACAGTCGACACTTTCCCCGAACTGCCCATCCTCGAAGTAGGTCCCGGCATGGGAGTACTGACTCAGTTTTTAGTAAAAAAAGACCGGTTGGTGAAAGTCGTGGAAGTTGACTATGAATCGGTTGCCTATCTCCGCGAAGCCTATCCCTCACTGGAAGAGCATATCATTGAGGACGACTTTCTGAAAATGAATCTCAACCGCCTGTTCGACGGCAAGCCTTTCGTGCTGACCGGTAATTATCCGTACAACATCTCCAGCCAGATTTTCTTCAAGATGCTCGACAATAAGGACATCATACCCTGCTGCACGGGAATGATTCAGAAGGAAGTGGCAGAACGCATCGCCGCCGGACCGGGCAGCAAGACGTACGGCATTCTCAGCGTATTGATACAGGCATGGTATAAAGTGGAATATCTGTTTACCGTAAGCGAGCACGTGTTCAACCCGCCCCCAAAAGTAAAAAGCGCCGTCATCCGCATGACGCGCAACGATACCCGCGAATTGGGATGCGACGAAAAACTTTTCAAGCAAGTAGTGAAAACCACATTCAACCAACGCCGGAAGACATTGCGCAACTCCATCAAACCAATTTTGGGCAAGGAATGCCCGCTCACGGAAGACGCACTATTCAACAAACGCCCGGAACAACTGTCGGTAGAGGAATTTATCGACCTGACCAACAAAGTGGAACAAGCATTAACACTTTTGCAATAGAACGACAATGAACGAGGAATACATCGACAACGTAAAGCATTTTATCGAACAGAAAGAAGCTGATAAGGTAAAAGAACTTCTCATCGACCTCCATCCGGCCGACATCGCTGAATTATGCAACGACCTCAGCCCGGATGAAGCCAAATTCATCTATCGGCTGCTCGATAACGAAGTAGCCGCCGACGTATTGGTCGAAATGGACGAGGACGCACGTAAAGAACTTCTCGAAATGCTTCCTTCGGAGACCATCGCCAAGCGTTTTGTCGACTATATGGATACGGACGATGCCGTAGACCTTATGCGCGAACTCGATGAGGACAAACAGGAAGAGATTCTTTCGCACATCGAGGATATCGAACAGGCAGGCGACATTGTCGACTTGTTGAAGTATGACGAAAATACGGCCGGCGGTCTGATGGGCACGGAAATGGTGCTTGTCAATGAGAACTGGAGTATGCCCGAATGTCTGAAAGAGATGCGCCAGCAAGCGGAGGAGCTGGATGAAATCTATTATGTATATGTCATCGACGACGACGAACGTCTGCGAGGTATTTTCCCGCTCAAGAAGATGATTACCTCTCCTTCCGTATCCAAAGTGAAGCACGTGATGCAGAAAGACCCGATTTCAGTACACGTGGACACACCTATCGAAGAGGTGGTGCAGGCGATTGAGAAGTACGACTTGGTAGCTATCCCCGTAGTCGACAGCATCGGACGGCTCGTCGGGCAGATTACCGTCGACGACGTCATGGACGAAGTACGCGAACAGTCGGAACGCGACTATCAGTTGGCTTCCGGTCTTTCGCAAGACGTAGAAACGGACGATAATGTACTCAGGCAGACTACAGCGCGCCTTCCGTGGCTGCTTATCGGTATGCTCGGTGGAATCGGCAACTCGATGATATTAGGCAATTTCGACTCCACTTTCGCCATTCATCCGGAAATGGCACTCTACATCCCGCTTATCGGTGGAACGGGAGGAAACGTTGGTACGCAATCCTCGGCTATCATCGTACAGGGATTGGCCAACAGCTCGCTGGACGCCAAAGATACTTTCAAACAAATCGCAAAAGAATCGGTAGTAGCTTTAATCAATGCCACTATCATCTCGCTGCTGGTATATACTTACAACTTTATCCGGTTCGGTGCAACAGCTACGGTCACTTACTCCGTATCCATCAGCCTATTTGCAGTAGTGATGTTTGCTTCCATATTCGGAACCTTAGTACCTATGACATTGGAAAAGCTGAAAGTAGATCCTGCCATTGCGACAGGACCGTTTATCTCCATTACAAACGACATCATAGGTATGATGTTGTATATGGGAATTACAGTTTTGTTATCATAAAAACGGAATAAACTAAAAAAAACAAGCAAAACAGTATGAAGTAATCGTTTTATTTCATTAATTTGTGACCTAAAACTAATATACAATGATGGACGCTCATGACACTAATCAACCCTTGAATCAAGGGGAATTAGAAGTAGAAAAGAAAACAGTTGAGGTTTCTGCCCCCGTTACAGAGACTCCGACTGAAGAAATTACCGCCGAAGTTCAACCTGAAGCAGTTCACAAACCTGCCACTAAGGAAGAGGTACTCAACCTGTTGAAAGAACTTGCGCAGGATGCCGAGAATACGAACAAGCAGGATATTGACAATCTGAAACAATCATTCTACAAGTTACACAATATCGAGCTGGAAGCTGCTAAGAAACAGTTTACAGACAATGGCGGTGCCATTGAGGATTTTGTTCCTCAAGCAGACCCGACAGAAGAGGAGTTCAAGCGTCTGATGGGAGCCATCAAGGACAAGCGCAGTCAAAAGGCAGCCGAACTGGAACGACAGAAAGAAGAGAATCTGCAAGTTAAACTTTCCATTATCGAAGAGTTGAAAGAGTTGGTGGAATCCGGTGATGATACCAACAAATCCTATACGGAATTCAAGAAGTTGCAACAGCAATGGAATGAAACGAAATTAGTTCCACAAGGCAAGGTAAACGAACTTTGGAAGAACTATCAACTATATGTGGAGAAATTCTACGATTTGCTGAAACTGAACAATGAATTCCGTGAATATGATTTCAAAAAGAACCTGGAAATAAAAACACATCTCTGTGAAGCAGCCGAAAAGTTGGCTGACGAAGAAGATGTAGTTTCGGCTTTCCACCAGCTTCAAAAGTTACACCAGGAATTCCGTGATACAGGACCGGTAGCGAAAGAGTTGCGCAATGAAATCTGGAATCGCTTTAAAGTAGCCTCTGCCGCCGTCAACCGCCGCCACCAACAGCACTTCGAATCTTTGAAGGAAGCGGAACAACATAACCTGGATCAAAAGACCGTTATCTGCGAAATCGTAGAATCAATAGAATACAGCGAACTGAAAACATTTGCCGCTTGGGAAAACAAGACCCAAGAGATTATCGCTCTACAGAACAAATGGAAAACCATCGGTTTTGCACCACAAAAGATGAATGTGAAAATTTTCGAGCGTTTCCGTCATGCTTGCGATGACTTCTTCAAGAAAAAAGGAGAATTCTTCAAGAGTTTGAAAGAGGGAATGAACGTAAACTTGGAAAAGAAAAAAACTCTCTGTGAAAAAGCGGAAGCATTGAAAGACAGCACTGACTGGAAAAAAACGGCTGATGCACTGAGCAAACTCCAAAAAGAATGGAAAACCATTGGTCCGGTATCGAAGAAACATTCGGATGCTGTTTGGAAACGCTTTATCTCAGCCTGCGACTATTTCTTTGAACAGAAGAATAAAGCTACTTCTTCCCAACGTTCCGTAGAGATAGAGAATATGGAAAAAAAGAAAGCGTTAATCGAACAGTTATCTGCCATTGACGAAAATATGGATATCGAAGAGGCCAACACACTCGTACGCAACTTAATGAAAGAGTGGAACACTATCGGTCATGTCCCATTTAAGGAAAAAGATAAACTGTACAAGCAATATCATAACCTTATCAACCAATTGTTCGACCGCTTCAATATCACTGACTCAAACAAGAAGCTCAGCAACTTCCGTTCGAATATCAGCAACATACAAAGTAACGGTCCGCAATCTCTGTATAAGGAACGTGAGAAATTGGCACGTGCTTACGAAAACATGAAGAATGAACTTCAAACTTACGAAAACAACTTAGGTTTCCTCACTTCTACCTCCAAGAAAGGCAGCAGCCTGCTGACAGAACTGAACCGCAAAGTAGATAAGTTGAAAGCTGACTTGGAACTGGTATTGCAGAAAATCAAGGTTATCGACGAATCAATAAAGGAAGAAGAGTAATCCTTCTGCCGATTTAAGACACATAAGACAGGCTTTATCGCTTCTATGGACGATAAAGCCTGTTTTGTTATCTACCCACTTAGAGTTTCAAACTAAGCCGACCTGTCGGTAAATGCATCTCCCCTAAAACGAAAAATCCCTGCAAAAAATAGCTCTTTGCAGGGGATTTGATTTATTATTTTTTGTTGGGCTACCTGGATTCGAACCAGGAATGACAGGACCAGAATCTGTAGTGTTACCATTACACCATAGCCCAATGTTTCTCGTTTGCGGGTGCAAAGATACAAATAATTTGTGAAATCAAAACATTTCCGCTATTTTTTTTGCAAAAATCTTCAATTTAGTTTTCTACAGGCAACTATCTCCACTAAAAAACACAAAAATTAAGGTATAACTTTCTTGTATCCAAATAAATCAGCGTATATTTGTCAAAAATATCACGTTTATAATGAGAAACAAAGAGTAGTCTTTCGTTGTTATAAACTAAAAGAACATGAATTATTAATTTCAATTGCAAGAATGAACGATACTAAAGTATTAATTGAAAAAATAAAAGAAGGAATTCAAGAAAAAAAAGGTAAAAACATCATTATTGCCGACCTAACCAGTATAGAAGATACCATCTGTAACTACTTCGTTATCTGTCAGGGAAACTCACCCAACCAAGTGAACGCCATCGTGGATTCAATCAGAGAATCGACACGCAAAGGGGCAGACAGCAAACCGTTTGCCATTGACGGACTTCGGAATGCAGAATGGGTAGCTATGGACTATTCGGATGTACTGGTACACGTCTTTTTGCCGGAAACAAGAAGTTTCTATAACCTCGAGCATCTTTGGGCAGATGCCAAACTTACCCAAATCCCCGACTTAGATTAATTTATAATTATGGACAATAATAATAACAGCAACAATAACAGCAATAGTAACAGCAATAACCCTAACAACCGGGTTAATTTGCCGAAGTTCAACCTGAACTGGATGTACATGATTATTGCCCTGATGCTTCTCGGCCTTTGGTGGGGTAGCGATTCGGCAGGCGTGGGAGTCAAAGAGGTTGGTTATAGCGAACTCCAAAATTATGTAAAGGAGGGATATATCAGCAAAATACTGGGATATGAAGACAAAACAATCGAAGCTTTCCTAAAACCAAGCGCTGTAGGCGCCGTATTCGGTGCAGACTCCACAAAAGTGGGACGCAATCCCGTCATTACAAGTAGAGCTCCGTCGACCGACAAACTGGAGGAGTTTCTGCAAACAGAAAAAGAAGCCGGTCATTTTGACGGAACATCGGAATATCCGCCCAAGTCGGATTTATTTCCAAGTATCCTGATACAAATACTTCCGTTAGTCTTATTGATTGGCGTATGGATGTTCTTCATGCGCCGCATGAGTGGCAGCGGCAGCGGTGGTCCCGGCGGTGTATTCAACGTAGGAAAATCCAAAGCACAACTTTTTGAAAAAGGCGGTTCCATCAAGGTCACATTCAAAGATGTAGCAGGTCTGGCGGAAGCCAAGCAAGAAGTGGAAGAAATTGTCGAGTTCTTGAAAGAGCCTCAGAAATATACCGACTTAGGTGGTAAAATTCCTAAGGGAGCATTGCTGGTAGGCCCTCCGGGAACCGGTAAAACACTGCTTGCCAAAGCCGTTGCAGGCGAAGCAAACGTACCATTCTTCTCTTTGGCAGGTTCCGACTTCGTGGAAATGTTTGTAGGTGTAGGCGCCTCCCGCGTCCGCGACTTGTTCAAACAGGCTAAGGAGAAAGCTCCTTGCATCGTCTTTATTGATGAAATAGACGCCGTAGGACGCGCACGTGGAAAGAATCCGGCAATGGGTGGAAATGACGAACGCGAAAACACGCTGAACCAACTACTGACAGAGATGGACGGATTCGGTTCTAACAGTGGCGTCATTATCCTTGCCGCCACCAACCGCGTAGATGTATTGGACAAAGCATTGCTCCGCGCCGGACGTTTCGACCGTCAGATACACGTAGACCTGCCCGACCTGAATGAACGTAAGGAGGTATTCGGCGTGCATTTGCGCCCGATTAAGATAGACGATACAGTAGACGTAGACTTACTGGCACGCCAAACTCCGGGATTCTCAGGAGCAGACATTGCCAACGTCTGCAACGAAGCCGCACTGATTGCAGCACGTCATGGTAAAAAGTTCGTGGGCAAACAGGATTTTCTGAATGCCGTCGACCGTATCATCGGTGGATTGGAAAAGAAAACCAAAATTACAACCGAAGCCGAAAGACGCTCCATTGCTCTGCACGAAGCAGGTCATGCTGCCATATCCTGGCTGTTGGAATATGCCAACCCGTTGATTAAAGTAACGATTGTCCCTCGCGGACGTGCATTAGGTGCAGCCTGGTATCTGCCCGAAGAACGACAGATTACTACCAAAGAGCAAATGCTCGATGAAATGTGTGCAACGCTTGGAGGACGCGCAGCCGAAGACTTATTCATGGGACGCATCTCTACAGGAGCCATGAACGATTTGGAAAGAGTCACCAAACAAGCATACGGAATGATTGCTTATTTAGGTATGAGCGATAAGTTGCCGAATCTGTGCTATTATAATAACGACGAGTACTCCTTCAATCGTCCATACAGCGAAAAGACAGCCGAACTTATTGACGAAGAAGTCAAGAAGATGATAAACGAGCAGTATGAACGCGCCAAGCAGATATTGTCCGAGCACAAAGAAGGCCACAACGAATTGACTCAGCTATTGATTGACAAAGAGGTAATCTTTGCGGAAGACGTCGAACGCATCTTCGGAAAACGCCCGTGGGCTTCCCGTTCGGAAGAAATCATGGCAGCCAAAGAGAGCCAGAATGCAGCAAAGGCCGAACAAGAACTTGTCGAGAAACTGAAAGAAGAGGAAAAAGAAAAGGAAGCGAACAACTAATTTAAATACGCTGATTGTGATTAACAATTTTATAAAACGAGCTATTACGGGTGTACTCTTTGTCGCCATCCTGGTGGGGTGCATCCTCTACAATCCGCTGAGTTTCGGTATTCTGTTCACTATCATCAGCGCACTGACCATCTACGAGTTCGGGCAGTTGGTGAATATGCGGGTAGAAGGAGTAAAAATAAACAAAACCATCGCCATGTTGGGAGGAGCCTATCTGTTCCTTGCAATAATGGGATTTTGCACCAACGCAAGTCCGGCCGGTTCAAGCATTTTTATTCCATACGTGCTCTTGCTGCTCTACATGATGATTAGCGAATTGTACCTCAAAAAAGAGAATCCGGTACTCAACTGGGCGTACTCCATGCTCAGCCAGCTTTACATCGGTTTGCCTTTTGCCATGCTGAACATACTGGCGTTTCATAACAATCCGGAATATAGCAGTGTCAGTTATAACCCGATTTTACCGTTATCTATCTTCATCTTCCTGTGGCTGAACGACACCGGCGCATATTGCATCGGCTCACTCATCGGCAAGCATCGGCTCTTCGAACGTATTTCCCCAAAAAAATCCTGGGAAGGTTCTATCGCCGGCGGAGTGGTAGCTATCGGTGTGTCTTTTATACTTGCGCACTATTTTCCGTTTATGTCCATGCCGGAGTGGGCGGGATTAGCGCTGGTAGTGGTTGTATTCGGTACATGGGGCGACTTGACGGAATCTTTGTTCAAGCGCCAACTACACGTTAAAGATTCCGGAAACATCCTTCCGGGACACGGCGGAATGCTCGACCGGTTCGACAGTGCCCTAATGGCTATTCCGGCAGCAGTAGTCTACTTGTATGCCTTGACTTGGGTTTAAGCAATTACAACTTAATAATCAACAGGTTACAGCGCATATAGATGCTGAACGCAGGACATATAGATGCTGGAGGTAGGACATATATGCGCTGAAAGTCGGACATATATATCCTGCAAATCAGTCATATGGAGAGTGAAAACAGCAGATTTTCATTCAAACGAAACCAAGTTAAAAACAACAAAGGTCGGGATGCTTTCGGTAAAGCTCCCGACCTTTGTCCATTCATAGTCAGAGGTTATCGGATTGAAGAAGTAGAATGTACATCCTTTGCCTTCTCCGGCACTCCCACCGGATGATTCAAGTCTATTACTACAACTCTTCCTTCTCCATGTTCTTCTGAATTTATTGTAATCTTGAAGCCTTTCGGAGCTACCCAGGAATCTTCGGGTGCAGGAAAGAATTTCTCCAGATTATAAGATACGCGTCCCCAGCCAAAAATGCCGGTCTTGTCGCCGTACGTATTATAACGCAACTCCAAGTGTACATAGCCATCCTCTCCTACTCGAACGGAGGTCGGTTCTTCTACTTCAATCAGATCTTGAACAAGGCTGATACGATGTTTTTCAGCACGAGGTCTGTCCTGCCTGAAGATGATATTCAAGTACTTGCCTCCCAACCACATATCGCCCTGATAGATTACGATAGGGTCGTTTCCGAATTCTTCGGCCTCTTCTTCGGTTTTCATTTCTTCCACCTCTTTGGTCAAGACATTTTGAATGCCTTCCATCTTCACCTGGACACCATTCTCCACATCATACAAGGGATTGAAAAATGCCACAACACGCTCACCGGCTACGGGTTTATACCAGGGAATAGAAGTGGTAACCGGATCAATTACTCCCCAACGGTCACCCTCCAAATAATAACCGCCACCGCCCGTTGTACGAACAGTTGCCCAATCCCAACTAAAATCTCCGATAGAGTAGCCGTCGTTATCATCACACGACTGCAACATCGGCACCAATGCCAACACAAGGACACCTAAAAACCACTTAATTTTTTTCATATCTGTTCCTTTCTTTTTTAATCTTCTGTAGTATAAATAAAAAAGCCGAGCATTTACTGCATCGGCTTTACGTTTATTCAGAAAAAGAAGGTTATTTTTTCAACAGTGATATCATCGTGTGCGCAGCATGGCGAGGGGCACCGGCAGGTCCCAACCGTTCAGCCATCGACTCGTATCCTTTGAGTATTCGGTTCTTATACTCTTCATTCTCAAGTATATTCTTCAGTTCACTCCGTATATGATTCACGGTCATCGTATCGGCTACCAATTCTTTCACAACTTCGCAATCGGCAATCAAATTAACCAACGAAATAAACTTTACCGTCAGAATATGACGCCGCAAAAAGGAAATAACCTTGCCTATCGGCGTATGATAACAGACAATTTGAGGAACACGGAATAAAGCCGTCTCAAGAGTGGCCGTTCCCGAAGTGACCAAAGCAACATCCGAATGCTGCAAAAGGCGATATGTCTGATTGAAAACGATTTTCACTTTCACATCACCGATGTATTGTTTGTAATATTCGGGAGCAATGGAAGGAGCACCGGCCAAAACAAGCTGGTAAGCAGGAAAAGCAGAGGCCGCTTTCAACATATCCGGCAGATTATCCTTTATTTCCTGTTTACGGCTTCCTGCCAAGAGGGCAATTATCGGCTTATTTTCCAATTGATTCTCTGTTACAAATCCTGTCAAGTCTTCCGGGTTTGCTTCCTGCCAGGCAGCCACTTCATCTACCGTCGGATTTCCCACATAATGAATGGGATACCGGTGTTTGCCTTCAAAAAAATCCACTTCAAAGGGAAGAATGGAGAAAAGTTCATTCACATCTCGTTTTATATTCTTGATGCGGTACTCTTTCCAAGCCCATATTTTCGGAGAGATATAATAGTAAACCGGTATCTGAGTTTTGGCGCGAACAAATTTGGCTATATCAAGGTTGAATCCCGGATAGTCTACCAAAATAACCACATCGGGGCTCCAGGCGACGACATCTTCCTTGCAACGCTTCATGTTTGCGAAAATCGTGCGCAAATGGAGCAATACGGGGATAAAACCCATATAGGCCAATTCTTTATAATGTTTCACCATTGTTCCGCCAACGGTTGCCATCAAGTCACCCCCGAAAAAACGGAAATCGGCTTGCGGATCTTCCGCCTTCAAGGCAGCCATCAGATGAGAAGCGTGTAAGTCGCCGGATGCTTCGCCGACAATCAGATAATATTTCATTAATCAAACCACTTATTAAGTTCGTCTATCAAGTTATAAGCTGTCATATCAACAGTAGTCGGAGTGATGGCTACATAACTGTTGGCCAAAGCCCAATGGTCGTTCTTTCCATTGCCAGGTTCGTGGTCAGCAAATTCACCGGTCAGCCAAAAGTAATTGGAGTCGGTCGGACGGGGACAAGCAGCCCATTCGTTTACCCAACGTCCCTTTGCCTGCTCGCAGATTTTCACTCCTTTTATATCGGCAGTATCCGGAAAGTTCACATTCAGACAAGTCAAAGGAGGAAGTCCTTTTTCCAGTACCATCGCGGCAATATTGCGGACAAAAGGAGCTGTAGCAGAAAAATCAGCATCAAAACCGTGATTGCATAAAGAGAAACCGATAGAAGGAATTCCATTCAGACAACCTTCAATCACCACTCCCATCGTACCAGAATAATGCACATTGGTAGCCGAATTATCACCATGATTAATACCACCTACTACCAAATCCGGTGTCCGGTCAAGCACCGTATTGCGCGCGAGTTTAATGCAATCAGTCGGTGTTCCCGAACATTTATATACAGTCAGCCCCACTTCTTTCCTGACCAGTTGATAATGAACAGGCTGAGTCACTGTCAAAGCACAACCACTCCCCGAACGCGGCGAGTCAGGTGCCATCACAACGATTTCCCCCAAAGGGCGAAGAAACTTCACCAACTCATTAATACCCTTAGCCATCACGCCATCATCATTTGAAACAAGAATCAACGGTTTTTCATTTTCCATATATTCACTCCTTTCCTATTTAATATTTGCACAAAAGTAGCAAAAAGAAGCTGTATTGCCAAACCTACTTTCTGCCGGACACGAAAGCCTCCCATCCCTCCTGCCCTTACCCGTTTACAAATCTTAATCTTCTGCAAGCGAGCAAAAAAAGAAATAAATATCCAATATAAATATGTATATTTGCAGGCTCAGAAAGAGAATAAGCAGATAAAGAACCCGACTCGGTTTTGTAACTGCTCCGTCCGGCAGTTATTAACAAAACAGGTGACTTATCAACAGAAATTGCAAAGTTTCTCTTTTTTCGTAGGCGCTCTAAGGATTTATCACTTATTTCGCCGCCAATAAAATTAGAGAATATGGGAAAAATTATTGCTTTGGCCAATCAAAAAGGCGGTGTAGGAAAAACAACGACTACGATTAACCTCGCGGCGTCGCTTGCTACACTCGAAAAAAAGGTACTCGTGATAGATGCCGACCCGCAAGCTAATGCCTCTTCCGGTCTGGGAGTAGACATCAAGCAGTCGGAATGCACTATCTATGAATGTATTATTGACAGAGCCAACGTACAGGACGCTATCCTTGACACGGAAATTGATTCTTTAAAAGTAATCTCTTCGCACATCAATCTCGTAGGAGCAGAGATTGAAATGCTGAACCTCCCAAATCGCGAAAAGATTCTGAAAGAAGTGCTTACTCCCCTGAAAAAAGAATATGACTATATACTGATAGACTGTTCGCCTTCGTTGGGACTTATCACAATCAATGCCCTGACAGCAGCCGACTCTGTGATTATCCCCGTACAAGCCGAATATTTTGCACTCGAAGGTATCAGCAAACTGCTGAATACCATTAAAATCATCAAATCGAAACTGAACCCGGCTCTGGAGGTCGAAGGTTTCCTTCTCACAATGTACGACTCACGTCTGCGCCAGGCCAACCAAATCTACGATGAAGTGAAACGTCACTTTCAGGAATTAGTGTTCAACACTGTTGTACAACGGAATGTCAAATTGAGCGAAGCTCCCAGCTACGGTATCCCGACTATCCTTTACGATGCGGACTCTACCGGCGCCAAAAACCATTTGGCCCTTGCCAAAGAGATTATCAACCGAAATAAATAAAAGAAGAAGATATGGCAACACAAAGAAGAAATGCATTAGGACGCGGACTTGACGCCTTACTCTCAATGGATGATGTGAAAACCGAAGGTTCTTCTTCCATTAGTGAAATAGAGTTGTCGAAGATTACTGTCAATCCCAACCAGCCACGCCGCGAGTTTGATGAAACGGCCTTACAGGAATTGGCTGATTCAATTGCAGAAATCGGTATTATCCAACCCATTACTTTACGCAAAGTCTCGGAAGATGAATATCAAATCATCGCCGGAGAGCGCCGCTACCGCGCCTCCAAAAAAGCCGGACTGCAAACAGTCCCCGCCTATATCCGTACCGCAGACGACGAAAACATGATGGAAATGGCGCTAATTGAGAATATTCAGCGCGAAGACCTGAATGCCGTGGAAATCGCACTTGCCTACCAGCATTTGCTCGACCAGTACGAACTGACACAAGAACGTCTGAGCGAACGTATCGGCAAAAACCGGACAACAATTGCCAACTACCTGCGCCTGCTGAAATTGCCGGCTCCCATACAGATGGCGTTGCAAAACAAACAGTTGGATATGGGTCATGCACGTGCACTCATTTCGTTAGGCGATCCCAAACTGCAAGTCAAAGTATTCGAAGAGATTCAAGAACACGGATATTCGGTACGTAAAGTAGAAGAAATAGTCAAATCACTCAGTGAAGGAGAAGCTGTGAAAAGCGGTACGCGGAAAATAGCTCCGAAACGTGCCAAACTTCCGGAAGAGTTTAACTTACTGAAACAACAACTTTCAGGCTTTTTCAACACCAAAGTACAACTTACCTGTTCTGAAAAAGGGAAAGGTAAAATCAGTATTCCGTTCGGCAATGAGGAGGAATTGGAACGTATCATGGAAATCTTCGACACGCTAAAGAAGTAAATGATTAGAAAAAGTAAGAAATATCAGTCACTCGTCATCACCCTGCTTCTCTGTTTATTACAGGTGGCAGGGATTGATGTGTTTGCACAATCCACCATAACTTCGGTGCAAAAAGATACTACCGTCGTGCAACGGGAAGCACCAAAAGCCCGCGCACGCAGACACCGTAAACCGGTTGTGGAAGATTCGCTAAAGAAAGATTCTATTCAGATTATACCCTCCAAAGAATTTCCAGCCATTGATAGTATGTCTGTTGCCCAAATACAGATAGCGGATAGTTTGGACGCAGCCAACAAGAAGGAGTTGAAAAAGATAGAACAACCGATGCCAATTGTTGCCAATGCAGACAGCGTTCCGCCCGCACAAGATATCAACAAGAAGATTTTTATCCCCAACCCAACCAAAGCAACTTGGCTTGCCGTCGTCTTCCCCGGCGCCGGACAAATTTACAACCGAAAATATTGGAAGTTACCTATTATATATGGTGGATTTGCCGGTTGTGCCTACGCCTTGAGCTGGAACGGTAAGATGTACAAAGATTATTCGCAAGCTTATTTGGACATCATGGATAGCAATCCGAATACCAAAAGTTACGAAGATCTGTTGCCTCCCAACGCAACTTACAACGAGGAGCAATTGAAAAATACATTAAAACGAAGAAAAGATATGTTCCGGCGTTACCGGGACCTCAGCATATTTGCATTTATCGGAGTTTACCTCATCTCCATCGTCGACGCTTATGTAGATGCAGAGTTGTCCAATTTCGATATAACCCCCGATTTGAGCATGAAAGTAGAACCGGCTGTTATGGACAATAACAACATTTTCCGCTCCAATAGCCTGAGAAACAAGTCGGTTGGTTTGCAATGCGTATTACGTTTTTAGAAAATACAATTTAGATTGATCTTATTATTGAAGCATGAAGAAATTAGTAAACTATTGTTCGGTTATTTTTCTTTTACTGGTAGCAACGTCTCAAGTAAGAGCACAAAGTGTAGATGTAGTAATCCGTGAAAACGGAACTGAACGTAAAGAAAGCATCGACTTGCCTAAAAGTATGACATATCCTCTCGACAGTTTGTTGAGCGACTGGAAAGCTAAGAATTACATTAACTTAAGCAAAGATTGCAGCACGGCAGACATCAATCCCCAGTTCAGCGATTCTGTTTACATCGACCGCTTGTCACGCATTCCGGCTATCATGGAAATGCCTTACAATGACATTGTACGCAAATTCATTGATATGTATGCAGGACGCCTGCGCAATCAGGTTTCTTTCATGCTGAGTGCCTGCAACTTCTATATGCCGATTTTTGAGGAAGCACTGGATGCATACGGACTGCCTTTGGAACTGAAATACCTTCCCATTATCGAATCTGCATTGAATCCTTCTGCCGTATCCCGTGCGGGAGCTTCCGGATTATGGCAATTTATGATTAGAACAGGTAAAATCTACGGACTGGAATCAAACAGTTTGGTAGACGACCGGCGCGATCCTATAAAAGCTACTTGGGCTGCTGCACGTTACCTGAAAGAAATGTATGCCATCTACGGAGACTGGAACCTTGTGATTGCGGCCTATAACTGTGGTCCTGGCACTATCAACAAAGCTATCCGGCGTGCTAATGGCGAGACTGACTATTGGAAAATTTATAATTATCTGCCCAAAGAGACACGTGGATATGTTCCTGCCTTCATTGCAGCCAACTATGTGATGACTTATTACTGCGACCATAACATCTGTCCAATGGAAACCGATATTCCGGCAAGTACAGACACTGTACAAGTCAATAAGAACCTGCATTTCGAACAGATTGCCGAACTTTGCAATGTGTCATTAGACCAGGTTAAAAGTTTGAATCCTCAATATAAAAAAATGATAATTCCGGGAGATAGCAAACCTTATACACTGCGATTGCCTCTTGAAGCCATCAGCAACTTTATTGACAAACAAGACACCATCTATGCGCATCGCGCCGACGAACTGTTCCGCAACCGTAAAACCGTGACGGTAAAAGATACGCCAACAACACGTAAAACAACAACAGCCGTTGTCGGCAAGGGAAAATTATCCTATTATACAATAAAAAGTGGAGACACTTTGTCAACCATTGCCGGGAAATATGGTGTCACAGTGAAAGACATCCAACGATGGAACGGACTTTCCAACACCAAAATTTCAGCAGGAAAACGATTGAAAATATACAAATAAACGGTCTCCTGCTTGCATCGTTTGGAAATTTGCTTATTTTTGCAAAACCAAGCAAATGAAAGGATCACAATTATGGATAATCTGCCCCCAAAAGAAATAACGGATGAAGAAATGATCAATCAGGCGTTTCAGAAACTACTGAATGATTATCTCAGCACCAAACACCGTAAGAAAGTTGAAATCATAACGAAAGCCTTCAACTTTGCCAACCAGGCGCATAAAGGAATCAAGCGCCGTTCCGGTGAACCTTATATCATGCACCCGATTGCCGTAGCAAGCATTGTTTGCAATGAAATCGGGCTTGGTTCTACTTCTATCTGTGCCGCTCTGCTACACGATGTAGTGGAGGACACAGATTATACGGTGGAAGACATCGAAAATATCTTTGGTCCGAAGATAGCCCAAATTGTAGACGGACTGACCAAAATATCCGGTGGGATTTTCGGTGATCGTGCTTCTGCACAAGCAGAAAACTTCAAGAAGTTGCTTCTCACGATGTCAAATGATATCCGTGTCATCCTTATCAAGATAGCCGACCGCCTGCATAATATGCGCACCCTCGGTTCCATGTTGCCCAACAAACAATACAAAATCGCAGGTGAAACCTTGTATATCTATGCTCCATTGGCCAATCGGTTAGGGCTTTACAAGATAAAGACCGAACTCGAAAATCTGAGTTTCAAATACGAACACCCGGAAGAATATGCGGAAATAGAAGAGAAGCTCAACGCTACCGCCGCCGAACGCGACAAGGTATTCTATGACTTCACCGCTCCCATCCGTACACAACTGGACAAGATGGGATTGAAATACCGGATACTTGCCCGGGTGAAATCAATCTATTCCATTTGGAACAAGATGCAAACCAAGCACGTTCCTTTCGAAGAAATCTACGACTTATTGGCTGTCCGAATCATCTTCGAACCACGTAACATAGAAGAAGAGCTCAACGATTGTTTCGACATTTACGTCTCTATCTCCAAGATATACAAGCCTCATCCCGACCGCCTGCGCGATTGGGTAAGCCATCCTAAAGCAAACGGATATCAGGCTTTGCACGTCACTTTAATGGCCAACAACGGACAATGGATTGAAGTCCAAATCCGAAGCGAACGAATGAACGATGTGGCCGAACAAGGCTTTGCCGCCCACTGGAAATACAAAGAAGGAGGAGGCAGTGAAGATGAAGGCGAACTGGAAAAATGGCTAAAGACCATCAAAGAGATATTGGACGACCCGCAACCGGATGCCATTGATTTCCTTGATACTATCAAACTAAATCTGTTTGCTTCCGAAATATTTGTATTCACACCGAAAGGGGAACTAAAAACCATGCCGCAAAATTCAACGGCACTTGATTTTGCTTTTTCCCTGCACACGGATATCGGCAGTCATTGTATCGGCGCCAAAGTGAATCATAAATTAGTGCCGCTAAGCCACAAATTGCAAAGCGGCGACCAGGTGGAAATACTCACATCCAAGTCTCAGCGCGTACAGCCTCAATGGGAAGTATTTGCAACCACTGCCCGCGCCCGTACCAAGATAGCGGCAATTCTCCGCAAAGAACGGAAAGCAAACCAAAAAATCGGTGAGGAGATTCTCAACGAATTCTTGAAGAAAGAAGAAATCCATTTGGAAGAAACGGTTATTGAAAAGTTACGCAAACTGCATAATGCCAAGAATGAAGAAGAGTTACTGGCTGCCATCGGAAGCAAAGCCATCATCTTGGGAGAAGCGGACAAAAATGAACTGAAAGAAAAACAAACCAGCAATTGGATGAAGTATCTCACTTTCTCCTTCGGCAATAAAGAAAAACAGCAGGAAGAGAAAGAGCCGCAAGAGAAAGAAAAAATCAATCCGAAGCAAATACTCAAACTGACCGAAGAAAGTCTGCAAAAGAAATACATCATGGCCGAATGTTGCCACCCCATTCCCGGTGACGATGTATTAGGCTATGTGGACGAAAACGACCGGATTATCATTCACAAACGCCAATGTTCCATTGCCGCCAAACTGAAAAGCAGTTATGGCAACCGTATATTGGCAACCGAGTGGGACACACATAAAGAACTTTCTTTCCTTGTCTATATATATATAAAAGGTATAGACTGTATGGGACTGCTGAACGAAGTTACACAAGTCATATCAAGACAACTCAATGTAAATATCCGCAAACTCACCATAGAAACCGAAGACGGCATCTTCGAAGGAAAAATACAACTGTGGGTACACGATGTGGAAGATGTGAAAACAATTTGCAATAATTTGAAGAAGATTCAGAATATCAAGCAAGTAAGTCGGGTAGAAGAATAACATGAAAAGAAAAACGGAGAAAGAAAGAGACTACGAGATTCTATTCAAAACACATTACAAGCAACTCTTCTACTACGCGCTTCGGTATGTCAACGATACGGAAAACGCCGCCGACATTACCAACGATGTATTCTGTTACTATTGGGAGAAATACGACCAACTGGATTTGGGTGCTTCTCCCCTCCCTTTTCTGTACACCCTAATACGCAACTACTGCGTAAACCACCTGCGCAAAAAAGAAGCGGAACAAAAAAAACTCAACCTGCTCCTGCTATCCGACCTATGCACCGACTCCATCGTAGAAACAATCAGGCAAGAACAGAAAATCAAACGTATCATGGACAACATCCGGCAACTCCCTCCCCAGACCCACAACATTTTCAACGAATGTTTCATGAAAGGGAGAACCTATAAAGATGTAGCCGATGAAAACCAAATAAGCATCAACACTGTAAAAACACATATCAAAAGAGCACTGTCACTATTACGTAAGAAAAACAACGAATAAGTCTTAATAATACGCAAAAAAAGAAGGAACATATCACCCTTTCAGCTAACATATAACGATTTATAATAAAAAGACAGCCATCATATGAACCCAATAGATAACATACCGGACTTTGTATTCTCCGCATTATCAACTCCCGAATTGCGGTCGTCGGAAGAATTGCAACAATGGCTGGCAGAAAGCCAAGCTAACAAAGACTTGTTCGAAGAACTGCTCGCCTACCGCGAGGCAGAACGTCGCCTGCTTCCGGAAAACACTCCTGATGTAGAACTTCAATGGAAACGGGTAAGACAGAGGAACCAACGAAAACGCTCCCTCCACTACTGGAAACCGATAAGCGTTGCAGCCTCCTTGCTGCTTATATTATCCGCCGGACTATATTTATACCTAACCGTTCCCCAATCAACCGTTGAGGAAATCGAAACCGAAATGTGCCTGTCCGACATACTCATAAAGCCGGAAACAACCATAGTCACCGAATCGAAGCAAGAGAATCGCACCATTCTCCTCTCTACAGAGAAAGGAGAAACATCGGTTGTCCGTACTGGTTTTCTCGATTACACACAACCAAAGACTCTTTCTTCTGCCACCGATGCAGAACTGCTCACTCTGACTACGCCACGTGGGAAAAGCGTCAAAATACGACTCGACGACAGCACGGAAGTGTGGTTAAACGCCGAAAGCCGTTTAACTTACCCTTCCCGGTTCACCGATTCCACGCGTACCGTACATCTGAAGGGAGAAGCCTACTTCAAAGTAGCGCACAATCCACAATGTCCTTTCATCGTCAAGCATCACACTACCAGTACACAAGCCTTAGGTACGGCTTTCAACATCCGCTCGTATGCAAATGACGTAAAACATATCACCCTGATAGAAGGAAAAGTGCTTGTCAAAGACACCCTGTCGCTGCAACAGGAAATTCTGTTGCCCGGCGAAGATGCAGAATACGACTCATCCAACAGTATAATCAAAAAAGAGGTAAACCCGCGTGAATTTACCGCCTGGACAGAAGACTTGTTTTATTTTGAACAAACCGATCTCCTCAGTCTCATGCAAATATTAGGACGATGGTACAACACCACCATTATCTTCAAAGACGAAGACATCAAACACTATCGCTTCACTTTCTGGGCCAAACGATCGGAAAGTTTAAAAACGACATTGGAAATGCTCAATCAGATAGGAACGGTAAAAGTGCAGATAAACACATCAACCAATCAAGTATTTATCAGTAAACGTTAACAGAACAAAACTGCCGGATAAGCAACAAACAACGAAACCGTTTCTTGCATTTTATGCATATAACGTCCATTTTGAAACAAAAAGCATACATAAAGTAACTATTTCATCATTTCCTTGTCACCCGCCTTCTCCTATTTCACGATAATAAATATAGAATATTGAAAGTTTTCTATAATTTATTAAATCAAGAGAAGTTATGAAGAAGATGAAATTCGGGCTTATTCTGCTACTGTATTTATGCACCGCCCTGCAAATACTTGCGCAAGAAAAAAGAATTTCCTTAGATGTTCACGATGAGCCTATGCTATCGGTATTAAAGGAAGTGGCCCAAACGGGAAATCAAAAAATCAGTTTCAGTCACGAAGACATAGCTCCGTATAAAGTAACCGTTACGATACGGAACAAAACCATACACGAAGCTCTGTTACAGATTCTACAAGGTACTCCTCTTTTATTTAGAGAACGAGGAGAGTTTATCACCGTTTATCTCGACCCGAAATCGCCCGAAGCCATCAAGAAAAAAAACTATTGCACCATCACGGGAATAGTACAGGACAACACGGGCGAGCCTCTTCCCGGTGCAACGGTAGCCATCACCTACGATTTCAAGCATTGGGGAAGCTCGACAGATATTAACGGCAATTTCACCATCCACGTTCCCAATGCCGCCATGCACAGTGGAAAAGCTGTGATTAAAGCCAGTTTTATAGGATTCACACAGATGAAATCGCAAATCGGCAAAGAAAGAACAAACTACAAGTTCGTATTAACTCCCTCCAAAAATGAAATCAACGAAGTGGTAGTCACCGGCTACGGCAATATAGATGCCCGTAAGAAAACAAGTGCCATCACCTCGTTGAAGATGGATGATATCCTGATGCCCGGTATGACCTCCATTGACCAAGCATTGGAAGGTAGAGTTCCGGACATGATTTTTATGCAGAATTCGGGTGAAGTAGGTGCTACCGCCCGTATGCGCATTCGAGGAACCTCCACTTTGGTGGGCAACCGCGAACCGCTTTGGGTATTGGACGGTATCCCTCTGTCCGATCCGGTAGACATCACCACCGACCAATTGAACGACCCCGATTATATCAACTACATCGGTAATGCCATCTCCGGAATAAACCCGCAAGATATCGACCGTGTAGACATTTTGAAAGACGCTGCCGCTACAGCTCTGTACGGAACGCGTGCCGCCAACGGTGTAATCGTCGTTACGACCAAAAAGGGACACATCGGGGCACCAAGCATCAATTACTCCGGACAACTGAAACTTATTGTACGCCCCCGATATACCGACCACAATATCAACCTGATGAATTCGCAGGAACGCATACAATTCGGAAAAGACTTATGCGACTTACACTACGCCTTCCCCTCCAATATGACAATGGTTGGATACGAAGGAGCCTACAACAACTATCTGAAAGGCAACATAAACTTCGATGAATTTCAGAACCAGGTACGTTTTTTTGAAAATGCAAACACCGATTGGTTCAAGATTTTATCCAGAGATGCATGGACCCACACTCATACGGTCAGTGCATCCGGCGGTAACGAAAACACCCGTTATTACGCATCCTTAGGATACACCGGCGAAGATGGTGTCGTAAAGACCCAATATAACGATCGCTACACCACATCGCTCAACATACAGAGCAACATCAGCCAGTCTCTCCAAATCAACGTGCGGCTGAATGGCAACATTACAAAGAAAAACTACCTGCCGGATGAAATCAATGCATTGGATTACGCCTACAATACCACCCGTGCCCTGCCCTGTTACAATCCGGACGGCTCGCTCTATTACTACAAACGCCATGCATACAATGTGGGCAATAATAAAGACACAGATTATTACAAGTACAATTACAACATTATCAACGAAATGGAGAATACCTCCAAAACGTATAACTCCAACCAGCTCCTCGCAGCATTCGATTTGCAATACAAATACCAACAGATTTTTGACGTCATCGCCACGATGGCCTATCAACGTTCGTCGAGTACAACAGAGACATGGTACGGAGAGAAGTCAAACTACGTAGCACAATTAAAGAACGGTGAAGTAGACGACACTCCGCAAAAGGGCGAAGACGGCAAATGCGACTTGCCCTACGGCGGCGTACTGAACACGAGCAATTATATCACAGACAATGTGACATTCCGCATTCAGGCCAATTACCACCAAAGTTTAGGCAGCAACAAAAGACACCTGCTCAGCAGCACGTTAGGTTATGAGTTGAACACCTTCCGCAACAACGGTTACAACGACCAGACACGAGGCTACTACAAAGACAGAGGTATGAAATACATCGAATCCTTAACACTGGAAGAAGTGTTGGAATACCCGCAATATGCCAAATGGCTCGTCATGCCCCATCGTAACATGGTTTCCGAAAAGACCAACAAACTAAGCGGCTACCTCACAGCCTCCTACAGCTATGGCGATTACTTCACCGTCAACATGAACGGACGGTTTGACGCTTCCAACAAGTTCGGAAGCCGCAGTAACGAAAAATTCCTTCCGATATGGTCCATCTCGGGGATGTTCAATGCCAAAGAGACATTCCTCAAAGACAACGAACGGATAAACGACATACGCCTGCGTTTCTCATACGGTAAAACCGGTAACATGGTAGACGGACAGACCCCCAACCTGCTTATCAAACAAGGCAGTATGAACGTTTATTATGGTGAAAACTCTTCCACCGTGGCCTACGTAAACAACCGTTACGCCTTTCCCAATCCCAACCTGCGATGGGAACAAACCGACCAATACAATATAGGTATAGAAACCTCTCTTTTCGATAGCCGGCTGAATGTAACCTCGGACATCTACTACAAAAAGACGAAAGATGCCTTTACCACGGTTCCCATCTCCACCGTCAACGGTTTATCTTCATTCGTCATGAACGGCGGCGACATCATGAACAAAGGTTTCAGCATCTCCGTCAACGGCTATCCCATCCGCAACAAGGAGTGGCGATGGTATCTGTCGACCAGCTACTCCGTTGTCAAGAACAAAGTGGAAAACGATGTCATCAACGACTATAGCATCGATAACTACCTGAACGGATCTGCCATTATCGGCGGAGAATCCATCGGTACTTTCTATTCCTACGAATTCTTAGGATTGAATCCTAAGAACGGAACTCCTCTGTTCGATGACTACAGCGACCGCCGCCACTTATTGCAAAACAAGAACCTAGAGCAAGTGGTAAAAACGGTACTGGTAAAGAGCGGCACACGCGAACCGAAATTTCAAGGCGCATTATACAGCACCCTCACATGGAAACAACTTACCTTAAGCACCAATTTCACCTATAGCTTAGGCAATAAGGTACGTAAGTTCAACCTCTACTCCGACATTCTGAGCGGCGTCTCTTCAGAAAACAACATCCGCAAAGACTTCACCGAACGATGGAGAGTGCCGGGAGACGAACACCGAACCGATTATCCTGCACTAATCAGTCCGTCCGACCCGAAATATCCCGACTATACCTATCATTGGAGTGCCAGAAACGCTAATTTGTCAACAATCAAGACCTTTGCCACGAGCATTTGGAATATGTACGACAATTCGGATATCCGTGTCGTATCCGGCAATTACCTGAAACTATCGCAGCTCAGTCTGCGCTACCGTTTCAAGTCAGAGCAATTGCGGAAGACCCCGTTCAATAACCTGTCCGTTGATTTCTCTACCAACAACGTGTTCACCATCTGTTCGCGGCAACTGAAAGGACAAGACCCCAGTCAAAGCGGTTTCTCCGCTTCCACTGTGCTGTCCACACGCCCTACCTACACTTTAGGAATTCAAGTTACACTGTAAACCACATACGTATGAAAAAGAATATAAGAAATTTAATCCGGATATGCCTGTCAACCACACTGCTTTGCGGTTGCAGCGATTTTCTGAGCGAATATTCGCAAGACATGATTGTCCCCAAAACCATCAACGATTTGAACGAACTGCTCATCGGAGAGGTCTATATGCCCAGCAAACAACAGAAGTATGGAATGAACGACGGTTCGTGTCTTTTCTTCAATATGCTTGACGATGATATCAATACCGTAGGCACGAATAAGACAGGCAATGTGGGACACCCCAACTACAATTATTCCGTCAACGGTATGTACGGCTACTTTGCCTGGCAGCAGGATGTACGTTTCTGCTATCAGGCCAAAAGTCATTCCGACGACAGTGCGACGTGGAACGACCTCTATCACCGCATCAACGTGGTGAACATCATTCTACATGAAATCGAAGAGTTGCCCCACGAAACACCGGACGATTATGAGAAATACCTGCGCGTAAAGGGAGAATCCTATTTCTTGCGTGGACAATTCTACTTCATCCTTGCCAATCTTTACGGCGACGCCTACGCACCGTCTACTTGTGCCGGCAAACTGTGCGTCCCTCTGAAACTCACCAACTACGTAGAATATGATAAAACAGCCGATCGGCAATTTGAACGGGCAAGCGTCAAAGTCGTCTACGACCAGATAATCGCCGACTTAAAAGAGGCTGCCAGACTACTGACCGAAAGCCCCCAGCAAAGCAAATTCAGACTGCATCGTGCCACCTGGGAAGCGGCTTCCTTACTGCTCAGCCGTGTCTACCTCTACGTACAAGACTGGGAGAATGCCGAAAAAGAAGCCGCGAAAGTGATGAAAAGCCCCCTATTCGACCTGGCAGCCATCAACACACTTTCCGAGGAGCCTTTCCTCACGCGCAACAATCCGGAAATCATCTTCTCGCAAGGTTCCAACCCCATCGGAGGAGATGTTACCAACTGGTCGGTCACGGCCAAAAGAAGCGACCACTGCGTGACGCGCGACCTCTACGACTTATATTCGAACAGCGACAAGCGCAAGAGCAGTTTCTTTGAAGAAGTAGTCGACACCGACAGCATCGGTCTGCGTAAATATCAGAAAGGCGATATCAACCACATCTCGGATGCGCTCATGCTGCGTATGTCCGAGGCTTATCTGAACTACGCAGAAGCGTGTGCCATGCAACCGTCAAAAACAACGGAGGCCAACACTACCTTAAACTCCCTGCGCCACCTGCGCATAGAGGAATACACCGACCAAACATACAACGGAGAGGAGTTGGTGACAGAAATACGCAACGAACGCCGCAAGGAGCTCTGCTTCGAAGGAAAACGCTGGTTCGACTTGCGGAGATATGCCGTATGCGAACGGTATCCCTATTCGCGCGACATCATCCACGTATTCAACGTCTACAACGACAACCTCTCCTTTGCCGCCACCGAATACTACAGATTGCCGGCAGGCGACCCCGCCTATACATTCAGTCTTCCGCGCAAAGTGCTCGATTACGACAAGGTTCCGTTGCCCAACAATCCGCGCGACCCGAGAGAACCATTAGAGACAGAGGACAAAAAGTAATCAAAACATTCCACTAAAAAAAAGAGTTCAATAAAGATATGAAACAATTCATCTGCTTACTCACCCTATGCTTCGCTTTCGGAGCCTGTTCCAAAGAGGACATTCCGCAAGGTAAAACCGTCTTGGAAGACATATTCGCCATCAGCGACAACCCGAACGACCCGATTCAGCACAAACGGTATCAGATATACCACACCTACAATGTTCCGGTATATTTCAACGACACCATTTCCACCAAAGAAATCGGCAAAGACTGGTACGGAAACCCTGTGATGCATTACGAAACCGTCGATTTGAACTGGGAATTCGATTCGTACAACACGTCGCTGACCTATGAATACGACTACATAGAAACCGATGAGGAGAAAATGAACGCCCTGCTTTTCGTTGAAAAATACCTCGAAGTATGCAGCCGCTCCATGCGTCCGTTCAGCATCATGCTCGCCAACGGGCTGACAGCCTCCTCGCCCGACGCCCAACTGCCGCAGAACTATTTTGTCGGCTTCCGCACATTGGTATTATACGACATTGCCCACATTACGGACAATGCGGAAATCATTTCAAAATCGAAAACCATCATCAACAACATGATATTGCAGAAAGTGAAAACCAACGACGCTCTATGCAAGAAATTTGAAAACGTGTCGAGCGGCTTCTATTGGAAAGAATGGGCCGAGTTAAAAGAATGTTCCACCGTCGAAGAGTGGCACAGAAAGACCTATGGCAATGCCAATGTCAATATGTTGTTCCACGGAGCACCTTACGACAACAGTACATCCTGGTATGGAGAGGTCGACTTCGCGGAATATCTTGTTGCATCGGGTGCCGTCGGCGACCAAGAAGAGGCCGAAAACATACGCAAACGAATTGTGGCGGAAATCGGGCAATACGGATTCATCAAAGGCGCGGAAAGACTGTACCTCAGCTCGCCAAGCAACAAAGACGAAGACCTTGCCGCCTATACGTTAGCAATCATCAACATGGGCAAAGACACGTTTACCGAACGGTTCGGCAACTGTCCGCTTGTGATGCAGAAATTCAACCTGCTGTATGACTACATTACGACAACCCTCGAAATTGAACTTTAAAAAAACAAGATGATGAAAAAACTACTTATACTATGGTCGTGTGTTGCCTTGACGGCAATCACTTCCTGCGACAAAGAAGAATACCATCGCCCAAATCTGAGCGAACTGATAAGTCCGGCACAAGATTTCACCGACCCGCGCGACGGCAGTGTATATCCCTGTGTCCGGATAGGCAACCAGATATGGATGACAAAGAACTTGTGCTACCAACTTCCGGGCCATGCATTCAAAGGCTGCTTCACTTGGGAAGAAGCCTATCCCAATCTGGAGAGAATCAAAATCGCCCTGGACGATGAAACCTTCAAAACACTCGCTTTGGAGGTGGCCTCCGACCCGCAATATGACTGGGGGCTAATGGGAGGAAACATCGCCCTATGGTTCGATATGGAACTTCCACAGGAAACCATACGCAACTTCTTCGAATACATCCCCGGCTTTCCGGATGCTTTCGCCGCAAGGGAAAACAAATACAAGGAAACGCCCGAAGCGCAGGAAATCATCGGCAAAACCCTCTTTGACCAAGCCGAAGAGAAGAACGGACATTACACCCGGAAATACGGTTTTCTCTACTCCTACAAAGCAGCTTTGGCAGCCGTTCCCGAAGGATGGCGATTGCCAAGCGACGAAGACTGGATGAAGCTGGAAACCACATTGGGTATGCCCTCGGGCGAAGCAGAAAAACTGGAAGCATGGAGAGGCAACGGGCTTGCCACCCTGCTGGGCGAAAACGGCGAGAGCGGATTCAATCTGCAAAGAGGAGGGGCCAATGTCTTTGTAGAAGCCAACGAAGAGAAATACCTCAACAAAGACGAAGCGGGCTATTACTGGTCGTCTACCAAATTCAAAGAAAACGATTCTACCGAAGTGGCGCTGTTCCGTATGTCGGCCCTCTATTCCGACCGGATATGGCGAGGAACCAGCCGCATCACCACCGGACGCCGCGATGTACTCTACAGTGTACGCTGCGTCAGGGAGGCCCGATAGTACTCCTCTCCCCCGAAACAACCGATTACTAATTTAAAACAATCCATAAAAACATGAAACAAAGATTCTACAACCTCCTTACATTTTTCATTCTCCTGACTGTGGGCCATCTCTCCGCATATGCACAACAGACGGAAAGTATCTATGGCGATGTCACCAAAGCCGATGTAAAAATGCAATACGTTTATACGATGGAAGAAGCATTCAAGCAGGCGCGCGAACAGAAAAAGCCGATATTCTTCAACTGCTTCGCCGACTGGGCGATACCTTGCCACGGAATGAACAAATTTGTGTTTTCCGATGAAAAGTTCTGCAACTACATGAACAAGCACTTCATCAACCTCTTCATGGACGTCAGCAAAGGAGAGAACAAGAGCATCGCCCAGAAATATGACATCCAGACGTTTGCCCATTTTCTTGTCTTAAATTCAGACGGCGACGTGTTGCTCCGCATCTCAGGCGGCCGGCAGAAGGAAGAGCTGCAACGCAACGTGGCACTGGCACTCAACCCCAAAACCACCCTGCCTGGCGCAGAGGAAATCTACCGTAGCGGAAAGAGAGGAAAAAAAGAGGTGTTCAACTACATGAACGTACTGGCACTGGCAGGCAACAACGAAGAACTGTTCAAAAAAGTCAACGATGAATATATGGCAATGCTAAGCCCGAAAGAGTATTCACGCGCCGAAAACTGGACTTCATTCACATCGACCATCGCCGACCGCCACAGCGAACGCTTCGCCTACCTCATTCAGCACAAGAAGGATTTCGTAAAGCAAAACGGCGAAGCCAAAGTCAACGCATTCATCGAAGGGCAGTATTACTGGGACATCCTCGGATATGCTTTGGGACGAAAAGAATACGACAAGATGAAGGTCATCGAACTGCACAACGAAATCCAGAAAGCCGGTTTGCCCGACACGTGCAGTATCTGTCGCATTTACCCCATTATCCAAATGCGTGGCGAACGCCGGTTCGACGAACTGTTTGCATACCTCACGGCGAACGAGGAGAAATTGGGAATGAATAAACTATACATCGACACCTCTTTAGACTTCAACGACATTTCGGGCGAGACGCAAGGCAAAATCATCCGCTATCTGAAATCAAGCATCGAAAGCACCAAAGAGCCCGGAGTGGCCCAACAACTGAAAGCATTTGTCTACAAACTGGAACACCCCAACGGAATACAGTTTGAAAACGGTACGCTTGCCACCGCCATGAAAAAAGCCAAAGCACAAGGCAAACTTCTGTTCGTAGACTGCTACACCACTTGGTGTGGCCCCTGCCGGCGCATGAGTAACCTGGTATTCGTGCAAGACAACGTAGGAGCCGAATTCAACAAACGCTTCATCAATATCAAAGTAGACATGGAACAAGAAGAAGGACGGATGTTGGGCAAAAAACACGGCATCACTTCCTATCCTACCCTGTTGTTCATGGACGGTAGCGGAAACATCGTGAAAAAGGTAATCGGCGGGCAGAGTGCAAGCGCCTTGCTGAAAATCGCTTCCGAGATTCCCGCTCCCTGATTCGGCCGAAGTACGGACACCGGCTCTTTACCGAAAGAAACAACGGAGAATTTACCTAAGGTTTAATTCTCTGTTGCCTGACGACTAACGGCGAGAATGCATAAATTTATTCGTCTGACTATAGTGTCCGTTTCGTCTGACTATAGTTAGACGAAACGGACACTATAGTCAGACGAAAGTTCAACTACAGTCAGACGAATAAATCTTAGTAAGAAAAAAATAGTTGTTCGCACCGCAACCGGTAAGCCGTCACAAGAAAAAGAATAGATACAAGAAGAACCATACCAGCCTCTTTTACGAAGCGCGGTATGGCTCTTTTTCATCTTCCGTCCAGCTCCCGTTTGATGGCGAGCAGCTCCTCTTTTATCTCCTTCAGCCGATTCACAATCTCATAGTTCCGGATGGCAGCTTCACGATTGTCTTTCAGCCGTTGGCGGGCGCCGGTGAGGGTCATTCCTTTTTCTTTCACTAAGTGGTAAATCAGTCCGATGGTCTCTACGTCTTCTTTGCGATACTGGCGGATTCCGCGACCGACGGTTTTGGGCGAAATTTGGGGAAACTCCTTTTCCCAAAAACGAAGCAAAGACTGATTGACGCCAAACATATCGGCCACCTCGCCGATGGAGTAATATAGTTTCAGTTCTTTATCTGTATTAAGCATAACATTTCTAAGTTTTCGGAGGGAGACTAATCGAATACCTTGCCGTGGTTGGCAGCCAACTGAATCATCCTTTCGTAATCTTCGGCACTCAAATCCATGAAATAGTAATTGACGGGATTCACCACCTTGCCTTTGATGTGCACTTCATAATGCAGGTGCGGTCCGGTGCTCTTGCCGGTGCTGCCCACCTTGCCTATCACTTCGCCGCGCACCACCTTCTTTCCGACTTTCGTGTCGAACGCCTGCAAGTGCGCATAACGGGTCATGTATCCGAATCCGTGGTCTATCTCTACGGTGTTCCCATAGCCGGTCTCCCATCCGGCTTTCACTACCGTTCCGTTGCCGGTGGCATAAATATCCGTCCCGGTATGGGCGGAGAAGTCCATTCCCGAATGGAATTTCGTCGTACCGTAAATCGGGTCGATGCGCGTTCCGTAGCCGGAAGCCGTCTGCCGCAAGTCTTTATTTGAGATAGGCTGGATGGCAGGAATGCATTTCAGCATCTCATCGTGGTTCTTACACATATCCACCACGTCGTCAAAAGACTTGGACTGTATGTAGAGACGTTTGGAAAACACATCCAATTTCTGAGTCGTATTCACCACCAATTTGGAGTTTGCCAAGTCCATCAACTCTTCGTAACGGTTCGTGCCGCCATAGCCAGCCTGGCGGATAGCCGGCGAAATCGGATCGGCCTGAAGAATCACCCGGTAAAGGTTATCGTCGCGCTGCTGAAGGTCCTGAAGCACTCCCATCGCATCGTCGAGCCGGTGGGAAAGTACGTTATATTGCGCCAAAAGGCGGCTGTTTTCTATTCGCAACTCTTTCTCCGACGGAGAACCGAAAATAAAGAGCAGCAGGATGAAGCACCCTGCTCCCAACCCCATTCCATAGAAAACCCGGCGCAAATAACTGAACGCACGCTGCCGCACGGTAGGATAAATCCGGTCATAAGTCTGGGTCTGTGGGTTATAAATGTAGTATACTTTGCGCATCTTTTTGGAAATATTTCGCTTATTAATACGGCAAAAGTAATAAAAACACGCTATCTTTGCACAGTTTTTTGAGAATATTAACCTCAACGATAGATATATAGAAGATATGTTGACTGCAAAAGAAATCAGAGATTCATTCAAGAATTTCTTTGAGTCGAAAGGACATCACATCGTTCCGTCGGCTCCTATGGTGATAAAAGACGACCCTACCCTGATGTTCACCAACGCGGGTATGAACCAGTTTAAAGATATTATTTTGGGCAACCACCCGGCAAAATACCAAAGAGTCGCCGACTCTCAGAAATGCTTGCGCGTAAGCGGAAAACACAACGACCTGGAGGAAGTGGGACACGATACGTACCATCATACCATGTTCGAGATGCTCGGCAACTGGTCGTTTGGCGACTACTTCAAGAAAGAAGCCATCAGTTGGGCCTGGGAATACCTGGTAGACGTGTTGAAACTGAATCCGGAACATCTCTATGCCACCGTGTTTGAAGGAAGCCCCGAAGAAGGACTGGGCCGCGACGACGAAGCCGCTTCTTACTGGGAACAATTCCTGCCGAAAGACCACATCATCAACGGTAACAAGCACGACAACTTCTGGGAAATGGGCGATACAGGACCGTGCGGACCGTGTTCGGAAATCCACATCGACCTTCGTCCGGCAGAAGAGCGCGCACAAATCTCCGGCCGCGACCTCGTGAACCACGACCATCCGCAAGTGATTGAAATATGGAACCTCGTGTTCATGCAATACAACCGCAAGGCCGACGGCAGTCTCGAAGCCCTTCCCGCCAAAGTTATTGACACGGGTATGGGATTCGAACGTCTCTGTATGGCATTGCAAGGCAAGACTTCCAACTATGATACCGATGTTTTCCAGCCGATGCTGAAAGCCATCGCAACGATGTCGAATACGGAATACGGAAAAGACAAGCAGCAGGACATCGCCATGCGTGTGATTGCCGACCATATCCGCACGATTGCTTTCTCTATCACGGACGGCCAGTTGCCGTCCAACGCCAAAGCCGGATATGTAATCCGCCGTATCCTCCGCCGTGCCGTCCGTTACGGATATACGTTCCTCGGACAGAAGCAGGCTTTCATGTACAAACTGCTGCCCGTGCTTATCGACAACATGGGAGATGCTTATCCCGAACTGATTGCCCAAAAGACGCTGATTGAAAAAGTAATCAAGGAAGAAGAAGAATCATTCCTCCGTACACTGGAGACGGGTATCCGCCTGCTGGACAAGACCGTGGAAGATGCGAAAGCGGCAGGAAAAACAGAAATCAGCGGCAAAGATGCCTTTACTTTATACGATACATTCGGCTTCCCGCTCGACCTTACCGAACTGATTCTCCGCGAAAACGGAATGACCGTCAACATCGAAGAGTTCGACGGAGAGATGCAGCAACAAAAACAACGCGCCCGCAACGCTGCCGCCATCGAAACCGGCGACTGGATTACACTGAAAGAGGGAACGACTGAATTTGTCGGCTACGACTATACCGAATACGAAGCATCTATCCTCCGCTACCGCCAAATCAGACAGAAGAACCAGACTTTGTATCAGATTGTGCTCGACTGTACTCCTTTCTATGCGGAAAGCGGTGGTCAGGTAGGTGATACGGGTGTATTGGTCAACGAGTTTGAAACGATTGAAGTAATCGACACGAAGAAGGAGAACAACCTTCCGATACATATCACCAAAAAGTTGCCCGAACATCCGGAAGCTCCGATGATGGCTTGTGTAGACACCGACAAACGTGCGGCCTGTGCAGCCAACCACTCGGCTACTCACCTGCTCGACGCTGCCCTGCGCGAAGTGTTGGGCGAACACGTCGAACAGAAAGGTTCGCTGGTAACTCCGGATTCGTTGCGTTTCGACTTCTCGCACTTCCAGAAGGTGACCGACGAAGAAATACGCAAAGTGGAACACATCGTCAACGAAAAAATACGCGCCAACATACCTTTGAAGGAATACCGCCATATTCCTATCGAGGAGGCGAAGGAATTGGGAGCCATCGCCCTCTTCGGCGAGAAATACGGCGATAAGGTACGCGTTATCCAGTTCGGTTCTTCCATCGAATTCTGTGGCGGTACGCACGTAGCCGCAACAGGAAATATCGGTATGGTGAAAATCATGTCGGAAAGTTCCGTAGCTGCCGGTGTACGCCGTATCGAGGCCTTTACCGGAGCGCGTGTAGAGGAGCTGTTGGATACCATACAGGATACTTTCAACGAACTGAAAGCGCTCTTCAACAATGCGCCCGACCTGCGCATCGCCATCCGCAAATATATGGACGAGAATGCAGGACTGAAGAAACAGGTGGAAGACTTCATGCGGGAAAAAGAGGTTGCCCTGAAAGAAAGACTGCTGAAAAACATACAGGAAATCAATGGTGTAAAAGTTGTCAAGTTCTGCGCACCACTGCCGGCAGAGGTAGTAAAGAACATCGCTTTCCAGCTTCGCGGCGAAATAACCGAGAACTTGTTCTTCGTAGCCGGAAGCATTGACAACGGCAAACCGATGCTGACTGTGATGCTGAGCGACAACCTGGTAGCAACCGGCTTGAAAGCAGGCAACTTGGTGAAAGAAGCCGCCAGACTGATTCAAGGCGGCGGCGGTGGCCAGCCACACTTCGCAACGGCAGGCGGTAAGAATACCGACGGATTGAATGCGGCAGTAGAAAAGGTACTGGAACTCGCAGGAATCTGAGAATAAGATAAAAATAAAATGAAGGATAGGAGTTGTTTTTTCCCAACAGCTCCTATTTTTTCAGGTACGGATTCCGCAGCTTGTGAGAGTTTTTTCCTACCTTTGCAAACAGATTACTTATTTTTATTACCCCTTCACTATGAATAAAATAAATAATCACTAATACCTGAAAAATGATGAAAGCATCTACTTATCTATGCCTGCTGTTAACCAGTATGTTGATTTCTTGTACTCCTGCACAAGAAAAACACGAAATCGATTACACATCTTATGTAAACCCGTTTATCGGAACCGACTTTACCGGCAATACCTATCCGGGCGCCCAAGCTCCTTTCGGTATGGTACAGCTCAGTCCCGACAACGGACTTCCCGGTTGGGACCGCATCTCCGGCTATTTCTATCCGGACAGTACAATCGCCGGATTCAGCCACACACACCTTTCGGGCACCGGTGCAGGAGACTTATACGACATCTCCTTTATGCCTGTCACGCTGCCTTATAAGGAGGCCGAAGCCCCGTTGGGTATCCACTCCAAATTTTCGCATGAGGAAGAGAGTGCCTGTGCCGGCTATTACCGGGTGCTGCTGAAAGACTACGACATCAACGTCGAACTCACCGCAACCGAACGCTGCGGTATCCAACGCTATACTTTCCCCGAAGCGCAAGCCGCCATCTTCCTGAACTTGAAGAAGGCGATGAACTGGGATTTCACCAACGACTCCCACATCGAAGTGGTAGACTCGGTCACTATCCAGGGATACCGTTTCTCCGACGGTTGGGCACGTGACCAGCATATCTACTTCCGTACGCGCTTCTCGCGTCCGTTTGAGAGAATGGAACTGGACACAACGGCCATTATCAAGGAAAACAAACGCATTGGCACGGCTGTCGTCGCCCGCTTCGACTTCCACACCAAAGAGGGTGAGCAGATTCTTGTAAACACAGCCGTTTCGGGCACAAGCATGGAAGGCGCTGCCAAAAACCTGCAAGCCGAAGTGCCCGAAAACGACTTCGACAAATACCTCGCCGAAACGAAAGCAAACTGGAACCGCCAACTCGGAAAGATTGAGATAGAAGGAGACAACGCGAACGACAAAGTGAATTTCTACACCGCCCTCTATCATTCCATGCTTGCCCCCACCATCTACAACGATGTGGACGGAGCCTATTACGGTCCCGACAAACAGATACACCAAGCCGACGGCTGGGTGAACTACAGTACTTTCTCCTTATGGGATACGTACCGTGCCGCCCATCCGCTCTTCACCTACACCGAACCGCAACGCGTCAACGACATGGTGAAATCGTTCATCGCTTTCTACGAACAGAACGGACGCCTGCCCGTATGGAACTTCTATGGAAGCGAGACGGACATGATGATTGGTTACCACGCCGTCCCCGTCATCGCAGACGCTTATCTGAAAGGTATCGGCGACTTTGATGCGGAAAAAGCATTAAACGCCTGTGTGGCAACCGCCAACCTTGACAGCTACCGTGGTATCGGACTCTACAAAGAGGCAGGATACATCCCTTACAACGTGACCGACCATTACAACGCCGAAAACTGGTCGTTGTCGAAAACATTGGAGTATGCCTTCGACGATTATTGCATCGCCGAAATGGCAAAGAAGATGGGCAGAGAAGAGATTGCCGATACATTCTACAAGCGTGCGCAAAACTACAGGAATATCTACAATCCCGCCACTTCTTTCATGCAGCCGCGCGATGACAAAGGAGACTTCATCGAAAACTTCAAGGCAGACGAATATACCCCGCATATCTGCGAAAGCAACGGATGGCAGTACTTCTGGTCGGTACAACATGACATCGACGGACTGATAGACCTCGTAGGCGGCAAAAACCGCTTTGCCGAAAAGTTGGACAGTATGTTTACCTACCATCCGGTAGCCGACGACGAACTGCCTATCTTCAGCACGGGTATGATTGGGCAGTATGCACACGGCAACGAACCGAGCCACCACGTCATCTACCTCTTCAACTCGGTAGGATGCAGCGACCAAACTCAATACTACGTATCCAAAGTCATGAACGAGCTTTACAGAAACGAGCCTGCCGGACTTTGCGGCAACGAAGACTGCGGACAAATGTCAGCCTGGTACGTATTCAGCGCAATGGGATTCTATCCCGTAAATCCCGTCGGCGGAAAGTACGAAATAGGTACTCCCCTATTCCCTGAAATGCGGTTGCATTTAGAAAACGGCAAGACCTTCAGCGTGCTTGCCCCCAACGTAAGCAAGAAGAACATCTATATCCAATCCGTCAGAGTAGACGGACAGCCCTACAACAAGACATACCTTACTCATGAGCAAATCATGAGTGGAGCCACCGTCGAGTTTGAAATGGGCGATACTCCCAAAGAAATCAACATTTTTTCGGAAAAGTGTCCGTTAAAATAAACCGTTCGGACACAACTAAAAATTATAACTATCATGAAATTGAAGACATTTCTAATAGCAGGTTGTTTAGGAGGAGCATTCACACTTTGTGCCTGCACAGACTCCACCAACGTAAAAGACTACAGTGCTTACGTCAACCCCTTTATCGGAACGGGCGGACACGGACACACTTTCCCCGGAGCAGTAGTTCCCCACGGTATGATTCAACCCAGTCCGGACACACGGATTGACGAATGGGATGCCTGTTCGGGATATTATTATGCCGACTCCACCATCAACGGTTTTTCGCATACACACGTAAGCGGTACCGGCTGTTGCGACTATGGAGATGTGCTGCTCATGCCTACGGTGGGGAAGCAACGCTATCTGACTACCGACCCTAAAAGTCAGACACTTGCCTACGCTTCTGCCTTTTCGCACAAAAATGAAACGGCAGAACCGGGCTATTATTCCGTATTTTTAGACACCTATCAGGTAAAAGCAGAGCTATCGGCTACCAGCCGTGGTGCCATCCATCGCTATACTTTCCCCGAAAGCAACGAATCGGGGTTCGTCATCGACCTGGATTATAGCCTGCAACGCCAAACCAATTCGGAGATGGAAATCGAAGTGATTAGCGACACGGAAATCTGCGGACACAAGAAAACAACTTATTGGGCGTTCGACCAATACATCAATTTCTACGCCAAGTTCTCCAAACCGTTCTCCTATACGCTTGTCACCGATTCCGTCACGATGGACAACGGAAAGCGGCTTCCTGTCTGCAAAGCGCTGTTGCATTTCAATACGAAGAAGGACGAACAGGTATTGGTGAAAGTAGGCGTTTCCGCCGTCGACATGGCAGGCGCACGCAAAAATGTCGAATCGGAAATCCCCGCATGGGATTTCGATAAGGTACGCAAAGACGCACGTGCCGCCTGGAATCAATACTTGTCGAAAATAGACATCACCACTTCCGACAAGGACGACAAGACCATCTTCTACTCCGCTCTCTATCATACGGGTATCAGCCCGAACCTGTTTACCGACGCAGACGGGCGTTATTTGGGAATGGACCTTGAAGTGCACCAGGGAGACACGGCCAACCCTGTATATACCGTATTCTCTCTGTGGGATACTTTCCGCGCGCTGCACCCGCTAATGACCATCATCGACCCCGACTTGAACAACCAGTTTATCAACTCTCTGATAAAGAAACATCAGGAAGGCGGAATATATCCGATGTGGGACTTGGCTTCCAACTACACCGGCACGATGATTGGCTATCATGCCGTCCCCGTCATTGTGGATGCCTACATGAAAGGTTACCGTAATTTTGATGCCAAAGAGGCGTACAAAGGCTGCCTGCGTGCCGCCGAGTACGATACTGCCAACATCAAATGTCCGGCGTTGGTCGTACCGCACCTCATGCCGAAAGCCAAGTATTACAAGAACACCATCGGCTATATCCCCTGCGACCGCGAAAACGAATCGGTAGCCAAAGCGCTGGAGTATGCATACGACGACTGGTGTATCTCCATCTTCGCCGAAGCCATGAACGATTTTGAATCGAAAGCCAAGTACGAACGTTTTGCCAAAGCATACGAGTTCTATTTCGACAAGTCTGTCCGCTTCATGCGCGGGCTCGACTCGAAAGGCGAATGGCGCACACCGTTCAATCCACGTGCTTCGACCCACCGCAACGATGATTACTGCGAAGGAACAGCCTGGCAGTGGACTTGGTTTGTACCGCACGATGTGGAAGGACTGGTCAACCTGATGGGAGGTGAAGACGCATTTGCCCAAAAGCTCGATTCGCTGTTTACGGCCGATTCGTCGCTCGAAGGCGAGACGACTTCATCGGACATAAGCGGCCTCATCGGACAGTATGCACATGGCAACGAACCCAGCCATCATGTGATTCACTTATATAACTACGTAAACCGTCCGTGGAGAACGCAAGAACTGGTAGACAGCGTTTACCGGAGCCAGTATGCCAACAGCATAGACGGGCTATCGGGCAATGAGGACTGCGGTCAGATGTCTGCATGGTACGTACTCAACTCAATGGGATTCTATCAGGTATGCCCAGGCAAACCGGTCTATTCCATCGGTCGCCCCGTTTTCGACAAAGCGGTAGTCAACCTGCCTGATGGAAAGAAATTCAGCATTGTGGTGAAGAACAATACGAAAAAGAACAAATACATCGAAAGCATCATGCTGAACGGCAAACCGTTGGATACTCCGTTCTTCAGCCATCAGGATATCACGGCCGGCGGAACGATAGAAATCAAGATGACTGACAAACTAAATAAATAGTTTATGCAAGAAAAGAAAGAGATAAAGACGGAAGTATTGCAAGACCGGTATATCCGTTTTGACTGGGCTATCAAACGCCTTTTACGTCAGAAGGCGAATTTTGATGTACTCGAAGGATTCCTCAAGGTAATGTTGAACGAGGATATGAAAATACTTGAGATTCTTGAAAGCGAAGGGAATCAGGAAAGTGCCGACGACAAATTCAACCGGGTGGATATCAAGGCGCTGAACAGCAAAGGGGAAATCATTATTGTCGAAATACAGAACACACGCGAGCTCTATTACCTGGAACGTATTCTTTATGGAGTAGCAAAAGCCATAACCGAACATATATCGTTGGGGGATACTTACTACAAGGTGAAAAAAATATATTCCATCAGCATTCTTTATTTCGATATCGGCAAAGGTTCCGATTACCTATATCACGGGCAAAACCAGTTTGTAGGTATTCATACGGGCGACCTTTTGCAAGTGAATGTAAAAGAACGCAACGCTATTGTCAGCCGTACACCGGCAAGTATCTTCCCCGAATATATCCTAATCCGGGTGAATGAATTCGACAAAGTAGCCGTGACCCCTCTCGACGAATGGATGAAGTATCTGAAAGATGGATTTATCCGACCCGATACTACTGCTCCCGGACTGAAAGAAGCCCGTGAGAAGTTGAAATATTACTCAATGACTCCACAGGAAAGATATGCGTATGATAAACATATCAATGCGATGATGATACAGAACGATGTATTGGATTCTGCTAAGTTAGAAGGCAGGATGGAGGGAAGAATAGAAGGTAGAATGGAAGGAAAGATGGAAGAGCGAATTATTATGGCTAAAAACTTCAAAAAATTAGGAGTATCCATAGACATCATTTGCGCAGCATCCGGTCTTACTCCTACGGAAGTGGAGCAACTGGACATATCATAAGATAATAGGATATAAGACCAACAGACAACAATTTGCCCGTCATTGATAGAATCCACATCAATGACGGGCTTCTTTTATGGAAACAACTAACAATAAAGCTGTTACATCTGAATAAAAAACTTCCGAATTGTTATATATAAAGTTCCGTTTGATTGTTCATAAACTATAAATGAAGGCTTTGATTTTATAAATGAAGCCTTCGTTTATAAAAACAAAGCCTTCATTTATAAAAACGAAACTTGCGTTTATAGTTTGCAATCGGCAAAAAGAAAGATTGCTGCCACTTGCCGAAAAGTTTACATCTAATAAAGGAGAACTTTATCATCGGTCGACTGAGGACGGGATAGCGGTAAATTCATACCTGATATCCCCATTATCTATTCCACCTGTTCCTTCGGATAATTCACCAGATACAAAGTCTTCGTTGCACGCGTAAACGCAGTGTACAACCAACGGAAATAATCGGGCGTCAGATACTCGTCCGTCATATATCCCTGGTCTAAAAACACATTCTGCCATTGCCCGCCCTGTGCTTTATGGCAAGTCACCGCATAGGCATACTTTACCTGTAACGCATTATAATGCGGATCGGCTTTCATCTTCTTCATCCGGCCACGCTTATCGGGAATATCCGCATAGTCCTCCAACACGGTATAAAACAACCGGTCGTTGTCCGCTTTCGGTAATGCAGGCGAGTCCGAATGTAACGTATCCAACAACAGATTTGCATCCAGTTCAAAGTCATCCTGGTCGGGAAAACGAAGCGTGACTTCCGCAAAACGAAAACCGTACATTTCACGGGTACGGCGGACACGGCGGACAACAGCTATTTCACCATTGGCTATGAAGTCCATCTCTTTATACTGCTCCGTCCAGTAATAGTTGTTTTTGGCCACCATCAGCATATCGCCCGTATTCAACTCATCTTCACGCCAAAGAATCTGTGTACGTATTCCATTATTATATAAGTTCGCGCGCTTGTTTGAACGGCAAATCACAATCGTTTCATCCATTCCGTCGTGGTCGTAGCAATTGTTCAACTCTTCAATCAATTCCGTGCCCGGCACCACCTTTATATCGGGAAAGCCAGTCACCTTAATCTTAGGCAGAGAATAACATTCGTCTGCCGCAATTAATTGCCTCAACTGCGTAGCGTTCCACAAAATACCCGACTCCTGTACCTGACGGACTACCTGGGTCAAATCGACCTCGCGAATTTCCAGTCCATACCCTTTCAATGCATCACCGAAAAGTGCCGGACTCATCTCCTCTCCCACCGGAGGAAGCTGTGCCGTGTCTCCCATCAGCAAAAGACGGCATCCTTGTCCCGAATAGACGAATTGCACCAAATCATCCAACAAACGTCCTGTGCCGAACGCACTCCCCGACAGCCCCTCGTTTGAAATCATGGAAGCCTCGTCGACTATAAACAGTGTATTCGCAGCCAGATTGTCGTTGATTGAAAAATTATTCAGCTCGTTGGAGAAAGACTGTTGTCGGTATATTTTCTTATGAATCGTAAAAGCCGAATGTCGCGCATACGCCGAAAAGACTTTCGCCGCACGCCCTGTAGGAGCCAACAATACTGTCTTTTGCTGCAACTGCGACATTGTTTTCACCAGTGCTCCCACAAGAGACGTTTTACCAGTACCAGCGTAACCTCTGAGCACAAAAACCTCGTCGGCCGAAGCAGACAGAAGAAACTCTGAAAGCGATTTTACAGCAATTTCCTGCTCCAAAGTTGGTTGGTAAGGAAAATTTTCCTTAATTTGCCTTTCTAAATAGTTATTTATCATTTTTGTACGAGAAAAAAGTTCTCCGAACTATCGTATTTAAATTTATTTATTCTATTTTTGCGATGCGAATATAACAACTAAAAACATAATTTATCATGAAAACAGTATTTAATATTGTATTAGCGCTCTGTGCTGTTGCACTTGTTTACATTTGCTACAACAGTATCATGGGGCCTATCAATTTTGAAAACGCAAAAAAAGACAGAGAAAAAGCAGTCATTGCCCGTTTGATTGACATCCGTAAAGCACAGCAGGAATACCGCACGCTTCACCACGGAATGTACACAGACAAATTCGACACACTGATCGACTTCGTAAAGAACCAGAAGTTGCCGTTCGTTATGAAAATGGGACAGTTGACAGACAAGCAATTGGAAGACGGTTTGACTGAAAAGAAAGCGATGTCTATCATCAACAAAGCGAAAAAGACAGGAAGATATGACGAAGTTAAGAAATGGGGACTTGAAAACTTCAAACGCGACACCCTGTGGGTAGCCGTTATGGATACTATTTTCCCGAAAGGATTCAACGCAGACTCCATGAGATACATTCCTTACGGAAACGGTGCTCAGTTCGAAATGAACGTCAAAAACGATACAGCAAAATCAGGTGCTCCCGTATTCTTGTTTGAAGTAAAAGCTCCGTACGAAACTTATTTGAACGGACTTGACCCACAGGAAATCATCAACTTGAAAGACCTTCAAAACAAATTGGGTAGATACTGCGGTTTGATGGTAGGTTCTATCGATACTCCGAACAATGGTGCTGGAAACTGGGAATAATGATTGATTTTACTAAATCAAAACAATATACTTTATCCATCCGTCTTAGTACGGATGGATTTTCTTTTTCTATCTACAACCCGATTCACGACGGTTCACTGTCAATCATAGAAAAAGAGATAGAGCCTTCTTTATCTCTCACAGCCAATCTGAAAACTGTTTTCCAGGAATCGGACTTCTTAAGCCATCCTTACAAACGGGTAAATATCATGATGACCGACAAGCGCTTTACGATTGTACCGTTGGAATTATTTGAAGAGGAACAGGCCGAACTTTTGTTTTATCACAACCATCAGAAACGGGAGAACGAAACAGTAATCTACAACATTCTGCAAAAGAACAACCTTGTTGTTATCTTCGGTATAAATAAAAGTGCATACACCTTCCTGAAAGAACAATATCCCGAAGCCCGCTTCTATGCTCAATCTACCGCGCTCATCGACTGTTTTTCCGTCAGAAGCAGATTGGGGAACAACAAAAAGATGTATGCCTCCATACGCCGGAACGGAATCGATGTCTACTGTTTCGAACGGGGACATCTCCTTCTCGCCAACTCCTTTGAATGCACACACAAAGAAGACCGCATCTACTATCTGTTGTGCGTATGGAAACAATTAGAATTCAATCAGGAACGGGATGAGTTGCACCTCACCGGAACGCTTCCGGACAAAGAATTTCTGCTCAATGAATTGAAAAAGTTTATCTTGCAGGTCTTCATCATGAGTCCTGCTGCTAATATCGATATGCAAGCCTTATTAATATGCGAGTAATCAGCGGTATATACAAACGAAGAAGATTTGACGTGCCACGAACGTTCAAAGCGCGTCCCACAACAGATTTCGCAAAGGAAAATCTGTTCAACGTACTCAATAACTACATTGATTTTGAAGAAGGGGTGAATGCCCTCGACCTGTTTGCCGGAACCGGAAGCATCAGTATCGAACTCGTTTCCCGAGGATGCGATCGCGTTATCAGCATTGAAAAAGAACCGGCTCACCATTCATTCATCACCAAAATCATGAAAGAGGTACAGACAGACAAGTGTCTGCCGATACGCGGAGATGTATTCAAGTTTATCAAAAGCAGCCGCGAGCAGTTCGACTTTATCTTTGCCGATCCACCTTACGCCTTAAAAGAATTGGAAACAATACCCGAACTAATCTTTCAGAACAATCTACTCAAAGAAGGAGGATTATTGGTATTGGAACATGGAAAAGAGAATAACTTTGAAGAAAATCCACACTTCATTGAAAGAAGAGTGTATGGAAGCGTAAACTTCTCTCTGTTCCGATAAGTCACCGCCAAACTATAGAAAGTATTAAAGCAGCGGAGCCAACAAACGTACGACAGACTCCGCTGCCTTTTGTCTCCACGGACGCCTTATCCAGTTTTTCAAGAATACCTGCGTACATTCACGCTGGTCTTGAAGAAATATCTCCTTCATCTCAAGTGCCGTATCCACATCATATATAAAGGCATTCACTTCAAAATTATGCTCGAAACTACGGAAATCCACATTCGTTGAACCTACCGTAGAAAGCAAATCGTCCGAAATCATCAACTTGGAATGAAGAAAGCCTTTCCTATAAAAATAGACTTTGACACCAGCCTGCAATATATCCGCCAGATAGGAACGTGAACCAAGATGCGTAATCCAATTGTCGGCACGTTCGGGCAGCATCAGGCGTATATCCACTCCAGAAAGGGCGGCTGTCTGCATAGCTGCCAATATCTGTTCTGTCGGCAAGAAATAGGGTGTCTGTATATAGAAATATTTCTTGGCATTGGTTATCGCCACAGTCAATCCCTGCATGATTTCCTTCCACGGTCCGATAGGTTCACTGGTAACAATCTGCACCAATGAACTTCCACAGGAATCTATTCTCGGGAAATAGCGGGACGCGGTTATCAGCGTACGGTCTACAAAATACCAATCGAGAAGAAATGCTGTCTGCAATCCGTGCACTGCCTTCCCTTCCAGCATGATATGTGTATCACGCCAAATCCCCCAAGAGTAACCACGCATATATCGCTCCGCCAAATTCATTCCTCCCACAAACCCGATACGTCCGTCAATAACCACAATCTTTCTGTGGTTCCGGTAATTTACCCTGCTGGTAAATAAAGGGAAGCGCACTTTCAAGAAACTGCGCACTTCAATTCCCGCATTGCGCATTTCTTCAAAGAAACTGTTAGGGACACGCCAGCATCCCACATCGTCATAAATCACCCTCACTTCAATTCCCTGGGAAGCCTTTTCAATCAGCACATCCCTTACCAAACGTCCAACAGCATCATCCTCGAAGATATAATATTCCATGTGAATATGTTGCTGCGCTTTCTGAAGCTCGCGCAATAATGATTGTAATTTCGTATAACCTTCGGTATAAACAGCTACGCGATTGCCCTCAAAAGGAAAAGCCTGATTGGTATGCTGAAACAATTGGATTAACCGCGAATATGAATATTGCACTTCCGAACAATCCTGTGCCAGATATTCCGCCATCGGTTTCTTCAGCAAGCGGTCGTAACTCTTCCTGCTGATAATACGCTCGCGGCGTTGGCTGCGCCCAAAGAAAAAGTAAAAGACAAGACCCGCGATAGGAAGGAAAAGCAATATCAGTATCCATGCCATCGTCTTAACCGGATTGCGATTGTCAAGAATGATAATGACAATCGTACCGATAACGGCTCCAAAATAGAGAATATCAAAAGCCACCGTTGCTATCTGACTGAGTATATAATTCCAATCAATCATAGAAATCTTCTTTTAAACGGATACTAAACAACAAATATAGAGTAAATTATCGGATAAACAAAGAAGTCCCGGCGACAACTCTATCAATCGTTGTCACTGGGACTTCCCATCTCGTCATTATTCACATCTTCTTAATAACGCATCATCCGAATCGGAGCAGTACCCTGCGGCCCGCGAGGACCACGATGGCCTCCACCGTCAAAACCGCCCTGACGAATATTTCCACGTGCTTCTTTATTGCCGAAAACATTCAGACGGTAAGAAAAACGAAGCATACAATAACTGTTGATTCCGTTATATTCCGAAACAGAACGCATACCTTCGGACAACGAACGGCTGATATTAGACTGTTGTCTCAGAATATCGTATATTTCAAAGCTGATGGTCGCAGCATTTCCCTTCAAGAAACTCTGAGCAATCTGTGCATTCCAAATAAGTTCATTTCTGTTCATGCTGGCATCGCGGTAGCCACGACGTGAATTATTCGTTATATTGGTAGATAACGTCATGCTCCAGGGCAACGAGATATTGGTACTTGCTCCATATCCGAAAGTATAAGGTTCTTGGTTGGTGCTCGGGTTCAATTTATTACGTTCAAAGTTATAATTAATTGAACCATTGATGGTAAACTCAAACCAATCATTACGGAACGTTCCATTCAGGTTCTCAGCCAAAGTCAGCGATGTACTTGTGTTCTTGTCATTCACCTGCGTGTCATCATTGTAGAGGAAGGACACATCGTTGGTATAGCTAGCGCGTGAGAAAGAGTTGATAGTGAAACGTTTGTCCTTCAAAGCTGTATTAAATCCAAACATCCCCATTGCAGTCCAATAACCATTAATATTCTCCGGCTGTGTGATTGTTCCACCAGTCTTCTGGTTATACTTGGTAGCATTAGTAATTTTGTTTTGAGTCGTATTAAAGTTGGCGTGTGCCATCATTCCACGCTGCTTGTCAGCATTATAAGTATTGTAAAACAAACGCATAGAATGAGTAAAAGAAGGTTTCAGCCCCGGATTACCTTTAGTGATTCTCAACGGATTGGAGTCATCGGTTATATCCAAAAGGTTTTCCATACTCGGCTGACCTGCACGTCCCCGATACGTAAAACGCAATTGGCTCACTTTAGAGAACCGATAACGGAAATCAACATTGGGAGCAAAATTGAACACATTTCTTTTTACTACAGTATCTATTTCTGCTTTTTTATAATCCAACCGGGTGTTCTGTGGTTGCAAAGACAATCCGAAATTGAACCGGTATTTCTCACGGATAATATTCATACCCGCATTGATATCATGGTTATAATACTTGTATTGGGCATATTTGCTCAAACTCATATCCTTATTGTTTTCGTATCCTTCGGGCAGTTCGTCTCCGAAATTCCAAATCCAATCCTGTAGTTTTTCCGTTTCGGGAATCAAACTGTATGTACTTCTGTCACTCTCGCTATATCTATATTGGAACTTATAGCGGAACTGCAAGAAAGTAGCTTTGGCAATCGGTTCATTATAAGTCAATTCGGCTGTATAATCATAATTATTGGACGGAGAAGTGATATACTGCTTACGTTCGTCATCCTTCCTGTTTGCTTCAGGGTCGAAATAACGGGTCAGCGACTCACTGAATTGTTCACTATCGCTGTCTCCATAACCAAATGTACCGCGAAAAGTAATATTCCGCCCCATATTATTCAATCTGCGGTTCACCTGCAAAGAAGCATTGGCAGAGAGACTTTCACTTTCGGATGCAGATTCACTATTGCTGGCATTGACACGGATATCCTTCAACGGGTCGTCACTTCCCCACTGAATCTTATTCAAGAAATCATTTGGATTGGACACCCAATTTAACGGGTCATCATTAAAAGTACCCGATTCGGAAATAGAATATCCTTTAGATTTCCCATAAGAAACATTCGGCCGGAAAATAATATTAGTCAATGTATCCGGTTTCCATTCCAAACGGAAATCAGCATTAAAGTTCATATTCTTATTCCGATTTTTACTATTCGAGTTAGAATAAGAATTTCCATTCGGCATTATAAGTTCTGAATAGTTTTTAGAGATTGCATCCCGGTCGCTATAATTATAGCGGGCACTACCTCCTAATTCGAGTTTCTCCGTTTGCGTAGCGAAGTTGGCTCCTAACATCTTGGTAGCAGTCAGTCCATTGCTGTTTCTGAAACGCGGCCCGCCGCCACCGGAGAATCCCTGGTCGTTTACGTTATTGGCGGAACCTATCAAAGAAAACTGGCTGTTATCGACAAAGCGGTTCAACATCAAGTTACTTCCGTAGCGGTCTTCCGTACCACCGGCAACACTTGCATTACCAAACCAGCCTTGATTCATTCCTTTTTTCACCTTCAAGTCAAGAACTGTCTCTTCCTCCCCGTCGTCTATTCCGGTGACACGCGCCAAGTCTGACTTCTTATCATAGGTCTTCAGTTTATCAATCATGTTGACCGGCAGATTCTTCAACCCGGTTTTTACGTCACCGCCAAAGAATTCTTTACCGTCCACCATAATCTTCTTTACTTCCTTACCATTGATTTTGACATTACCGTCGTCGTCAATCTCTGCTCCCGGAAGTTTTTTCACCAATTCTTCAAGCATAGCCCCTTCGGGGGTACGATAGGCAGCCGAATTATACTCCAACGTATCTTCTTTCACGGTTACTTGGGGAGCTTCGGCAGTAACTACCGCTTCTTTCAACATGACAGCATCCGGTTGCAGTTCAATGTTTCCCATCTTTTTGTCGGGGACATTGGCAGTCAACTGTACCGGTACGATTTTAGTCTGGAAGCCAATATAGGAAATTTTCAACACGTATTTCCCGGCTTTCACTTTGGGAAGAGTAAACCACCCTTGATTACTACTGGCTATACCAGCGGCATAAGCACTATCGGGCAACGACAACAATTGGACAGTAGCCTGTGCCGCAGGTTCCTTTGAATCGGATTCCACCACACGTCCCGAAACAGTAATTACCTTATTCTGCGCAAAAATAGAGAAGGCACATAACAACAGTACCAACCCAGCAAAAAATCTTTTCATTTACCTTATTTACGATTATATTAGTAGCAATAACAATGTCTTTTTGACAAACAGAATCGCAAAAGGTTTAATCGAAAGGCAAATTATCTTTTAAAGAATCGATCAACAAGTGCTTTTTTCAGCCCAAACTCCAAACAAAGCACATTAAAAATCAAAAAAGTAAGAAAAGAGGAAGTATCTACATTTATCACATCTCCCTGCATGACACGCCATAGCATTCCTCCGAAAACGAACAGAAATGTCAGGAAGATTGCATTACGAACAGCCGAGTTGCGAATCTGTTCCGTATCACGGCTCTCCTGTTTGCTTAACGCAAAGATTATCAACAAGCATCCTGCCATCATCAGCAACTTTGTACATTCTTTATAAAACAGCAGATTGCTGTCGGTTATCACTCCCTGCATCACTAAAAGAAAAGGTATGAACAGAGCTATCAACAAAACCACATATCCCAAAGGACGACAATATACAGGTAATAATGCTTTCATAATTAATCGTTTTAACAGGACAAAAGTAAGCAAAAAAAGATATTTTATATACATTTGCACATCAAAAAAAGCAAAAGAATCATGAGTAGACAAGAAGTTATCCTCTGTGAAAGCTTGGAAACGAGCCTAAGTCGTGCCATTGAACAGTGTCCGCATGACAAATTATTCATCCTCACAGACGAGCATACCAGGCACCTCTGCCTGCCTGCCTTGAAAGCAACCACATTATTAAAAGAGACCGTTGAAATCTGTATCGGCACCGAAGATGTTCATAAAACGGTGGAAACACTCGCTTCCGTATGGATGGCTTTAAGTACCCAGGGGGCTACACGTCACTCCCTGCTTATCAACCTCGGTGGAGGAATGGTCACAGATTTGGGAGGCTTTGCTGCAGCTACATTCAAACGCGGTATCTCTTATATCAATATACCAACTACCCTGCTGGCAATGGTGGATGCTTCCGTTGGCGGCAAAACTGGAATCAACTTCAATGGATTGAAGAACGAAATAGGTGCATTCGCTCCGGCAAGCAGTGTACTGATTGAAACTGAATTTCTCCGTACACTGGATGTATGCAATTTCTTCTCCGGATATGCGGAAATGCTAAAACACGGATTAATCAGTAACGTTGCCCATTGGGCGGAATTGTTGAATTTCGATACGTCAGACATTGATTATACAGTTCTCAGACGTTTGGTCGGCGAATCGGTTAAAGTCAAGGAAAATATTGTGGAACAAGACCCCTTCGAACACAGTATCCGCAAAGCACTAAACCTGGGACATACCGTGGGACACGCATTTGAAAGTATGGCATTAGCAGAAAACCGTCCAGTATTGCACGGCTATGCAGTAGCTTGGGGAATCGTATGCGAATTATATCTGTCTCATCTCAAAGCCGGTTTCCCGAAAGAGAAAATGCGGCAGACTATCCGGTTTATCAAAGACAACTATGGCGTGTTCACATTCGACTGCAAGCAGTATGAGCAACTCTATGCATACATGACACACGACAAAAAGAATACTTCAGGAACTATTAACTTTACCTTACTGAAAGATATCGGAGATATTTGCATCAACCAAACTGCCGACAAGGATACTATTTTCGAAATGCTCGACTTTTACCGAGAATGTATGGGGTAAAACCTTTGGAGGTATAATATAAGTAGACATACAAACGGTATTTACTGATATTTTTTCTGCATATTATTTGCAGATTAAAAATAAAGCACTACCTTTGCACTCGCAATTCGGGATGTAGCTCAGCCCGGTAGAGTACGCGTCTGGGGGGCGTGTGGTCGCAAGTTCGAATCTTGTCATCCCGACTGTTGAGCATTGAGGAGTTAAGCCTAAGGTTTAACTCCTTTTTATTTATAGCTATTACAACCTGTTCACCCTTTTCAGGGAGCAGTAGAAAATCCGTAGGGATTTTCGGGTCAGTCCGAAAACCCTGTGGGTATGTTAAATTTACCCTGTTAGTTTG
>NZ_CAJULN010000023.1 GCF_910586915.1 uncultured Bacteroides sp.
ACCGTCCGATTGGACAGATAAAATATTCACTAATTTAATTCAACCAACAGGTTTTCTTTTCTATGTTCCAGCGGGTATTTGCGGTATAAGGTAAGTTCGGTAGTCTGACTTCCTTTGTCGATTCTTTGTTTGTCGCCGTTGCTTTTGAGGACAAACGGGGCGGCGACGGGCACGGGCAGTCCGTTTTCGTAGTAGACGGGGAGATATAAGCAGTTGGTTCCCAGTCGGGCGAAGGTGCACGTACCTTTGTGGATGTCGGCTTGTGCCACGGGTTTCCATTGCTGTTCGTTGAATACACATAAGTAGCCGTAGCGGACGTTGCCGGGAAAATCCTTCTCCGTGACGGTGGCGGTGTTGACGTATTCGTCGGTGACGTCTTTCAGGAAAGCGTCGCGGAAAAACGGAGGGATGAATTCTCCTTGTTTGGGGGTGATGTCTTTTTGTCGGGAATAAGTTTGCCGATACACTTTGGGGATTTCTCTTTTGAACTCTTCGATGGCTTCCCTGCTGTGGAAACGGGCGTCGATGGGTTGTGCCCAGGCGTGGTTGCCGTCGCAGTTTCCCCAGGCCGGCAGCATATCGAGGGCGGCGGGAATGCCTGCCATCCGATAGAGGAGCAGGTATTCGCAGAAAGTGTCGAATGCGATATCTTTCAGCCAGGGGCAGGTGTCGCTTTGCCGGAAGACGGATTCGATATAGGCAATCAGTTGCTTGGCGGTCAATGTTTCTATGTCCTCCGTCAACGGGGTGTTTTCGCTGAAGAGGTCGACGTGCTGCAAATGTATCTGTTCGGCTATTTTCCATTCCATTCAATCGGCTCGAGTGGAATTTTGTTGCAGTGAGTCGAAGTGCGCGGCTACTTTTGGGTTGGCTAAGGCGGTGTGTCCGGGCATATTTTCTATCAGAAATCGGGCCGCTTTGTATTTGAGCGAGTCTTCGGGCAAACGGCTGAAGTGGGTTAGCACTTCTTCCAGTTCGGTGTGGTTCTTGCCGGCTTGCTCCAGTGAGGTTTCCAATGGTGAGGGGCGGCAGGAGTGGAGAAATGAAAAGCCGACAAGGATGCTTAACACCGGTAGGGTGGGGCGGATGTTTCTCATACGGTATTATATTGAACGGTTATTTCCCAAATAAAAGAAAAAATCGTGATAATTCCAAATGTTTATCGGGAAAAAAACGGGTGTTGCGCTTGCTTATATCGGGACTCTGTTGCGTTGCTGAATGTTTGTTGTCCGTAGCCTAATCGGATTCTCTTTTCTTTCTGCTGTTTTTTCGTTCCACTATAGTGGAACGAACGGAACACTGTAGTTATCCTTGCGTTCCACTATAGTGTTCCGCAAGGGAAACTGTAGTGGAACGCAATCAGCATCCCTGATTAATTATCTCTCGACAGGCAATGGTTCCACATCCGTATCAGAAAATTCATTTTGAATGGCGGTTCTTCTCCTGTGTCTTTAAATACCCATTTGGTATGAGTCAGTTTATTTTCTTTATTGTATAGTAGAACTAATTTGGAAGGAGGTACATCGCACTGATAAGCATATCCGTTTTCCTGGAATACTTTGGTGGTATCATAATAATAGGTTTGCGCAGAAAGATATGATGCACAAAATAAAATGTTAAAAAGAGTCATAATTGTTTTCATATTCAACAGTCTTTTGTTAGTATTCTTAAATTTGAAAAATTGATTAAACCAGTTCTGGTCTCATCATATTTATAATTATGATAACCAGGGGTTATTTCAAAAATTGAAACAGTAATTAGAAAGTGAGAATTAAATGCATTTATGTCTGCATTAGAATGTAGGTGACCTTTTTCATTAATGTATTGTTTTAAATTTTTTATAGTTGCCATTCGTTGGTCGTTTGAATAATATTTTTCCCATTTGTTATTTTTATATTCTGGAAGTTTTTGTAAATACAAATATTGCGCATAATGAGCTTCAATTTCTTGATTTATTAACGAATTTAAAAATGTCGATTTATTTTCTTGATAGGCTTGATAAGTATGCCACATTTCATGAAAAAGTTCATTGCTTTCTGCTGTTAATCTTAATTCAACGGCAGAAGTTCCGTTAAATGTAAATGAAGCATAATTTTTATTCGTAAATTGTATAATAATAGTTTTTCCTTTAAGCGCATTTTTTAATCCATTATAAAGAGCTTTTTCCATGCAGTCTGCTGTAATTTTATCCAGCATTCTTTCAATAACTCCCCAGTTTTTGTCTGTCATATTAGAATTGCGAAATATAGCTTTTGCCTTAGGTGCTATCGGTTGAGGAAGCTCGCCTCCTTGATTTCCTCCTCCACCGCAAACCCACGGTCCTGGACAGTGTTGGCTTACACATAGGTCGCATCTATGATTATCTTCTACACATACGCATGGGTATTGACCACAACTGCTGCACCGACGTCCGTCGCAGTATGGGCAATTGGGAAACGAAGTGTCGTATTGCTTGTAACAATACGGGCAGGTAGTGTAAACGGGAATCCATCCTATACCACCTCCACCGGTGCTTCCGCCTCCTCCGTCGCCCGGTGTTACCGTAAAGTCGCAGTTATTGGGACATCTTCCCAACTTCACATCATAATATTCTCCGCATAGTAAACAATATGCTTTGTTGCCCGGACAGTCGAAACCCTTCGAATTCTTTATTTCCTACGAATCGATACATTTTCTCCTGCTTCTGACGGGTTCCGTATTTAGAGAGGTCGGCAAGTGTCGTGATTACATAATAATGTATTTCACCGTTTTCTTTGTCCTGCGTGAACATCAGCAGGTTGTTTGCTAAAAACACTTGCTTTTTGTTTCCCGACTGTACGTAGGCTGCAAAGTGCATCCCTTTTCCTTGCAGGGGCACTTCGGCATATATTTTTTTCTGTCCTTCCCATAGTCTTGCCGCGTCCCATCGGGGTACGATGTCGATAGCTCCTTTGGCAGCATTTGTGCTTGCTGCGCAACAGCAGCTTTGAGACGCTTCGTTACCAACCCGCGTATGAGGGTGGTACGCTAAATTAGAGTGTACTTGCTTGAGAGTGGTGGCATTCTCCTCAAAGCATTGTTTCATTGCTTTCACTGTTTTGTTTTCGAGCTTTGCCGAAACGGGCGAATAGTCCGCATTGAGTAGCGGTTCGTCTATACACCTTATATATAATAAGGTGACTGCAACTGTCAAAATGCAGCAAATGTACCAACGGATATTTCTCATAGGTATTATATTGAAGGGTTATTTCCCAAATAAAAGAAAAAACTATGAAAAAACAAATATTTTTCAGGAAAAACGGCGATTTGACTTCAGATTTTAATTTTTCTTTTAAAAATGGTCGGATTTTCTTACATTTGTGAATAGTAATGCAAAAAAGAACGTTCAAAATGAGAATAGCGGCGAATGTGATACTTGCTTTGTATCTTCTGTTTCTTCCTTTGCTGGCGATGCTTCTTCCTGATTACGAGGTGATAGCGTGGTCGGTCTTTCTGTTGGTGGGAAGCCTGTGCGCGTTCTTGTCGGGGTGGGGTGGAAGGTCGGTGCGGTCACGGTTACAGACCTTTTCGTTCTTCTGGCACTCCTTTGGGCGTGTGCTTCGGTTGTTTTTCTGCGGCATGGCAAGGTGGATGCGCTTTATCCGTATGGCTGGGTAGCCATGTTGTTGCTGTATGGAGTCTGTAGCAGGATGAACCGTGCGGGAATTTTGGGGCTGTATATGGCTTTGGTGCTCTCCGGAACGGTGCAGGCAGTGTGGGCGTTGCTTCAAAAGAATGGTTTCTATACGGATGTTGCCGCAGAGTTTGTGGTTACGGGAAGTTTTGGCAATCCCGGACCGTTGGGCGGATACTTGGCAGTGGCTTTTGCTGCCGCTTTGGGCTGTCTGCGCGAGGTAAACAACCGGGCAAGCAAAGCATGGCTGCTTACGGTGCTTTTGCCGATAAGCGCGGCGCTTGTGGTTACAGATTCGAGGGCGGCGTGGCTGTCGGCGTTGGCGGCTGCCGTCTTTGCGGCATGGAGTGTGCTGCCGGATGCGTTGCGTTGTCGGAAATGGTATGTGTGGTTTGCTGTTTCGGCAGTCGTTGCCGGAATACTTTTCGGGTGCTATCATTATAAAAAGACGTCGGCCGATGTACGTTTGCTGGTATGGATGGCAGGCGTGGAGATGGTAGCCGATGCACCGTGGTGCGGACATGGAGTGGGCAGCTTTCCGATGCAGTATATGGATTACCAGGGAGAGTGGCTGGCGCAGCATCCCGGTTCGCGTTTTCACGCATTGGCCGACAACAATATGCAGGCATTCTGTGAACCTTTGTCTCTGCTGTGCGAGCAGGGCGTTGTGGGAGGGGTACTTGCGGCAGTACTTGTGACGATGGCTTTGTCAGGTACTCGTTTCAGACATTACTCTCCGGTATTGCTTGCTCTCGGCATCTTTTCCTGTTTCTCCTATCCTACCGATGTGTTTGCATTGAAAATGCTTTTCCCGATGCTGATAGGCACGCTCTCTTGCCGGCGTGTACTTTTCACTTTTACGCCGGACAGGAGGTTGTCGGCAGTCGTTTGTTGTTTGCTTCTGCTATGTTCCGGAGGGGCGGGCAGGGCGGTTGTGTAACGCTATCAGACTGCTTTCCGGCACTTGACGGAGGGTGTGGAGGTGGGAGAGGGGTGCCCGCTTCCCTATCATCAGAGGTATATGTCGCGTTATGCGAAGTACCTGCTCGAACGGGGCGAGGAAGAGAAGTTTTGCCGGATAGTAGGTTCCGGCAGTTTTCCGTTTGTCACTTCCGTTGTGTATTGCGACTTGGGGATGGCCTATCAAGGTTGCGGCGATAAGCGAAAGGCGGAAGAGGTTCTGCTGCGTGCCTACAGGATGGTTCCGCCGAAGATATTGCCCCGTTTCTGCCTGTTCAGGCTTTATCGCGGATGGGGGCGCGACGCTGAGGCCGAAAGAATGGCCGAAGAGATTCTCTCCTTGAATGTGAAACGGAAAGGCACTGTCTATCTGGAAGCCCGAACGGCGGCTTCCATGTTTCTGAAAGAAAGGCGGGAAGCTCGTCCGTAGGGGGAGATGGTTATCTGTTCTTCCTGAGCGACTTGTAGACTGGAATAAACACTAATGCTGCCGAAAGGATAAGCATTACGATTGTCATTCCGTCTATCCGTTCGGCTGTTGTAAGCACCAAATAGCAAAGCGCCAGCCAAAGCAGGCTGACGCAGACTATTTGCGATGGGGATAACGGTCTTTTCATTTGCTCTCTTTTTTCTTCTTGTCTACGATGGCGTCAATCACGGCTACGGCGGTGATGTTCACGATGTCGCGTACAGAACTTTCAAAGTCGGTGAAATGAATCGGCTTGTTCAGTCCCATCTGGATGGGGCCGATAAATTCCGTGTCGGGGTCCATTGCCTGCAACAGTTTGTATCCTGCGTTGGCAGAGCTCAGGTTCGGGAAAATCAGTGTATTCACATCTTTTCCTTTCAGACGGGTGAACGGATACTTGGCGTCGCGCAGCTCGCGGTTCATGGCGAAGTTCACTTGCATTTCGCCGTCAATGGCCAGTTCGGGATACTCCTCCTGCATATGGGCCACTGCTTCGTGCACTTTGACGGGGCTTCCCGTGGTGTCGGCGCCGAAGTTCGAGTAAGACAACATGGCCATTGCCGGAGTGTGGTTGAAGAAACGCACAGTCTTGTCAGACAGTTTGGCGATGTCAATCAGTGTTTCGGTGTCCGGATGACGGTTAATCAGCGTGTCTGCCAAGAAGTAAGTACCTTTCTTGGAGTTCAGAATGTGCATGGTTCCGAAGTGCTTGTATCCCGGTTGGATGCCGATTACCTCTTTGGCCACTTTGATGGTGTTGCTGTATCTTGTATAAAGTCCGGTGATAAAGGCGTCGGCGTCTCCCGTCTCCACCATCATCATGCCGAAGTAGTTGCGTTCGAACATCTTGTCGTTGGCCTCTTCGTAAGTGAAGCCTTCGCGTGCACGTTTTTCGGCAAGGATGCGGGCGTAGCGTTCGCGGCGTTCCGATTCGTCGGGGTGGCGGAGGTTGACGATTTCAATGCCTTCGAGGCTGAGATCGAGCTCTTCTGCCAGTTTGCCGATGGCTTCGTCGTTTCCTAACAGGATGGGGTGGCAGATACCTTCGGCTTTAGCCTCAACGGCGGCTTTCAGCATATTGGGGTGGATGCCTTCGGCAAATACGACGCGTTGCGGGTTGCGGCGTGCGGTGTCGTAGAGCTGGCGCGTCAGCTTGGATTCATATCCCATGAGTTCGCGCAGGTGCACACAGTAAGCGTCCCAGTCGGTGATTACCGTGCGGGCCACTCCGCTTTCGATAGCGGCTTTTGCCACGGCACACGAAACTTCGGTGATAAGGCGCGGGTCTACCGGTTTCGGGATGAAGTATTCCGGGCCGAACGACAGGTTGTTCACATGATAGGCGGCGTTCACAACATCGGGCACAGGCTGTTTTGCCAAGTTGGCGATGGCGTGTACGGCGGCGATTTTCATTTCTTCGTTGATGGCTTTGGCGTGAGTGTCCAGTGCACCGCGGAAGATGTAGGGGAAGCCGATGACGTTGTTAATCTGGTTCGGGTAGTCCGAGCGTCCGGTTGCCATCAGCACGTCGGGACGTGCTGCCATAGCATTCTCGTAGGAGATTTCCGGTGTCGGGTTTGCCAGTGCGAATACGATAGGCATCGGAGCCATGTTGCGCACCATGTCTTGAGTCAGCACGTTGCCTTTCGACAGTCCGAGGAATACGTCTGCACCTTTGATGGCTTCCTCCAATGTGTGTACGTCCGTACGGTCGGTGGCGAAATATCTTTTCTGTTCGTTCAGGTCGGTACGTGTTTTGCTGATGACGCCTTTGCTGTCCAGCATGACGATGTTTTCGAGGCGTGCCCCCAACGATACATATAACTTGGTGCAGGATACGGCGGATGCGCCTGCACCGTTGACAACGATTTTCACTTCTTCGATTTTCTTTCCCGCCACTTGGAGGGCGTTCACCAGTCCGGCGCTGGAGATGATGGCCGTTCCGTGCTGGTCGTCGTGCATCACCGGGATGTCCAGTTCCTCTTTCAGCCGGCGTTCGATTTCAAAGCATTCGGGCGCTTTGATGTCTTCGAGGTTGATACCGCCGAAGGTAGGCGCGATGGCTTTCACGGCAGCGATGAATTTCTCCGGGTCTTTCTCGTTCACTTCGATGTCGAACACGTCGATGCCTGCATAGATTTTGAAGAGCAGTCCCTTGCCTTCCATGACGGGCTTGCCGCTCAATGCGCCTATGTCGCCCAATCCGAGCACGGCAGTACCGTTGGAGATAACGGCAACGAGGTTGCCTTTGGCAGTGTATTTGTATGCATCCTGCGGGTTCTTTTCTATTTCGAGACAAGGCTCTGCCACACCAGGAGAGTAGGCAAGTGCCAGGTCTGTTTGTGTACTGTATGGTTTGGTAGGAACTACCTCAATCTTACCGGGTTTGCCCTGCGAGTGGTAGAGCAAGGCGGCTTCTTTGGTTATTTTAGCCATGATATTTTCAGTTTTGTTTATTAGTAAGTTGTCAAATGACTGCAAATGTAGTAATAAAAGTTTGAAAGTGTAGCGATTTGTGTGGTGTTTCTGTTGATTTTATAGCAAAATGATTAAATGAAGCAGGATGATATAATGAACATAGAACCTTCGGAAGAGAATTTCGGATACGTTGGAACAGGGAGAGTAAGTAGAAGAAAGAGGAGAAACATCTGTAAGAGTTGTCTCGATTGAGTACTTGAGTTGGGAAAGTAATGTACAGGAAACCTGCGGAAGATGTATAACATTGGTGTGAATGATGTACGATGCTAAAACCACAGATTACTCGAATTAGCACGGATTATTTAAGCTGATTATTAAGTGTTCAAATAAGAATCTGTGAAAATCCGGGTAATCTGTGGTGAAAATCGGTTATTGTGTCCTTATGCGTTCAAGGCCTGTTCGATATCTGCGATAATGTCATCTGCATTTTCGATACCTACCGATAGACGGATCAGGTCGGGACGTACGCCGGCTTCCATAAGCTGTTCGTCCGACAACTGGCGGTGCGTATGGCTTGCCGGATGAAGCACACAACTGCGCGCATCGGCTACGTGGGTGACGATAGCTACAAACTCCAGCGAATCCATGAACTTGATGGATACGTCGCGTCCACCTTTCAGACCGAAGGAGATAACCCCGCAGGAGCCGTTCGGCATATATTTCTGTACCAAAGCGTAGTATTTGTTGTCGGGCAGTCCGCAGTAGTTCACCCAGGCCACCTTCTCGTTCTTCGACAGATATTCGGCTACTTTCTGTGCGTTGCCGCAGTGCTGGGGCATACGCAGGTGAAGCGTTTCAAGTCCTAAGTTCAGCAGGAAGGCGTTTTGCGGACTTTGGGTGCTGCCGAGGTCGCGCATGAGCTGGGCAGTGGCTTTAGTGATATAAGCACCTTTGCCGAATGCTTTCGTATAGGTGAGTCCGTGGTACGACTCGTCCGGTGTGCAGAGTCCGGGGAATTTGTCGGCGTGAGCCTCCCAGTCGAAGTTGCCACTGTCTACGATGCAGCCGCCTACGCTGGTGGCGTGTCCGTCCATATATTTGGTGGTGGAGTGTACGATGATGTCTGCTCCCCATTCAAACGGGCGGCAGTTTATCGGGGTCGGGAAGGTGTTGTCCACAATCAGGGGAACGCCGTGGCTGTGGGCGATGCGGGCAAACTTTTCGATGTCCAACACTTCGAGCGTAGGGTTGGAGATGGTTTCACCGAACAGGGCTTTCGTGTTGGGACGGAAGGCTGCGGAGATTTCCTCTTCGCTGCCGTCGGGATTGACGAAGGTAACGTCGACGCCGAGCTTCTTCATGGTCACGGCAAACAGGTTGAAAGTACCGCCATAGATGGAGGAAGAGCAAACGAAATGGTCGCCTGCCTGGCAGATGTTGAAGATAGCATAGAAATTGGCTGCCTGCCCGCTGGATGTCAGCATGGCGGCTATACCGCCTTCGAGGGCAGCTATCTTGGCGGCAACGGCGTCGTTCGTCGGGTTTTGCAGACGGGTATAGAAGTAACCGCTGTCTTCCAAATCGAAAAGACGCGCCATCTGTTCGCTGGTTTCGTATTTGAAGGTAGTACTTTGATAGATGGGCACCACGCGGGGTTCGCCTTTCTTCGGCGTCCAGCCTGCTTGCACGCACAGGGTTTCGGGCTTGAATTGTTTTGCCATAATGATATCGGTTTTTATGTTTTATTGCCAAAAATAGTTTTAACGAAGCAAAAGTAAGGAAAATAATTGTATTTTTGTAACTGCTAAAGAGTGAAATGAGATTTTAGAATAAGGAGATAGTTAGTGCAGATATGAAAAGTAGACTCTGTATTCTTTTGTTTTTAGTTTTTCTTTTTTCGGGCGCGGCTCTTCGGGCGCAGCAGAAGGCCACCCCGAAGACAGGCGAGGGGATATCCTCTTTCCTGTTGAGGCACAACCGCTCTCCGAAGAAGTACTATGATGATTTTGTCGAACTTAATAAGAAGAATTTAGGAAAGAACAACGTACTGAAGGTAGGCGTGACTTATGTGATTCCGCCGGTGAAAAAGCTGTCGGGAACTTCCGCAGTGAAAGGTTCCGGAAAGCCCCCCGCCAAAGCACCGAAAGTAGGGACTGTACTTAAAGAACCTCTGTTCGGGAAGGCGCTGGCTGATGTCAAAGTAACCTCCAACCGCCTAGCAGGCGCCTGTTTCTACGTGGTCAGTGGGCACGGAGGTCCTGACCCCGGCGCTATCGGGCGGGCAGGGAAGCATGAACTTCACGAAGACGAATATGCGTATGATATTGCTTTGCGGCTGGCGCGCAACTTGATGCAGGAGGGTGCAAAGGTATATATGATTATCCAGGACGGCAGAGACGGTATTCGCGATGCTTCCTACCTGTCGAACAGCAAGCGGGAGACTTGTATGGGCAACCCCATTCCGTTGAATCAGATACAGCGCCTTCATCAACGGTGTACGAAGATAAACGCCCTTTATCAGAAAGACCGCAAGCAGTACTCCTACTGCCGGGCAATCTTTATCCACATCGACAGCCGTGGGAAGGGCAAGCAGACGGATGTCTTTTTCTATCATTCGGGCAAGAAGGCGGAAAGCAGGCGCTTGGCGAATAACATGAAGAATACTTTTGAATCGAAATATGGAAAACACCAGCCCAACCGGGGATTCAACGGGACAGTGAGCGGACGCAACCTGTATGTGCTTTCGCATACAACCCCTACTTCCGTGTTTGTGGAGCTGGGCAATATACAAAATACCTTCGACCAGCGCCGTCTGGTGATAAATTCCAATCGTCAGGCGTTGGCAAATTGGCTGTTGGAGGGATTCTTGAAAGATTATAAGGAGAAAAAATAGAGAAAGTTTTTTTCGTATGCATCCTCTGTCCGCCGCAGGGCTTCCGTTAGGAACGGGAGGATAGAAGAATAAAGAACGAGCAAGCCTTTGCTTTATCCGGCGATGGGCTTGCTCGTTGCTTATATGTTATAATCGGGGGTGCTTACTTCCATTCGCTGTGCTGTTCCAACATCGGGTTGGTGTCTATTTCGCTTTGCGGGATGGGCCAGACCAAATCTTGTGCACCACGCAGATTGCCTCGAGTGACAGCACCGAATCCGTAGAACGACTTGTCTCTCTGCATACGTTTCTGAGCGTTTTCAAAATCGTTCCAACGGTAAAGGTCGGCAAAACGCAAATCTTCGAAGGCAAGTTCCACCCGGCGTTCGTGGCGTACGACGGCACGCAGTTCTTCCTGGTTCAGATTGCTTCCTTCCGCTTCTTCCACGGCAGGCATACTCACGCGGGCACGCACTTCGTTGATGTATCGGGTTATTTCTGTTTGTGAGTAACCGCCTTTTTCAATCATGGCTTCCGCAAGCGACAATAACACCTCCGCATAACGGATGACGTAGAAGTCGAGACTGCCGTCATATTCGTTTGCCGTATTTTCCGGTGTGTACCATTTGCGAATACAGCAAGTGGAGCTGGCGGGCAGGCTTGTGTACAACTTGCCGTTCCATTCCATTCCCGGGAGCATCAATGTTCCCTTCATGCGAGGGTCGCGGTTTTCGTAACGTCCCATATCGGGGTTATCTTTGGTGTGTGCTCCCTGTTCGAGATTGCCTTTAAATAAGGGCGACTTGTCAATGGGCAGTCCGTCCGTGCAATAGAAATCGTCGCACAAGTTCATGGAAGCCTCAATGGCATTCATTGGCCCCGACCAGCAGATTCCGAAGGTATTGCCTTCGTTCAGTCCCGGACCTTTGTAGTGTACGCTCAGTAACACTTCTTCGGCTGTCTCGTTGGCTTCTTTGAACAAGTCTGCAAAGTTGGCGGCAGGGTCACTTCCGTCGCCCGATTTGAAAAGTTGCACTTTGCCGATTACATTCTGGTAGGCGGTTATCGCCTCATCCCATTGTTGGTTGAACAGGGCTATTCGTCCCATGATGGCATAAGCCGCTTCTTGTGTGAGACGTCCTGTCTGTGCCTTTCCTATGGCCGGAATCTTCGGAACCCATGTCTTCAAATCTTCCAACAGGGAAGAGATAATTTGGCTACGTTCCGTCTTGGGCGCTTCGGCTTCTGCTAAAGTAAGCGGCTTGGTGAGGTAAGGTACGTCACGGAATACGGAAGTCAGGTTACAATACATCAGCGCACGCAGGGCGATGGCTTCTGCTTTGTATACTTCTGTCTTTTCCTGTTCCATCGGGATGCGGTCTACGTTTTCGATGAGCATATTGCATCGCTTGATAACCTCGTAGTTGGCTTTCCAGTACATGGAGAAGCATTCGTCGGTGGTAGCCGAAGTACATTCCGAGATACTGCTTCCCAGCATCCAGTTGCCCCAGGAGTGGTCGCCGTTGTCGGTACAGGTTTCACGGCTTAGGAACCCGAAGTTCCAGGCATCAAGGTGGTCGTCATATAAGTTCCGGCTTTGCATAGCGTCGTAGCAGGCGGTGAGTGCCATCAATGCGTCCGCTTCGGTCTGCCAATAGGTGGTTGACGACGGCTGGTTCGGGGAATCTGTCTGTAGGAAACTATCCGAACAGGCACCGGTAGAGAGAAGCAGTCCGGATAATAATAAAATTCTGCATATGTTTTTTGTATTCTTAATCATAATATGTGTCCTCCTTGTAAGTTAGAATTGAATGTTTAATCCGAATGAATAAGTGCGCATATTGGGATGTACGTCGTTTCTTGTATCGCCCGATGACTTTTCCGGATCCCAGTTTTTCAACGGTGTAAACGTCAAGAGGTTGCTTCCGGCAAAGTAAACGCGGATGCTGCTGAGGCCGGCTTTGGCAAGTCCAGGCTGGCGGAAGGTATAACCGAATTCGAGGTTCTTCAAGCGCAGGTAATCCGATTTTTCGAGCCAGAAGGAAGAATAAGAATCGTTCATCGCACTGCCCAATGCAGGCATCGGAGCGTTGATGTTGTCGGCGGAATAACGGTTCACCCAACGGTCGGTAAGGTTACCGCGAATATCGGTAGAAGTTTCCCAATTGTAACGGTAGATACCTCCTATTCCTTGCCAGAAAGTGGACAGGTCGAAGTTTTTCCACGATGCGCCTAAGTTGAAGCTATAAGAATATTTCGGGAACGGGTTACCTATGATGTCGCGGTCTTCGGGAGTGATGTTGCCGTCGTCGTTGAGGTCGGCATACATGATGTCGCCTAATTTGGGAACCACGCCGTTCTGCTTGATGACTTCACCCTTCGAGTTGGTGCGTTGCAGGTCGGCTTCGGTGCGGTAGATACCTATTGCCTTGTATCCGAAATAAGCATTGATGGGATTGTCTAAGCGGTTGATGGTATTATTGTTGTTGATGGTCTCTTCCAAGCCGCCCATTTCAAGAATTGTGTTTTTTACGTGCGACAGATTGAAGCCGGCGTTCCAGGCCCAGTCGCCTTTGCTGTCCGAGTAGTTCACGGTCCATTCCCAACCACGGTTGCGTACTGCACCCACATTCTGGTAAGGAGCCAAGAGCGAACCTAAGAAGATACCCGGCATGGAGAGTTTCATCAGAATGTCGGAAGTCTTTTTGTCGAACCATTCAAAAGTGGTCTGTATCCTGTTGTTGAAGAATCCGAGGTCAATGGCGACGTTGACCGAACGGGTCGTTTCCCATTTGATGTTTTCATTCGGGACGGAGGTCTGCACCATACCCGCCTGTTTGTCTGCCGTTTGGTCGAAGAAGTAATTGCCGCTTGCTCCCAATGTAGCAGCGTAGGCGTAGTTACCGATTTCCTGGTTACCCAGTTTACCCCACGACAAGCGTACCTTTCCGAGCGAGAAGTTTCTGAAGTCGCTCATAAAACCTTCGTTCGAGAATACCCATCCTCCGGATACCGAAGGGAAAGTGGCGTAACGGTTGGCTTTGGGCATACGCGAAGAACCGTCGTGACGGATGTTGAATTCAAATAGATAGCGGTCGTCATAACTATAGTTGACACGGCCGAAGAAAGACTGGAGCTTATACTCTTCTGAATTTCCTCCGGCACCCGGATTGATGGTACCTCCATCAAGCTCGTAAATGTTTTCGGTGGGGAAGCCCTGCTTGGAAGCTGTTGTCTTGTAGAAGCGTGAGCCGATAACCGAGTGTCCTAACAATACGCCGATAGTATGTTTGTCGAACTGTTTGTTGTAGGTCAGCAAATTTTCGTTTGTCCAGGTTGCGTTGCGATACCATTCGTCTTTTTCCTGATTGATTTCGCCTGCCGCCTTGACAATGTTTCCTTCCGCATCGTAGCGCGCCGGGGATTTGGGGCTGTAATTTTTGGTCGCATTCAGGTCGAATACGTAAGCCAGGCTGGTCTGGAACTTCAGTCCGTCCCATATGTCGATGCCGGCGAAGGCCTTTCCGTTAAATCGCCAATATTCGTTGCTGCGGTGTCCCAAAGACATCAGTTCTACGGGGTTCTTTACCATTTCAGCACTCATTGACGAACCGTCTACATAGCCGTAATGTCCATTGGAATACATCATCGGTACGGTAGGTCGGGTAAACCAGGATACGAAACGCATGATACCGCCTTCGCCGGAGGGTGCGACGGCAGGAGCCGTTATGTTGTTTTTATTTCCGGACAGGTTCAACCCGAATGTGAAGCGTTTGTAACGGGTGTCTAGGTTTGAACGGAACGAGAAACGCTCTACGCCTGTTTTTACCATGATACCGTCTTGGTTGGAGTAAGCCACCGAGGTCATGAAATGTGTGTTTTCGCTACCTCCCGATACCGACAAGTGATGCTGGTGCATATTGGCGTTGCGCAATACGGCGTCCAGCCAGTTGGTGTTTGCATAGTGGTCGGGGTCGGAACCGTCTTGCAGTTTTTGCAAAGCCTCCGGCGAGAAAGTGCCGGGAGTTACTTCGTTTTTCATCAAAGCCCAGTTGTAACCGTCTACATAGTCGGGGACGATGCCCGGAGTCTGCAAAGTGTAGCTGCCTGAGTAGGAGACCTTCACTTTGCTGGAAGACTGTCCGCGTTTGGTGGTAATTAGGATAACACCGTTGGCGGCACGTACACCGTAGATAGCCGCAGAGGCTGCGTCTTTCAGTACGGAGATATTGTCAATATCGGCCGAAGGAATTTCGGATATCTGTGAAAGGCTACCCTCCACGCCGTCAATCAGTACCATTGGATTGTTGTTGCCGAAAGTACCGATACCACGGATTCTTATTTCCGGATTGTCATTGCCGGCCTGTGCACCGTTTTGAGTCAGCACCAATCCCGGCAGGCGGCCTTGCAGTAAAGTAGCTGTGTTGGCAACCGGAACGTCCTGAATATCTTTGGCGGATATGGAAGCTACAGACCCCGTCAGGTTCACTTTTTTCTGAGTGGCATAGCCTACTACAACCACTTCATCGAGTTTCTTGGAGTCTTCCTCAAGGGTGACCTTAAAATCGTTTTTGTTTCCTATGGGGAGAACTACATCCTTATATCCTAAAAAACTGACCACTAACGATTGTGAGGACGTTGCCCTCAACTGAAAAGCACCGTCCATATCGGTGATGGTTCCTTGCGTTGTACCTTGAATCACTACACTGGCACCTATGATAGGTTCGCCTGCTGCGTCGTACACTTTACCTGTCACTGTGCGTTCTTGTGCATATGCCGTAAAAGATAACAGCATGAGGACGCCCGCTAAAAATGTGCGGAATAAATTTTGTTTTTGTCCATTCATAATTTTAAATTTAACTGAGTTAATAGGTTCTTTATTACTTACTGTTGATGTTCCCATAACTAAAAAATATTAGTGCGGTTATTTCCATTGATAGTGGCGTACCCAGTCCACTTCCATCTCTACGGGCAATTCGGTTGCATCTACCTCGCCTACCCACGCTCCTCCCAATTGCATATCAATGAGCAGGTATTGGGGGATGTTGAAGGGAAATTGTCCCTCTTGTTCGGTTTCGATGCGGGGATAGACGAAATTGCGTTTCCCGTTGACGTGGAATACTAGGCTGTCCGGCCAGAAGTCCACTCCATAAACGTTGAAGTCTTCGGGATTGATGGATATGGTACTTCCGTGCTTGGGGTTGTTTTCTATTCCCAATGTATAGGTATAGTGGGAGTGGACAGTTTGATAGGCGATGCTATCGTGGTTGAGGCGCTCCATGATGTCTACCTCGCCGCCCATAGGCCAAGAATACTTGTCGGTTTCGTAAGGCAATGTCCATATGGCGGGCCAAGCTCCTTTTGCCCCGTGCAGGCGGGCACGTACTTCAATGCGTCCTCCGTGGAAAGCGTGTTTGCCTTTTGTCCACAATCCTCCGGTTAGGAATCTGGCGGTATCCGCCTTTGTGTCGTCATTGACTATGCCTTTTAAGATAAGAAGCCCGTCACGCATTTCATAGCAACGGTCATCGGACGATTGAGTGTTTTGCCAGTCCGGTTTGCCGCGGGGGATGCGGCTCCAAATGGTGGTGTCAGGTTCCTTGCCGTCGAAGTCGTCTTCCCACACTAATTCCCACTTGGGAGTATGAGTACAAGCCAGTATACTGCATACCGAGAAAAATAAAAGTATAACCTTCTTCATACGCTTTAATGTTGATTTACATAAATTGGTTTAAAAAAATAACGCTGCAAACGTATTTTATTTTCTTGTCACAAGGGTCAAAAATCGTATAAATCGAGTCAAATCTTGTCTAATAAGGCTTATTGACAACATTTTCTTAAAAAAAATCACCTGTTTTTTGAAGAAGTCTTGCTGAAAAAAACGAAGTTCGGATGTCAGTGGAAAAGAAAAAAAAGTATATTTGCAGAAAATGAAAATACAATGTGTCGCGCCTTAATCATACTATTACTGCTATTGGCAGAGCTGAATCTGTTTGCTATCGGGCATACTGTCAACTATTCGTTCACCCAGCTTTCCATCGAACAAGGACTTTCTCAAGCCACCGCCCAGTCGGTATTGCTTGACCATAAAGGAACTTTGTGGATAGGTACCAAAAGCGGATTGAACAGTTATACACAGGAAGGGATAAAAACTTATCTGCACCATTCGGGCGATTCGCTTTCTTTGCCCGGCAACTGTATCTATCACCTGGCAGAAGACTCTTTGGGAAATTTCTGGATAGCGACTTCCAAAGGGCTGGCGCTTTACGACGATGAACACGACCGCTTCCGTACTGTCAACTCCTGTATCTTTTATTCCTCGGTCGAAGTGGGAGGGGGAATGTGGTTTGGCGGCGAGAATGCAATTTATTGTTACGACTATGCAAGCAAGGAACTCAAGCTGGTGGATGTCGGAAAGAAAGGAGACAAAAATGTTAATCCGGTAGATTATAGGGTACAGAAATTGATTTATCTGGAAAAGGACAGGATTCTCATAGGTACCCGAAAGAAAGGCATCTATCTGTATGACTGTCGTACACGTCAATTTCTTCCTTTCATCTCAAGCAATCAAAACCTGCTGACGTCGCTCTACGTAACGGCCGACCGGCATATTTATGCTTCTTTCTATGGAGACGGCTTTCATTGCTACGACCATAACGGAAAAATGCTGAGGCACTATACCAAAGAAAACTCCGGACTAAAAAACAATTACGTACTTGATATTATCGAACACAACGGCAAACTGTGGCTGGCAACCGACGGCGGTGGAATCTGCCTGTTTACTCCTTCCACTTTGCAGTTTTCTCAATTACAGCATATCGTGGGCGATTACTCTTCCCTACCGGTCAACTCCATTACCTTATTATATAAGGATAGAAAAGAGAATTTGTGGGCAGGAAGCGTGCGCGGAGGCATCTTCGGTATCAAGGAAACGTATATAAAGACCTATAAGGACGCAATTTTGAACGATACGCATGGACTTAGCGAAAAATCCATCGTCAGCCTTTATGAACAAAAGGACGGAAAGGTGTGGATTGGGACTGACGGGGGAGGTATCAACCTGTATGACCCTTCTACCGACAAGTTCATTCATTATCCTTCCACCTACGGCGACAAGGTTGTTTCCATTGCCGAAGTGTCGGATACCGAGCTGATGGTGTCTCTATATACAAAAGGCATTTTTCTGTTCAACAAGAAAACGCAGCAATACCGCCCCTTCATCATTGTTGACGAAGAGACCAATAAGAAAGAATGTTTTTACGGTTATCTTCCTTTGGCAAATCAGGTGGCCGACGATAAGATATATATCATCAGCCGCGAGGCTTATGTGTATCACACGAATACGCACACATTCTCGAAGATGCATACAGACCGTGCGTATGATTTCTCGAACGATGCGCTTTGTCTCTCTTACTCCAATGATGAATTTTCTCTGTTGAAGTGTGCCAACCGGGCTTTTTGCGTAGAGCAGCGGAGCGACAGCATACGGCTGCTGTTTGAGTTGGAAAAAGACGAGGAGATTACCTCCATGTCCTACGACAACAACCGAATGATATGGACCAGTACCAACAAAGGACTTGGATTCTTCGATTTGGAGAGCCGGAAATATCACCGCATCCATACTAAATTATTTAATAGTATCTCCTTTCTGATTGCCGACCGAAAGGGGCGTTTGTGGATTTGTGCTCACAATCACCTCTATTCGTATGTCATTAAGGAAAACAGATTCACACTTTGGAATGCTTCCGACGGTTTTCCGTCCAACGAAATTCTGTTTGCCTACCAGAAGCAGTCTGCTAAAGATTATATTTACTTGGGCGGTTCCGAAGGGTTGGTCAAAATAAACGCGGACATTCCCTCTGCCGAGACACAGAGCCCGGAAATATACCTGTCCGAAATCCTGTTGAACGGCAGTCCGGCACTGAAAAGGGTAAAGGAGAATACGTTGGAGATTCCGTGGAATTACAGTTCGCTTTCAGTGCATTTCCGGTTGAGTAATAGAGATGTGTTTCAGAAATATCTGTTGCAATATACCATCGAAGGCAGAGGGAAGCAGTTGATTGAAACCTATGAGCCTGTGTTGAACTTGTCTTCTCTGTCGGCTGGCAGTTATGCGATATGGGTATCGTGTAATACGAAAGACGGGAATCAGACTCCGGCGGAGCAACTGATAACCATTGTCGTAACTCCCCCCTGGTATAAGACTGACTGGTTTGCCGGTATCGCCGCTATGTTGCTTATTGTGGCGACGGCAAGCATTGTTTACGTTAATTTCCGTCGGAAAGAACGTCATCTGAAAGGCAATGTAAACCATTTCCTGCAAGCCGTCTTGAACGATGTGCTCCGAAGCAGAAGCGAAAAACACCCGGCCGAAGAGGTGAACGACGGACATCCGGTGGAGGAAACGGAGCAGCAACTTACCAAACAAAACAGCAAGGAAGACGAGGAATTCATCAATAAGCTCAATACGCTTATCAATGAGAATATGGCAGGCGGCGAACTTTCCATCAAGTTCCTTACCGACAGGATGGCTATGAGCAGAGCTTCTTTATATAATAAGGTGAAGTTGTTGACCGGGATGGGAGTGAACGACTACATCAACCGGTTGCGTATAGAGAAGTCGGTTTATCTGCTTACCAATACCAATATGAATATCAACGAAATATCCTACGAGGTAGGTTTCTCCTATCCCCGCTATTTCAGCACCTCGTTTAAGCAGGTGAAAGGGGTGACGCCTACACGGTTTAAGGAGGAGAACAGGAAAGGGTAATTGCTGCTTTTTGTTAAAATCCCGTTTTTATCTCATTTCTCCGGATTTTGCGTGAACAAAAGTCCGGGCAGTTCGTTATTGATTATGCAAATTGCCTGATAAAGCTGCTTATGGGTATGTGAATATAGATAAGCCAAGCAAAATATGCCTCCTCGGCATAACAGGAAGATTGCATAGTAGTTTTGTCGTGTTTTATTTTGTGTTTGTGTTGTGACGGTGCTGCGATGTGAATCGGAGTGCCGTTTTTTTCGTTACATTCTGTTATAACCGGAGATTATCGGCTATAATAAAATACTGTGAACCAATTTCATTGGAAATGGTTTTCTTTGTAGAGTATCATTTCAGTATCACTAAAACAGAGTAATTTATGTTCAACGAAAAAAGAAGCAGTATGTTGCACGGTGTCTTGCTGATAGCCCTGTTCTCTTGTGCGGCGTTTTATATCGGTGAGATGTCTTTCGTGAAAAGCCTTTCTTTCAGTCCGATGATTGTAGGTATTGTTTTGGGTATGCTTTATGCAAACAGTTTGCGGAATCATCTTCCGGAGACTTGGGTGCCGGGCATACAGTTCTGCGCAAAGAAGATTCTGCGTGTCGGTATCATTCTGTATGGTTTCAGGTTGACTTTTCAAGACGTGCTGGCCATCGGGTTACCTGCCGTACTGATTGATGGCCTTATTGTGGTGACGACGGTTTGCGGCGGTATCTATCTCGGCAAATTGCTGAAAATGGACAGAGGCATTGCGTTGCTCACTTCCATCGGGAGCGGTATCTGCGGAGCTGCCGCTATTCTCGGTGCCGAATCGACTATCAAGGCAAAGCCTTACAAGACGGCAGTGTCCGTCTCTACCGTGGTCATCTTCGGGACGATTTCCATGTTTTTATATCCTTTCCTTTACCGGAATGGAATCGGTGCACTCACTCCCGACCAAATGGGAATCTATACAGGTGCTACTCTCCACGAGGTGGCTCACGTGGTGGGAGCGGGCGACGCAATGGGAAACGGTATATCAGACTCGGCAATTATCGTGAAGATGATTCGGGTGATGATGCTTGTTCCGGTACTGCTGACAACCACTTACATGGTGGCAAGAGCGCGGAAGCGACAGGTACGGGACGGACGGAAATTTCAGAAGATTGCCATTCCGTGGTTTGCAATCGGTTTTATGGGAGCGATTGCTTTCAATTCTCTGGATTTGTTACCGGCGCAGTTGGTTGCGGGTATCAACACATTCGATACTTTCCTGCTGACGATGGCGATGACTGCACTTGGAACGGAGACGAGTATCGACAAGTTCAGAAAAGCGGGGGCAAAACCTTTTATCCTGGCACTTCTTCTTTTTATTTGGCTGGTAGTGGGCGGCTATTTCTTGGTGAAGTATCTCACTCCTTATCTGATGTAAAAGGATTCACCACAGAGTAGGACAGAGTCTCACGGAGTTTTTCTTTCTATAAGGAAATTGTAACTGGTTGATAACGTTGGTGATAAGAGAAAAAATATCTCCTGTTTTTCCTTTCTAAATGTGCTGATTTACAGCGTATATATCTCCTGTTTTCACCGCATATATCTCCTGTCTCCAGCATCTATATATCCAATGTCCAGCATCTATATGTCCTGCACGCAGCATCTATATGTGCTGTAACACGTTGAATATGAGACTGAAAATCCGCCCTATGGCAGATGGCGGGAAGATAAGGATAATCGTAGAATACAAAAACTCCGTGAGACTCTGTGCTACTCTGTGGTGAATACGTGGTTCATTACGATAAGTCCACCGTCGGATTATGTGCAGTCAGTCCGCCGTCTACGACAATCGTTTGTCCGGTGATGTAACGTGCATCATTCGACGCCAAGAATGCAATCGTTGCTGCCACGTCTTCCGGCTCACCCAAGTAAGGAGTGGCACATTGCCCCAAAAAGATGTTGCGTACATCTTCGTTCAGATTATTCACGGCGGCAGGAGTGAGTACCAGTCCGGGCGCTACGGCGTTGCAACGGATATTCTTTTTGCCCAGTTGGGTGGCGATATATTTCGTCAGATTGATGACGCCTGCCTTGCTGGCTCCGTATAGCGTTCCGTTGGCGTCGGCTGTTATGCCGCCGATGGAGGCAACGTTTACGATATTTCCTCCGCCGTTTGCCACCATGATGGGAATCACCTGCTGCGAAAGATACATGGTGCAGCAGAGATTCAGATGAAACACCTCGTCGAAGTAGTCGATATCCAGTTTCTCGATACCTAAGTCACGTTTCAGGTTCGTTCCGCCCACGTTGTTTATCAGTATGTCTATCTGTCCATACTCTTTCATTGTAAAATCCACCAGTTCTTTACAACTTTGCAGTTCGGTGGCGGAGAAATAAATGGGACGTACATCGGCTCCCGCCTGAATAAGTTCGGCGGCAAGTTGTTCGGCTTTCTCCTTCGAATGGTCGGCAATGACTACTTTGCCGCCTTCGGAAACAATGCGGCGTGTGGTTGCTTCGCCAATGCCGCCGGCAGCACCGGTGATGATGACTACCTTATTTTCAAATCTATTCATATTGGATGATAATTTTAATGGTTACCTTCTGTCTGAAACAAACAACCGGGCGATTTGTTGCGTAGCATATACGTTCTTTAATAGAATTCGATAATCGGTTTGAAACTTTTGCATAACTCTTCGCTTTACTCTTCCATATATTTAAGAAAACTGTTAAATGTTAACGCCCTCCGGATAATATGTTAATTGGATTCCGATTCTATTAAACCATGTTATAAGATTCGCCGCTTTGCTCGAAAAATTTGGAGATAACCGGAAAGTCCGTATCTTTGCAATGTGTTTTTCATAGTATTAGATTTAAGGTTAACAAAAAAGATTGGCTGTCTGGGATAGATAGCCTTTTTTTATGCCCTGACTTTGGGGCGGCAGTTCCTTCTGCCGGGTGGACATCAAGTTGTGTCTGATAAACGGTAATTGTGAAGGAATATGTTAAATGTTAACGCGAGAACTCTAAAGTGTTAATGCTATTCCGAGAATATTAAACCGTGTTATATTATTGTCTGTTTGGAGGTTGAAATTTGCTATTTATGTGGAAGTTAGTACCTTTGTAATGTGTTTTTTTCATAAGTATTAGATTTAAGGTTAACAAAAGATTGGTTGCTCGTGATGAGTAGCCATTTTTTGTTTTTATACCTTTATGATTGCTTATTCATAAAATATCCTTCCTTCTTCCTTGTGCTTTTCAGTCCTTTTTTAACTTATCCGACAGCTATTTTCCATGCATCGTTTATTTATATCAATAAAATATGCATACTTTTGCATACGCAATAATAGTTGAACAATCAGTAAAGAAGGAAGAAGACCATGAATCAAATTTTGCTTGTGTTGGGGCGAGGGATAGGGCAGGTAATGTTTCAGAACAATGCATTTTCGGGGGCGTTGATGTTGGTGGGAATTTTGTTGAATTCGTGGCAGATGGCTCTATTGGCTGTTGCCGGCAATCTGATTGCTACGTTCACAGCTTACCTTTCTGGTTATAGTCGCGAAGATATCAATAACGGGTTGTACGGGTTCAACGGTACGTTAGTCGGAATAGCGGTTGGTGTTTTCATGCCCGTTGGGTTCTTATCCCTATGCCTGCTGGCTGTCGGTTCTTGTCTGTCCACTTGGATTGCCCGCCTTTTCAGTTTGCAGAAATACCTTTCCGGATTTACGGCTCCTTTTATTCTGACTGTATGGATACTATTGGCTGTTTGCAAATTTGTTTTTCCTTCCTTGCTGCTACTTTCCGAAGTCACTTCCGGCGGGCAGAGTCTCGCTTGTCTCAAGGCGTTTTGCCTGAATATCGGTCAGGTAATGTTTCAGGGAGCTACCCCCTTGTCGGGGCTGTTCTTTTTAGCGGGGATATTCGTCAATTCACGCGTGGACGGCTTTTATGCAATCTTGGGAGCTTTGTTGCCGATTCCTGTGGCTATATGGTCCGGTGTCGGTTTATCTGCTATCAATGCAGGATTGATGGGTTATAATGGCGTATTGTGCGCTATCGCCTTAGGCGACAAAACCAGCAAAGGAGAAGTGTATGCAGTATTTTCCGTCCTCTTGTCCGTATTGCTTCAAATGGCTGGCATGAAATTAGGACTCACCACATTGACTGCCCCGTTTGTTCTTTCCGTATGGCTGACACTGGTATCGCAAAGATTGTGGAATAGAAAATAAACTTTTCAGTATGACCGAAGATGTAAAGAATAAACTTCTGATATGTGCGGAGATTTATCATTGCGCAGACTTTATAGCAACCGACCCCGTACAGTTTCCTCATCGTTACACACTGAAACAGGATATTGAAATCAGTGGCTTGCTCACCGCCATAATGAGTTTCGGCAACCGCAAACAGATATTGAAGAAAGCAGACGAGTTGCACAAACTGATGGGAACATCGCCTTATCAGTATGTGTTGTCCCGTCGGTGGGAGGCTGACTTCCCTTCGGGAGTAACCCGCAGCTTTTACCGTATGTTGTCGTATGCTGATTTTTATGGGTATTTCCAACGGCTATATACTGCCTATACCCGGTTTGAAAGTCTTGAAGAGGCTCTGAATATTTACTCCGGGATACCTATGGAAAAGTTATGTTCCTTCCTTGAGGTATCCGCCAAGAGTCCCCAGAAGAAGCTCAATATGTTTTTACGTTGGATGGTCCGTCGGGACTCGGCAGTTGATTTCGGAATTTGGGAGAGTTTTGAGCGCAAGGAACTGATTGTGCCTTTGGATACGCACGTATGTCGGGTAGCCCGTCATTTCAAGTTGACAGATACGGAAACCTTTTCTTTGAAAAATGCCCGTCAGATAACGGCTGCATTGGCCGAAGTCTTTCCGGATGACCCTTGTTTGGGCGATTTTGCACTGTTCGGATTGGGGGTGAATGGAGAGATTTAATTAGAGAGAAGTAAACTTGTTTGGTGGAGATTCACGCTCCACCTTTCTTGCTCCACCGATTGGAATACCGGAAACGGTAATCCCACTAATTTTGCCTATTCTTGGAAAAAATCCCGAATTTCTTTGAAATTCAGGGATTTACATCGTTTTTCTTTCTTTAAAAGTGGTGCCACCAGGAATCGTGATTAATCTTCAAGTGGTTGAATATCATTGCTTTTTGAAAGATACTAAACAATAATCTCCTCCGATTGCTCCACTATTGACTTGCTGTGTTCTGCGCAAGATTACGTGAAGGTTTCCAAGTGCAAAGGTAGAAAATAAGTTTGATAAATCATCATGCTTCTAGACTTTTATTATTGCTTGTTATTCCAAATCTATTGATATGGTTTATATGGCAACAAGTTACTTCCTGTAATTTTATCCACTTTTCTGAAATTCAATGTAGTATTTTCAGATAATATCGTTAAATTTGCATAGTAAATCAAAGTGTTGTAATTAACAAGCAAATTAAGACATATGGAATCACAAAAAATAAATAGGTTAAAAGTTGTATTAGTTGAGAATGGAAAGACTGGAAAATGGTTAGCGGAACAGGTTGGTAAGAACGAAGCAACCGTTTCACGATGGTGTTCCAACAAGATGCAACCCTCTCTTGATATGCTTGTGAAAATTGCAGAACTTTTGAATCTAGACCCTCGTCAACTTATTAATGGCGGTAATAACGATTGATTATGGCAAATGAACGTATAACAGAAGATATAGTAAGAAGTCACTTCAAAGACGATGCTCTCTTTACTTCTATAAAATGGGAGGAGCAACGTTCTTCAAGTAAACGTATACAGGATTTGCTTAAAGGTGAATCTAAAGGGAATGGAAAAGGAAACGGTTATCCCGAATTTATCCTTTCTTTCCCAACTAATAGTAGTTATATTATTGTTATAGAATGTAAAGCAAAGGTCTCTGACCATTGCAGTGCCACTCTTAATGAACCTGTTAAATACGCAGTCGATGGGGCATTGCATTATGCCAAAGCCTTATCTGCTGATTTTAATGTTATCGCGATTGCTGTAAGTGGTCAAAATGATACAGAATTAAAGGTAAATCATTTTTACTGGAAAAAGGAGGCTGATAATTTCTCACCTATTAGTGACTCCAAACTTCTTGCTATTGATGATTACATTCAAGTTTTTGACGACCAATTCTTTATCAGTGATTTTTATACTAGGGACATTGCTTATAAAGCTCAATATCTCAATGAAGAATTTAACAATTACACTATTCCCGAATATAAGCGATGCACGATAATAAGTGCAATGCTTTTAGCTTTAATCAGTCAGAAATTCCAAAATGAGTATGAATCAGAGGAAACTACAGTATTATTAGGACAATCGCTTCTTGCTGCAATTGATTTTGTATTCGATGCAGAAGCAGATATGGTTCGTAACAAAACTGTTCTTATGAGAGAGTTTGAATCGATTCTAAACGAACCGATTTTTACACAAGCCCTCATCAAGAATAAAATATCGAAGAAGGAAGATTATTCTTTGAGTGTCCTTAAAGAATTTATTACTTATCTGCGAAAATATGTATATCCACTGATTAGTCATTCTAATATTGGCTACGATGTTCTTGGGCGCTTTTATATAGAATTTATACGATATGCTGCAAGTGAACAGAAGTCAGGTCTTGTCCTTACTCCAGCACATATCACAGAATTGTTTTGTGACCTCGGAGATCTTAGTGTTCATGATATTGTTTATGACCCCTGCTGTGGTACTGGTGGATTTCTTGTTGCTGCAATGCAACGAATGTTCAAACTAGCTGGTAATAATATAAAATTACGCGAACACATAAGAAAACATCAGCTTTGTGGATGTGAACTTCGTTCTGATATTTTTTCTTATGCATGTTCAAGTATGCGATTTAGAGGAGATGGTAAGTCAAATATCTATAATGGCAGTTGTTTCAACTATGCTAGAAGTATTTCTGAAAATCATAAGCCCACTATTTCTTTTTTAAATCCGCCTTATGATGTTGGGACCGCAGGACAGTTGGAGTTTATAGAACATTCTTTGTCTACTCTCAACCCACAGACTAATGGTCGTGTTGTAGCTATTGTGCAAATGAGTTGTGCAACAAAAAACGAAAGTGAACTTATTGTTGTCAAAGAGCGGCTTTTAGCTAAGCATCATCTTAAGGCTGTCATATCAATGCCTGATGACTTGTTTTATCCGGTTGGAGTTGTAACCTGCATTATGGTTTTTGAGGCTAACAAACCTAATATTGGTCGTAAAACTTGGTTTGGATATTTTAAAAATGATGGATTTTTGAAACGAAAACATATAGGTCGAATTGATTTAAAACATAAGTATGCAGGACTCAAAGAACGTCTATTGTCTGCCTATAGAAATTTTGATGAAATCCCAGGTCTTTCTGTTAGAAAAGAAGTTGTAGGAACTGATGAATGGTGTGCAGAAGCGTATATGGAAACAGACTATTCTACATTAAATGTTGAAAACTTTGACTCCAAGATTCGGTTATTTTGCGCTCATAAAATTACATATCAACTTCCAATACCTAATTGTGACTTGTCACCTGTTGTTAATGATGACAAATTGTCCATCGATACATCAAAATGGAGATACTTCCGATATGATGAGATATTTCATATTAAGAAGGGATTTTATAATAAAAAACCTGATAATGTACCAAATGGAAACATTCCATTTATTGGGGCAACTGATACAAATAATGGCATTACGTCTTTATGTGATGAAGAAATTATTGAATCAACATCGAAAACAGGCGATGAAAAAAATGCTCCTATATCACATAAGATTTTTAACCCCAATAGTATAACTGTATCGAATAATGGGTCTATAGGATTTGCATTCTATCAACCAATTCCATATACATGTACTCATGATGTAAATCCACTTTATCTGAAAAATCATAAATTAACACCATTTATTGCAATGTTTTTATGTACTGTGATTGAATTAGATAAATACAGATGGACATATGGAAGGAAATGGCGTCCTGCTCGGATGCCTAGTTCTCGAATTAAACTTCCTGTAACCAAAAGTAATACTCCCGATTGGGAATACATGGAAAACTTTATAAAAACAAGACCATATAGTAAATTATTATAATGCCACTATCCAAAATGAATAATATAGGAAATAATTTTTTTGTACAAAATGATACAGAATCTGAGGACACTCAATTTGCAGAAAATCAGCGAATAGTTGAAACCGATGTTGATATTGAGCAGAGTCCAACATCTGAAGAAAAACGCGAATTATTAAAGAAGACCAAAATAGTAAAACAGACATGGTCTATTCAGGAGATTTACCAAAAAATAAAGACTCAACGATTGAAACTATCGCCAGATTATCAACGAAATGAAATTTGGCAAAATGATAAGAATACTGCATTCATAGAATCTCTTTACATGGGGATTATAGTGCCTCCAATTTATGTTGTTGAAATACCAGGTGCGGATATATTAGAAGATAGTACATATGAAGTCGTTGATGGCAAGCAGCGTTTAACTGCGATTAATAAGTTCTTAACAAACCAATATCAACTGACAAAAAAAGCATTAGAATACTATAAAGATTGGTTTGGGGGGAAATTATATTCGGATATTAGAGATGAATACCCTGACATGACTTCTGAAATGCTTTCTTCTGTATTAGACATCTATGTCATCACAGCAAATTCACCAGAATTTACTAAATATGATATTTTTTCAAGGCTAAATAAAGGGGCAGAAAAACTTAAAGTGAATGAAATTAGAAAAGCAATTTATCGTTCTGAGTTATTGCTTATAATTGATAAATTCGTATCTTCATACACTCTTTCTGAAAATAAAGAGCAGAAGGAGGAATATGAGAGCGTTTTTACACCTAATGACATAAAAAGGTACGATGATTATGGTAGATTTTATTCAAGTATTGCTTTCTGTATTCAATCAGATTTGAATGAAAGCATAGTGCGAAATTATAATTCTCGACCTAGGGATATGATAAATTATGTTCTACAAAAAGCTCAGGATAAGTCTATTAGCCTTTTAGAAGAACAGGTAATGCATATCCTAAATTTAACATTTCAATTAAAAAAGAAATATCTTAAAATCGATGGCATTGATTACATCATTAATTCGTGTATTCCGTTTTATAAACAAGAAGATCTTTTAATGTCTAAAATGGAAAACATCATTAGTGATGAAGTGATATCTAAATCTCTAGAGAAATCTCCAGCTACCACCAGCAATGTAAATTTAAGACTATCACGAGTAAAAACGATTTTATCTGAATAATGGATGTGAAAGAGCATATTATACTGCAATACAAATCGGTTTTAATGGTTCAGTTTATTTCCAATTTTGCTAAATTGGAGAAAATCATTATTAGATCATTTCAAGACTTCATTTCAATTACCGAACATCGCCATAAAAGTAAACTATATTTTATGTATGGATGTACCGTAGGAAATGAAATTTTTTATGATATTGATCGTGAATGTTTATCGCTAAATTCAGTTCGAAAATATGATGATAACGAAATGTTTAAATCATTAAAACTGAATAAAGTTATTAAGTTTGATAAAAAGGAACATGTTGTAAGCCCACTTAATATTAATATTGCATCAGTTCAAAAAACAAGTTTGGAATTCCCTTTCCATGATTGTATATTGAAGTTTATATCTATGCGTAACAAGCTAGCTCATGAATTAGATAAAATCAATTTTAAAGATTCCGATATAATTGAAACTCTTTCCATTGAAACAATAAAGAAATTCATGTACGAATGGTCTGAAGATTGGGATTTTAATAGATTTGATAACGATTGTATTTTATTATATAGTAATCTGATATATCTTTTCGTTGTTTTGGATACAATAAATAAAAATCTTTCAGAATAATGACTCAATAAACAAAGTTGATTTCTATATAAAGATAATTTTATGACAATTGACGATATAAAGAAACTGATAGCTTCTGATGAGTCACGGACTTTGGAGTTGAAGAAGACTACTGGTGAACTAAAAGATGGAATGCACTCAGCGTGTGCATTCCTTAATACAGAAGGTGGTTGGTTGATTTTTGGTGTTGCTCCCAAGTCGTTAAAGATAATTGGACAGGAGGTAACAGATAAGACACAGCAGGAAATAGCTCAGGCTTTGGCTGGGTTGGAACCTGCTGTAGATGTGCGAGTAGCGTATGTTGATGTACCGGAATATCCGAGAAACAAAGTTATAGCCATGCACTTTGATGGTTGGGTATGGGGCGAGCGTCCGCATACATTCCACGGTTGCCCCTATTACAAAGTTGAGAGCACCACGAAAGTGATGCCACAAGATATGTATGACGAGCGTATCCGTGCGCATCAACCTCAGTTGTATGCGTGGGAAAGGTTGGCTGCTGACGGTGTAGTATTGGCAGACCTTGATGAAGACCTGATTCGTAATTGCATCCGTCGAGGTATTGATGGCGGGCGCATTCCGGAATCTGCATTGTATGAGCCGATAGGAGATATTTTATCAAAATGGAAGTTGCTTAAGAATGGCGTGCCGACAAATGGGGCGGTCTTGCTCTTTTCTAATAACATAGACGAATATCCGCAGTTCACGTTAAGAATGGCACGGTTTGTAGGTACGAATAAAAATATGTTCCGTGATAATCAACGTGCCGAAGGTAACCTCTTTCAACTTTTAGATGCTGGAGTATCATTTTGTTTCAAGCATCTATCTCTTAGCGGTAGAATCACCAATCATAGTTTGGAACGGGAGGAACATCTTGAAGTGCCTTATCATGCGTTGCGCGAGGCTCTTATCAATGCCCTTTGCCACCGTCATTGGGAGAGGCATAATCTGACTATCAGTCTTGCAATTTATGATGATCGTATAGAGATTGCAAGTCCAGGCATATTTCCACCTCAGATAACACCTGAAAACATAAAAGATCCTCACGAGTCATTCCCTCATAACTTGAAAGTGGCGGAAGCACTTTATCGAATGACTTATCTGGAAAACTGGGGTAGCGGTGCAAGGCGTATCATGGATGCTTGCCAAGCGCAAGGTGTGGAAACTCCCACATGGTCTTCGGATGGAGGTTTCGTTACTATCACATTCAAACGACCTGATTTCAAATCCGATATCATAGAGAATGATAAAGAGGACAAAAAGATAACAGAGGAGGGCAAATACCCCCTAAGCACCCCTCAAGTACCCCCTAAGCACCCCTCAAGTACCCCTCAAGTGGAATTCCTCATTCAAAAAATGGAAGATTCTTACATGACAATGAGGAATATGGCGGATGTATGCGATATTAAAGACCTAAAGTATTTTCGTGAGAGATATATTACCCCAGCATTGCAAGAAGGATTGATTGAACGGCTTTATCCAAATCAACCGAAGCACCCCAAACAACAATACCGACTAACAGAAGTGGCTAAGGAATGGCTAACGAATAATGTCAAATAGAATCATTACAGTCGTAACGTAATATAACCGCATCGGAATGGCAACCTCATTTCGATGCGAAATTTTATAGTCAGTATTTTGGGGGTCTATGTCTATCGGATTTTTAAGACATTTACTGAATTTCTCTCTTTTAAGCTAAAATTTCCAATATATGCTGTTGATCCTTTTCATCAATACCGAATAACTTGTAAAATTGAGCATTCATAATAGCCTATATCCAATGATTATCAGTTATGATTACCTGAATTTATACTTCAATCCATATTCTTCCAGTTTGTTGTACAGCGTCGTACGTCCTATCCCGAGCAGTTCGGCGGCAACCTTGCGGTTCCCGTTCGCCTGCTTCAACGCGCGTAAGACACGCTCCTTGTCTTCCGCATCGCTGCGCAGGGCGAAGCTGACAGGTGAGGTCGCCCTCGTCACGGCAAGTTCCAGATGCTCTTTCGTGACAAGACCCGTCTGTGCCTGCAACACCGCGCCCATGATTTTCTGACGAAGCTCGCGGACATTGCCCGGCCACGCATGGGTCAGCAATGTCTTGCGGGCTTCCCCGTCAAAACCGATGACATCGCATTCCAGTTCCCGGTTCGCAATTTCACGGAAGAACTCTGCCAAAGGCATGATGTCCTCCTGACAGTCGCGCAACGGCGGGACGGTTATCTCGAAGTCGTGCAGACGGTACAACAAGTCCTGCCGGAAACGCTTTTCATTGACCGCCGTCTCCAGATCCTCGTTGGTGGCGGCGATGATGCGGACATTGAAACTACGGTCAGACTTGTCGCCAACAGGACGGTATCTCCGTTCCTGTATGGCGCGGAGTAGCATCTGCTGGGTTTCCGGTGCGAGGTTGCCCACCTCGTCCAAGAACAGCGTGCCGCCTTCCGCCTCATGAAAATAACCTTTCTTTGTGCTGTCCGCACCCGTAAACGCCCCTCTGACGTGTCCGAAGAATGCCGAAGGCGCAAGTTCTTTGGTGAGCGAACCGCAATCCACAGCCACAAACGGCTTGCCGGAGCGTTTGCTCTTTTCGTGCAGATGGTGGGCGATATGCTCCTTGCCCGTGCCGTTCTCTCCGAAGATCAGTACACTCATATCGGTGGGCGCTACCAGCCTTATCCGGTGCATAATTTTCCGGAAGGCGGAACCGTCACGGGCAAAGACGGGCATACGGCTCCGTCCAACACTGCGTTCTTTCAATATGTTCCGTAGCAGAGGGACGAGTTTGTCCTCCACAAGCTGCTTGGGTATGTAGTCCAGCGAGCCGAGTTTCATGCTTTCCACCGCCGTATGCACTTCGGCATAGTCGGTCATGATGACAAAGGGCTGCATCCTGCCCTCCTTGCGCATCCAGCGCAAAAGGTCGATACCGTTGCCGTCGGGCAGGCGCAGGTCGGAAACCACGATGTCCCCGTCTGCGGCTTGTTGCAGATATTTCTTCGCGGTCGAGAGGTGGAAAGCCTGCACGGTGCGGAATCCCTCGCGTGCCAGCAGGTTGCAGACAAACTCGCAATACACGATGTTGTCCTCCACCACGATGATTTTTGTCTTATCCATTTTCGTATTTTCTCCTTTCTTCTTTTGCCAGCCGGATTATCTCCGAACCCTTATCCAGTACAGCTTTTACAGCATTGCCAATTGTTTTATCGTCAGGCGTGCCATCGCTATGAAGCAGTTTATAAAGTTCCCTTAACGGCTGGTCGGCACGGAGTATCTCCCACGAGCTGCGCAGGTGGTGTGTAAGTGCGTCCAGTTCCTGAAGGTCTTTCTTTAGACCCGTTTCCCTGATTGCCTGCATTTCCTTTTCGGTTTCCGTTATCAGTTTCTCCAACATGACGGCTTCATTGCCGTAGGACAGCAGGGAGGTGAAATCCGGCTTTTCATTCCGGTTGCCTTTCATGGCGCATTTGTCTGAAACCTCCATCAGTTCCGATATGGAGAACGGTTTGAGCAGGCAACCGGAGAAACCACGTTCCATAAGTTCCTCCTTGCTGCAACTGCCCGAAGCGGTTGTCACGACTACCGGGATAGTCTTTGAATTGCCAACGTTGGAGGTACGTAGCAGCTCCAACAGCTCGAAGCCGTTAATTTCCGGCATGTTCAGATCCGTCAGAAGCAGGCTGTATTCCTTTTTTCGTATCAGTTCCATCAGTTCCGCAGCATCGGTGCAGGTGTCGCAGTGTGTCCCTTCCTGTGCATACATTTCTTTCAGCATCAGGAGCAATACCTCGTCATTGTCGATGGCTATCACATCGTGGAATCTATGGTTATGATAAATCCGTGTTTGATTTATTTGTTCCGGCAGTTCTTCGGCTGTCTGCATGGGTATTTCCACCGTAAAACGGCTACCTTTGCCTTTCTCGCTCTCCAGCCGTATCGTGCCGCCGAGCATTGACACGATACGCTGAACGATGGAAAGTCCCAGTCCGAAGCCGTCTTTTGCGGCGGCGTTTGCCAGACGCTCAAACGCACCGAACACGCGTTGCTGTTCCTCGTTGGTCATTCCCGTACCCGTATCTTCGACGATAAGTTTCAGGACACCGTTGTCGTAGTCCGTTGTCAGAGAAACGCCACCGTTGTCCGTGAACTTGATGGCGTTGGACAGCAGGTTGTTGCCGATTTGCAGGATACGTTCCTTATCGGTCAAGACAACCGTATCCGTTTGATTGGTTATGGTAAGAGCCAGCCCCTTGTTCATGGCGATGGGCGTAAACTCCGTTTCAAGAATGTGCGTGATTGCTGAAATCCGGCAAGGGGAGAAATTAGGCTGCTCCTTGCCGTTATCCAGACGGAAAAAGTCAAGCAGGGTATTGAGCATTTCGCGCATACGGTCGGAAGATTCTTGGATATTACAGATATAACGCCTAATTCGTTCTATGTCATTCTCTTTTTCCACCAGTCTGGCATAACCCATTATTGCCGTCAGCGGTGTGCGTAACTCATGGGTGATAGTATGTACCGCTTTCTTGCGAGAGGCTAGCAGTGCCTCGTTTCGCTTTGCCACTTGTTGCAGTCGCCCGATTAAATCTGCGGTTTCTTGTTTGTATCGCTTGATGCGGTTGGCATTTCGATGGATGATGATATAAGAAATGACCAATATCAGTATAACGAACCCTGTCAAGCCCCCAATCTGAATGAACGACCGTTCCCGCATGAAGGCTATTTCCGCTTCTCGTTTCTGTAAGTCAGCTTGAACTTTTCCATCTATTTGAATAATCAGTCCTTGCAGTTGCCTATTCAGTTCTGCGTTTCGTACAGCAAGGCTATCTGCGTATTCAGACAAACGACGGTTTTGATCCTGTTGTTCGGTTATCATATTTCGGTTAAAGGAACGGAGCATCGTGGTGGTTATGGTAGGTTTTGCTTCCTCTTTTTTACCAAAGATGCCCAAGAATCCTTTCCGTTTCGGTTTCTTGGGCTGTTCCTGTACGCTTTTCTGCACGATTACAGGTAGTTGACGAGCAATTTTCTCATTAAGTACTTGCTGTTCATCAAGTAGTTTAACTATACCGCGCATCTGCCGTTCTTTGTCTTCAAGAAGATAGCTCACGCTGTCGATACGCTCTTCCGGATAGATAGATTTGAAACGGAATAACATGCTATCTACTGCCATACGTTGGGTATGGTAATGTTCCAACTCTTCATCATCCCATTCCAATATTGTTTCACCCAATAGGGAAAACTCTATTAGTTGAATATGCACATCGTTTATCTCTTTCCGTAACTCGTCAATCTGTCGGTTGTCTGATTCCAAATTTTCTATTTCCTGCCATTCATGATGCCAAGTATAAACGATGCAACCTATTAACAATATAATCAGCCAATAACCAGATGCAACTATTTGTTGAATATGTTTCATTATATGTTTTTGACTGATATATTGAAACAACCCTTTACAACATTTACGCTGTTATTTCCACATAGTTTCCCTCAGGGTCCGCTACGGCACTCTCATAGTATCCGTCACCCGTCGTTCTCGGTTCGCTCAATATGGTATAGCCGTCTGCTCTCAACCGTTCGGTGAGTGTGTCTACCGTTTGAGCGTTTCCTACTGCAATGGCAAAATGCGCCAGCCCTTTCAGGTTGCCCCTGCTTGCCGGATTTTGCATATCAGGGATGTGCATGAGTTCAATGCGGGTTTTATCCTCTCCAAAAGACAGAAAATAAGATGTGTAGTTTTTGTATGGGTTTGTATATTTGCTGCCGCACTTCAAGTTGAAATATCTGGTGTAAAATGCTCTTAGGGTCTCGAGGTCGTCCGTCCAGATTGCGATATGTTCTATTCTCATGGTCATTTCTTGTTTTCAGTTGTTTCCGTATTGTTTTCCTTCAGCCACTGCACTCTGCGCAAATCGGGCAGATGCTTAATGGAGAAATTCTCAAACTTGGCTGTGAAGCCGTTTCCGTCAGGACAAGCCCCCATTATTCCCACCATGACCGGACGATTGTCTTGCAGCCAGGCGTTGCGCATCATCGTGTACTCCTTGTCATCAAAAGAATAGAAAATTTCCACGGCATCGAGCCGGCGCACCGCCTTTATCCATACGAACGGCACGGGTTTGTCCAGAGGTATGATGCTCCAGTCGCTCGTGTGATGCGTCACGACGGTGCTGAGGTTGTATTTGCCGTCCACGAACTCAATCCCTGTCTTGATGTAATTCTCGTGGTCGACGCGAAGCATCAGTCCCGATTGGTCGAAACGTGTCTTGTAGTCGCCGGATATTTTTACCTTGGCTTCAAACTCCCCACCACGCAGGGTATACAGGAACGGGGCGTCGTCGACGGTAAATCCATAATGGGATATGCGCCAGTAGTCGGTTTGGGGAGTGACATTCATCGAAAGAGAGTTGCCCTTGATTTCCCATTGTTCAGGTTCGTTGAACCACTGCATCTTTTCCAATGACTGCGCCATGCAGGCAAATGAAGCGGAAATCATCAATCCGCTTAACAATAACTTTTTCATTTCCATGTGTTTTATGTAAAATATTATATTTTCCGTATCACCCGGCAAGGATTTCCGACTGCCAACGAACCTTCCGGAATATCTTTGTTCACCACGCTTCCTGCACCGATAACACAGTTGTTGCCGATTGTAACACCGGGCAGCACACAGACATGCGCACCTATCCACACGTTATCGCCTATGGTAATCGGCCGAGCATATTCCAATCCCCGGTTTCTCTGCTCTACATCGAAAGGGTGGCCGGCAGTGTAAAATCCGCAGTTGGGGGCAATGAACACATTGTCGCCGAACTTGACTTTTGCCTCATCCAAGACAACGCAATTCACGTTTGCATAAAAATTCCCGCCAATCTCTATGTTATAGCCGTAATCACAAAAAAACGGTTGCTCTATCAGAAAACCACGTCCCGCCTTTCCAAACAACTTGATTATAATATCGTTCCTGCGTTTGGTTTCTGACGGCAGCAGATGATTATATTCATGGCACAGCAGCTTACATGCTTGCCTTTCGGCTATCAATTCCACATCGTTGTTGGCATCGTACAATTCGCCTTGACGGCATTTTTCTTTCTCACTTATCATAAATAACCATTTATTTCAATTACCTTTGCAAAGGTAAGTCATTGCTATATACAGCGCAATGATTATAAATAATCATTTTATTCCCAATGATGGATAGTAAAGGCGTATTGGACAAGGAGTTTTCAGCACAGGATTTTGCGGAAGAGCAGCCGTATGCGGAGATGCTGGACAGATATAAGGATATGGCGTGCAACTATGCACGTATGGAGAATGCTATTGCCGTATTGAGTGATTTGCGCACCAATGCCAGTTACATCTTTACGGCAAGTTCTCACGAATGCTTAAAATAGACAAATACGGTAAAGAAGGTAAGGTGCCTTCCATTTGGGAAGAAGAAATCTTCAGACTTATCCATCCTGACGATTTGGCAAGCAAACACTTACAAGAACTTTGTTTTTTCCATTTTGTCAAATGCCAGCCGAAAAAGGAACGTGCCGATTATTATTTGACGAGCAAGCTCCGTATGACAAGTAGCACGTATGGTTATATACCTGTATTGCATCGGATGTTTTACGTTTATGTTCCCACCAACGATACTTTGTGGCTGGCTCTATGCCTTTATAGTCCTTTATTGTTTGATATTCCCGCGAAATGTCTGATAATCAATTCCGTCAATGGTCAGATGATGGAATTGGATAAACAGAATAGCACAAGAATATTGTCCGTCAGAGAAAAACAGGTTCTGAACCTTATCGATAAAGGTTTATTGAGCAAAGAAATAGCCGCCACGCTCCACATCAGCATAAATACGGTCAGCCGGCATAGACAGGAGATTTTAGGGAAGTTGCAGGTGAAAAATTCTATTGAAGCCTGTCGGATAGCAAAGGATTTGAAGTTGATTTAATTGCATAATTAATAGTGGAATATAATTCCACTACCTTTATTTGCATTTAATTCTTTCGGTCGGTTTTCATCCTTAAACTGAAATCCCGAACGTCCTATGATGACATGGTCGGCAATAAAGTTATCTAACAGACTTCGCTCATATACCTGGCTGCGTATCTGTGGGGGCTTGATGTGTTATGGAATTATTCCTTCTGTTGTTCCCTCTTGGCATACATCTCCCTTGAAAGTTCCACAATCTCCCGGCTCAACTTTACGAGGTCGATGGTATGTTTCTCCAACTTGTAGAGCAACGCCATTGCCTTCTTCTCCGAAAAGTGGATGCGCAATTCCTTCACGACTTGGTTGTAATTGGTTCCTATGCCGCGGAACTGGGCATGAAAGTCGGACAGTCTGGTACAGTATTCCAACATTACCTTGTCCACTTTATGCACCCTGAACTTCTGCCCGAAGAAATGCGCCTTGAGAAAGACGGCTTTCGCATACACGTTCGATTCCTCGTACATCGTCAGGAACCTGTTCCATTCCACATCGTCGAAGCGCACCATCACGCAGTGCGTCTTTGGGTTCAATTTGGGATTTCTCCCGTACTTGCTCTTCTTTTTCATTCTTCTTATTCTTTTAATTTTATGGCTTGTCCATTGTTTAATCTTTGATTAAGGAACCCCGAAATTATCTGACTGCGGAGGATTATTCTGCCCACGGCAGTGCTGGGATTTTCAGTTACTCGGAAGCATTCGGGTAACTGAAAATATACCTTGCTGTGTCTTTGAGGACACAAGAATCCTCAGCTTGTCGGATTGGAAGAATACTTTTCAAACTCCGGATTGCTCCATCTGCGGTACCCTTACCGTTTGGGTGCAAAGTTACGCTCTTAATACAGTATTGGACAGAGGTTTGAATCGGACAATGGCTGCCTATCAGCGCAATATACTGCCACTTGTCGAAATGCAGGTTCAATCATTTTCTTATTCAAGTGGACAATAATTCAAAAAATGAAAAACCGGAATACATGAAAAACGAGAAATTCAAACACTTATCAAAAGGATTTATCGAATACCTGCCAAAACGAGTATTGAAGAAAATAAAACAATGGTTGTCCAACAATTTGGTGATACTTTGATTTAATGATTTCATGACGTAATGTTGTCACTCTCCAAACAACCAAAACTTTGTTTCACCACACAACCATATAGAGCACTATTAAATAAGCGGATTATGAAATAGCCAGCCTTTCCGTTTGGACGGCATTCATACGAAAAGAACCGTTTCTGTATAATCTCCCCGGACAATGGCTACCGTATCGGCGCAACACGCTGCCACTTTTGGGAAATCCATTGCAAGGCAGTAGATTATATATTCCTTTGTGGCAAAAGAAAACAGTAACAATAAAAAGTTATGTATATGGAAATCGTATCTATTGAAAGAAAGACCTTTGAGGCGATGGTCGCCAAGTTCGACCGTTTCGTCAGTCGCATGGATGCCATCTGTCGGCGGCACGGAGAGAAGACAATGGGCGAGTGGATGGACAATCAGGACGTTTGCCGGATGCTCAACATCAGCCCACGCACATTGCAGACGCTTCGGGACAATGGAACGCTGGCTTACTCTCAGATAAACCACAAGACCTACTACCGTCCTGATGACGTACAGCGCATTGTTTCTGTTGTGGAGGACAGGCGCAAGGGAGCAAAGTTCAAGGGCAGGACGATTTAATCACCTGCATATAGTAAACAAAGTAATTACACTAAATCCAAAGTAACATGAATGAACTGATTAACAAAGACAGCGAGTGGATAATCCACTTCATGGGCAGTCTCGACCGTCTTTTGGACAACTTTGAGCATCTGACCGCCAATTACCGCCCGACACTGAACGGTGAGCGTTTCTTCACCGACAAGGAGGTGTCGGCACGGCTGAAAGTGAGCCGCCGGACACTTCAGGACTACCGGAACGAAGGGCGCATAGCCTATATCCAGTTAGGCGGTAAAATCCTCTACCGTGAATCCGACATCGAAAGGATGCTTGCTGACGGCTACCGCTCCGCCTATCGGCTGACAGGCACATGATTTTCTTGAAAGAGCGCAGTTTGCCGTCTGCCCAGTGATTGCGTCAGCAACGGACTTTCGGCAAAAATAGAAAGAAACGGCTTATAGACAGAGCGTCAAAATCCCGATTCGTCTGTAAGCTGTTCCTCTCTTCTTTCTTCTGATTCCCCGTCAGTCGCTTGTTTCCGTTGCCGGATGCTCTTCAAGCGTATGGCAGGCAATGGCAAGGTTTACGAGCTGAATACGCTCCGCAGGAGGAAGATTCTGCCCGAAACGGCTCTGCCGCCCGACCTTGCCGCTGCCATCAAGCCATACGCTACCTTTGCATCCGTGCATCGGGAACGAGTGGCTGACGGAATGAACCTCAACTATACCATCGGTTGTCGCTTCTGCCACAGGAAACAAACAACGTAATCGGTGTTTCTTTCAGGGTTGAACTAATTTTACTGATTATAAACCGTCTGAACAAGACACTCTCTTTACTGCATATCCTGAATGCAACGGCTATAATCACTTCAATGTTATAGACATCGTAACTGATGCCATCCGGTTGCTTGAGATACTTCATTGTGTCAAGTTCGTTCAGTTCCTTGTTCTTGTAAATGGTATGAATCGCCTTGCGGACATCGCATGAGAACACCCCGAATAGGTCGGCTATCTCGAATTGTGTCATCCATATGGGTGCTGTCGGCATAATGACTACACCCGTTTCACTGATTGTTATTATTCCTCTATTCATATCTATCGCATTACTTTAGACATCACGTTCTTTACATTATTCATATCGCGCAAAATGGAGGAATCCAACACACGTGCATAGTGCTGCGTCATTTTTATATTGGAGTGACCGAGCATTTTTGCCACATTCTCTATGCTCACACCGTTAGCAAGGCAGACTGAGGTCGCATACGAGTGGCGAGCTACGTGTGTGGTCAAGGTCTTGTTTATCAGACATAAGTCTGCGATTTCTTTCAGATAGCTGTTCATTTTCTGATTGCAGGGAACTGGCAGCAGCCTGTTTTTCTTTTGGCAAGCCGGATGTTCCGCATATTTACGGAGAGTCTCCAATGGAATATCAAGCAAAGGAATGTTACACATGTTCTTCGTCTTTTGGCGAGGCTTGCGAATCCATAGGTTGCCATTGGAGTCTTCTACGATATGTTCCGGTGCCAGTTGTTGCACGTCTATGAAGGTTAACCCAGTGAAAGCTGCAAAGATAAAGACATCACGGACAATGGTGATACGCTCTAACGGAAATTCCTTGTGATAGATAGTGAGTAGTTCATCCATTGTCAAGAACTCACGGATAACCTCTTTCTCATGAAACTTGATGCCGATGAACGGGTCTTTGGTAATCCATTCGTTGGCAAGCGCAAGATTGGTTATCTTCTTTAGGCACTTCATGTAGCGGATAACCGTATTCTGCTGGCACTCCTTTTCCGTTTTGAGATAGAATTCAAAAGCACGTACCAGTTCTCCATTGACTTCCGACAAAGGCAAATCCTCCTTGTCGTATTTCAGTTTGATAAGTTCAGCAAGGTAACGCTTGCAACTCTCATAACGGCGGACGGTAATCAGGGCATAGTCCTTTCCGACAAGTTCACGGCATTGGTCGTTATGTTCTTGGATAGTTTGAATAAGTGTACGGACAACTTCCGGTGCTTGGTCTTGTCCGAAGAACTTTTTCTGCAACAGGCGGGCGGTGATGAACTGCCCTTGTTCTTCCAGTTCATTGAAAGTCTGGTGGAGTTTGATTCTTGCATCCTCGATATAAGCATTCAAGTCGCAGGATTTGCGGCTCTTGCCTTTAGCGCACTCCTTCGCCTGATTCCACAAGGCTGGTTCGATGCTCTTGCGGATATTGTTTTCCACTCGCACACCGTTCACGGTGATACGCATACATACGGAGGCTTCCCCGTTTTTCAGCAACTTGGCTTTCTTGATAAAGAAAAGCACATTGAATGAGTCTCTTTTCATGTTCCTACAGTTTTTCGTTGTACAAAAGTAGGAAACCATGCACGCTTTCTTGATACGCAAAATGTTGCAAATCAGAGAGAAGTAATCTTATTCGGTGGAGATTTGCGCTCCACCTCTTTTGCTCCACCTTTTGGAACACCAGCAACTGTAATATTCTGCCATTTTTTGCGTCCTCTCGGAAAACAAAAAATCCCGATTTCGTTTGGAAATCAGGATTTTACTGTCTTTTGCTTTTCTTCTAAGTGGTGCCACCAGCACCATTTTTAGTGAATTGAAATAAATCGTGGCGAATGGCGTTAAATGCTATAATACTATATATCAACGGAATTAAACTGAACTGAATTTATTTTCAGGTGTTAATATTCAAGAATTATAGGTAACTTTATAGGTAACTTTTGAGAAGTTACCTATCTTTGCAGTCGGGAATCGAACTTTTGAAAATCCCGACAACAGATAAAAAAGTTACCTATACCTATCAGTCGGGAATCGAACCTTGGACTTCCTCCCGACTGACAAAAAAAGTTACCTATTGAATTACCTATAAAGTTAAACGTATTATGGCAAAGACTCTCTCCAGATTCTATCTCCTCAAAAAGGACGAGAACAAGGATAAAGCAACCCTTTTCGTAAGGGTACAAGACCCCATACGCAAAATTGATGTTCAGTTTACCACGCGGCTCCGAGTATCGGTGCCGGAGTGGAAAGTGGCTATGTCGAGCGAGGACGCATTGGCACGGCATCGCAAGGAGTATCCGAAACTGCATGATAAGCTCGGTCGCATCGAGGTTATGCTCAAGCGCGAAATGGAGGCTCCTGAATTTGACCGCGAAAAGGTAAAGCATGAGATAATGGCTATCGCTGACCCGGAAAAATCCGAGATAGTGCGCCGCCAACAGGAGGCTGAAATTGTTGTTAAGAAAAAAGAAGAACGCCAACAACAGGAAGAAGCGGAGAAAGCTCGCATTGCCGCAGAATCCGAGCGGGCAAACATCTGGAATTTCCTTGACCGGTTTGTCGAGGAAATAAAATCAGGCAAACGTCTCAATGGCAACAACCGATATACTGCCGGGAGTTGCAAGGCTTGGAGCAGTTTTAGAAAACTGTTCAAAGGATTTGATCCACGCCACAAACTGACATGGGCAGATGTTGACCGCTCGTTGGTGACGAAGTTTCTTGACCACCTTCAGAAACTCGACTACATGGGCAGTTCGGTCAACAAGTATCTTGTATCTTTCCGCGCTATGGTGGGCTACGCATACGAAGACGGACTGCATAACAATGACCGTGCGTTGAGTTGTTTCTCCAAACGTAAGGTTGAGGAAAGCGACAAGGCTGTCGAAATCTATCTTACCGAAACGGAGCTACAGGCATTAGCCGAGATGGAACTGACAGGGCTTAAAGACCAAGTGCGTGATATTTTCCTCGTTGGTTGCTATACTTGTCAGCGCGTCAGCGACTACAATAACATTCAGCCGGAGGACTTCACTACAACCGCAAAAGGAACTCCGATCATCCGTCTTGTCCAGCAAAAGACGCGCAACGAGGTGAAGATTCCCATAATGAATCCCAACCTTGAAGCGATCTGCAAGAAATACGAATATCACTTGCCATCGGTGGTTGACCAGATTCTCAACCGCTACATCAAAGAGATACTGAAAGACCTGTCCGAAACGGTGCCTACACTTGCAGTCAAGGTGCCGACAAAGCTCACGATGAAGCAGAAGGAAAAGGAGAAAGCCGGAGAAATGACGGTAGAACGCAACGACAAAGGAGAAGTGATGATGCCCCGCTATGATTGCGTCACCACCCATACCGCCCGGCGCAGTGGCATTACCAATATGTATCTCTCCCACAAATTTACCATAGTCCAGATGATGCACGTCAGCGGACACAAGACTCAAAAGACCTTTATGGACTACATCAAACTCTCATCAGATGAAATCGCCGATGAGATAGACGCAATCGTCAACGGAGCAAAAGAAGAAGTGTTCTGACCGACTTCGTTATATATGGCTAAAACTCCAACGGACTGTTGGAGTTTTTATGTCGCCTGATATTTTCTTTTGCTCAGTCGTATATGTAGGTTTAGTTTATCGGGCATATATAAAGCCCGAACTAAACCAATCCGACTTATAACATCCATCACGGTGCCAAATGTGCATAAATAGTATGCGATTTGGCACTCTCGTGGAATTTCGTTATCTACGATTATCATGCCCCTCCATTCCATCAAACTTCCAAATGTGCCATAAAATCTTAGATTTGGAAGCGTGACGTAAGAGTTCTATAATCACACTACTCCTAAGGTGCATCGCAGAATATGGCGCGGCTATCTGAATGAGCAGAAATACTGCGACAGCTCGTCGCAGTTATTGGATGACGATATAATTTTGAACTTTCTTAGCCTATTGGCTGTTTTGATTTTGTAGAGTTAGAAAAAATCGCTAACTTTGCACCGTCATCGATCGAAGAACGAAAGACTTGGTTGGCCGCATTACCGTAAATGCGGTTTTTTTATGCCTTGTTCTGAAGCTTACGCATATAGTATGCGTGATTGGACTGGTCAACGCAGAAGCCGGTAATTAAAGCAAAATTGGGATTTATATATTCCACGACAACCATATAGCCTTTTGCGCGATACCAAAAGTATTCGCGTTCCCGACCGGAATTTTCAATATATCTGAACCGCGTGATACGTTTGTCGGAGGCGTTCTCTAAAATGGGCTTTATCCAATGGACGCGCACTGCTCGCTCTGAGCGAAACTCTCTCACCGTTTTTGCTGTTTTACGCCTATCCTCTTTGGCATCCCGCGTTATAACATGGACGAACTTCTCAAGCAGTCCGTCAAACCAATCGGGCAACCCATCCTTATGTGAGCGATTGTATGGATAAGGCTTTATTATCAATTCGGCACCATCAAGATTTACCTTCTGGATTAAGACATCATCCTTGAATCTCTCATGCAGCTCTAATATCTTGTCCTTGTCATCAACCGACAATTCGCAATCAAAATATGGCTGCAACATTCCGAGTATATCGTTATCAGCCATTTCTTTTCTTCGGTTGAAAATCGTAAATCGCGAACTTGTCATCTCCCGGCTCAGTCCCTTCATCAAGATGGTAACCCGACAATTCTTCGATAAGTCTTACAATGTGGGATTTTGCCTCGCTTCCATTCAGACCTCTTGCCCTGTATGTGATAGCCCCGATTATAATATCAGCAAGCTGGATAAACTGCGATTCATGTGAACGGATATTCTGCAACGACTGTATTTTATCGTTCGTCCCTATCATGTTTGTCAGTTCACTGTGTATTGAGGCAAGTTTGATTTTACCGTTATTGTCTTTAAGGTCAAGGAAAATTCGGTAAGAATTGGCACTGTCGGAATTATGCCGGATAGAAAACCGGATAAGGCGTTCAATGACTGAATAATAGAACCGGTTATACTCATCACGCTCCAAAGAATGAGCCTGAATATTCGACTTGTTCTTGATAAGCACACTGCGGAATACCATTGATGACTCAAAAAACAAACGCAGAATCTCGTCATACATGGCAAGATGCGTGCGGCTTACAGTATTCCATTTCAATTCATGGAGGATGCCATATTTGCGTTTTATGCGTTTAAGTTCGACCTTATAAGCATCAAGGTCTGCATCAGGCACAATTATTGCCCCAATGCACATAATATCGCTGTTATCAAATTGCAGATAACAACTCTCATCGCAAAATATTGAATATGCCTTTTGCAGTTGCTCCATACTGCAAAGTTACTACAAATCCGTGAGATATGAAAACCTTGTCCGTTCAAGAATATAACTCCGCTGGGATTTTTCTTTTCACCCTCCCACATATTAGTTAGGTTTAGTTTATCGGGCATATATAAAGCCCGAACCAAACCAAAATTATGGCTTAGGAAAGGATAAACAAGCGCATTTAATCGTTTAGTCGCCGATTTTTAGTAACTTTGTACTTGGAAGACAGTTTCAGATGAAAACGACAGATGATTTCTTCATACCGGATAATGAGGTCAAGCTCCCGGAGGAACTTGATTACAGCTGTGTGGATGAATACATCCGCTCGGCTGAGGCGTTTTCTCGCTCCACATATCAGAGCGTCTATATCATCGACTATTTCAAGCAGAATTTCCTGTATGTGTCGCCAAATCCGATGTTCCTATGCGGATTGACTCCTGAACAGATGATGAAACTGGGCTATCGCTTCTATCTGGAATATGTACCTGAGGATGAACAGCAGTTTTTGATTGATCTGAACGAGGCGGGATTTTCATTTCACAATACAATTCCGGTCGAAGAACGCAAGGACTGGTATATCTCATACGACTTTCACATATTGAACGGAGGCAGGAAGATTCTCGTTAATCACAAACTCACCCCTCTTGTATTGACTTCCGACGGTCGTATGTGGCTTGCGCTCTGCGTTGTATCGGCAGCTACCCACACATCGCCCGGTCATATTGAGATACACCGTGTAGGTACACCGGATTATTTTGAATACAACCGAAACACACGCCGATGGGATAAGCGGCAGATGCCGACCCTTACCGACGGGGAAAAGGCGGTGCTCACTTTGTCGATTCAGGGCTACACCATGTCGGAGATTGCCGACCGAATATGCCTGTCGCCCGACACCATCAAGAAATACCGCCAGCGCATATTTGAGAAACTTGATGTGCGCAATATCTCCGAAGCCATAGTTGCGGCTACAAATAACAAGCTACTCTAAATTCTTGCACAGATAGAAACGGGGGAAATGTTTTACCTCTCTCCCGACGGCGATGTTGGCTGCTATCCGTGCGCATATATGCGCTGCGGTTCTAAGAGCCGCACTGTTCGTTACGCCGTTTCTGATGTCGGATAATGAATCACGCAACCACTCGCAACCATTAATGTTCCAGAAAGCACAGTACCCTGCCATATATGTTGCCGCCCATTGCCGGAGGTCAGGTTTGCATAGCATATCCCTTTCATCATCGGGCATAACTACAATCGCACCTGCTCCATTTACAAAATCGAATGGCAGTATCAAAGGAATGTCTGTTACCTTTGACATACAGGAGCTATCTTCGTTGACATTCTCGGCAATAACATCGAAATTGCTTATCGCAGGCTGCTTATCAGAGGAAGATATTATTTGAATGGACTCAAAGCCCAACTGTTGAAGTTCGACCTTGATGCTGTCAATAAATTCATTCGCTCCTACAACTGCAATTCGGCAACCTGCGATACGGCGTCTTTCTTCGCTTGTCATATTCATTATTGATTTTACACTGCAAATTTAGGACTATCCCCTCTGCTGTGCCATACCCAAAAGTGTATGTTTTCATCTCCAAACTCATTTGTACACTTTTGGGTATGGCATGAATTTTTTAACGGCTGTAATTTTGCATCAGAAATCAAAAACAACACGAATATGAAAACGATACT
>NZ_CAJULN010000024.1 GCF_910586915.1 uncultured Bacteroides sp.
GTGCAAAGCGATGAAGCCCGTTTTGGAAGAGCTGAAATCGGTAGTAGGCGACAAAGCCCGGATTGTAAAGATAGACGTTGACCAACACGAAGAATTGGCAACCCGCTATCACATACAGGCAGTGCCTACTTTTATAGTGTTCAAAAACGGAGAGACGGTTTGGAGACATTCCGGCGTCATCCATAGCAGCGAACTGCAAAAGGCTATCGAGAAGCATTATACATAGGGTGTCTCTCTTGAAAGGAAAAAAAGATGATGCTATCATATACAAATAGTGACGGTATCCCGTGAGGATACCGTCACTATTTTTTATATCCTTATGTCTGTTATAAGACTGGATTATTTATCACCGAAATAACGGTTGTACAGACCTTCGAAGCCTTTACCATGACGAGCTTCGTCCTTGCACATTTCATGCACAGTGTCATGGATAGCATCCAAGTTCAACGCTTTGGCACGGGTTGCGATGCGTTTTTTGTCTTCGCAAGCACCTTGTTCGGCGTCTTTACGTTTCTGCAAGTTTGTTTTGGTATCCCAAACACAGTCGCCCAACAGTTCTGCGAATTTAGCAGCGTGTTCAGCTTCTTCCCAAGCATAGCGTTTGAAAGCCTCAGCTACTTCCGGATAACCTTCGCGGTCTGCCTGACGGCTCATAGCCAGGTACATACCCACTTCAGTACATTCGCCCATGAAGTGATTGTTGAGGTCTTTAATCATTTCTTCGTCGCAGCCTTTTGCTACACCGATAACGTGCTCATCGGCAAAAGTCAATGCACCGCCTTCCGTTTCAACAACTTCTACGAACTTGCTGGCAGGAGCTTTACACAAAGGACATTTCTCGGGAGCTGCGTCACCTTCACATACGTAACCGCAAACTGTACATCTGAATTTTTTCATTTTCTTCTCTGTTTTAATTAATTAGTCAATATTTGTTTCTATCTCTTTTCTTAAGCAATTCTTGCATATACCTTTATAATAATAATGAACTTCCGATATCTGATGTCCGTCCATCTCCAGATTCTCCTCTTTTCTCATTGCTTCGCGATAGTGCAAATCGTAAATATGTCCGCAACATTTGCAAAGGAAATGAGGATGGATGGATGTGTCCGCATCAAAATTGGTATTCTTTTCGTCAATCGTCAGCATTTGGGCCGCTCCTTGTTCCGAAAACAGTTTTAAAGTATTATAAACCGTAGTTCGCGAAAGTGTAGGCATCGAAGGAGACAGCGCCGTGTAAATATCATCAACGGAGGGATGGATGGGATTCTCCATCAGGTATTTCATGATGGCAATACGCTGCATCGAAGGTTTTATATTATGCTCTAATAATCTTTCGTAGGGTTTTATCATAACCTTTGTTTTTCAAAATTGTATTTATTACAATTATAAATCGAATGCAAATATAGAAACTTCTTTTGAAGATACAAACTAATTTATAAAAATATTGCCCTGAATATTCAAAACTATTTTCCTATTTTTGCATCATTATATATAAATAAGGTATAAGATGAACTACGGATTCGTAAAAGTAGCAGCAGCCGTGCCTCGCATAAAAGTGGCCGACTGTAAATTCAATGCAGAAAGAATAGAAAGCCTGATTACAACAGCCGAAGGAAAGGGAGTACAGATTATCGTCTTTCCGGAAATGAGTGTCACCGGATATACTTGCGGCGACTTATTCGGGCAACAGCTTTTGCTGGAAGAGGCAGAAATGGGATTAATGCAGATTCTGAACAATACGCGCCAGTTGGATATTATCTCCATTGTCGGTATGCCGGTGGTTGCCGATTCGACAGTTGTCAACGGAGCGGTAGTCATCCAAAAAGGAAAAGTATTGGGTGTTACTGCCAAAACGTATTTGCCCAACTATAAGGAGTTTTACGAACAGCGCTGGTTCACCTCTGCCCTGCAACTCACAACGGACCGTGTGCGCCTGTGCGGACAAATCGTTCCCATAGGGGCCAATCTGCTTTTCGAGACTTCGGATACCACTTTCGGAATTGAAATCTGCGAAGACCTTTGGTCGACGATTCCTCCCAGTTCGTCGCTTGCACTGCAAGGGGCGGAAATCCTGTTTAATATGTCGGCAGACAATGAAGGCATCGGAAAGCACAATTATCTGCGTTCGCTCATCAACCAACAATCCGCGCGCTGCATCGCAGGCTATGTGTTTTCATCGTGTGGTTTCGGAGAGTCTACCACCGATGTGGTCTTTGCCGGAAATGGATTGATTTACGAAAACGGCAGCCTGCTTGCACAAAGCGAGCGTTTCAGCTTGGAAGAGCAGCTTATTGTCAGCGAGATTGATGTGGAACGCATACGTGCGGAACGTAGAATCAACACGACTTTCGCAGCCAACCGGGCTAACTTGGGAGACAAGAAAGCGGTTTCCATCGCTACGGAGTTTGTGAACAGCAAAGAGTTGGTTCTGACGCGAAGTTTCAATCCGCATCCTTTCGTTCCGCAGGGAAAGGAGTTGAACGAGCATTGCGAGGAGATTTTCTCCATTCAGGTGGCAGGACTGGCACAACGGCTTGTCCATACGAGAGCCAAGACTGCGGTAGTCGGTATCTCCGGCGGATTGGATTCAACGCTTGCCTTGCTTGTCTGCGTGAAGACTTTCGACAAATTGGGATTGTCAAGGAAAGGTATCCTCGGAATCACCATGCCGGGCTTCGGCACGACCGACCGGACGTATCATAATGCCATCGACTTAATGAAGTCATTGGGTATATCTATCCGAGAAATTAGTATTAAGGAGGCCTGCATACAGCATTTCAAAGATATAGACCATGATATGAACGTGCACGACGTTACCTACGAGAATTCGCAGGCACGCGAGCGCACACAAATATTAATGGATGTGGCCAACCAGACTTGGGGAATGGTAGTAGGCACGGGCGATTTGTCGGAACTTGCTTTGGGATGGGCAACCTACAACGGCGACCATATGTCCATGTACGGTGTGAATGCAAGCATCCCCAAGACTCTCGTGAAATACTTGGTGCAGTGGGTGGCAGAAAACGGTATGGACGAGGACTCTAAAACTACTTTACTCGACATCGTGGATACACCTATCAGCCCGGAGCTTATTCCTGCCGATGAGAACGGGGATATCCGGCAAAAGACGGAAGATTTGGTCGGTCCCTACGAGCTACATGACTTTTTCCTTTATTATTTCCTGCGGTTCGGCTTCCGCCCGTCGAAAATTTATTATTTAGCAAACATCGCGTTCAAAGGTTATTATGATGAAGAGACAATCAAGAAATGGTTATCGACCTTCTTCCGCCGCTTCTTCAACCAACAGTTCAAACGCTCATGCCTGCCCGATGGCCCCAAAGTAGGAAGTATCTCTATCAGTCCGAGGGGAGACTGGAGAATGCCAAGTGATGCAAGTGCTGCGATGTGGCTTAAGGAAATAGAGAACTTATAGTTCTTCCTTTTTATAATAACATTGTAAGACACAGTATGAATACAGATTTTACAATCAGAACCGCCCGACAGTCGGATGCCTCCGAAATAAAAGAATTATTTCAGAACACCGTCCTTACCGTCAACAGGCAGAACTACTCGCAAGAAGAGGTCGAAGACTGGGCTTCGTGCGGAAAAGTTGCCCGGATAGAAGAAATGATAAAGACACATTACTTTATAGTTGCTGTCAATCAACAGATGCAAATTGCCGGTTTCTCTTCCATCACGCCGCAAGGTTATCTGCACTCCATGTTTGTACACAAGGATTTTCAAGGCAAAGGTGTGGCTACTGCTCTTCTGAGTGAAATAGAGCAATATGCAGACACGGCCGGAATCAAACGGATTACGTCTGAAGTCAGTTTGACAGCCCGTCCTTTTTTCGAGAAAAGGGGCTTCGTCGTGGAGAAAGAACAAAAAGCGAAAGCAAACAAACTCTTCCTTACCAATTTCCAAATGGCGAAAGGGTGACAAATGTGTATATTTTAAATTTTATACGGGGAAAACAAAAATGTCATAAAGCTATGTGTCAATCATTTAACCCTGAATGTATAACTGCCCGGTTATACAAGTCTATTCGGACAGTTATACAAGTCCATTTACCCTATTGGACAAGTGTAACGGAATAACACAAGCGGTTGAATGGATTAATAGATAAGGAGAAAAATATCAATTCATGCGGTAGAGACAACTATTTCTACCGCATGATTCAGTCCAATCATACAGACAATCGGATTGAATCAATCAGAAAGGTACTTTATGCAATGGGAATCAAAGCACTCCCTTACTTGACGGCAGTTCGAAATGATAGATGTCTCTCCTGACCGCCATCTTCAAAGCACGTGCAAGCGCTTTGAAAACACCTTCTATCTTGTGATGCTCATTCTGCCCTTCCGCCTTGATATTCAGATTCATTTTGCCTGCATCGCTCAACGACTTAAAGAAATGAAGAAACATTTCCGTAGGCATCTCCCCTATTTTCTCCCGTCTGAATTCAGCATCCCACACCAACCACGGGCGACCGCCGAAATCCAAGCAAACCTGGCAAAGACAATCATCCATCGGCAATGCATAGCCATACCGTTCGATACCCCTCTTGCTACCCAAAACCCGGTAAATGCACTCCCCTAAAGCAATGGCGGTATCCTCGATGGTGTGATGCTCGTCTACCTCTAAGTCGCCTTTCACACGAATCGTCAAATCCATACCCGAATGTTTGCCGATTTGTTCGAGCATATGGTCAAAGAAACCAAGCCCGGTGGCAATGTCACAAATACCGTGTCCGTCAAGGTTCAAGGAGATGTATATGTCAGTCTCCGTGGTGGTGCGGCGCACTTCCGCTTTTCGTTCACCCGCAAAAAGGAATTCGGCTATCCGGTCCCAATCAGTGGTTGCAAGGGCGCATACCTCTTCTAAACCTTTTGCTTTCAGACTATCTGTTGAGTCGTGCAGGAAGATGGCACGACATCCCAAATTCTTGGCAAGTTCGACGTCGGTAGGACGGTCGCCGATTACGAAACTTCCGGCAAGGTCATAATCGGGACAGCCAATATACTTGGTCAACATACCGGTGCGCGGCTTACGTGTCGGTGCGTTATCTTCCGGAAAACTGCGGTCTATCAAAATATCATCAAAAACAATCCCCTCTCCCGCCAACGTCTTCAGCATCAGGTTATGGGCAGGCCAAAAGGTCTCTTCCGGAAAAGAAGAGGTGCCCAATCCGTCCTGATTGGTAACCATGACAAACTCAAAATCGAGTTTGCTGCGGATAAAGCCCAAATTGCGGAATACCTTCGGGTAGAATTCCAACTTTTCCAACGAATCAAGCTGATAGTCGACAGGGGGTTCAATGACCAACGTACCGTCCCTGTCTATAAATAATACTTTCTTTTTCATATTCCTTTACTCTTTGTATGCACTCAGTGCTGCCAATAATGCATCGTTTTCCATCCGCGTACCTACCGTCACACGCAAGCAGTTACCGCAAAGAGATACCGAATGGCGGTTGCGGACAATGATGCCCTCGCCTACCAAATAATGATAGATTTTTACGGCTTCCGTCACTCTGACCAAGAAAAAGTTCGCGTCGGAGGGAAACAGCCGGAGTGTGCAGGGCAGCTTTGCGAACTCTTTTTCCAAATAGCGGCGCTCCTCTTTCAGTGTTTCCACCCATTGTTCTATCTGAGAATAGTTACGCAACATCGAGAGGGCTTGCTGTTGCGTCAGTTGATTGACATTGTAGGGATATTTGACTTTATTCAGCACAGCGATGATTTCTGCCGACGCAAACGCCATACCCAAACGGATGGCGGCACATCCCCATGCTTTGGAGAAGGTCTGTAATACAACCAAGTTGGGATATTTGTCCAACTCTTCGAGGAAAGAGGGCGCGGAGGAGAAGTCATTATACGCCTCATCCAACACAACCAATCCTTCAAACTTGCAGAGGAGTTTTTCTATTTCCGAACGGCGCAGGTCGTTTCCCGTCGGATTGTTGGGCGAGCAGAGGAAAATAAGTTTGGTATGTCCGTCGGCAGCCGCCAGCAGTTGGTCGGCCGAGAAACGGAAGTCGTCGTCCAACAGCACTTTCCGGTATTCCACATCGTTTACATCGGCACACACCTGATACATTCCGTAAGTAGGGTCGATAGCTACGACGTTGTCCGTAGCCGGTTCGCAGAAGGCGCGAAAAACCAGGTCAATCGCTTCGTCACTCCCGTTTCCCAAGAAAATCTGTTCGGGGGAAATGTGCTTGATTTCCGACAACAACGTTTTCAGTTCGCACTGCATAGGGTCCGGATAGCGGTTGTAAGGTGCGTTGTACGGATTCTCGTTTGCGTCTAAAAAGACAGTGGCGGTAACGCCTTTATATTCATCGCGAGCCGAAGAGTAGGGTTTCAATCTCCATATGTTCGGGCGGGTGAGTTCTTGCAGTGTTTTCATCAGCAATACTTTTTTAGAGGTTCAGTCATTGTTCATTGATAGCTTTGAGACGGATAGTAACCGCATTCTTGTGCGCATCCAAGTGTTCATTGGCCGCCATCTCCTCGATAGCTGGACCGATTGACTTTATTCCTTCCGGAAGTATTTCCTGAAAGGTAATCTTGCGGATGAAGCTGTCGAGGCTGACGCCGCTATATGCTTTCGCATATCCGTTGGTGGGCAGGGTATGGTTCGTACCGGAAGCGTAGTCGCCCGCACTTTCGGGAGTCAAAGAACCTAAGAACACAGAACCGGCATTGGTGACACGCTCCGCTACTTCCAGATAGTTTTCGGTTTCTATAATCAGGTGTTCGGGCGCATAGGCGTTGGTAAGTTCCAGGGCTTCCTTCATATCTCTGACCAAAATCAGTTTGCTGTTCTCCAATGACTTGGCGGCAATCTCACGGCGAGGAAGTTCTCGCAGTTGGCGTTCTACTTCGGTCTTGACTTCCGCTTGCAGTTTCCCGGAAGTTGTAATCAGCATAGCCTGGCTATCTGCTCCGTGTTCTGCCTGCGATAACAAGTCCGCAGCGACGAAAGCGGGATTTGCCGATGCATCGGCAAGCACTTCCACTTCCGACGGGCCGGCAGGCATATCGATGGCTACATCACGCAAGCCGACCAACTGCTTGGCGGCTGTCACATACTGGTTTCCCGGGCCGAAAATCTTATAGACCTTAGTGACGCTCTCCGTTCCGTAAGCCATCGCAGCAATGGCCTGCACGCCGCCTGCCTTGAAAATTTTGCCCACTCCCGCCAACTGTGCCGCAAAGAGGATGGCAGGATGGATGTTTCCCTCTTTATCGGGAGGCGTACACAGCACGATTTCTTTGCATCCCGCTATTTTTGCGGGAACAGCTAACATCAGTACGGTTGAGAAAAGCGGGGCTGTGCCACCCGGAATGTAAAGTCCTACTTTCTCAATGCCCACTGCCTTTTGCCAGCAGGTTACGCCGTTCATCGTTTCTACCTTCTTTCCGACAAAACGTTGGGAATCGTGGAAGGTTTCGATGTTCTGTTTGGCCAAAGAGATGGCAGTTTTCAGCGAGTCGCTCACCTGCGATTCGGCTGCCTGTATCTCTTCGGGAGTGACGGCAAGCGACGACAGAGCTACTCCGTCAAAGACCTCTTCGTATTCGATTACAGCTTTATCGCCTTCCGCCTTTACCTTATTTATAATGGTATGAACCGTATCGAACAGACTTTCCGTATTCAGTGCCGGACGCTTCAGGAGTTCCGTCCACTGCTCTTTCGAAGGATATTTAATCAGTTGCATAGGCTATACAATCATTTTTTCAATCGGCAACACCAAGATACCTTCCGCTCCCAAAGCCTTCAGTTTCCCGATAATCTCCCAAAAACGTTTCTCGTCAAGCACCGTGTGGACAGAACACCAGCCTTCTTGTGCCAACGGCATAACGGTAGGACTCTTCATTCCCGGCAATACGGCGATAATTTCGTCCAACTTGTCTTTCGGTGCATTCATCAGGACATACTTCTTGTCTTCTGCCGTTTTCACTGCATTCATGCGGAACAAGAGTTCGTTCAGTATCTCTTTTTTCTCGTCGCTCATATTCTTGTTGCCTATCAGCAGGGCTTCCGACCTCATTACGACCTCCACTTCCTTCAAGCGGTTGCTGACCAATGTGGAGCCAGAACTTACGATATCGAAAATAGCATCTGCCAACCCGATACCCGGAGATACTTCTACAGAACCGGTAATGACGTGAACTTCTGCATTTACACCATTCTTCTTCAAGAAGTTGTGGAGAATCACAGGATAAGAAGTTGCTATTTTCTTTCCATCGAACCACGACAATCCAGAATACTCCAAGTCCTTTGGCATCGCCAGCGAAAGACGGCACTTGCTGAATCCCAAACGCTTAATGATTTCAGCATCTTCTTCTTTTTCCATAAATTCGTTTTCACCGACCACACCCAAATCGGCTACGCCAGTGGCTACCGTCTGCGGGATATCATCATCGCGAAGGAATAGTACTTCGATAGGGAAATTGGACGACTGCACCAGCAAGGTACGTTTGGTGGTGCTCAACTTGATATCCGATTCTTCTAAAAGTGCCATTGTCTCTTCAAAAAGACGTCCTTTGGCTTGTACTGCGATTCTTAACATAATCTTATCTGTTATTTGTTGTTCATTACTACCTGAACTCAAGAAAACAAAAAAGGCTTACCACATTCGGTAAGCCTTCGTTATCATTATATAGAGTATACATAATATCATCCATGCCCACCGAGTTATTCGTTAGGAAAATGATGATAACGATGTGTAACTGTATATTTCATATTTCTGTTATTAACAGCGACAAAAGTAAAGCATTTGTTCTATACTTCCAAACATTTATCACAAAAAGTTTATCTTTTATTTCAAATTAAAGTTTTTCATTTCCGAATACAACGAATGGCAAAGGCTTTTCTGTCTACTCCCGATACTGCTTTTACGATTCTATTTGTATCACTTCTCAAATAAAAAACAGAGTCGGCTATCTCTGTGCCACTATCATCCAGCGTCCAGTATGCTAAGTATTTACCACCAAACACATTCTTGTTCGGCTCCACCCACATACCTATGGGAGCTGCATGAAATCCGGATAAATCAGTAGCGGGATGTACCGTACTCCCAGTTTTCACAGGTAACCATATATCTGATTTTAAGAGCGATGCGTCTCCTTTCAAATAGGAGTTCAAGATATTCCAGTCTCTCCAGTTCGGAACAGCAAAACAAGTGGGCAGAAAATTAGCGGACAAAGCAATATCGGCTGTATAAAAATGATGTTCCGCATCCGACTGTAAATATCCGACAGCATTTTCCGTTATTGTATCCAATTTGAGTATCGCTCCACCGTCCGAATAGAAAGCAGTTTCCAAATTACTCCGCATCCAATATTGAGTTCCAATCTTCACCAACGGGTAATTACGAATGATACCGCCACGCACATCACGGACTACATCTTCCATAACCAAGACAGACAACATTTTATCTGTCATTGACAATGAGATATTTCCGTCTGCCGTCACATACACATTATCGCGCGCAGTCAGGTTTCCGGCAGTATAAGTCAAGGAGTTATCAGCCGTATTCCACGAAACATTTCCACCATGAACCTTGCCCGACTGCCCCAATAGTTGAGCTACGATTCCTTGTGACAAGTCAATCTCTCCGTCTTCTTTCACCGGATAGGCGACAATGGCTTGAGAGGAGAACTCAGGAGTAACCAGATACTCTTTACATATTTCGGCAACCTGTTTGCCCGAACTCAGTACTCTATATACATTCGATTGCTCAAACGTCAATTTCGATACATCTATGTATTTATGCTGAATAACCGACTCGCTCCGATCGACCTCAGTACCATACCAATCGCTTATTTCTGCGTTTGCCTTACTCATCAATACATCTTCATCGGCTACAAATGTAATTTCCAGCTCTCTTTGCTTGCCAGCCGTCAACTGTAAAGTAGAAGGCAACAAACTGGTGTAGGGCTTTCCTCCGACTTGCAACGATATATACTGGTATCCAACGGTCGCCTCCTGAGGTATCAGAATAAGCTCCTTGCCGACCAGTCGTCCCTCTTTAATCTCCCACTCGCCTGCCGGAATCATCTCTTTCTCTTCGGAATAGGCAGAAAGCTCCTTTTTCTGAAAATCGTAGACTGCCTTCGTATAAAAACCGTTTACAGAGAGTGTGGGATTGGCGGACAAGATAGTCTCCACAGTTTCGCCTTCACCTGGTACAAGAGCAATCTTCAAACGAAAAAACTGATGATTATAAGTCAAAGCGACAGCTTCTTTACTTGCCGATACATTGTCTTTGAAAGCAACAAGGAAATCCGAATGTGAATAATCGTCCGGATTATTCTGGCTTGTAGCAACCGATACCGGCAAGATGCTTTCTCCCATCGCCACTCCCTCTTTCCGATAGGGATAATAACTGATTAAATTCAATGCCATTCCATCGCCCGGATAATAGACCGTCTCGCCGGTTACAAATTCATCGTCGGAAGAACGTACAAAAAGAAGATTATCCGCATAACGCTCTTCCTGCATCATAACGTTTCCAGTAAGTGCAAACAACCCCACTTCGTCCCCTTCTTCAAAATTATTGTTTGACAGACGCGTATTGACAACTTCGTGAATATTCGCGACAAACTTCAATGGAATATCTCCATTGTTAACCATTTCTCCCTCTTCTGAAATGTGATTGACACAAGCTGACAATGCAACAAAAATAAAAAATAGAAAACCTCTGTCCCCACACAGATTATTCCAAGTCTTCATAGTAGTATTAAATTAGTTAAAACAAGAAATCTCTGATTGAGCAGAAGAATGACATAAGAGGAAGTATTCACTTCAACTATGAGACATTACACAACACGTCTGTTGTTACTGTAAAATCGTAAATTTCAACATTCCATTTTGAAATGCAGAAGTGAAAATACACATTCTATCAACACAAGATATAATTTTCTTAAGAAAAATTCAAATGATATTTTAATCCGCAAATAATCAACCGTTTATAAATTCTATCATTTTTATCTAAATAAAATCTACACCTTAATTATATATACTTCCCGCCATTCTTAAAAAGTATATCCCACTTCTATCCCAGCAATGTGCTTGCCTTGCGAAGATGTATATTGATAGCAATAAAATACATCCAACGACCAACGTTTGGCCAAAGCAATCTCTACTCCGGAGTAATAACGCATACGCTCAGTTTTCCAAAAAGAGGCCGCACCCAGATTTTGATAAATCTCAATAGCAAAGTAAGGAGAAACAATTCTTTTCGCAGGAGTATAAGCCAATTTAAGACGGGAACGCAAACAAGTCTCCGAATCTCCATTGCCAACAGTCTGCTGCAATCTTTCACGCAAAGAGACTTTCAGCCATTGATAACGGAAACTCGCCACCGCACTGACGTGATAACGATGCCAGAGCTTCCAATCCGAATGACTCAAATGCCGAAAATGAGTTTCATAACCAATACCGAGGTTCAAAAAGGAACAGGAACGATAAGTACCCCCAAGCGTAAGTCCCAAACGATCCCACTCATTCATATCGTCCTTCGTACGCAGTTCCACATCACCAGAAACAGAGAAACGGGAATCTATCTTATGATTCACTTTGAATTTGGTCCATGTAGTAAAGTCATCATGCTGTGCCCGCAAGGAAGAGGATATTCCAAGCAATAACGCAAACAGGCAGGTCTTGGTGTTTAATAGGGTTCTATTCATTAGATATTGAAGTTTACGATACAAAAGTAGGAAATTCTCTCCGGCAAGGACAAATCTTTGTGATGAAATAGTTATGAAGATTCTGTTTCATTGTTTATAGATGGGTGTATAGAAGAGGATTTATGCAGAAAAAACGCTAAGAATGCTTCGTAGTTCGTAAATAATGATTAAATTTGCCGCGATTTGTAATGTTGAGTTTGCAAAATGACGAATAATACTATAAAGCATCTGGGTATTGTGGAAAACATACAAGGTTCTCATCTGTCAGTGAGAATCGTCCAGACATCAGCTTGTGCCGCTTGTAGCGCAAAAGGGCACTGCTCCTCAGCGGACAGTAAGGACAAAACCATAGACATAACGGATACTGCGGCTGCTTCTTACCAAATAGGAGAAAAAGTAATGGTAGTCGGCGAAACGTCGATGGGGATGCAAGCGGTAGCTTTGGCTTTCGTACTTCCTTTTGTACTTCTGATTTTCTCTTTATTCCTCTTTATGGCGTTGATGGAAAACGAGTTGTATGCAGCTCTTCTTTCCCTTGCCTTTCTAACTCCTTATTACTTCGTTTTGTGGCTCAATAAGACGCGACTGAAACAGAAATTTTCATTTACTATAAAACCAATAAATAACTAAAACATTATGAATTTGATTCTGATTGCAGTGATTTCATTGGGAGCGATAGCGCTCGTGCTTGCCGCTATCCTGTATGTAGCTTCCAAGAAATTTGCCGTGTATGAAGACCCGCGTATTGCCCAAGTGGGAGAAGTATTGCCACAGGCAAACTGTGGCGGATGCGGCTACCCCGGTTGTAGCGGATTTGCCGACGCTTGTGTCAAAGCCGGCTCACTGGATGGCAAGTTCTGTCCCGTAGGCGGACAACCTGTCATGGCAAAAGTAGCTGATATCCTCGGACTGGCAGCCGGTGAAGCCGAACCGATGGTAGCAGTAGTAAGATGTAACGGAACTTGTGCCAATCGCCCTCGTACCAACCAATACGACGGTGCGAAGAGCTGCGCTATCGCCGCTTCGTTGTATGGCGGGGAAACTGGTTGCAGTTACGGCTGTCTGGGATGTGGCGACTGTGTGGCTGCCTGCCAGTTCGGTGCCATCCGCATGAATCCCGAAACGGGAATCTCCGAAGTAGACGAAGCCAAATGTACGGCTTGTGCCGCTTGTGTGAAGGCTTGTCCGAAAGCGATTATCGAGATTCGTCCGCAAGGCAAGAAGTCGCGTCGCGTATATGTATCTTGTGTCAATAAAGACAAGGGAGCCGTGGCACGCAAGGCTTGCACCGTTAGTTGCATCGGTTGCGGAAAGTGTGTAAAAACTTGTCCGTTCGAGGCTATCACGCTGGAGAACAACTTGGCTTACATCGACCCGAACAAGTGCAAATCCTGCCGCAAATGTGAGGAAGTTTGTCCGCAGGGAAGCATTGTCGCACTGAATTTCCCGCCGCGCAAACCGAAGGCGGAAGAGACTCCGGTTGCTCCGAAAACTCCTGCCGCTCCAAAGGCAACAGCTGAAGCTCCGAAAGTAACAGAATAATAACAGAATAAAATACAGAATTGTATGTTAAAGACATTTTCAATTGGTGGAGTTCATCCACACGAAAATAAATTGTCGGCACATCAACCTATCATCACGGCGGAAGTTCCTGCAAAAGCCGTCATTTTGCTAGGACAGCACATCGGTGCGCCCGCAAAACCGATTGTAGCCAAAGGCGATGTGGTAAAGGTGGGCACCAAGATTGCCGAACCTGCCGGATTCGTTTCGGCAGCCATTCACTCTTCCGTCAGCGGTAAAGTGGCGAAAATTGATACGGTAGTCGATGCGAGCGGTTATGCGAAGCCTGCCATCTTCATTGATGTGGAAGGCGACGAATGGGAAGAAACAATCGACCGCAGCAAGACATTGGTAAAAGAATGCGAGCTCACACCGGAAGAAATCGTGAAGAAAATTGCCGATGCGGGAATCGTAGGTTTGGGAGGCGCCTGTTTCCCTACACAAGTAAAACTCTGTCCGCCGCCTGCTTTCAAGGCAGAATGTGTGATTATCAACGCGGTAGAATGCGAACCGTACCTGACTGCCGACCATCAGCTCATGCTTGAACATTCCGAAGAAATCATGGTGGGTGTCTCCATCTTGATGAAAGCCGTAAAGGTGAATAAAGCATTTATCGGAATCGAAAACAACAAGCCCGATGCCATCGAAGTAATGACGAAAGTGGCTTCCGGCTATGCGGGTATCGAGGTTGTGCCTTTGCAGGTGAAGTATCCGCAGGGAGGTGAAAAGCAGTTGATTGACGCGGTTACGAAACGTCAGGTGGCAAGCGGCGCACTGCCTATCTCTACGGGAGCAGTGGTACAGAACGTGGGTACTGCGTTTGCGGTGTACGAAGCTGTACAGAAAAATAAACCGTTGTTTGAACGTGTAATCACCGTGACGGGAAAATCGGTAGCGAAGCCTTCCAATTTCCTCGCCCGTATCGGTACGCCGATGAAGCAGTTGATTGACGCCTGCGGCGGTCTGCCCGAAGATACGGGAAAAGTAATCGGCGGCGGCCCGATGATGGGTAAGGCGTTGGTGAACATCGAAGTTCCTACGGCAAAGGGAAGTTCGGGTATCCTGATTATGAACTGCAAGGAAGCCAAACGCGGCGAAGCGCAGACTTGTATCCGTTGCGCGAAGTGCGTAAGTGCTTGTCCGATGGGACTGGAACCCTATTTACTCGGAGCTTTGTCCGAAAACGGAGATTTTGAAACAATGGAAAAAGAAAGAATCATGGATTGTATCGAGTGCGGTTCCTGCCAGTTCACTTGTCCTGCCAACCGTCCGTTGCTCGACTACTGTCGTCTGGGAAAAGGTAAGGTAGGAGCTATGATTCGCGCACGTCAAGCTAAAAAATAACGAATATGGAAAATAAATTAATCGTATCACTATCACCCCACGTTCATGGCGGAGACAGCGTACAGAAGAATATGTACGGCGTGCTCATCGCACTGATTCCGGCTTTCCTGGTGTCTCTCTATTACTTCGGACTGGGTGCGCTGATTGTTACAGCTACTTCCGTTGCCGCCTGTTTGTTCTTTGAATGGGCTATCGGAAAAATTTTGATGAAGAAACCGACCACTACCATCTGCGACGGCTCTGCCGTTATCACAGGTGTGTTGTTAGCCTTCAATTTACCTTCCAACCTACCGATTTGGATTATCATCCTCGGCGCATTGTTCGCTATCGGTGTGGGCAAGATGTCTTTCGGCGGTTTGGGTTGCAATCCTTTTAACCCGGCACTGGCAGGACGTGTATTTCTGTTACTCTCTTTCCCAGTGCAGATGACAAGCTGGCCAGTAGTCGGACAATTGACAGCTTATACGGACGCTACGACCGGTGCTACGCCGCTCGCCATTATGAAAGGTGTGATAACCGGTGCTCCGGGAATGTCACTCAATGACCTGCCGGATGCTTTCGCCCTGCTCATCGGTCAGAACGGCGGATGTATCGGCGAAGTAAGTGCCATCGCTCTCCTACTCGGACTTGCTTATATGCTGTGGAAGAAAATTATCACCTGGCACATTCCTGTGTCTATCTTAGTAACAGTATTCGTGTTCGCAGGCATCATGCACTTGACCGCCCCTGAGAAATATGTCTCTCCGCTCTTGCAGTTGCTTTCCGGAGGTCTGATGTTGGGAGCCGTATTTATGGCAACCGACTATGTGACATCTCCGATGAGCAAGAAAGGAATGTTGATTTACGGTGTTTGCATCGGTCTGCTGACTGTGGTAATCCGTCTGTTCGGTGCATATCCCGAAGGTATGTCGTTCGCCATTCTGATTATGAATGCGTTCACTCCGCTGATTAATACCTATTGTAAACCTAAACGCTTTGGGGAGGTAGCGAAGAAGAAATGAAAAAGTTAGAATCATCTTTGAAAAATATGTTACTGGTGCTTACGGGTGTGACTGCTGTCTCCGTAGCATTGTTGGCTTATGTGAACGAACTGACAAAAGGCCCCATCGCCGAAGCGAATGCAAAAACGCTGAGCGATGCAGTCGGTATGGTAGTGCCGGGCTTTGACAACGACCCGATTGCCGAAAAGAAGGTGCAAGTGGTAAATGGTGTTGAATACGCTGTCTACCCCGCTACAAAAGATGGCGAATATATCGGAGCCGCCGTGGAAACCACTTCATTGGGCTTTGGCGGTGAACTGAAAGTATTGGTGGGATTTGACGCTGAAGGTAAAATCATCGACTACTCTCTGCTTTCACACGCCGAAACACCTGGACTCGGCTCAAAGGCTGCCGACTGGTTTAAAAAAGGTAACAAAGGCGACATCACAGGTATGAACCCCGGCGAAACATCGCTCACAGTAAGCAAAGACGGCGGAAAAGTAGATGCCATCACTGCTTCTACCATCACCTCGCGAGCTTTCCTGCGCGCCATCAACGAAGCCTATGCCGCCTATGCGGGACAGGATACTACCGACGGCACTACGGGCGCTACCCAAAAGAAAACCGAACAAAGTGGAGACGCCGCTACGGGAGCTACCATTAAAGTTGAACTTACTGATTCTGTCAGTGCTAAATAAGAAAGGAGACAAGTATGAATAACTTTAAAGTAATGATGAACGGGATTATCAAAGAGAATCCTACGTTTGTACTCCTGCTTGGTATGTGTCCTACGTTGGGTACAACTTCATCGGCTATCAACGGTATGGGTATGGGACTGGCTACCATGTTCGTGCTCATCTGCTCGAACGTAGTGATTTCTCTGATTAAGAACCTGATTCCGGATATGGTGCGTATCCCGTCATTTATTGTAGTAATCGCGTCTTTCGTGACATTGCTCCAAATGGTGATGCAGGCTTATGTACCGGGACTGTATGCAACGCTCGGTCTTTTCATCCCGTTGATTGTGGTGAACTGTATCGTACTCGGACGTGCCGAAGCCTTCGCTGCCAAGAACAACGCAGTCGCTTCCATGTTCGACGGTATCGGTATGGGACTCGGTTTTACCATTGCCCTCACACTGTTGGGTGCTGTACGCGAATTTTTAGGAACCGGTAAGATTTTCGACTTCGCCATCATGCCCGAAGAGTACGGAATGCTGGTGTTCGTATTGGCTCCGGGCGCATTCATCGCCTTAGGATACCTCATTGCGCTGATTAACAGCTTTAAGAAAGCCTGATTCTATCAAATAAAATAAGAAAAGAATATGGAATATATATTGATATTTATTTCGGCAATCTTTGTCAACAACATCGTGTTGTCGCAATTTCTTGGAATCTGCCCCTTCCTGGGTGTCTCCAAAAAAGTGGATACAGCACTGGGAATGAGCGCTGCCGTTGCCTTCGTATTGACAATCGCCACTATCGTCACCTTCCTGATTCAGAAATTTGTACTTGATGCTTTCGGATTGGGATATCTGCAAACGATTACCTTCATCCTCGTCATCGCCGCACTGGTACAAATGGTGGAAATTATCCTGAAGAAAGTATCTCCGGCGCTCTATCAGGCGTTAGGCGTGTTCTTGCCATTGATTACAACTAACTGTTGTATTTTAGGTGTCGCCATCCTCGTGATTCAGAAAGACTACGATTTGCTGACAGGTGTTGTATATGCGTTCTCCACGGCTATCGGCTTCGGACTCGCTTTAGTACTCTTTGCCGGACTGCGCGAACAGATGAGCCTGGTAAAAGTGCCGAAAGGAATGCAAGGCACACCGATTGCTCTGATTACTGCCGGACTGCTTGCTATGGCCTTCATGGGATTCTCCGGCGTAGTGTAAAGGCTGCGACCGATGAATGACAAATAGGAATTGGAAACCTCACACAATGTGGTAATACACAAAATATGGGGTTTCCAATTTTTTTATGATTATCCGCTATCTTCCCCCATCTACCAAAACGACGCATTTACAGATTAATAATCAGCCTGTTACAGCATCTATATGCGCTGCGTGCAGGAGATATAGATACTGGACGTAGCGCATATAGATGTTGCAAGTAGGACATATATGCGGTGAAAGCAGGAGATATAGCTCCTGCAAATCGGTCATCTGAAGAGGGAAAATAGCGGATAATCATTTCTTTTTTTAGACTAAAACTTACATTTATTGCCTTTTATTGAAATAAAAAGTCGAAAAATGTTGGATTTTCATTTTATTTCCATAAATTTGTGGCTCAAACGACAAAAAGCCGGAAAACTAACCATTTATAAAGAATATGAAAGAAAGAATTTTAGTAACGGGCGGAACAGGATATATCGGTTCGCATACCGTAGTAGAACTGCAAAACAGTGGCTACGAGGTAATCATAATTGATAATTTATCAAATTCAAGTGCCGACGTTGTTGACAATATAGAGAAAGTGTCCGGTATACGTCCGGTTTTTGAAAAATTGGATTGTCTGGATTTTGCAGGACTGGATGCTGTATTTACAAAATATAAAGGAATTAAGGCTATTATTCATTTTGCGGCGAGCAAAGCTGTAGGAGAATCGGTGGAGAAACCGTTACTGTATTATCGCAATAACTTAGTCTCTCTGATTAATCTTCTCGAACTGATGCCTAAGCACGGAGTAGAAGGTATCGTGTTCTCTTCTTCTTGTACAGTGTACGGTCAGCCCGACGAACTGCCGGTGACTGAAAAGGCACCAATCAAGAAAGCGGAATCGCCCTATGGAAATACCAAACAGATAAATGAAGAGATTATCCGCGATACGGTAGCTTCCGGTGCTCCGATTAATGCTATCATGTTGCGTTACTTCAACCCGATTGGTGCGCATCCCACTGCATTGCTGGGCGAATTGCCAAACGGTGTTCCCCAAAACCTGATTCCTTATCTGACTCAGACTGCTATAGGTATTCGCGAGAAACTAAGTGTATTTGGTGATGATTACGATACACCCGACGGTTCTTGTATCCGCGACTTTATCAATGTAGTAGACTTGGCTAAGGCACACGTGATTGCTATCCGCCGTATCTTGGAAAAGACACAGAAAGAAAAAGTGGAAGTGTTCAATATCGGAACGGGACGTGGTGTGTCTGTATTGGAATTAATTAACGGCTTTGAAAAAGCCACTGGCGTGAAGTTGAATTATCAGATTGTCGGACGTCGTGCCGGTGATATTGAGAAAGTTTGGGCGAACCCCAATTTTGCAAACAATGAATTGGGATGGAAAGCCGTAGAAACTTTGGAAGATACTTTGCGTTCTGCCTGGAATTGGCAGTTGAAACTTCGCGAGAGAGGTATTCAATAAAAAAGAAACATAATTTACATAAATAACAAAGAACAAGTCGTGTATGCGACTTGTTTAACCGTTGCAAACCTCTTGACGCTGGTTGTGGGTATGTGAATATCAGCAAACAGTACTTATACCGCTCGGTATAGACAGGAGATTGCATAGTAGTTTTGTCGTGTTTTATTTTGTGTTTGTGTTGTGACGGTACTACGACGTGAGTCGTGGTACCGTTCTTTTTTTAGCTTACTAAGGAGATTTAATACAAGAAGAGCAATTAACAGTCAGACAATTAAATTCAAGCATTACGGAAATCAGCCTTTAGGCAACGAAGTACTAAATGCCAGGTATTGTCCCTTACTCTTCTCTCATTTATATTGAAGAGACATCATTGAGGCTTAAGAATAGAATCATTGATTCATAAAAAAATGCTGATTGAATTTGTCGTTCAATCAGCATTTTCGGATATTTTCGTACTCTATAGAATCAGCCTTCTATAAAAACAATTATTTCTCCTTTCTATAATTTTCCAATCCTTTTTGAAGGAACTGTATGTATTCAGGAATATCCTCGTTATAAGCATACGATTTATTCAGTGGTTTACCCTGATTGTCAAGCAACACATAGAAAGGTTGGGCGTTAGCACCGAATTTCACACGTTGCAGATAACTCCACTTGTCACCTACTGTACGCAAAGTACGTTCCGTACCGTTTTCCATGATTTTCACAGGTTCGGGCAGAGGAGTTTTGTTGTCCACATAAAGCGTGATTAATACATAGTCATTGTTCATCAAGTCGCTCACCTTCGGGTCAGTCCATACGGCAGCTTCCATCTTGCGACAGTTTACACAGCCGTATCCGGTGAAGTCAATCATCACAGGTTTTCCATTCATACGTGCATACTCCATACCCAAATCATAATCATCGAATTTCGCATGGACTTCATTCTTGTATAAGTTGAAGTCTTGCGTTTGCATAGGCGGGGCAAATGCACTCACTGCTTTCAAAGGCGCTCCCCACAAACCGGGAACCATATATACTGCAAAAGCCAAAGAAATCAAGGCCATGAAGAAACGAGCCACTCCTACTTTATTATCGTCATCATCGTGCGGGAACTTAATCTTACCCAACAGATACAATCCAAGTAAGGCAAAGATTACAATCCACAAAGCAAGGAAAGTTTCACGGTCAAGCAATCTCCATCCATAAGCCAAATCGGCAACAGAAAGGAATTTGAGTGCGAAAGCCAATTCGAGGAAACCTAATGTTACCTTAATCACATTCATCCAGCCACCTGACTTCGGCATAGATTTCAACCAAGACGGGAACAAAGCAAACAGGGTGAACGGCAAAGCCAAAGCAATGGCAAAGCCTAACATACCAATGGCGGGAGCAACCACACTACCCGTTGTGGAAACCTGTACCAGCAAAAAACCGATAATAGGACCCGTGCAAGAGAAAGATACCAATGAAAGCGTAAAAGCCATCAGGAAAATACTCAGCAGTCCGGTGGTAGACTCCGCTTTGCTATCTACTGCATTACCCCATTTCGACGGAAGACGGATTTCAAATGCGCCGAAGAACGAAGCGGCAAAAACCACCAACATCAAGAAGAAAAGAATATTGAAGATAGCATTGGTAGACAAGGCATTCAATGCACTTGCACCGAATATCAACGTGATTGCCAATCCCAATGTCACATAAATCACAACAATGGACGCACCGTATGTCCACGCATCGCGAATACCTTTCTTTTTATCTTTAGTGCGTTTCAGGAAAAAGCTGACAGTCATCGGAATAATAGGCCATACACAAGGGGTAAACAAAGCCAGCAGACCGCCGAGGAAACCAGTTATGAAAACATATATCCACGACATATCCTCCTGACCGTGCTCTTCACCCAAAGTCTGCAAGTCACTGATTACCGGTTGCCAAAGGTCACTGGAAGCCACGGCAGGACGGACATCGGCTGCTTCAACCGCCGGAGTAGTGGGAGTCTGTTCCGTTTCAGCAGGAGCCTGCACCGTTTCGACAGGAACCTCCTTTACTTCTGCGGGCGCAGGAGTTACCTGTTCTTCTGTTTTCGGCAATTTCTGTTGCGGTTGTTCTACCTTAGCAGCAGCATTTCCAACTTTCGCCGTTCCGGAATACTTGAACGGAACTTCGGTAGGCGGAAGGCAACTCTCGTCGTCGCACGCACCAAATTCCAGATAACCTTCTATTTCATAAGCACCGCCGATAAATTTTACTTTCTGAACGAACTTTGCAGTCTTTTCAAAATAACGCACCTGCATTTCAAACAGTTTGTCGAAAGTAGCCACTTCGCTGCCTACCGGTTTCAGTTTGCCGACAAGCTCCAAACCGTTTTTCTTGTCTACATTGAATGTAGCGGAAATGGGACCTCCGTCTCCAAGTTCGGTAGAATAGACGTGCCATCCCGGTTCGATGGCAGCAGTAAACACAATCTCTGCTTCGGTATCAGAAAGGGTGTTCAATTCCGTTTTGAACTTTACCGGTTCTTTGATTTGTGCCTGCAAAGCATAAGCCACAATGCTTAAGAGCAGAAAAGAAATAAACTTTTTCATTTTAATATTTTTTGGGAGGGTTATAATTCATAATCTACACACGCACGGCTTTCTTTTGTTTCGGCCAGAATCTTTCCGGCTGCCACATGATCGGGATGTGTTGCATAGTATTTCACGTCTTCCAGCGTGTCAAACTCACTATAAAGTGCGATATTCCACGTTTCGCCGGGATTCATATTCAATCCGACTTCTATTTTCCGGATAACGGAGATTTTGGCAGGAAGTGCTTCTATCGCTTCCTTGAAATTCGTCATGACTGCCCGTTTCTCTTCGAGGGGAACGTCGTCTTTTAACTTAAATAATACAATGTGTTTTACCATTACGTTGTTATTTTAATGAATTGTTTCTATATTTGTCTTGCCAATGCTTTGCATAAACAATGCAAATTTACTCTATTTCATTTAAATATACACTATAAAGAGATGTTAATTATAGGAATAGCAGGCGGAACAGGCTCCGGAAAGACCACCGTCGTACGAAAAATCGTAGAAAGTCTCCCTGCAGGAGAAGTAGTATTATTACCTCAAGACTCCTATTATAAGGATAGCAGTCACGTACCTGTGGAAGAGCGGCAGAACATTAATTTCGACCATCCGGACGCGTTTGAATGGAGCTTGCTCTCCAAACACATTACGATGCTGAAAGAAGGAAAAAGCATCGAACAGCCCACCTATTCTTATCTCACCTGTACCCGCCAGCCTGAAACTATTCATATCGAACCGCGCAAGGTAGTGATTGTTGAAGGGATTCTCGCTTTATGCGACAAAAAACTGAGAAACATGATGGACCTTAAGATATTCGTAGATGCCGACCCCGATGAACGCCTGATACGTGTTATCCAAAGAGACGTTATCGAACGCGGACGCACGGCGGAAGCTGTCATGGAGCGCTACACACGCATCTTGAAACCGATGCACCTGCAATTTATCGAACCGTGCAAACGTTATGCCGACCTTATCGTGCCCGAAGGGGGAAGCAATAAAGTCGCCATTGATATTCTGACCATGTATATCAAGAAGCACCTTAAGAATTAAAAATTAAAACAGACGGGATATGAGGATAAAGACGCTGGTTGTTTCTTGTGTTGTGCTGCTGTTGTGCTGTATGATTGGATGCGGGAGCAGACAGCATAGTCCGGCGGATAAGTCCGCACGCGATCTCCCGCAGGTAAAAGACAGTGGTGAACTGGTCGTTCTGACATTATACAGTTCCACTTCCTATTTCATTTACCGAGGACAGGAAATGGGGTTCCAGTATGAACTCAGCGAACAGTTCGCACAGAGTTTGGGGTTAAAACTCAAGATTAAGGTAGCCGACAGTGTTGACGAACTTATCCGGAAGTTATTGGTAGGTGAAGGCGATATGATTGCCTATAATCTGCCTGTCACCAAAGAGTGGAAAGACAGCCTTATCTATTGCGGCGAGGACGTGATTACCCATCAGGTAATTGTGCAACAAAGAAAAGGGAAGCGGAAACCGTTGCAGGACGTCACCGAGTTGATTGGGAAAGACATATATGTGAAGCCCGGCAAGTATTACGACCGACTGATGAACCTAAACAGTGAGCTTGGCGGCGGAATCCAAATCCACGAAGTGACCAATGACAGCATCACCGTAGAAGATTTAATCACACAAGTGGCTCAGGGTAAAATCCCGTACACGGTGGCAGACAATGACTTGGCAAAACTCAACAAGACCTATTACTCCAACTTAGACATCGGCCTGTCTGTCAGTTTCGACCAACGTTCTTCCTGGGCAGTACGAAAAGAGAGTACGGAACTTGCCGCAGCCGCCACCAAATGGCATCGGGAAAACATGACTTCTCCGGCTTATACAGCCAGTATGAAACGCTACTTCGAAAACAGCAAGATGATGCCGCACTCTCCTATCCTCTCCTTGAAAGAGGGGAAGATTTCCCACTACGACAATTTATTCAGGAAGTACGCCAAAGAAATAGGATGGGACTGGCGGATGCTTGCATCGTTGGCCTATACCGAATCTAATTTCGATACGACTGCCGTGTCGTGGGCAGGAGCCAAAGGATTGATGCAACTAATGCCCGCCACCGCCCGCGCTATGGGCGTGCCTGCCGGCAAGGAGCAGAACCCGGAAGAGAGCATCAAGGCGGCTGTGAAGTACATCGCTTCCACCGACCGCAGTCTCAGCATGATACCCGACAAAGAAGAGCGCCTTAAATTTGTGTTGGCTTCCTACAATGCAGGGTTAGGACATATTTACGATGCAATGGCGCTTGCCGGAAAATACGGAAAAGACAAACGGGTGTGGAAAGACAACGTAGAAGATTTTATCCTGCTCAAAAGCAACGAGGAGTACTTCACAGACCCGGTTTGCAAGAACGGTTATTTCCGTGGCATCGAGACATACAACTTCGTGCGCGACATCCTGTCGCGCTACGAGGCTTACAAAAAGAAAATCAAGACATAACAGTATGTCGCCCAACGCCCCGGAAACGGAAGCGTTCCGCTTACGGGGTCATTCAAACAGGTTCAACTTGTTTCTTTGTGCTTCTTCCAATGAGACGGTCTCACGTTTCACCGAGCCGTTCTTCTCACGTAAAGCGGCATACTCCCTATCCAGTTCGGCCGTCAGTTCCGATTTCATCTGCGGATGGAGCAAACGGGCGGCGACACCTGCATTCTGGGAAGCATCTTTCAAATGAACCACCGGAGCATGATATACGGGAGCAATCTTCAAGGCCGTATGCATTTTCGAGGTAGTTGCCCCACCAATCAGAAGCGGTATATCCAGCCCTGCCTTTTCCAGTTCGGCAGCCACATGAACCATTTCTTCCAGCGAAGGAGTAATCAGTCCGCTCAGACCTATCATATCCACCTTCTCTTCGACAACGCGGCGGACGATTGTCTCGGCAGGCACCATCACTCCCAAGTCAATAATGTCATAACCGTTACACGCCATTACCACGGAAACGATGTTCTTTCCGATATCGTGAACGTCCCCCTTCACAGTGGCAAGCAGTATTCTCCCGGCAGAAGCCGTTCCTTCCGTTTTTTCCGACTCTATGACGGATTGGAGGATGGCAACGGCCTTCTTCATTGTACGGGCGGTCTTTACCACCTGCGGAAGAAACATCTTACCTGCGCCAAACAGTTCGCCGACGTAGTTCATTCCATCCATCAACGGCCCTTCAATCACACTGACCGCCTTGTCATAAAGCGGCAACGCTTCTGCCAAGTCCTGTTCCAGATAATCGCCAATCCCTTTCATCAACGCATATTTCAGACGTTCCTCGACGGTTCCTTCCCTCCAGGCATCCTGTCGGGCAGTGGGCTGTCCGGCAGTTCCGGCCGTGGTTGCTTTCAAAGATTCCGCCAATTCGATAAGGCGCTCCGCTGCATCGGGACGACGGTTCAGCACGACGTCCTCTATCTTTTCCAGCACATCGGCGGGGATGTCGCTATACAGCACGGAAGTACCCGGATTCACAATACCCATATCCATTCCCTGCCGGATGGCATGATAAAGGAACACGGCGTGCATAGCTTCACGGATATAGTTGTTGCCACGGAAAGAGAAAGAGAGATTGCTCACTCCCCCGCTGATGTGCGCGCCGGGCAGGTTTTTCTTTATCCATCCGGCGGCTTCTATAAAGTCGACGGCATAGTTGTTGTGCGCTTCGATTCCCGTAGCTACGGCAAGCACATTGGGGTCGAAGATGATATCGTGCGGATTGAAATTGACCTTATCGACCAAAAGACGGTAAGCACGCCGGCATACCTCTATCTTGCGGGCGGCGGTATCCGCCTGTCCTTTTTCATCGAAAGCCATGACAACGGCGGCAGCTCCGTATTCCTTGATGGCACGGGCGCGTTCGAGGAACGTCTCCTCCCCTTCCTTCAAGGAGATGGAGTTGACGATAGCCTTTCCTTGCAGACATTTCAGTCCGGCAACAATCACTTCCCATTTGGAAGAGTCAATCATGACCGGGACACGGGCGATTTCGGGTTCGGACATGACGAGATTCAGGAAAGTCGTCATCTCGGTCTTTGCATCCAGCAGTCCGTCGTCCATATTGATATCAATCACCAGCGCTCCGTCGTCCACCTGCTGGCGGGCTATGGAGAGGGCTTCATCGTATTTCTTTTCATTAATCAGACGGAGGAACTTGCGCGACCCCGCCACGTTGCAACGCTCACCGACGTTTACGAAATTGATTTCCGGTTTCACTTCGAGCAGTTCGAGGCCGGAAAGCCACATACAATCAGGCTTCGCTACCGGAACGTGTGGCCGGGCACCCTCTACCAGTGCGGGATATTCGGCGATATAGGCATCGGTCGTTCCGCAGCATCCCCCGATTATATTAATCAGCCCCTCTTCGATATACTCCCTTACTTCGCGTGCCATATCGGCGGGTGTCTGGTCGTACTTGCCCAGGCTGTTGGGCAGTCCGGCATTCGGGTAGGCACTGATATAATAAGGTGCACGGGCAGCCAGTTGCTTCAGGAAAGGTTTCAACTGACGCGCGCCAAAGGAGCAGTTCAAGCCGACAGAGAAGATGTTGTGATGTTGCACGGAAGCGAGAAATGCTTCCAATGTCTGTCCGGAGAGTGTTCGCCCGCCGATATCGGACACAGTAACCGAAAGCATGACAGGCACTTCAACGCCCATCGCCTTCATGGCTTGTCCGGCAGCGAAGAGAGCCGCTTTGGCATTCAGCGTATCAAATATGGTCTCAATCAGAATAGCGTCCACCCCGCCTTCAAGCATGGCTTCCATCTGCTGCCGATAAGCGGCAGCCAGCTCGTCATAACTCAAGGCACGATAAGCCGGGTTGTTCACATCGGGGCTCATGGAGCAGGTTTTGTTGGTCGGTCCTACAGAGCCGGCTACAAAACGGGGTTTGTCGGGATTCTTTGCCGTATATTCGTCGGCAAGTTCACGCGCCAACTTAACGGCGGCAAGATTCATCTCGCGCACATACGCTTCCACGTGATAATCTGCCATAGAGACGGTGGTCGAACTGAAAGTGTTCGTTTCAATAATGTCCGCGCCCGCTTCCAAGTATTTGCGATGGATATCGCTGACCACATCGGGACGCGTCAGACAGAGCAAATCGTTGTTCCCTTTCAGTTGTCCCGGAATATGAGCGAAACGTTCGCCACGGAAATCTTCTTCCGTAAGATTGTATTGTTGAATCATTGTACCCATCGCCCCGTCCAAAATAAGGATGCGTTCGGATACAAACTGAGAAATTGTCTTTTTCATCATTACCTTAAAAACCTGTCACCTTATCACGCTGAAAACCTATCGCTTAAACATTCTCGCCATATCCCTGCGGTCGTCTTTCTCTTTGATAGATTCGCGTTTATCGTACTCTTTCTTACCTTTTGCCAAAGCGATTACCAGTTTCGCCAGTCCTTTTTCGTTGATAAACAGGCGCACGGGCACAATCGTGAAGCCGGGATTCTTCATTTCCCGCTGGAGTTTCTCCAATTCTTTTTTATTGAGCAACAACTTTCTCTCCCTGCGTGCCGTATGGTTATTGTACGAGCCGTAGAAATACTCGGCTATGTGCATATTCTTCACCCACAGTCCGTTTTTCGTAAAATAGCAGAACGTATCTACCAGACTTGCCTTTCCTAAGCGGATGGATTTGATTTCGGTTCCGGTCAGTACGATACCTGCCGTATAGGTGTCTATGAGTTCGTAGTCAAACGTGGCACGTTTGTTCTTTATATTTACAGAGGGTTGTTTCATCTTTGCACACATATCGTTTAATTAAGTATCGCCGTCAGTCTGTTGAATACAACTTGAATCACGGTGGGGCATAGTATCAACAATGCAGACGACAAAAGGGTGTATCTCAACCGTTGTTTTTCTTCCACTCCCATCAGTATGGGTGCTCCTTCCCACACGACGTAGACGATATAGAACTGCAACAGCCAAGCGATAATCCTGAAATCGGGCAACAGTCCGGTCACAATCTGAAGCAGGAAAGGCACCACAAGGGCATATCCCGCAAACTGTTGCGCCAACGGCATATTGCTGCACATTCCGAACATCCTGCTACCCATTTCGTTGATGGCGTAGGCTGCGAGGAAATAGCCGCCGAACAGGGCGACTGACACAGCGCAGCAGTTGGTCATAGCTATCTGAAAACTTTGCGGACCTCCCCATCCGTTCGTCAGCAGCGAACCGACGAATACGGACAACCCGCATAAACCAATCATAGGATAGACAAAAGCCATATATACCTTTCGCCTATCCTCTTCCAGAGAAATTTCCTCCCAGGCTTTTGCCGGAGAGGAAATAAATTTCATTGCTATATTAAACAGTTCTTTGTAATTCAATTTTTATCGTTATGTTTATATTCTATTGAATATTCGGTTACCCCTTCGGGCACTTTATTACTTGAGTTATTCGTTTCCGCCACAACCGTAATCTTGATGGGGTATTGATTATCATTTGCAGCCTGATACTGAGCCAAAGCCACTGACAAATCAAATACGCGGTACGAACCGTTCTTATAGCCTTCTTTATCCTGTTCTTCCGTTGAGTTATGACGCAAATAGACCTTCAGTTCCTTTCTGTCATTTTTCAACTCTTCGACATCCGTATAGTAAACCAATGAGAAGGTATGACTGGCAATCTTTTCATGGCAGAAATAGATAATCGGAATAAGCAGATTGTTATTATCAAGCATACTCGGCACCACATCCGTAATGCTGATGACGCCACGGTTTGAAGCATAAGAAGAGTTATCCTCTGCGTCCCAAGCCTTTTCGATTCCGTCGACTCTGTTTCCCGAAATCTTTTCGATGGCATTGATTGTTGCATGAATCGTATTGTTCTCGATATCAACAGCACGGTCGTAGCTGAAGTTTCCAAAAACAAAATCATCACGCATCCAGTTTGTCGTTCCTTCAACCACATTTTTAGCTTGAATGAGCGTGCTTCCGTCCAATGTCACAAGAGTCAGGTTCAAAAAGTTCTCTTTCACTTTGGCGATTATCGGTTGCCCGTTTACCTGCGTGCTTTCTTCTCCGTTCAAACAAGAAGTAACCGACAGGCCCATCACTACAGCCATCACAGCCACCAAGAAAAATTTCATCTGTTTCATAAACTTATTTTTTAGATTTTGCAAAGATATATATTCTAATTCACACTTAGTAAATGCAGAGGTTAAAAAAATACTGCATCCGTCACTTTATTATTTTTGCAAAAAATTCCAAATGGTCGTCAACATAGCTTGCCACGAGTGCCGTCACCTGTTCTTCCATCTCCAGATAGGTCTCTTCCAGTTCGTCGAAGGCTTCGTATTGCTCGTACATCGCCATGAATTCATCGTCGGTGCGTTCTTTCTCCAGGTCTTGGCGGTGGGCGTCGTATATCTTCTTTGCCTTGTAGACGAGTTTGGAGAACTCATCGGCTCCCCAAAGGCGCATCACTTTGGCGAAGGGATTGTCGAAGATATATCCGCCGTATCCGTTTTGAATCAACTGGCAGAAGCCGCCGAACATCACTTCGTCGCGGAAGATGCGGTAGGCAAGCAGTGAATGCTGCTCGCCGGTGAGTAGAACCATCGTTTCGGCGGTGAGTTCGCCGCCAATCACTTCCTTATATTTATCGGTAAATACCTGGATGAATTCATCCATTCCTTCATTTGCTGCCTGCTGCAAAGCGGATTCTACTATTTCAATCATCATGTTTCGTTGCATAAATTACGGGGCAAAGCTACGAATTTAATTCTACATCCGGCAATATTCGTTCCATTAATCTCATGCAAAAGTATCTGTTTTTATTTCCGTCCCCGCGTATAGCTAATCTTTTTCTTGCGACGGTTTACCGGTTACGGTACGAACGGCTACTGTTTTCTTTGCATAAATTTATTCGTCTGACTATAGTGTCCGTTTCGTCTGACTATAGTTAGACGAAACGGACACTATAGTCAGACGAAAGTTTAACTGTAGTCAGACGAATAAATTTTAGTATTCCGGCCGATAGTCCGCAGGCAACGAGAAATTAGTTGTCAGGCAATGCGCCGATAAACCAAAGCAACCAAAAAAAAGGCCGATGCAGAAGTGATTTCCCCTGCACCGGCCTGTCCAAACACACTAAAACCTATTGAAACTATTTTGAATAAGAATACGGAAAATCTTCCGTGCGCACACCTCTCTGCAAATTGGGCACGCTGTCCATCGACAGATTCAGTTCGCCGCCTTTACGCAGCTCCTCGTGTGTGAGGTAATTGCGTGTGAATTCTTCGCCGTTGAGCAACGCCTGCCTGATGTAAGGACGGGCGGCTGCATTGTCGGCTGCCGAAACAACGAAATCTTTGCCTTCGGGGAGGTGCAGCGTCACCTTGTTGAACAAGGGAGAACCTATCGCATACTGGGGCATACCCGGACAAACGGGATAGAAGCCCATCGCGGAGAATACATACCAGGCGGATGTCTGACCGTTGTCCTCGTCGCCACAGTAGCCCTTGCTGCCGGAGTTGTAGAGTTTGTCCATCACGTTGCGAAGGTGATACTGGGCTTTCCAGGGCTGGCCGATATAGTCGTACAGATAGATACCGTGCTGTATCGGCTGATTGCCGTGGGCATACTGTCCCATATCGAGGGCAACCATTTCGGCTATTTCGTGGATGACGAAACCGTAGGTGCCGTAATTGAATGTATTGGGAGCCGTGAACATGGAGTCGAGACGAGCTGCCATCGGTTCGTGTCCGCCCATCAGTTGCGACAGGCCTTCGGGGTCGTGGAATACGCTCCATGTCCAGTGCCAGGAGCTTCCTTCGGTGAAGGGACCTCCCCATTCTGTGGCGTCGAAGTTATCGCGCCAGTTGCCGTGGGCATCCTTTGTCCACATGAAACCGTGTTCGGGATAATAGAGGTTGCGGTAGTTGAGGGCTTTTTGGTAGTATTTATCGGCAATGTCCTGCTTGCCCAACGATTCGGCAAAGCGGGCAATGCACCAGTCGGCATAGGCATACTCGAGTGTCTTTGCCGTGGCTTCGGGCACTTCGGGATAAGGCACATAGCCCAACTGGTCGTAATATTCAAAGCCGTCGCGTCCTACGGAAGCAATGTCGGCATGACGTGCCTGCGTCTGATGAATCATGGCTTCCAATGCTTTCTCCGCGTCTACCGTGCGTACGCCTTTCATCCATGCATCCACCAGCAGCGATACGGAGTTGTTGCCAATCATGCATCCTCGGTGTCCGGGACTTGCCCACTCGGGCATGAAGCCGCTTTCGTTGTAAGCGTTGATAATAGACTGAGTGACACGCTCGGACACTTCGGGATAGAGCAGCGTGAACAAGGGGTGAACGGCACGGAAGGTATCCCAGAAGCCGTTGTCGGTGTACATATATCCGTCGTGTACATTGCCGTCGTATGGGCTGTAATAGACGGGGTTGCCCTGCGAATCGAACTCATAAAACTCGCGCGGGAAGAGCAGCGTGCGATACAGGCAAGAGTAGAAAGTGCGGAGCTGTTCGTCCGTTCCTCCCTCCGCTTCGATGCGTCCGAGATGGTTGTTCCACTGCTCGCGGGCTTTCGTGCTGACGAGTTGCAGGTCGGTCTCAGCCACTTCACGGTTGAAATTGATAACCGCCTGCTCGGGACTGATGAAAGAAGAGGCCGTACGTATGGTGAGCTTCTCGCCTGCCGGAACGTCAAACTTGAGGTACGCACAGGTGTAGTCGGCGGCTACGTCCGCTTGCTGGTGGAACAGGCTGTCACCGTTGTAAGTGCCGTAGCCTGTCACGGGATGGCTGAACTCTACGAGGAAATAGTTGGCAAAGTTGTCGGGCACACCGCCGTTATTGTAGCGCGATACGCCTTTTACCGTCCGTTTCTCCGAATCAATCGCCAGGGAACTGCCGCCATTGTAGGCGTCGACCACTACGTACTGGTCTTTCGCTTCGGGGAAAGCGACTTCAAAGACCGCTCCCCGCGAGGTAGCCGAGAGAGTGGTGTGCAATCCGTTGTCGAATGTAATGCTGTAATTGTAAGGAGTCGCTTTTTCCTGTTGGTGGGAGAAGGCGACAAGGCGTTCCTTGTGGCTTACTTTCAGCTCGCCGGCAAGCGGCATGATAGAGAATGTACCGTAGTCGTTAATCCACGGGCTGGGCTGATGCGTCTGCCGGAAACCGCGCATCAGGCTGTCGGTGTACATATACATCCATCCGCTACCGTTCTCGCCTGTCTGTGGGCTCCAGAAATTCATTCCCCAGGGTACTGCTACGGCAGGATAGGTGTTGCCGTGCGAAAATGCAAAAGTAGATTCCGTCCCCATCAACGGATTTACATAGTCTGCGTATTCCACCGTCTTGGCCTTTTGCCCGCACGAAGCGAGCAAAAAGGGGAGACAGAGGGATAAGAAAAATAATCGTATAGTCATGATTTTATATATTTAATAAGGTGATTCAATCAAAATACTTCACTCAGATACTTCTGTGTCTGCTCGGGACGCTGGCTCATGCGCAGTCGCCACACCAATTCCTGCAAGTTCACCACTTCAAAACTGTCATCCAAGTGTCCGGCGCAGAGCTTGGCCGCTCCTGCCCCACGGATATCGCCCGACTGGTTCTCAATCAAGGGGTCGTCCGTCTTTCCATGGTCGGAGAAGTTGCTCCATGCGTGCACGCATACCACGGAGAAACTCTCCTGCTGCGCTTCCTGTTTCAGTTTTCCAGCGATGTAGGCGGGTGTTCCTTCGCGTTCGTTGTTGCGGTTGCCGAAGTTCCACAACGAGTATTTCACGGTGATGACCGGGATGTCATATCCGGCTTTGTTCGTCACCCAGTACACCTCTCCTTCACCGCCTGCATAGGGGCTGTATTGGAGTGCCACGATACCTTCCAACTGGTCGTTGGCGTCGACATACGCCTGGAACGCTTCTTTGGCTGCTTCCGACTTCACGTTCATAGCCATAACGCCCAACAACTTCACCCGATGCTGGCGCATATGGGCCGAAAGGCGTTCTGCCGCCACTTTCAGGTTCTTTGCACGGTCGCCGTTCTCGCTGTAGTTATCTACGTAGTAATAACCGCCGCCCAACATTTCCATCACCGAACATTTCGTCTTTTGCTGGCTCAGCAGATTGTCGAACTGCGCGGGAGCCATCATCGGAAGCACGGATGTAGCCATACCGTAGGTCATGCGTACCTCTTCCGATTCCGGTGCCTGGTAGAAGTCTTTGAAGTCGTTCATCATCCACTGTATATTGTCGCCGTCGGACAGGAAGAAAGAGACGAAATTCTTTTTCTTCGTATAGTCGAGGAATTGTGGGTTCTGCACGCGTGCCAAGACCGGTTGTTGACGTTGAGAATAGAGCAGCGAAGTCAGCGAATGGTTGTAGCTCCAGTCGCAGGGAATCATCGGGTGTCCGCTCTTGGAAACCAAGTTGACAAAGGCATCCTCGCCCACTCCCTGTTCCCAGCCGTACACAGGTGCGTTGGGTTCCAGCCATGCAAGGATTTCTTTCAGCAGTTCCGTATTCTGTCCGCCCGAGGCTGTGCCCTGGCGCTTGTTGAGGTTGAGCACGAAGAATTCGTTCTTGATGGCAAACTCGCGCAACTCGCCAGTCTGAACGGGCATGATGACCAGCGCTTTGTTGCTGCACTTGTCTTTGAATTCCGCCCAAGCCTGCGCAGTGGTCTTGTTGCGTGCGTCGTAGGTCATGGCATATCCGGCTTCTTCGTAATATTCTTTGTCGCGCACGTCTACGATGATGGAGTTATAGACATGGGAAGCTACAGAGGCAACGACACCGCTCTCAGGATTGTGTTCGATATCGGTGAGTACATATCCGTCGAACATTCCTTTCAGTTGGATATTTACTCCGTCGGCAGGGCCGTAGTTATTGCGTGCCAGTTCCAGTCCACTCTGCATTCCCTGTTCGTGAACGCCCATATCCTCCAAAGCCTGCTTGGAAAGTTTGTAGGATTCGCTTCCGCCGTGGTCGTGCAGCCATACGGCGATTTCGCTTTTTCCCTGCTCTACGGCACGGTTGGCCAATCCTGCCAACGACTGGCAAAGGAGGTGATACTGCAAGCCGCGCATCTTCTCCGTCTGCCCCAATTCGTTGCGGCTGCCCACCGTCACTACTTCCACACAGGTCCAATACTTCTTGGGTTTCACCTTCATTTCGGGCATATAGTATTGCCCCACATTGGCAATCGGGTCGTATGTTTCCGTATAAAGGGACGTTTTGTTCTCCTCGTTCAGTCCTTGATTGATTTCGGGTGATTCGTACACTTCGCAGCTTGCCATCGTCAGGCTGAGCAACAGTGCGGCACCGCATATAGTTGTTTTCATTATCAATTCTTTCATTTATTAGTTAACCGTTTCTTATCAATAACCTTCGTTTTGTGAAAGTCCCTCCACTTTATTGCGCTCGTCTTGCGGAATGGGACGCACCAGATGGTTCGCATTCAAATTATCGTATTTCACCACAAACGGGTTGTAGGCGGGCACACGTGCCAACAATGTCTGCGTACGTTTGAGGTCGAACCAACGGTCGTGCTCGCCCATCAGCTCGCGGGCACGCTCGTCCATGATGACGTTGATGTCCAAATCAGTGAACTTCATTGTTTCATAAGCCGCCGCATCTTTGGCAGCACGCTTGCGGATGCTGTTGATGCGCTCCAGCGCCATCTCCTTGTTGCCTGCTCCCAAATAGGCTTCCGCACACAACAGATAGGTATCGCCCAGACGGAAGATAACATCCTCGCGCGAACCGCCTTCGCCCCACTGTATCTTGGTGTCGCTGAACTTCCGCACCATCGGCATACGGTCGGACGCTGTTTCGAGTACGGGAAGCGCCGTCGACTGCGGATACCATACGTATTCGTCATCCTGCTTGAAGGGATAGAAACGTTTCGCATTGTTGCTCATACCCGACTTGTCGTTCCAACGGGGAAAGTAGATTCCCAACTGACCGTAATCGGGATGGTCGGGATTGTTGATGTAATATTCGCGTTTGAAGGTGGCATCGTAGCGAGTGTCTGCTTCGGGGTCGGCATACAGTTCGTGTGCCTTCGGATTCACCCAATACTTGCGGGAGATGCTGGAGTAGTCGCTTTGATTCTTGACAAACATATCCGGCTCCAAAGCTACGATGTTGAATCCGAACTGTGCCTGCTGCGGGTTTCCACCGCCGCGATAGTTCTTGTCGAGTCCGTACTGAACCGACCAGATTACTTCGGAGTTCGCTTGGTTGTTTTCGTCAAACAAAGCTGCATAGTTCTCCTGCAAGGCATAGCCTGAAGCCGGGTTCTCTATCAACTGGTCGAATGTGGCTGCCGCATCGGAGAAATCGTCCGCTTTGGCAAAAGGCTTGTAGGCACGTGTCAGATACATCTTTCCCAACAGGTGAAGCACTGCCGCATTGGTCACTTTTCCGGCGGAGATAGTGGTCATGTCCAGTTTGTCTTTCACCTCGTTCAGTTCGGTGATGATGAAAGAGTAGATTGCCTGCTCGCCCGTACGTTCCGCCTGCTGGATGATGGTGGTGTTCTCTGCGGTGAGCAGGGGCACGGGGCCGAATGTCTCTACCAGGTAATAGTAAGCCATTGCACGGAAGAAACGGGCCTGGGCGGTGAGCGAAACGTAATCGTTTCCGGCCACTTCGGGCGTGCAACGATTCAGCAGGATGTTGCTTTCCTGCACAATTTTATAGAGCACCTTCCAGTAATCGCCTACGATGGGGGCGGTAGAGTTGAACGTCTTGTCATATCCGTTGAACATACGCTCGGCAGGCTCTTCGGAGATAGCCATATAGATATCTGTTCCGTAATACTGCAATTCGCCGGTGTTGAATACATTGCGGTAACGGGCGTTGATGTCTGTCAATAATTTCTGCTGGCCCTCTTTCGTGTTATAGAAATCGTCTGTCACAGCCGAAGGATTATAACTCTCTAAGAAATCGGAGCATCCGCTCAGCAGGCAGATGGCCAACAGTGCCAAATATTTCATTTGTTCTTTTACTCGTTTCATAAGGTTTCAAGTAGTTAGAAGGTTAAATTCAATCCAAAAGTAAACGTCATCGGGTAGAGAGACAAAGATTTGTAGACGTCTTCGCCAATCGTTTCCGGGTCGGGACCGAGGTAATCGGTGAAAGTGAACGGATTCTGCACATTGAGGTAAGCACGTGCGTTTTTCATCTTCATCTTCTTCATCCAGGTTTCGGGCAGGGTGTATCCCAACGTGATATTCTGTATTTTGAGGAAGGAACCGGAAATCTTGCCCAATACCTGCGTGTGGTACGATTGCGCGCCAATCTGCTGGTATTCGTTGCTGCGGTTCTCCGGAGTCCAGTAGTTCACTTTCAGTTTGTTCCAGTGTTCGTTGTCCCATGCGGTGAACATATAGGTAAAGTCATCGTTGTAGATGCCGCCGAAACGTGCATACATATAGAACGACAAATCCCAGTTCTTGTAGGTAAAGGTATTGGTCATACCAGCCGTCCAGTCGGGCGAGGGAGTGCCGAGCACTTTGTAGTCGCGTTCGTCAATCACATAGTTTCCGTCCAGGTCCTGCACACGGATATGTCCCGGCACCTGTCCGTATTTGGCAGCCAATTCTTTGTCTTCCGTCTGCCAGATGCCCACTTTCTCCAAGTCGTAGATTACGTGCATGGGCTGGCCGATGAACCAACGGTTTGCCAAGTCGTCTTTCTTGTCGCCGTAGAGGTCGACAATCTTGTTGCGGTTGAGCGAGAAGGTGAGATTGGTTTTCCAGGTGAAGTCGTTTGTAGCGATGTTTACGGTGTTCAGCCCCACTTCGATTCCTTTGTTGGAGGAGGTTCCGATGTTTTCGAGGATAGAGCCGTAACCGTTCAGGTTACCTACCGAACGGGCGAAAATCAAATCCTTCGTCGTACGGTTGTAAACGTCAACTGTACCGTTGATGCGGTTGTTGAGGAAACCGAAGTCGATACCGTAGTTCCACTCCGAGGTCATCTCCCAACGGAGGTTTTTGTTTCCTTTGCGGTCGCCCAGTCCGAAGGCGTTTTCACCTTTTCCACCATATATATAGTGTGCCAAATCCAATTTTGTCCAAGTGATATCGTGGTCGATGCTGTTGTTGCCCGATTTACCCCAGCTTACACGGAGTTTCAGGCTGTTCAGCCAGTCTACGTCTTTCAGGAAGTTCTCATTCTTCATCTGCCAGCCGATAGCAGCCGACGGCATAAAGCCCCACTGATTGCCGGTGGCAAGGCGCGAAGTTCCGTCGTACCGTCCGGTGACGGTAAACAGATAGCGATCCATCAGGGTGTAATTGACACGTCCCATGAAAGAAAGCATGGACGACTCCCAATAGTAGCTCTTCACGTCGCGAATCTCTTCGGCTGTCTCGATAGCGTGCCAGTCGGAGTCGTAAGGCAGACCATCGCCACGCATTTCCGAACCCTGGTGTGTCTCTTTCTGCACACTGTACAGTCCGATGGCATTCAGGTGGTGGATTTCGCTCCAAGTCTTGTCGTATGTGATGATGTTGTCCCATACCCAGTTCATGTTACGTCCCTCTTTACGGTATGCTTCGGGGGCGTTCAACCCTCCTTTGGCTTGCGTCATGGTTCCTACCCACTCTCCATAAACATCCGAGTCGTACTGAACCGCCACTTGCGACTTCACGCTCAGGCCTTTTATCGGCAGGTATTCCAGATAGCCGGAGAAGTTGGTGTAGTTGGCTTCCTTCTCTCTCTTGTTGTTCTCAATCTGAACAAACGGATTTATCTTGCTGGAAGTAGGCTGACAGTTGAAGAGGTAACTTCCGTCTTTGTCGTACGGGCTGACCGTGGGCGGGAGGAAATAGGCGTTAATCAGCGCATCGTTGGCTCCTTCGTTCGTATTGTTCAACGATACATAGCTGTTGATACCGGTCTTTATTTTATCGGAGAAACGATATTCCAGTCCGATGTTGGCAGTGATACGCCCGAAACTTTCGTTGCCTACCATACCGTCGTCCTTCAAGTATCCCAGTCCGAAGGAGAAAGAGAGCTTGTCCGTACCTCCGGTGGCAGAGACGGAATGGCTCGTAGTCAATGCATTCTGCGAAAGTTCACGCAACCAGTCGTAGTATTCGCCGTATTTGACGCGGCGTTTCTCATCGTCCGTCAGAAAGTCCGGACGGCTCAGCGATGCATCTCCATATTTCTTTTTCCACAAAGCAATGCGATAGTCGATATACTCCAGTCCATTGCCCATGTTGCCAATCATTTCGGGAATGCGCGTAGGTGTCTTGAAACCTACATAGCCCGCATAGTCGATATTGAAACCCTGGCGTTTGTTGGCGCCTTTGGTAGTGATAATCACCACACCGTTTGCCCCGCGCGAACCGTAGATGGCGCCGGAAGAGGCGTCTTTCAGGATGTCGATGGATTCGATATCGGCAGAGTTCAGATGGCGCATTCCCGTTTGGGAGGGCACTCCGTCAATCACATACAAAGGCTCATTGGAGAAATTGAACGAGTTGACACCGCGAATCTCTATTTTCGTATCCGCGCCGGGACGGTTGGAAGTCTTGTTCACAAGCACGCCGCCGACACGTCCGTTCAATGTTTCGGTCACATCGGTAGTGACCAATTTGCTCAACTCTTTGCCCGTCACAGACTGGATAGAGCCTGTAAGGTCTTTCTTTTCTACCGTACCGTATCCGATGACAACCACTTCGTTCAACTGCTTGGAATCGTCTTTCAACTGAACGGTCAGTTTTTCCTGATTCTGATTTATAACTAACTCCTGTGTCACATATCCGATGAAAGAGACGGCAATCGTTTTTCCCTTCGGAACCTGTAGGCTGAAGTTACCGTCCAAATCGGTCACTGTACCGGTGGACATACCCACTACCTGAACACTGGCTCCGGGCAACGGCTCTTTCAACGCGTCTATCACCACACCTTTTACTGTAAGCATCTGTTGTGCCCATACACTTACCCCTCCGCATAGCAGGAGCAACAGGCAGAGGATAGCTTTTATCGTTATCGTATTATT
>NZ_CAJULN010000025.1 GCF_910586915.1 uncultured Bacteroides sp.
TTTCACAATGTAGAAGAATGAAACCCAAAGCAACCGAATGAAACTGAAAAGAACCATCGTCACGGCAGCTATTCTAATGGCTGCCGTTTGTCTGCCGGCACAAAACAGGAGTGCCGGTATCAACCTCTCCGTTTGGAAAGGTATCTGCACGCAACCGCACGACAGCACACAGACCACTTACGTGAACATCGGACTGCTGTCTACGCTCAACCGGCTGAACGGTGTAGGAGTGAATGTATTGGGAAGCGTCGTCCACGGTGATATGAACGGCCTCCAGCTCACAGGACTGGCAAACTTGGCGGGAGGAGCCATGCGGGGTGTCCAGATAGCGGGCATCAGCAACATCAGTGGCGACAACACAAGGGGGCTTTCCACAGCCGGACTGGTAAACATCAGTGGCGACGGGACAAAGGGGATAATCATCGCCGGACTTACCGCCATCGGTGGCGACAACACCTCCGGAGCAATGGTAAGCGGCTTTATGAATGTGACGGGCAACAGGACGTCGGGCATCCACCTCTCCGGCGTGGCGAATATCGCGGGGCAGCGTTTCAACGGGGTGATGGCGTCGGGTCTGCTGAATGTGGCGGGCGAAAACATGAACGGCCTTCAGACAGCCGGCCTCGCCAATATCACAGCCGCACAGGCAGCAGGCGCGCAAATAGCGCTATGCAACTATGCGACCAAAGTACGCGGACTTCAGATTGGGCTGGTCAATTATTACAGGGAAGAGATGAAGGGCTTTCAATTGGGGCTGGTCAACGCGAACCCCGACACAAAAGTACAAATGATGGTATATGGCGGCAATGCGACTCCTGCCAACATAGGCGTACGCTTCAAGAACCGGTTGTTCTATACAATTTTAGGGGCAGGCTCCATGCACCGGGGATTGAATGACAGGTTTTCCGTCAGCGCGTCCTACCGTGCCGGCCTGGCTCTTCCCGTCTATAAGGGGCTTTCCATCAGTGGTGACTTGGGATACCAGCACATCGAAACCTGTGCTAACAAAGACGAGATAATCCCCAAACGCCTGTATGCATTGCAGGCACGTGCCAACTTAGAGTATCAGTTCAGCAAGAAGTTCGGTATCTTCGCGACGGGCGGCTATGGACTGACCCGCTTTTATCAGCAATCAGGCAATTACGACAAAGGGGCCATCATCGAAGCGGGCGTCGTTCTCTTCTGATGTCCACCACGGATTCCGTGGTGGACATCAGAAGATCGTTTATACCTTTTCCTTTATCAGACCCGTGCGATAGGCAACCAACAACTTCTTCAAATCCTGAATCTGCGTCACAAGTTCCCTTCCTTTATCGGTATCCTTCACCATCATCCGTTGGGAGTTGAACTCCAGCACGAAGTTGGTCGACTTAATATCCAGCCCCTCTTCAATCGCTTTCTGACGCGACTGGAACGGTTCGTGTTGCACAAGCTGCATACCGTGAGAATGATAGACCAACGTATATCCCGCAATACCCGTCTCCGGCTGGTAGGCTTTGGAGAATCCTCCGTCGATAACAAACAGTTTGCCGTTCGCCTTCATCGGCTGCTCTCCCTTGATGGTCTTTACCGGCACATGGCCGTTGATGATGTGCGAATGAGGGCCCGATGCTCCGAACTCGGCCAATATCCGGTCGCAAATATCCTCCCGGTTGCGCAAGGTGTAATAGTGTCCCTTCTTCTCCTTATGCAACTCTTTATCTTCCAAGAAGTAACGTTCGAAAGTAGCCATCTTGTCCTTGTCGAACAGAGGAGCGTCGGGACCGCACCACATATACCAGATATAATCCATTGCAAACTCCTTGTCCTCCTCCCCGTCTTCATCGAAATAAGCGGTACGAATCAACTGGTCGGCTTTGTCCAGCAGTTTGCGTCCCCAATACTCCTTGTCCCGTATGCGGATACGCTTGAAGCTGCCATCCTCGTTCAAAGGCATGGAAGCATGGTAAAGCAGGTTGGAGTTGGCCACCAAATACATTCCGCCATACGTAAACAAGCAGCGCATATGCTTCTTCAGTTTCTCGCTGTTCATAAACGAACAGTGAATCTTCTCCACCAATTCCCGCTCCTCATCCGTCAGGCGGTAAGGGTCGGCAGGGTCTACAGTCGGGAAGTTCGTGTCACGAAGCGGGTATTCCTTTCCTTCATAGACAAAGACACCCCGTTCGAAGTCAATCTTCTCCAGCAACTTACGGTTTGCCATCCCGAATTCGGGACGTCGGTCGATAATTTCTGCCTCCAATTTAAACTGGATAATGGTGATTGCTTTGTGCATCTGCGTTATCAGGCGCAAGGTCTTCTCATTGTAGTGCGCATCGGCAAAATTCATTTTCGGCATGAAGATGGCACAACTGTCGTCGGCATACGTATCCATCGCAAAGGTAGCCAACGGGAGCAGGTTGATTCCGTAGCCATCCTCCAACGTAGCTAAATTGCCATAACGCATCGACATACGGATGACGTTGGCGATGCAACTGTCGTTGCCCGACGCCGCGCCCATCCAAAGGATATCGTGGTTGCCCCACTGGATGTCGAAGTTATGATAATTGCACAAAGTATCCATGATGATGTGCGCCCCGGGGCCACGGTCGTAGATATCGCCTACGATGTGCAGCGAGTCGATGGTCAGGCGTTGAATCAGGTTGCACATGGCAATGATGAAATCGTCCGCCCGCTTGGTCGTGATAATCGTGCTGATAATCACGTTGATATAAGCGTGCTTGTTCGGCTCGACGGTCGACTCGTGCAGCAACTCCTGTATGATGTACGAGAATTCGGCAGGCAGCGATTTGCGAACCTTCGAACGGGTGTACTTCGACGATACATTCTGACAGACTTTCACTAATTGATTCAACGTTATCAGATACCAGTCGTCCAGGTCCTTTTCACGTGCCTTCACCAGTTGGAGCTTCTCTTCGGGATAGTAAATCAAGGTACAGATTTCTTTCTTTTCCGCTTCGCGGAGCGTATTGCCGAATATTTCATTCACTTTCCGCTTCACCGCACCCGACGCATTCTTCAACACGTGTTGGAAGGCTTCGTACTCACCGTGTATATCCGTCAGGAAATGCTCCGTCCCTTTAGGCAAATTCATGATAGCTTCCAGATTGATGATTTCCGTACTTGCATCGGCGATGGTAGGAAAACTTCGGGAGAGCAGTTGCAGGTAACGAAGGTCACTCACAATACTTTCGGGCGTTATATTACTTTGAGCAGTCATATTGTTTTATTATTATTTACGAATTAACGATTTATTTTATTTCCCGTCTTCTTTGCCGGGCTTCACGCTCAGCCGAGCAGGAACATCAGCAGCACTTGCGCGATAATCACCCTCAGAAACATACACATCGGATACACTGTGGCATAAGCTACCGACGGGTTGTCGCCGGGTATGGTATCGTTGGCATAGTTCAGCGCCATCGGGTTTGCCATGCTTCCACACAACATACCGCACACCGTACCGAAGTCTATCTTCATCATCTTGAAGGCGACAAAACCTACGATAACCGTCGGGACAATCGTCAGCCCTATTCCTAGGGCAATCCACAGCAGGCCTTCCGGACGGAACACGGTGTCGAAGAAATGCGCTCCGGCGTCCAGTCCCAGGCAGGCAAGATACATCGAAAGTCCCAGGGCGCGCAACATCAGGTTTGCGCTGCGGGTGGTATAGGTAATCATGTGTATCCGGGGTCCGAACGTTCCCAAAAGGATACCGACGATAATCGGTCCGCCCGCCAACCCCAACTTCACGGGAGTAGCCACCCCCGGAATGGAAAAAGGAACGGCGCCCAGTGCCAGCCCTAACACGATACCTATAAACACAACCACCAAATTGGGTTCTTTCAGGCTCTTGATGGCGTTTCCCAGTACTTTCTCCACATTCTGGATGGCTGCCTTCTCTCCCACCACCGTCAGGCGGTCGCCCAACTGAAGTATCAGTTCCGGTGTGGCAAGCAACTGCACTCCCGAACGGTAAACGCGGCTGATGTTTATCCCATAATGATTTCTCAGCCGGAGTGCGCCCAACTTCTTTCCGTTCAGTTCCGGACGGGTGACAACGATGCGTTGCGAAACCAGTTCGCTGTCAATCGCATTCCAGTCGATATCCTCCTTGTTCCAGTCCGTGTTCTCCTGTTCGCCGAAAAGCACGGTCAGCGCCAGCGCATCCTTCTCGGCGGTGATTACCAGCAGGCGGTCGCCCTCTTTCAGTATCTTGTCGGAAGTGGGGATGCTGACGTGGCCGTCGCGCCACAGACGGGAGATGACAAACTTCGACTGGCTCAGATGGGCTATGTCCTTGATGCTCCTGTTGAAGATGGCAGGATTGTGTACTTGAAACGCTGCAATATAGGTTTTGTTCGCATCGTCCTTTTCTTTTATCTCCAGGTCTTCGTGGCGAACCAACAGTTTGCGGATGAATAAAACGGCAAGAATCACGCCGACCACTCCCATCGGATAGGCGACGGCGCATCCTAAGGCGGGCGTACTGCTTTCCAATCCCATCTGTTTGAGGGTTTGCTGTGCGGCTCCCAAAGCCGGAGTGTTTGTCGTTGCCCCGCAGAGGATACCCACCATATCGGGAAGCGACACGCCGGTGGCATATCCCGCCACTACTGCCAGCAAGGTTCCCAAAAGCACCACACCCATCGCGAGCATATTCAGCGTCACTCCTCCTTTGCGGAAAGAGCTGAAAAAGCCGGGGCCTACCTGCAGGCCGAGCGAATAGACAAAGATGACAAGCCCGAAACTTTCCGCATAATTCAACATCTGCGAATCGACCGAAAGTCCGAAGTGTCCGGCAAGAATACCTGCAAAAAAAACAAAAGTGACTCCTAAGGAAACTCCCCAGAAATGCACTCTTCCCAATCCCAGTCCTATCGCCGAAATCAGCGAAAGCACGACAACCGCTTGTAAGGCAGAATGTTCGATAAACAGATTATATAACCACTCCATGTATATTCAAAACTAATAGGGTGCAAAGATAAAAACTATTTAGTCGCATTCAAAACTTTTGAGCTTTCATTTCTCGCTGCATATATTATAAGGTATCGAATATTTATGGGAAGCCCCTTCCCTGCCTGCCGGGGGAAAAAAAATCACCTGTTTAGCATTTGAAACTTAACGTATTATCTCTTTTCTTAAAAGAACATCCGAAAAAATGTTGCTGAAAGATTTGCACAGTACAAAACTTCCCTTTATCTTTGCACCGCATTTGAGAGATAATGCGGGTCTAAAAAGGAAGTTTGGGTGAGTGGCTGAAACCACCAGTTTGCTAAACTGACGTACTCGCAAGGGTACCGGGGGTTCGAATCCCCCAGCTTCCGCAAAGTCTCAAAGATTAAAGAAAGAGCTAAGTTTAAGGACTTAGCTCTTTTTAAATCAACAACTCCGGTGGGTTCGTCTAACGGTTAGGACGTATGCCTCTCACGCATATAATACGGGTTCGATTCCCGTACCCACTACTCCGAATGAAAAGGGGGAATGTAGCAAGAAACTACATTCCCCCCTTTTTCATTCTGCCTGTTTCATTTACTGCGTTATCCAAAAGGAGGTATTCTTCATGACATCCCCAAGTTCCGACAACGCAAACGACAATGTTTTAAGTTCTTCCTGAGTAAAATCGACCGGCTTTCCATTTACCACATTACCGTTTATCCGTTGATAGAGCCATTGCCGGGACTTGCCAAAATAGTGTTCAGCGATGTAGGACATTGAAGCAAAATCCAGGACTTTATCTAATATTTTCTTTCTTTCCGCAATCTTAGCCAGTTTTTTTGCTTCATCCACTGCCTGCTCCGCACCTTTTTTAAACTCACTCAAGAACTCCTTTTTGTCAGAAGGCGATAAAGAGTTCACATATGCATTAAAACGCCTTTTGTGTTCCGACTTTGCCTGCTCCGTCTTAGCCTTTGCAAAATCATCTTTCCACTTTTTCAGTTCTTCTTTTGCATTCATACGCATTTGCTTTTATAAATTGAAAAGGAAGCGGCAGCCCCCTTACGGGGGACTACCTTTTTCCTTCAGCTTGCTTTTGGCCTCAATCAAATCGTCTAACGCATCATTGATTCCTCCTTCAAGCTCTTCGTCCGAAATCCATTCGGTTTCCCGTATGGCATCCCAGTTGAGGGAAAAGAAACTGAGGTCTTGCTCCGCAGCTTCAATCCGAGCTTTTAGCTCTTCATTGTCATTACACATTGTGCACTTTGTCTTAATGACAAGGCAAATATAATAACCATTTGGTAATTACGCAAGTATTCACAGATGTATTTCAATGCAATATGAAAAAATACCAACCGTTTTTAGTACATTTGCGCGCATCAAGCAAGAAAAGTCATGGATACACTACTGAGAGATACCGTAAATGCCGTTGTCAACTCCCGTTTTCCGGAGATGAGCATCGCCGGGAGGCGGCAGATAGAAAGCCTGCTGATTCGTGAGGAATTTCCCAAAGGTGCCGTCGCGCTGCGCGAAGGAGAGATAGCCCGCGAACTCGTGTTCGTGGGGAAAGGGATGCTCCGGCAGTACTACTACAAGAACGGGAAAGACGTCACCGAGCACTTCTCCTACGAGGGTTGCATCATCATGTGCATCGAGAGCTATCTGCGGCAAGTGCCCACGCAGCTTATCGTAGAGACGCTGGAGCCCAGCATCATCTACCTCTTCCCGCGCGACAGGATGCAGGAATTGGCGAGAGAGAATTGGGAAATCAACCTGTTTTACCAGAAGATATTGGAATACTCCCTCATCGTGTCGCAGAAGAAAGCAGACTCCTGGCGGTTCGAATCGGCGCGCGAACGCTACAACCGCCTGCTTGAGACACATCCCGAAATCATCAGGCGGGCCCCTTTGGCACACATCGCCTCCTACCTGCTGATGACGCCCGAGACACTCAGCCGCGTGCGCTCCGGCGTCCTGTAACAGAGTTATATTTTTTGCCACTCATTCATACCTAAAGAACTTTTTATGGAATTATTTCACCAAATGATTGCCGGCCTGTTGGGGATACCGGAGAAACAGATAAGCAGCACCCTCCGCCTGTTGGGCGAAGGCGCTACGATTCCCTTTATCAGCCGCTACCGCAAAGAAGCCACGGGCGGGCTGGACGAAGTCCGTATCGAACAAATCAAGGAGCAACACGATAAGTTGTGCGACATATCCAAACGGAAAGAGACGATTCTCAACACCATCACCGAGCAAGGAAAGCTCACCGACGAACTGCGGAAACGCATCGACGCCACCTGGAACCCGACGGAGCTGGAGGACATCTATCTCCCCTACAAGCCCAAACGGAAGACGCGTGCCGAAGCCGCCCGCCAGAAGGGGCTCGAACCGCTTGCCACCCTCCTGCTGCTGCAACGCGAGAACAACCTCGACGCCCGCGCCGCCGCCTTCGTGAAGGGGGAAGTGAAAGACGTGCAGGAGGCGCTGAAAGGAGCGCGCGACATCATCGCCGAACAGGTGAACGAGGACGAACGCGCCCGCAACGCCGTGCGCAACCAGTTCGGCCGCCAGGCGAAAATCAGTGCCAAAGTGGTGAAGGGCAAAGAGGAAGAGGGCGCCAAGTACCGCGACTACTTCGACTTTGCCGAGCCGTTGAAACGCTGCACCTCCCACCGCCTGCTCGCCATCCGCCGTGCCGAATCGGAAGGGTTGCTGAAGGTCGCCATCACCCCCGACGACGAAGCGTGTCTCGAACGCCTCGAACGCCAGTTCGTACGCGGCAGCAACGAATGCAGCCGCCAGGTGAGCGAAGCCACCGCCGATGCCTACAAACGCCTGCTCAAACCCTCCATCGAGACGGAATTCGCCGCCCAGTCGAAGGAGAAGGCCGACGACGAAGCCATCCGCGTATTTGCCGAAAACCTCCGCCAGCTACTTCTCGCCGCTCCGTTGGGACAGAAACGGGTACTCGCCATCGACCCCGGATTCCGCACCGGCTGCAAAGTGGTGTGTCTCGACGCACAAGGCAATCTGCTGCACAACGAGAACATCTATCCGCATCCGCCGGTGGGCAAAACCGCCGAGGCAGCCTCCAAGCTCCGCAAGATGATTGAGGCCTATCAGATAGAGGCCATCTCCATCGGCAACGGGACGGCAAGCCGCGAGACGGAAGAGTTCATCGGCCGCCAGAGTTTCGACCGTCAGATTCCCGTGTTCGTGGTGAGCGAGCAGGGAGCATCCATTTACTCGGCTTCCAAAATCGCCCGCGACGAGTTTCCTGACTACGACGTCACGGTGCGGGGCGCCGTCTCCATCGGCCGCCGGCTGATGGACCCGTTGGCGGAGCTGGTGAAGATAGACCCCAAATCCATCGGGGTGGGCCAGTACCAGCACGATGTAGACCAGGCGAAGTTGAAGAAAGCGCTCGACCAGACGGTAGAGAGCTGCGTGAACCTCGTCGGCGTCAACCTCAACACGGCAAGCAGCCATCTGCTCACCTACATCTCGGGCTTGGGTCCGCAACTGGCGCAGAACATCGTCAACTACCGGGCAGAGCACGGCGCCTTCGGCTCGCGCAAGGCGCTGATGAAAGTGCCGCGCATGGGTACGAAGGCCTTCGAGCAGTGTGCCGGCTTCCTCCGCATCCCCGGCGCGGAGAACCCGTTGGACAACACGGCGGTGCATCCCGAAAGTTACCACATCGTAGAGCAGATGGCGAAAGACCTGCACTGCACGGTCGGCCAACTGATAGCCGACAAGGAACTTCGCCGGAAAATCAACCTCTCCGACTACCTCTCTCCCACCGTCGGTATGCCTACCTTGCAGGACATCCTACAGGAGCTCGACAAGCCGGGACGCGACCCGCGCAAAACCATCAAGGTGTTCGAATTCGACAGGAACGTGCGCACCATAGCCGACTTGCGCGAAGGGATGGTGCTGCCCGGTATCGTGGGCAACATCACCAATTTCGGTGCTTTCGTCAATATAGGAATCAAGGAGAACGGGCTTGTCCACCTCTCCCAGTTGGCCGAACGGTTTGTCTCCGACCCGACGGAGGTGGTCTCCATCCACCAGCAGGTGATGGTGAGGGTGATGAGCGTCGACACCAACCGCCGGCGGATTCAGCTCAGCATGATTGGGGTTCCGCAGGATTGACCGCGCCGCCGTCTCCGCTCGCCCCACCGGACAATGAGTGCCGTGCACACGAGGAGGAGTACCGTACAGATGAGCGAGCCTTCAAAACCGAAGGCTCCGCCATTGAGTACGTTCGCTTCGGGGATGCGGAGTGTCAGCATAGTGGGCAGGAAGCTGTTGCCGCTCACCTGGTAGCCTAAGACCGGGCCTTGTATCCAGTTCCAGAAGAGGTGCAGCGAAATGGGGAAAGCGAGATTGCGCGTATAGAGACAGGATGCGCCGAGCAACATACCTGCCAACACGAGATTGACCATCGGCAGGAAAGCGACTTCGGGATTGAAGATATGCAGCAGGGCGAACAGCGATGCCGAGAGGAGCAGCGAGAGGTATTTGTTTAGCGAGGTGCGCAGCAACCGCCCCAGGATATAGCCGCGCACCATTATCTCTTCAAACAGTGCGACCAACAGGAAGAAGAGCCACGAGCCCGCCAGGTCGGACGGTTGAAAACGAATCGCCGTCACCTCCACTTCTCCCATAGCCCAGGAAAGCCCGAAGCCCGTCAGGTAGATTCCGCAGGCCATCAGCAGGCCATACCACAAGCCTTTGGCGTGCCCCCTGAGGGTCAGCCCCAAATCGGCAAACGGGCGTTTCTCCATCCAAAGCATAACGGCGGCGGCAGTGAGCACGGCAAGCAGCATACTGCCTTCGAGCAGTATGTACCTCAGCGCTTCGGGACAGGGGGCTTTCCCGCCGGACGCCCACGACAGGAAGCCTTGAGCTACCAGGCCGTATATCATCATGAATATCCAGAACACAAGGATAAAGAGCGGGATGCATATCCACACGGGGAGCCTCCGGTCCGCTTTTCTTTCGTTCGCATTGTTTGCTGCCATACGTTTACGATTTGTTAATCCGATTGCAAAATTAGCTATAAAACATAAAAAAAGGCGGGCCAATCCCTATTTTTCCTATATTTGCCCGACCAAATTTGCAGAATTATGAAAACCAGACTACTATTGATAGGCCTTTTATTGGCTGCCCGCACATCGGGAGCCGTTGCCCAGGAAGTGAGCAAGACGTATTACGTAAGCAAACCGGGAACGCTGATTTCCATGATGACGGAGGAAGAAGCAAACGCCGTCACCCACCTCACGCTCAACGGGAAGCTGAACGCCGAGGACTTCCGCCACCTGCGCGACGAGTTCACCCGCCTGAAGGTGCTGGACATCTCGAACGCCGAAATCAAGATGTATAGCGGCAAGGCGGGCACTTACCCCCACGGCAAGTTCTACATTTACATGGCCAACTTTATCCCCGCCTACGCCTTCTCCAGTGTGGTGGACGGGGCGACGAAAGGCAAACCGACCTTAGAGAAGGTGATACTCTCCGAGAAGACCCGTAACATCGAGGACGCCGCCTTCAAGGGTTGCGACAACCTGCGCATCTGCCAGATTCGCAAAAAGACAGCTCCCAACCTGCTGCCCGAAGCGCTGGCCGACAGTGTGACCGCCGTCTTCGTGCCGTTGGGCAGCAGCGACGCTTACCGCAACAAGGAGCGGTGGCAGAACTTTGCCTTCATCGAGGGCGAACCGGTGGAAGCCACGCTGCAAGTGGGGCTTATGGGCAACCTGGAAGAAGAGATTCTGAAAGCGGGACTACAGCCGCGCGACATCAACTTCCTGACCGTGGAGGGCAAACTGGACAACACCGACTTCCTACTGATACGCAACTATATGCCCAACCTCGTAGGGGTGGACATCTCGAAGACCAACGCCACGGCTATCCCCGAATTTACCTTCGCACAGAAGAAATTCCTGCTGAGAATAAAGCTGCCCGACAACCTGAAAACCATCGGACAGCGCGTGTTCAGCAATTGCGGACGCCTGTGCGGCACGCTGGAACTGCCCGCCGGAGTGACAGCCATCGAGTTCGGAGCGTTCATGGGATGCGACAACCTGCGGCAGGTCACGGCAACGGGCAACAGCATCACGACATTGGGCGACTGCCTGTTTGGCGAGGGAGTGCCGAGCAGGTTTGTCTATAAGAAATAAAGGAGGAGAAGGAAGAGAAACAAAAGCCGCCAGCCTGATGTACAGACTGGCGGCTTTTGTTAGATTTTTACCCCTAACCTTTTGCTTCTATAAGTTTACAGCCATATTAAGCGTACTGAATATCCCGACATCATTTCTATGTTTTTCTACCCTTTCTTTCGATAAATCACAATATTCGGCACAAATATCAATGCCGATAAACCTGCGATTGTTATCAAAGGCCGCTACGCAAGACGTACCACTACCACACATCGGATCGAGCACTATCTCATTTTCATTGCTCCAAGAAAGAATATGGTCTTTGGCCAAATCATAAGGGAAAGGAGCCGGATGGCTTTTGGCTTCCTGGTCGACAGCTTTTTTGCCTACCACATATTCCCATATATTTCCTTTTATCTTTTCCGATTTAACGGGGTTAGCCAATTTCCCCCGTTTCTGTTCCCCTTTGGAATAATTTTTATACGTAGTACCTTTCAACTCCAGCCCTGCGTGCAGGCACGGCATTGTCAATGCGTGGTGCGTTGCGACTGCTCCTTTTGAGAACACAAACATATATTCAAACTCATTATTATACCGTTTCCTGTATATCTGCGGGACAGGATTTATTTTTCTGAATATCATCGTATCATGCAGATTGAACCCCGCACTGACAAAACTCATGGCTTGCTTGAAGCTGGTGCAAGTCTCACTTCCGTTTATGGTTGCATCGCAGACAATCCATACGACAACTCCCCCGTCTTTTACAATTCTAAACAGTTGCCTTACGATATCGTCAAACGGGAAAACAAAACCTTTGTATGTCCTCAAATTGTCATATGGCGGAGAGGTGATACACATATCGACAGAATTATCCGGCATTGTTTTCATTACATCCACACAATTCCCATGTATAATCTTGTTTATATAATCACTGTTCATCTTTGTACTTGATTTATAAATTTTCTAATCGTTTCAATTTTAGAATCTAATTTCATAGATGCAAGAAGTTCCCTAATGGCCTCTTCCCTATTCAATTGCCGGATTCGGGCAATCTCCGATTCGTAATAGCGGATTTCCTCCTTGCCTCTGTAAACGATAGCACCTTTTATCTGGTTTAAATAGCTGCCAAACTGTTCTTCCGTCAATCCGATAATTTCTCTGATATTGGCCTCTTGCTGCCGGATGAAACATCTATTTGCATCTGCCATAGAGGTTTGCAGCATAATATGGTGGCTCTGATTCCACAATTCCCGCAAATCCACCTCTTCACTTTCTTTCACGTCCTCGGAAAGAAGGATGTAAAGATATTCCCACGAAAACAAGGATACGTTCCCATTCAGGGCAGAACGATAAATCTGGCTATTGTTTTTCGGATATTGGAAGTAAGGACAAACCAATACGGAAAAATCATTGTCTTCTCTCCAATGAGCCATAGAGTCCACTTTGAAGTCTTTCGCATTTTTGGCCGTACGGCTTAACCGAAAAGACTTTGCATCTCCAATCAAAGAATAACCATGATATTTACTTTGTGCAATAATGTCGGCACAATCAGACCGTTCTCTTAAAACCGTAACCTCAAAGTTCATCTCTTTAAGAGCTTTGGCAAATAGAATATCCGAGACTTTTGCATACAGTTTTTCTTCAGATGAATCATGTGCGATATCTTCGGGAATAATGCCAATTTCCGTTATCAAAGCCAGCACATCGGTTCTGCTTATATCCAATAAGATACGTTGCAGATTATTACCGGCTACCGCAAAATCCAATTTTGAGTTGTCTCTAATAAGAGAACGTAAATCTATATAGTTCATATCGTTGGTAAATTGTCATTATCGGGCAAATTTATTACTTTTATTTGGATTATAAACCAAGGAAGAAAATAAAAACGTAGCGAACGCTTATTCAGCCTGTCCGCTACGCTTTTCCTCATTGATACTACCTTCGGTCTTTATCTTACAAACTCATCGCATTAGCGCCCAACACGCCTGCCAAAGCCGAAGCCACTGCGATAACTACCTTCAGAATCATATCCCAGACTCCTCTTCTCACTGCCATTACTCTCCACACCTCCTTTCCTACGGTTCTCTAAACGGTTCATTACTTCCTTGAATTCAAAAACTCCGCCGCCACCTCAAAGCAGGGACACGCCTTAATCCACTCCTCCGGCTCCACCTCGCCGTTGCCGTTGCGGTCGGGCGAGAGGTCGCGGTGTCCGCATACGCGGCGCACGGCAAACCGTTCGCGAAGCTGGTGCACCAACAGGCGGAGCGATGCCCGTTGCTCCGGCGTGCGCGTGTCTGCCGGACGTCCGTGGGGGTCGAGCCCCCCTTCGTAACAGATGCCTATCGAGCCGGCGTTGAACCCCCGCACGTGTGCGCCGATGCGTTCGACCGGACGGGTGAGATGCACCGCGCCCGAGCGGCGGATGTAGTAGTGATAGCCCGTGCCGTTGAAGCCGCGCCGGCGGTGTTGCAGGTCGAGGTCGTCCGGGGTGAGCGAGCGGTCGGCACGCGTGGCCGAACAGTGAATCACAATCAGGTCAATCTTTCTCATTTTTCAGTCTCCTTTCTGTTTTTTTTTGTTGATGATGAAGGGGTTATAATCCCGGGTCGGGCGTTTCGCCGTCGTCGCCGCCGCCGTTGCTATTGCCGCCGTTGCCATCGTCGCCGCTACCGTCCTCTTCCGCCGCGAGCGACTTGAGCTGCTGCTCCAGGTCGACAAAGTCGATGCGGTCTTCCGCACGGGTGGCGGCGAGGTTGGGGCGCACGCTGCTCGAGGCACGGAAGTTGATGTGCACCATGCGGATGTTTTCGGGCAGGCAGTCCTTCTTCAGCTCCGTGCCCACGGTGGCGGCTGAGAGGCTGAACACGCCGAAGTTCTCGATATTCACCGCATGGCCGTGGTAAAGCTCGTGGCGCATCACCTCGACAAAGGTGGTGAGCACGCTCTTGATGTCGCCGTAGCTGAGCGAAGTCTTGTCCTTCATCTGCACGGCGATGGTGTCCAGCGTGGCGGGTTTCCCCCAGGTGATGAGATGCGGGTAATACTTGCCCGCGCCGTTCTTGTCGAACGGAGATTTGCGTAAAATCTTTTTAAATGTGATAGACATGGTTTTCTTGTTTTTTTTAGTTATTATCCAATCAGGTTATTCATCCCGGCGTTCTGTGCGAAGGAGAAGAAGGCGACGTCTTTCCCGCCTCTCTTTCCGAGAACAGTGCAAAGGTAGGCCATCGGCGCCGGAGGGGGTGACGCAACGGTCGGTAACGGTACGTACCGGTAGGCAGCGCGACGCACTTTGCCGCACTTTGCGCTACTCCGCACATTCGGGAGGCGAAATATTTGCATTTGTCCGGATTATTGTATATCTTTACGGAAGAATCATACGGGCGCCGAAGCCCCCCGAAAAAACAAGAATCATCATGGAAACAGCACACGGAGACTTTCAGATAAGGGTCTACCTCAAGACCGAACTTGCACAACTCTACGCGCCACACCTGACGCCCGACGCCGCCCTGCGGAAGATGCGCAAATGGATACACCGCAATCCCGACCTCTACCGCCAGCTCTACGACGAGGGCAACGAGGGCAAAAACGAACAGGCCTACAGCAAGCGGCAGGTGGAAATCATCGTCAGATACCTCGACACTCCCTGACGGGCGCACGGCGTCACCTTATTATATACGCGCGCGAGCGCGATAATTTCTTCTATTATTACGGAAAAAAGCGTGTAGTTCTCAGGAGGGTGGCTCTCCACCCCGAAGAGAACTACACGCTTTTCTTTGGGATAAAAAGAGAATATATAAGTAAATGCAGGCACCAACCAAAGCGTCGTCCCTTCGTGCAAAAAAACATAAATCTCTGCCCTGTTCTTCCTCTTTTCACCGGAAAAAGATGCATATTTGTGCTTTTTCTGTTAAAAAACAAAATTATTAACCCATCTAAAAACATTAAAAAGATGAGAAAAACGAAACTTTTCCGGACGGATTCGTCTACCGGAACAAACAGGCGATAACACTCGACAAAAAGGATTTCCCCGACATCGACTCGTTCACCACCCACCTTCTACAGACAGTCAACAGCCTGTATTCCAACCGCATCGTCATCCTTCCCGCCCAGCGCAAGGAGTGCATCGCCTCCCTTGCCGACCTCTGTTACAACCCCTCGTCGCCCTTCAGTTGCAAGGGGCCGAAGTTCATCGCGCGGCTGGCGTGGCTCACCACAGACATCCGCAAAGACAACCATTCGGACGCCTCGCTGAGCATCGAAGAGATTGATTATGAGATACAAAGGGCCAAGCGGAACATGTGCTTCGACTGAGGCCGGCGGCAGTAACGTTAAAAAACGGGTTTTAGGCGTCTAAAACCCGTTTTTTTATTCCCCGAAAAGGTTGTTCCTTTGCAGCACATCCCGAAAAAAAGTATAAATTTAAAACCAACTAATCATGGGAAACATTCACGTAACGACATACAAAGGTTTGTCACTCGTATCCGGTCGCATCAGCATTGAGCAACAGTTTGAACTTATCCGTGGCAACACCTACCGCGAACGCATCCAACGGCTGCGCCACGCCGTAGCCGACGGCGACACTGCCAAAGCCGACCGCATGAAGAAGCAGTTGCCCTACTGCACCGTCACCGCCACCTACACCACCGAACGGCTCGCCTACAGCCTCGCGGCCTACCAAGACATCATCACGCTCGACTGCGACGAGATGCCCGCCGAAGAGCTGGAAACGTACCGCCGGCTGACGAACGAATGCAGCGACACGCTGGGCAGCTTCGTCAGTCCGCGCAGGCACGGGCTCAAAATCTTCGTCTACCTCAGAGGGGAGGAGGCGCAGGCGCTGCGCGACGAGTTCAACGCACGGGGAACCGCCGACTTCGCTGCCCTCGACGCCTACCACCGGCGGATGTACGCCCTCGCCACGCGCCGCTACGAGCAACTGCTCGGCACAAAGGTAGACACCAGTGGCAGCGACCTCGGACGCGGCTTCTTCGTCTCGCACGACCCCGACGCCTTCCTCTCCGCCGAACGGCTGGCAGCCGTGCAGCCGCTCGGCGTGACACTGACGCTGCCCACCCGCGAGGAGTGCAAGCGCAAGAAACGCCGCACCGCCGGGCCCATCGTCACGCTGCCCGTCGCGCAGGAGGGGGCGTCCGCCATCGAGCTGCAAGTGCAGATGGACTTCCGCAAGGCGATGGACTACACCCGCCGCAAGGAGCGGCTCACCGTGGGCAACCGCGACAACTTCTTCTACTTCCTGGGCAACCAGTGCTACCGCCGCAAGCTCACCGAGCAGGAGGCCGTATCGCTCACGCTCAAGCATTTCGACAACCTCGACGGCTTCGACCCCACCCCGCCCATCCGCAACGCCTACGCCTACACCTCCAAGAGCGACCGCGCCGAGGAGGAGGCGAAGGAGCCGCGCATCAACCAGCTCATCGGCTTCATGAACACCCACTACGAAATACGCCGCAACGTCGTGAAGGAGCAAATCGAATACCGCCGCATCGTGCCCGACGCGCCCGACACGTCGCCCCAGCCCTTCGCCACGCTCCGCGCGAAGGACATCAACACGTTCTACATCAACGCCCAGCTCGAAGGGCTGCACGGCTCGCCCACCATGCTGCGCGCACTGGTCGACTCGGACTACGCCGTGCCCTTCAACCCCTTCCTCCACTACTTCTCGTCGCTCGCCCCGTGGGACGGCACGACGGACTACATCGGCCGACTTGCCCGCCGCGTGAAGGCGGTCGACCAGCCTTTCTTCGACGACAGCTTCCGCCGCTGGCTGGTAGGCATGGTGGCGTGTGCCATCGACGACGACCGGCAGAACCACCAGCTGCTCCTCCTCCACGGCGCACAGGGCAAGGGGAAGAGCACCTTCATCCGCAACCTCCTGCCGCCCGAGCTGAAGGGCTACTACCGCAACGGCATGATTAACCCCGACAACAAGGACCACCTGCTGCAACTCTCGTCGTGCCTGCTCATCAACCTCGACGAGTTCGACACGCTGCCCGCCTGGCGTATGCAGGAGCTCAAGAGCCTTATCACGCAGGACGTGGTGACGGAGCGCAAAGCGTTCGACATACAGACGTACAGCTTCGTGCGGCGCGCCTCGTTCGTGGCGAGCACCAACAACCCGCAATGTCTGCCCGACATCGGCGAGAACCGGCGTATCCTCTTCAACAGCATCACCGACATCGACTACCGCACGCCCGTCGACCACGCCGGGGTGTATGCGCAGGCGCTCGCCCTCTACCGCCAGGGCTTCCGCTACTGGTATGAGAACGAGGAGGTGAACTTCCTCAACCGCCGCAACGAGACGTTCCGGCAGAAGGACCCCGTGGAGGAGAACTTCTTCTTCTACTTCCGCGCCGCCAGGCCCGGCGACCTGAACGCCAAATGGTATCCCGCCTCGCACCTCCTCTCGGTGGTGAGCCTGAACGGACGCACGCAGTCGAACCTGCAAGCGAAACAGACGCTCACCGCCGTGCTCGAAAGCCACCACTTCCGCAGCCGCAAAACGGAAAACGGTATCACCGAATACTGGGTGGTGGAGTACACTCCGGAGGAACGGAACGCCAACTCTACCCTGCCGCAGACTCCCGCACAGGGCACTCTCGAGATGTGATGCAATAACAAGCAATGGGGCGCCCCATAAGAAGCAATGGGACGCCCCGCAAGAAGCAATGGCACGGGGAGGGAGATGCTTTTCTGTTTTTTGTACATCCGGCACTTTCGTGAGCATAAAGTGTTGTTAAATATGCGATTTATATATAAAAACCGTGATTCGTATCGAGAATTTCGCTATATTTGTTCCATCCAATCATTCACGTCCAATTTATTGACAAGAAAGCAAAATGACTGCATTTGAGAAACAGAAAATTATAGAGGTCGTACTTTACATCCTCAATAAAACCGGTGGTATCGATTATTACCACCTGTTCAATATATTATATTTTGCCAATCAGCGCAGCCTCGTTGAATGGGGACGGGTAATGACAGCCGATAAATTCTGCGCGCTTCCCCACGGCCCCGTACCGACCATATTGTATAATACGATAAAAGGAGAAAAAAGCATCCTGTCCGGCATGAGAAAGGACATTCATGTCATAGAATATTACCTATTGCCCAAACGTGAGTCTGATACAGACTATCTGTCCCGGTACGACAGGGATGTTTTGGACGAATGTATTTCCAGATACGGGAAAATGGAATTTGCAGAACTGGAAAAGACATCCCACACAAATTGCTGGGAAAAGGCGAGGGCGCAAAAAGGAAACCATGTTATCGCCCCGGGCGACATTGCCCGCGACGGTGGTGCCAGTGAAGAGTTTATAAAGTACATCAATGATTCAATAGCGTTTGATGAAGCCCTCGGAAATTGAAATAGGGAACGTTTTTCATATTACTATGAATAAAGCTAACGGCATAACTCCTAAGCCGGGAGATACGAGCCGTGACAAATATTTTGTCGTTCTCGGTTTCGACAGTGACGGAAATGTGTATGGCGGAGTCATATTCAATTCTTATATCAATATGAATCTTCCTCCTTTTGTACAAGCGATGCAGCATTCCGTCAGAAAGGAAGATTACGATTTCCTTTCATACGACAGTTACATAGACTGTTCTTCCATCAAGACCGTAAAGAAAACCAAGCTCTTAAAAAGCAGAAACGCAGGAACGTTAGAAAAGAAAGACGTTACAATCGTCTGCGAAAAGATTAAAGAAAATTCCCATATCAGCAAAGCCGAATTGAAAAGATTTGGTTTGATATAAACGAATCCGGCAGAAAACTTCCCCCCATTCTTTTGTCAATACAGATTAAAGATTTAATTTTGCACCCCGTTTTTAGAATAAGCAATAACTAACTATTTAATCTAATTTTAAACAAAGAATGAAAAAGTTTCTTCCTGCCGGTTTATTGATACTGGCAAGCACCCTGTTTATGCTGATTAGTTGTGAAGAGAGTGCAATTCTACCGAACAACGAAGACAACAGTGGCGACAGCACCATTGTCGTAAAACCCAGTTTCCCCATCCAGATGTCCGAAGCCGACTACAACGAGGACAACACGTATTATATGCTCAACGACAACGAATCGCCCGATGTCTATTTCGACACCAGCCAGCGCAGCTTCTACGTCAACCAACCCCTGCAAATACTCTTCGACGACGAGCACTACTTCCAGCTCCGATTCTATAGCCCCCGGGCACTGAAAAACCTCACCATATGGGCGAAGATAGAGGGCTACGAAGAGGAATTCAAATTCATCGAACTCGAAAAAGTACAAGCCTTCCAACAACTCAGAGTACACATCCCCTTTGCCACGGAAGACCTGACAGCCTACACACGCAGCGGGAAAAAGATACAAATCATGGCCAACCCGTACATCTCCAAAGAGAACCTCACCTTCACCGTAGAGTGTGACGACCCGTACTGGAAATGCCTGCAATCGAACAAATGCAAATGGTACATCGCCTTCGGCAGATACAGCGACACACAAACAAGCTGGAAGTATAAGATGAAGGCGTCGCATACGCGCGAAGCGGTAGCCATCGCACTGAACATGAGCTTCATGTACTCGTCCGAAGAGTTTGAGAAAGCCTTGCACGAGTTCGGTCCGCTGCACAGCAACAACAACAAAACGGAAATAGACAAAAACGCGCTGCTCACGAAAGCACGCAACCATCAAGGACTGATTTTCGGATACACCACCGGCGTAATGGGATTGGGAGGCGGAACCACCTACGGTATGCACGAATATTGCTACCTGGAACACTATGCCGACGACAAAAGCATCACTGAAACCCTGTTCCACGAGTTTGCACACTGCTTAGGATACGGACACGCCGGAAACATGACCTACGAACAGACCGGCCCGGGATGGATAACCCTGTGTGGCACCGTCTACCGCTCGCTGTCAATTGACAAGAAAATACCGGTCTACTCCCGCCGCTTCATGCACAACCGCCGTTGCGGAAACACCTATTTCAATGACCCCTACGTAGCATCCAAATACATCATCGAAGACCCCGAACTGGATGCCATCGACGGCGGACTGTCGCTCGCAAGCGGAACCACCGACATGGGAGGAAACGACAAGGAAGCACTCACCTTCCGCCTCGACCATACGGACGTGCCTGGAGCCACGGCAACCACCTTCCGCCCCAAAGACGTATATGCATACGGCGACACGCTGTATGTGGTGAACGATGCTGCTGGAAACTTCAGCCTGGAGATTTTCAATATTGCCAATGGCAAGAAAACACATTTAGGAAGCATCAAGGAATGGACGGAAAAGAAGACTACTAATACATTCAGCAGACAACCAAACGGTGTATTCCGTGCCAACGGCAAGATTTATGTGACTCACGAAGGCAGTCGTACCGAAATCTTTGACGCGAAAGACCATAGCTTCATCACCTGCATAGGCAACGGCAACTGGGGTACATCTTCGACACAGACCATACACGCCTTCGACGTATTGGTGCACAAAGGAGTTGTCATGATTCACGACAAACGTTATGTGGACTTTGTGGAAGAACGCCTGATTCAGCCCGCAAGCACCCCGTTTATCTATACACGTACCGACAACATGGGCGAGGTGACCAACACTTACGGAATGGCGATAAACGAAAGCAACGGACTGCTGTACTCCACGCATCCCGCCAAGCGCATAGACATCTTCAACCCTGCCGGCCTGCGTGTGGGAGCCGCTCTGAAATGCAGCAAACAACTGACCTTCGCCGCGCAGCCCTACGCGCTCGACTTCTGCAAGGACCGTCTGTTTGTCAGCTTCGCCGGCAACGCCAAGCTCTGTGAAGTCGATGCCGAAACGGGTGAAATCGTGAAAGACTACACCACCGTCGGCGGCACTACGCTGCAAGCTCCCGAGAAGTTCTGCATACGCCGCAACACCCTGTTTGTAGTCGACCGCTCGAAAAACGGAGCGTGCGTCTACGCCATCCCCACAAGCGAACTTAAGTAATTATTGCAACAAAAAGAAACATCGTATGAAAAAATATACTTATCTCCTGTTGATGGCGCTTGGAGCCTTGACGGCACAATGCACCACGGAAGAGTTTGAACCCATCGTCAACAACGAAACACCCGAACCCGAAGAAGAGTACACCAACAGCTATTGGTACTACTCGTACGAAGCAACCGACCTCATAACGTGGGAAACGCTGGAGTTGGGCAGCGCGAATGAGTTTGTTCCCAACACCGTCGCCCACTTGGGCGACACCCTGTTCTTAGCAAACAGCGCGACAGCCGGCAAGACTCTGATACTGTTCAGCAAAAAAGAGAACCGCCCGCTCCGCACCTTGCAGTCGTGGGAGGCTGGCGGCAAGGAGTGGAAGTTCGGCAGCGCGATAGAAGCCATCGTACCGGCAGGCGAAAGGCTGTATGTAGCCGAGCAGCAGTCGTACATCCACGTATTCCACCTGCCGGAACTGAGCTACATCGCCAGCATCGGCAACGGCAACTGGAGCGGCCCTGTGTTCCAGGCGCAAGCGGTCACCGTGAAAGACGGACTAATCTTCGCACGCGACAAGAACGGAAAGGTGAGCGTCTACAAGGAATCGGACGTCACGCCCGAAAACAACGGGAAAATAAACCGCTACCGCCAGGCTTCGAACAACGGCAGTTATGGCAACAACGGATTCGCCTCCCACTATATGCAGCCCGACGAGGAGGGAAACATCCTGCTCACCGACTACGAGAACCAACGGATACGCGTGCTCGACCCCGCCTTAGTGAACGATGAAATGAAAAACGGAACCTCCATCGACATCGACAGCCTGGAAATGAAGCTCGCCTTCAAGCCACGGACATTTGCCACGGGCAAAGAGCGTTGGTATGCCACCGGCAACAACAATGCCATCAATATCTACGACTGCCGCGAGAAGGAATGGGCAGGCAATATAAAATCCATCAAAGGATACAGCTTCGGTCTGCCGCTACGCATCTATGCGGAGAACGACTCCGTACTTTGGGTGTCGGACACACACGCCAACAAACGCACGGTAGTGAGAATGGCAGTGCACAAAGGAGAGATACGAGACTGAAGATAGCTACAAAAAAAAGAGGGTTTTGCTAAAAACCCTCTTTTTTTTGTGCCCATATCGCATGGGCTTATATCCGTTTACTTATTATCGCCATACATTCTCGCCCGCAACTCCTTGATATGGTCTGACGTGATGTATTCGTCATACTCCATCATCTTGTCGATGATACCGTTCGGAGTCAGCTCGATGATGCGGTTGGCAACGGTCTGAATAAACTCGTGGTCGTGCGAGGAGAAAAGGATATTTCCCTTGTAAGTCTTCAGGTTGTTGTTGAAGGCCTGGATAGACTCCAAGTCCAGGTGGTTGGTAGGCGTATCCAGAATCAGGCAGTTGGCGTTGCGAAGCTGCATACGCGCAATCATACAACGCATCTTCTCCCCTCCCGAAAGCACACTCACCTTTTTCAGCACCTCTTCGCCCGAGAAGAGCATACGGCCGAGGAACCCTTTCATATACACCTCGTTGCCTTCGCCAAACTGGCTCAGCCAATCTACAAGGTTGAGGTCGGTGTTGAAGAAATCGGTGTTGTCGAGCGGCAGGTAGGCAGACGTGATGGTGACACCCCAGTTGAAGTGTCCCGCATCGGGCTTCATGTTGCCGTTGATGATTTCGAAGAAAGCAGTCATGGCACGCGGGTTGCGCGAGAGGAACACGATTTTGTCGCCCTTCTCCACGTTGAAGTTGACATCGTTGAAGAGCACCACACCCTCGTCGGTCTTCTTGCTCAACCCCGACACTTCGAGAATCTGGTTGCCCGGTTCGCGCTCGGGGGTGAAGATGATGCCGGGATATTTGCGCGAAGAGGGTTTGATTTCCTCCACGTTCAGTTTCTCCAGCATCTTCTTGCGGCTGGTGGTCTGCTTGCTCTTCGCTACGTTGGCGCTGAAACGGCGGATGAATTCCTCCAACTCCTTGCGCTTCTCCTCAGCCTTCGCCTTCTGGTTCTGCTGCTGGCGGAGTGCCAACTGGCTCGATTCGTACCAGAAACTATAGTTGCCGGCAAACATATTGATTTTTCCGTAGTCGATATCCACGGTGTGCGTACATACGGAGTCGAGGAAGTGACGGTCGTGGCTCACCACAAGCACGGTATGTTCGAAGTTGGAGAGGTACTCCTCGAGCCAGGTCACCGTCTCCATATCAAGGTCGTTGGTAGGCTCGTCCAGCAGCAGGTTGTCCGGATTTCCGTACAAGGCCTGCGCCAACATCACACGCACCTTCTCCTTACCGCTCAACTCGCCCATCAGGGTGTAATGCTTATCCTCCTTAATGCCCAGTCCGCTCAACAGCATCGCTGCGTCGCTCTCCGCATTCCATCCGTCGAGCTCGGCAAAGCGTTCTTCAAGTTCGGACACCTTCAGCCCGTCTTCGTCGGTGAAATCCTCTTTGGCGTAGAGCGCTTCGCGTTGCTTCATGATGTCCCACAACACGGTATGCCCCATCATCACGGTATCCATCACGGTAAAAGCATCCCACTTGAAGTGGTCCTGGCTCAGCACGGAAAGACGCTCGCCCGGGCCTAAGGCTATCGAACCGGTGGTGGGGTCCAAATCGCCGTATATCGTGCGGAGGAAGGTGGATTTTCCCGCACCGTTCGCACCGATAATGCCATAGCAGTTACCACTCGTAAACTTCAGGTTTACGTCATTAAACAACACTCTCTTACCAAACTGTACCGATACGTTTGAAACTGTAATCATCTTGTTTTCTACTATATTATACTGTTTACTGTTTTTCAGAACAAGACATCGGCCTTCCGACGTCATTTTAGTGCGCAAAGGTAGGCAATAAAAATGAATTATAGACTATCCCCTATGTGCCAATCTGACATAAAAGTGTTACCTTTGCTGCGTTTTTTGGCAAAACTGCCGATTTGGCAAAGTTTTTGCGGTCGGTTGTAAAAGTTGTAAAATAATAAATACCCCAATATGGAACCGAAAGAGAAAAAAATGAAGGAAGAAGAAGTGAATGTAGACGACATTCTGAATAAGGAAGCGGAGGAACAGCCGCAGGAAGAACAGGCTCAAGAGGAACAACCGCAGGAGGAACAGGCCGGAGAAACGGCTCCGCTGACGCACGAGGAAGAGCTCGAACAGGAGTTGGCAAAGGCACAAGAGACCATCGAGGAGCAGAATGACAAGTACCTGCGCCTGTCGGCGGAGTTTGACAACTACCGCAAACGCACCCTGAAGGAGAAAGCCGAACTGATTCTCAACGGCGGCGAAAAGAGCCTGAGCAGCATTCTTCCGGTGGTGGACGACTTCGAGCGCGCCATCAAGACGATGGAGACGGCTACGGACGTGAATGCCGTGAAAGAGGGTGTCGAACTGATTTACAACAAGTTCATGTCCGTGTTGGCACAAAACGGGGTGAAGGTCATCGAAACGAAAGAACACCCGTTGGATACGGACTTCCACGAAGCCATCGCCATGATTCCCGCTCCCGCAGAAGAACTGAAAGGGAAAATAATCGACTGCGTGCAAACGGGATATACGCTGAACGACAAAGTGCTGCGCCACGCCAAAGTGGTGGTGGGCGAATAACTAACTTGTAAATTTTATCCATAAGCATGGCAGAGAAAAGAGATTATTACGAAATATTGGAAGTGGCGAAAACAGCCAACGCCGATGAAATAAAGAAAGCATACCGCAAGAAAGCAATCCAGTATCACCCCGACAAGAACCCGGGCGACAAGGAAGCAGAAGAGAAATTCAAGGAAGCAGCCGAGGCTTACGAGGTGCTGAGCAACCCCGACAAGCGTGCGCGCTACGACCAGTTCGGCCATGCCGGCGTAAGCGGCGCGGCAGGCAACGGCGGACCGTTCGGAGGCGGATTCGGAGGACAGGGAATGTCAATGGATGATATCTTCTCCATGTTCGGCGATATCTTCGGAGGCCGTAGCGGTGGTTTCGGAGGCGGATTCGGAGGCTTCGGCGGATTCGGGGGCGGCAGTGGCTCACAGCAGCGCCGCCATCGCGGAAGCGACCTACGCGTGAAGGTGAAACTGACGCTGAAGGAGATTTCCGAAGGGGTGGAAAAGAAGTTCAAACTGAAGAAATATGTGCCGTGCGACCATTGTCACGGTTCGGGAGCGGAAGGCGACGGCGGCTCGGAGACTTGCCCCACCTGCGGCGGAAGTGGCTCGGTGATTCGCAACCAGCAGACGATTTTAGGCACGATGCAGACGCGCGTGGTCTGCTCGGCGTGCAACGGCGAAGGAAAAATCATCAAGAACAAGTGCAAGCACTGCGGCGGCGACGGAATCGTTTACGGCGAAGAGTTGGTGACGGTGAAAATCCCTGCCGGAGTAGCAGAGGGTATGCAGCTGTCGATGAGCGGTAAGGGTAACGCCGGAAAGCACAACGGGGTTGCGGGCGATTTGCTGATTCTTGTAGAGGAGGAAGCGCATCCGGACCTGATTCGCGATGAGAATGACTTGATTTATAACCTGTTGCTGAGTTTCCCGACGGCAGCGTTGGGCGGCGCAGTGGAGATTCCGACCATCGACGGCAAGGTGAAAGTGAAGATTGACTCGGGCACGCAGCCGGGGAAAGTGCTTCGCCTGCGCAGCAAGGGATTGCCCGACGTAAACGGATATGGCAAGGGGGACTTGCTGGTGAATATCAGTATTTATGTGCCGGAGGCACTCAATAAAGAAGAGAAGGCGATGTTGGAGAAGATGGAAGAGTCGGACAACTTCAAGCCCAGCACTTCGGTGAAGGAGAAGATTTTCAAGAAGTTCAAAACATTCTTTGATTAAAGCGGGACTCCCCACGGATTGTTAATCCGTGGGGAGTTTTGTATTACTTCACAATTATCTCGTCTGTAAATATCCAGCCGCCAAACTCCTTACCGGCTTGCGCCTGGTAACGGATGTATCTTCCTTTGGTCTCTCCTTCCCAAGAGATATCGGTGAATTGGATGGGGATTTCTTTGGTCACTTCAAACGTCTGGTGCTTCAACACTGTGAAGTCAGTTCCATTGTCCGAAACGGAAATCGTGACGGACGCAGGCAGGAACACCTCCGCACCCACCACCTGCATAAAGGCGGCAGCAACGGAACGGATGGAGGTCTCCTCTTCCATATCAATCGTCACATCCAGGCGTTTGCCGGAGATAAAGCCTTGCCAGGAACCGTCGCCGTAGGTCCAATCGCCGCGCACGCCGTCCGTCAGGGCAGTGTTTCCCTGGGCAGCATAGTGCGAGTTGAACGGCGCATTGTAAATCACCTTCTTGCCACGGGCAAGATGCTCTACCGGCTCCAACGACTCGGGGCGGTGTCCGATTTCGTTTTTCAAATCGAAAGGATGATAACCTTTCTCCTGCAAGTCTGCCACGGCGTTCAGCGCACGGGCACGGAAGTCTGTCCACGATTTACGCTCGGGAGCCGACCAGGCCACCTCTGCCAAAGCCAACAAGCGGGGATACATCATATATTCCACGTGTTCCGGCGTCGGGATATACTCTGTCCAGAGATTTGCCTGCACCCCGTAGACCAACTCCGCCTGCGCTGCCGTCAACGATGCGGGAACCGGATTGTAAGCATACACCTTTTCCAACGGCAGGTATCCGCCGATGGCTTCGGGCTGCGAATAGGGAGCATCCTGATAGCTGTCGAAATAGCAATGGCTGCCCGGTGTCATCACCGCACGGTGGCCGGAAACAATGGCGGCAATACCTCCCTCCTCGCTACGCCACGACATCACCGTAGCGTTTGGCGCCAAACCGCCTTTCAGTATCTCGTCCCAACCGAGCAGGCGGCGCCCACGGCTATTGAGAAACTTCTCGATGCGGTGTATCAGATAGCTTTGCAGCCCTTCCACGTGCGTGAGGTGCTCCTCTTCCATCCGTTTCTTGCACTTCGGACACTCTTTCCACGCCGCCATACCGGCTTCGTCGCCACCCACATGGATGTATTCCGAGGGGAAAAGCTCCATCACTTCGGTCAGCACGTTTTCAAGGAAGGTGAAGGTCTCTTCATTGCCCACACAGAAATCGGCGTTCTTATACGGCTCGCCCGCGCAGGAGATGTGCGGATAGGCGGCAAGCGTCTCTTCCGAATGGGCAGGCATCTCGATTTCGGGAATCACCGTGATAAAGTGACGGTGGGCATAGGCTACAATCTCGCGGATGTCGTCCTGCGTGTAGTAACCGCCCGAAGCTCCCGGCTCGTCGAAACGGAGGTATTTGCGGTCGCCGTTCCACCACTTCTTCCAGTTGGCTTCCGTACGCCAAGCGGCAAAGTCGGTGAGACGGGGGTACTGCTTGATTTCAATGCGCCAGCCTGCCGCATCGGTGAGATGGAGGTGAAGGCGGTTGATTTTATAGTACGCCAGCGCGTCTATCTGCTTCTTCACAAACTCTTTTGTGAAGAAATGACGCGACACGTCGAGCATAAAGCCGCGATAGGCGAAACGCGGCGTATCTTGTATCTCGACAGCACCGACGGAATAGCTGCCTGCACCCGACGGGCGGAGCAGTTGCAGCAGGGTTTGCATCCCGTAAAACAATCCGGCTCCCGAGGTGGCTTCAATCCGAATCCGTTCGGGAGTGACGGAGAGGGTGTAGCTTTCGGGAGAGGGCAAGAGGTCGCTCTTGTCGGTTATCAGCAGGGAAAGGAGTTGACGGGTGTCTCTCTTCTTCCCTTTTTTCAGATGGAGGGGCAATGTCTGTAGGCACTCTTCCCACAGTTGAGCCTCTTCTCCTTGCAGGTTTGTATAAAGTTTTGTCTTTTCGGAGAGTAAAAAAGAGCCCGTACCCTGCTCCATCTTCAAAGGGGCAGGAATAACGGACTGTGCCTGGAGGGAATGTGCGGCGAGGCACATTCCCAATACCCATAAGAAAAGACAGACTTTAGCGTATCTGTTTCTTCTATTCATCAATCTATAGTGATTTCGTCTACAAATAAGAAGGCGGGATTGCCTTTACCGCCATGCCATGCGGGGATTTCTCTTTCGGAGAGGGCAACCACTTTCACATATCGGGTTTTCACCGGTTCGAACGAGAGTTTGTGCTCGTAGATACCGTTCTTATCGCTTTGCAGCAGAGCAGGATACTCTTCGGAAGCTACTTTGGTGAAGCTCTGTCCGTCTTCGGATACCTCTACCGAGAATCCTCTTGCATCAAATACCCAATCGCCCTTCTCTACACAAGTAGAAATGGCAACGCTCGAAATTTCGGTGGGTTGCTGGAGGTCAATGGTCACATCCATGTCGTTCTTGTAGAATGCAATCCAACGGCCGGTCTTGTAGTTGCCGTTTCCTTTCAGGCCGTCTACCAATGTAGATTCGCCTTTAAACATATATTGTTTATTGACGGGCTGGTTGGCTACAATGGGTTTCATGCTCGATTTGCTGAAATTGATTTTTTCCGAAACCACATGGCTGTTTCCGGCAGGACGAACGGCAACGGCAGCGAAATCGGCGTTCTCTTTGATTTTCAGCGTGCCTTCGTACAACGGAGAAGCGGCAGTGGGTTCCGTGCCGTCCAATGTGTAGTGGATGGGAGCATCGTCGATGGTTTTCAGCGTGATGTCCAACGTACCTTCGGCGGGGTTGGGAGTGTATTCGGCTGTTACGTCAAACACGTGTTTGGCGTAGTTATAACCTTCGGCATCGTACCACTGAATGAGACGAGGCAGACGCGATAGGAAGCATTCGTAGTTCTTCTTTTCGGGAGCAGACCACTGCACTTCGGCAAGGGCAGCCCAACGCGGCAATACCATGTACTGAGCGTGAGAGAACGTAGGAACGTATTCTGTCCAAAGGTTAGCCTGCACACCCTTGATGTATTTCTGTTCTTCGGGAGTGAGGGAAGCCGGCATCGGCTCGTAGCTGTACACTCTCTCAACAGGCAGATAGCCACCGATGGCAAGAGGTTCGTTCTCGGTGTCTTTTGTCTGATAGTAATCTAAATACAGGTAAGTGTTCGGCGTCATGATAACATCGTGTTGCTGTTTGGCTGCCTGGATACCGCCGCCTTCGCCACGCCATGACATCACAGTTGCGTTCGGTGCGAGACCGCCTTCGAGGATTTCATCCCAACCGATAATCTGACGTCCGTGGTTGTTCAGGAATTTCTCGATATGATTGATGACAAAACTTTGCAGACGCTCTTCTTTGGTATGCTTGTCGTCCGACTTCAAGCCCAACGCCTTGATGCGTGCTTGGCACTTCGGACATTTCTCCCAACGTACTTTCGGACATTCGTCGCCACCTACGTGGATGTATTCCGAGGGGAAGATTTCGAGAAGTTCGGCATATACGTCTTCGAGGAACTTCAACACCTGGTCGTTGCCAGCACAGAGCACATCTTCGGATACACCCCACATACGCCATACTTCGTACGGGCCACCTGTACATCCGAGTTCAGGATAAGCGGCAAGAGCAGCCTGCATATGTCCCGGAAGGTCGATTTCGGGAATCACCGTGATGTAGCGTTCGGCAGCATAGGCTACGATTTCTTTCGCCTGCTCCTGTGTGTAGTATCCTTCGTACGGCTTGCCGTCATACTCGCCGGAGTTGCGTCCGATGACTGTCTCTGTACGCTTGGAACCGATTTCGGTCAGTTTCGGATATTTCTTGATTTCCAAACGCCAGCCCTGGTCTTCGGTGATGTGCCAGTGGAAACGGTTCATGTTGTGCAGAGCCATCATGTCAATGTAGGTCTTCACTTCGTCTACCGTAAAGAAGTGACGGCTGGTGTCGAAGTGTGCGCCACGATATGCAAAACGGGGCGCGTCTTTTATCTCTACCGCCGGCAGAGCCACATCGGCACCTACGGCGATGGGCAATGACTTACGCAAAGACTGGATACCGTAGAATACGCCGGCTTCCGTAGGACCGGTGATGGTGATTCCGTCGCCGGCAACCGTCAACTGGTAGGATTCGGGATTCTCGGCTTCTGCGCCCAAAGCCAACACAATGGCGTTCTTGCCTTCCGTTCCGGCTTCAACGGCAAACTCTTTTCCGGTAGCCGTTTTCAGATAGTCGGCAAGGAACTGTGCGTTGCGTTGCATCTTTTCGTTACCTTCCGGATAAAGGATTTTCACTCCGCTCTTAAGGATAAAGGGATTTCCCTGAGCTGTAACGATTTCCTGCGGCATGGGGATGATTTGGTAATCGGCCTCCTGCTGTGCCGACTGGCACGAAGCAAAAACTCCCGCTACCGCTAAGCATCCGGTTAGTTTTAAGAATTGTTTCATAAACTGAAATTTTAGTGTTAATGGATATTTAATTGTAAGTTTGGCGAATATGTCTGAGTCTCACCGGCAACGCTTCTCCTTTCTTTATCTGGGGAGAGGTGATGACGACCGTCTTGCGCTCTCCGGGCAAAAGGTCGAAGAAGTTGTCGCTGAAACGGGCACCCTGCAAAGGTACTTCGATAAAGAGGTCTTTTGCCAGGGCAGGAGAAAGAAGCGTCAGTTCGCATCTGCCGTCTGTCTGCTTCATCTTACAGGTGATGTTCGTTTCGGGCAGCAGCAGTTCTTTGGTCTTTTCAAAGAAATGGACTGTTTCGGCTACCGTACGACCGGATTTGTCTTTCAGGGTGAGCTGCATGAAACAACGACGCAGGTCATCCGCAAGCGGGTGCTTTGCCGGAGAGAACAAAGCGTTGAGCGGCGTGCGATAGACACACTGCGAGGTGTTGGCAGGAAGAGACAACGAAGGAAGGACAACGGTCTTTCCGGCTTTCTTGCCTGCAAAATTCGTCAGTTTCATCTCCAGTGTCAGCTTCTCCATCGCATCAAGACAGTCGGAAAGCAGGTAGACGCACAGTGTGTCGTTCTGACAGATAGGGTTAATATGGAGAGGGGCAAAAGCACGTTTCGCCTGATAGTGCAGGGCTTTCCAGTTGCCGTAGTAGTCGATACCCGACCACGAAACAACAGGCCAGCTATCGTTCAACTGCCAGTATAACGTACCCATACAGTAGGGACGGTTGCGGCGGTGGGCTTCCAATCCGTGGCGGATACCCTGCCCCTGCAATACGAGTCCGACATAAACGAAGTCCTCAAACTTCTCGGGTACAATATAGTCGCGTTCCATATAGGTACGAATCAGATGATTGCCGATACTGCTCTTCTGATGGGCGTTCATCACTTCCGATTCAATCTGATAATCTTCGGGAGAGGCGAAGGCAGCAATGGTTTTCATCTCGGGGAAGGACTGGAAACCGAACTCGCTCATGAAACGCGGCAAATCGGTATCCAACGATTCAAAGGGTTTCTGTCCGTACCAGACGCCCCAGTTGTGGCTATCTCCTATCCCCCACGATTCGGGACGCCCCCAGTTGGCAAGATAGGGAGAGCTGTGGACATAGAAGCGGTCGGCATCGAGCTCTTTCACCTTAGCGGGGAGCAGCTCGCGGAAGAGTTTGTCGTAGCCGGCCAGCATCCCTTGATAGATTTCGGGGGTGTATTTCTTCTGATAGCCCCAGTATTTCAGGGCTTCGAGTATTTCGTTGTTGCCGCACCACATTGCCAACGAAGGGTGGTTGCGCAGGCGGCGGATGTTGTAGCAGGCTTCCTGCTCTACCCTCTTCAGGAATGTGGGGTCGGACGGATAAGGGGTGCAGGCAAACATAAAGTCCTGCCATACCAATATTCCGTTCTCGTCTGCCAAGTCGTAGAAGCGGTCGTCTTCATAGACTCCGCCGCCCCATACGCGAACGACGTTCATGTTCGCTTCCTTGATGTCGCGGAACAAGGTCCGGTAGCGTTCGGCGGTTACATTGGGTAACAATGCGTCTTGGGGGATGTAGTTGGCTCCCTTCGCAAACATCGGTACGCCGTTTACTTCAAAATAGAAGGATTCTCCGTCTGCATCTTTTTCATTCACCAGGCAGACGGTTCGCAACCCGATTCGGTGGGACTGCTCGGCAACGATGTTGCCTTCGGTGACGATTTGGGCGGAGAAGTCGTACAAAGCCGGAGTTCCCCAGCCGTTCGGCATCCAACGTACGGGAGAGAGAATCTCCGTAGGGATTTCGATGCGGTTGACACCGGGTTGCAGGGTGACTGTCCGGCTAACGGCGGACGCCTGTTTCCCTTCGAGCGATGCCTGGATTTTGATTTCCGCTTGAATGGGGCGGGAAAGTATGTTGTTTATCTCCAGTTCATTGGACAGTTGTGCAGCCCGGTCGGTCAGCGACAGTTGCTTCACGTGGTAGTCGCTGATGGAGGCGGCATCGTAGAAACGGAGGGTCACCGGACGCCAGACGCCACTGGTCACCATACGGATTCCCCAGTCCCAACCGTAGCTGTAAGGAGCTTTGCGGGAGAATACACTCAGGTGCTTCTCGTGGTGGTCGTTGTCGGCAGGATAGTTGAATCCGTTGGATGCGTATTGGGGCAATGTCTGCCGGATGGGCGAATGGAAATAGATATGGAGAAGGTTCTCTCCGGGACGGAGGTATTCCTTCACGGGGATTGTGTAGCCGACAAACATATTGTCGGCTTTCAATAGTAAAGCACCGTTGAGGTAGACATCGGCGTAGGTGTCGAGTCCCTCGAAGGTGAGCCGGGCGTCGTCACGTTTCAGTTGTTCGGCGGTGACTGTGAATGCGGTCCTGTATTCCCAGTCTTCATTTTCGACCCACTGGATTTTCTGTTCGTTGGTTCCGTAGAAAGGATTGGGAAGGAGGTTGTGCTGAATAAGGTCCTGATGCACCGTGCCGGGAACTTCGGCGGTGCGCCATAGCTCTGTCCCCACTTGAGAAAACTCCCAGCCTGAATGTAAAGTAAGAACCTCCGAATTGTCATTGCTTTGCGCACAAGCCATGCTACAACAGTAAAATAATCCGCACGCTATCAGTGCTTTTTTTCCAGTTAAATTCATCATCATAGTGGGGCATTAGATATTAACGGTGTCAAAGATATTGTTTTTTCATTAAATTCCCCTGATAATTTAACAAAATCTTGGTTTCACCTGTTATTATTGTTCCTATTCGAGCGTAATCCTGACGATTTCGGGAGTGCGGATACTGGGCTTCAATTCGCCGTTTATGTGGTAATAGGTCTTATCCCATCCGGTCAATGCTGCTCCGGCACGTGCCGTATGCGGGGTGCGGGCAACCTCCTGCCAGGTGTCTTGGCTGATGTTATATACCAATATCCGGTCGTTGAATCTGTACCATTCGACAGGATGAAGAAGATAGTCCTTTTCGGGATTGCGGAGAGCGGCAAGGAAAATATCCTTATTCACTCCGCCCGTGCAAAATATCAGGTTCTCGTGGATGGCGACGGCTGTTCCACCACCTAAGGAAATGGTTTCACCGTCGTTGCTTGTCGGAGCAGCCACGGGAGTCCACTGGCGGGATGCAGAAGAGTAACAATAGCCGTCGGTGGAAAGCGTAGCGGGCTTGCCATCGGCGGAAGCGGCAAATCCACCCCACAGGAAGATGCGTGCTTCGCCATCTTTAAGCTGTCCGGCACAGACGGCTTGCGTCCGCGGGTCTCCGGGAAAGCCGGGCAACTCCTGCCATCCGGCTTCCGGATGGTCCAGGTCGAGGCAAAGGAATGAGTTGGAGGGTTTGCCGTTTTTGTTACCTCCGGCTACAAACAGTTGCCTGCCTACCAACGTACCGCACATATTGTCCAATGCATAGGGCAAGGCGGGAAGGGACTCTATCGCGACTTTTCTTTGTTTTGCCGCCTTCGGTTTTTTGCCCCAACTGATTTTAAAGACGGATGTCAGTGCCTCTTTTCCATCGGTTCCCCCGATGCAGATGATGCCGTCCGGACAGGAGACGGAAACGCCGTAAGCGGCAGCAACGGGCAGCTCTCCCACCTTACGCCAGGCAAGCACCGTATCAGGGCTCAGCGTCGCCGCATAAATGCCCCGATAAAATTTCTTCTTTCCTCCGGCACTGGCAGGAGTACCGGGGAAATTGCAACCTCCCGCCATCAGCAGCTCACCTCTCAGAATACCCGAATAGCAGGCGGAAACACCCGATGTAATCCCTTTCTCCGAACGGGGGAATCCTGCCATCTTCTGCCAACGGATATCCGTAACGAATCGCCCGGGGGCTTCCGCACGGAAGGTGGAAGCGGGCAGCCCCTCTTCGTTCTCCAGATTCGCCCGCGTGAAAGGTTGCCAGCCGTAGCGGATGTAGCGCGGATGTTTTACCTGTTTGCTGTAGACTTTGACTTTACCGTCTACCACCTCGGCAACGGCAGGGTAATAAACGCCGTCCGTCTCGGCAACTTCAAACGTACGCAAAGGAGCGCCATCCGAACTTTTCAGCCCTTTGCCGTAGTCGAATGTCACAAACACCGCATCTTCACGGAACTCCGCACAACGGAACAACGGACCCGACGGCACTACGTCCGACAGGCCATACGTCTGATGCAAAGCCCAACGTGCCAACCGTTCGCCAATGGGTTTCTTGTTTCTCGGGTGCACGTCCAACGAATCTCCGCAATCGCTCGATACTGCCATACCGGTATGGGGTATCCCGTTCATCAGCCTACGCTGGCTGTCGCGGAACCACGGCCACGATGGGCGGGCGATGCTGGAAAGCTGGACGTAGTAGAACGGCAGTTCTTCATTCTTCCAATTCTTGCGCCAACTGCCGACCAACAGTTGGAAGAGTTTTTCGTGGGCTTCGCGATTGTGGGCATTCGATTCTCCCTGATACCAGATGACTCCTTTGAGGGGATATTGCTCCAACGGACGAATACCTGCCTCGTACAAGTAGCAAGGTTCGTAAGGGTGTCGCTGGAATTTCTCTTTCGACAGCTTGACATTCAGTGCGGCGCGTCCGCGTACCCAGTCTTGTATAAAGTCATTATTTGTCCAGTCTTTCAGGATAGCGGGAAAGTGGTATTCCAATGTGTGACGGTCGACCCATGCTTCGGCAGGGGAACCGCCGACTGCATTGCATATCAGCCCCACGGGGACTTTCAGGCTGTCCTGCAACATCCGGCCGAAATAATAAGCGATTGCCGAGAAACGGGCAGCATTGTCGGGGGTGCAGGTTTGCCAGGTTGTCTCTTTATAATATTGGAGATGATTCAGAGAGTCAAGTACGGAAGCATCCCATTGCACGGGGTTCGTACGCCAACGTGCTTTCATATCATAGAGACGCAACCGTCCGTTGGCGGCCTGCGGGATGTCTTTCTGTCCGGTAGTGGATTGGTTCAGCATAAATTCCATATTCGACTGACCGGAACAGAGCCAGACCTCCCCTATCAGGACATCCGTATATTTCAAAGTCTTTCGGGGAGTGGAGATTGTCAGTGTGTACGGGCCGCCGGCTTTCAAAGGCGATAGTCTCAGCGACCATTTCCCGTCTGCTGCGGTTTGGGTACTCCACTGCTGTCCGTCTATGCGGACGGTCACTTGCTCTCCGGCATCGGCCGTTCCCTGTATCAGCAAGGGGGTATCACGCTGGAGAACCATGTGGTCTGTATAAAGCGGGGATAATTTCAGTCCGCCATAGTCGCCGGTGATGGCCGAATAAACCTTTCCGGCCATGATGGTTGCTCCTTCGGCAGTGGGATGTACGGCGTCCGGCAGCAGGAAAGGATATGGGTAAAGCGGCTCGTGGAAATCGGTCAACTGCACACCGGCATAGCGTGCTACCGTCTCGATGGCCGTCTGTATCTCGCCGTGCCAGTCGCGGGTGCCCGATAGGAAACGCGGGTGACGGTCGGCAATCGGAGTCATCCGCGCTACGATAATCCGTGCGTCGGGATTGACTTGGCGGAAGGTGTCGATGAGATTCAAGTAATCTTTCACAAAGAAGTCGCGATAGTTGGGCCAGTTGCGAGGGTCGGTATCATTGATTCCCAAATGAATGACAACGATGTCGCCTGCAAAGTCCAATGCTTTCCGGTATTCTTCCTGTTGGGTATAAGGACGGTGTCCCTGATTGAGCAGGGTGGCGCCGGGCTTTCCGAAGTTACCGACCTCGTAACGGTCGCCCAACAACTTCTGCAACTGTACGGGATAAGACTGCGTTGCACGGTCGGACAATCCGGTTCCGTAGGTGATGCTGTTTCCCACGCAGGCTACTTTGGTCCGTTTCTGCTGGGCAGAGAGTGCCCAACAGGCAAACAGACAGAGAGATAGAATCAGAATCTTTTTCATGTGTTTCCTCCCTTGTTTATTTCTTTCGGATATAAGGTTTTACAATCTCCACCCATTTCAGATAGCCTTTTCCCAACAGATGCAGGCCGTCATTCGTATAGGCAGTGTTCATCTTTCCGGTTGCCTTGTCTATGAAATGCGAGTACAAGTCGATGTAGGTCACTCCTTCTTTGTCTGCCAGGCGGGCCAATCCTTCATTGATTTCCGGCACAACCTGCCAACGGGAGGTATGACCTTTAAACATATTGTAATGGTCGGTCACCGGAAGAACGCTTTGCAGATACAGCCTGGTCTTCGGTGAATCCGCCTTAATCTTCCCGACAATCATCCCGATACGTGCCACAATGGTGTCGGCGGGAGTACCACGGCTGACGTCGTTGATACCAATCAGCAGGAATATTTTTGCAGGCTTTCCTTTCAGGATAGCATCCAGACGGTCGTACACTCCCATACAAATGTCGCCGCTGATACCCCGGTTTTTGATGTGTTTGTTACCAAACAGTTCCGCCCATTCGGCGCCGTTCGTGATGCTGTTTCCCAAGAAAACGATATCGTCCGAAGTAATCGGAAGCTCTTCAAACAGGGTGGCACGCTGATAATAAAACGTAGAGTACTTGCGCTCCTGTGCACGGCCTGCCCAAGCCAGGGCCAACATAAGCACCGCTAAGAAAAAGGTCTTTTTCATGACTGTTCTTTTTTTAATCCTGATTCGTTATTTCCATGTTTTGTCCGGCGAATAAACAAGTCCGTCCAATGCTTTCTGCCCGTCGGGGGTAACAAAAACAGCCGTGAACATCCACTTCACCAACCGGACTTCGGGAGAAACGAACTTTCCTACCGGCAGTTTGATAAATACTTTATTCCATCCTTTCTTCAGGTGAACTTCCAAAGGAGGACGTACCACGCAGTTTTCATTGCCCAAAGCTATTTCATTGCTTTTGGTGCGATGAGTGGCTGTCCATACGGGCGGCAGTATCTCCTCTTCATTTATCCAGATACGGCTTTCCTTATAATCCCATTTCCCCTGCAAAGGAGGAAGGTCGGGTTCCGAACGGCTATAATTCTGAAATTCGGCCCACAAGCCGGCTGTCTGCTCTTTCGGCGAGTAGACATAGGTGTAAGCATAGGCGGTATGGTTCTCTTTCGGTTCTTTATAGAATCCGGGGACAAACGTACCCCATACGTGACGCAGGTAGATACCAGCTCCAGTGGCAGGACGTACCCGGTAGGTGTTCCCGTCATAGGTGTAGCTATCCTGCAAGCTCTCTTCGGGCGGGAAAGCCTTTATCAAATCTCCCCCATTCGGAAATGCGTCCGTGATGTTCCATTTCACATTTGTCTGACGGACGTAGGCGAAGGGATAACCGGCAAAGGTGTGTTCCTTATGCCACAGCAAGCGGCGTTCGAAATCGGCAAACTCCTTGAATTGAGGCGATTGTGTGTCGGTAGGGAGTATGGTTCCGTTCTTGTCGAAATATTCGGTTCCACCGCCTCTCCAGGCACGTTCTGCGATAGCCAGCATATTGGGATAGAAGTTGTTGCCGGCAATCAGATCCCATTCGGAATCAACGAGCCGGTCGTTCCAAATAGCTAAGATGGTTCCCGCCAAATCGTCGCTTCCTTGTTCCTGATTGTAAACACGGCTGTTGTACAATGCGACAATATCGCCGAATGTATCGAAATGGTTCAGGTAGTGGAAACGCGAATCGATGGCAGGAATACCTTCCTGAGCCTTTCCACGGTAGCTCCACAGTTGTGTCATGTCAATCTCTCCGGGTTTGTAGTGCCACCCCGGATTCCATGAGATAACCTTTTTGCCTTTGGAGCGTACATAAGATACCATCTCGGGCACAAAACGGGGATTGGTGAACTGAACTTCGTCCGTGCCGATGTGCAAATAAGGGACATCAAACGTCTCGCATACCTCGTCCAACAGGAGTTTCAGTATCTTCATCCCTTCGGGACTTTGCATATCGTGACGGAAGGTGCGTACGAAGGCGGCACTGTGTCCGGGTATATCTATTTCGGGAATCAGCGTCATGTGATGCTGCTTGCAGAAAGCCACCAACTCT
>NZ_CAJULN010000026.1 GCF_910586915.1 uncultured Bacteroides sp.
CGTATTCAACTGTTCTGTAGTCAAAGACACTTTGCCGGTCTGTGTCGTGCGTAAGGGAGCGTTCATGTCTGCAACCACTACCACCTCTTTCAGCGAGGTACTGCTTTCTTTCAAATAGATAACACCCTTATAATTGGAACTCAAATCCACCTCCTTCACCACATCTTGATAACCTATATAAGAAAAACGAAATTTGTGTTTCCCTTCCGGCAGCGTAATGCTGAAAAAACCATGCTCATTACTCAGCGTGCCTTTCAGCGTATTCAGATCAAGGACTGTCACATTGATGAGCGTTTCACCGCTGTTTTCACACACATATCCAGAAAAGGTATAGTGGTCGGGACGAAACAACAAGACATATTCGTTGCGGATTTCCCATTTTATACCGGTACCGTCAAAAATCCTTTTCAAGTTTTCCTGCAAAGAATTTCCGGTCAGAGGCAAGGCTTGAGGTTTGGCAGTCACCAGCGATGAGTCATACACAAAAGTTACACCATACATCCCCTGCATCAGGTCGATAGCTTTTTTCATTTCCGTCATATCCTGTTGTTGAACTTTGATACTCATACATACATAGAACAGCAACAGGGTCAGTACAATTCTCATTGTTTCTTCTTTTCAATTTTTACATTCAACACTTTTTCTATAATCTCAACAATCTCATCCAGATTTTTGTCCTTAAAGCTGGCAGTCAGCCGCCTGTCTGTCTTATTGGCAACCAATTTCACTTTGTAGAACCTTGACAATTCTTCAAGCACTTTAGGAAGAGGAGCATTGTCAAAAATGAAACTACCCGTTTTTCCTTCTTTGATTATCTGTATATCTTTTCGTTCTTCCGTCACTTCCGCTACCATGCCTCCGGTCAGAATCACAGCGTCCGGTTGCCCGATAGCCGACAATTGCACCTTTCCCGACGCGACTTGCACAATAGCTGTGCCTGCACGGCTCTCATCAACGGTAAAGACAGTACCCAATACTCTAACTTTGGAAAGTTTTCCTTCCACCGTAAACGGACGGTCATTATTATGTTTGACAGAAAATGAGACCTTTCCTTCCATATGCACCCTACGAATGGAACTTCGGTAATCTTTCTCATGGAAACGGACGGAGGAATGCGGAAACAGGGTTATGGAAGAACTATCCGGAAGCACATAATCCACGGGGTGCGAGTATGCCGTTACCTCCTTCCATACTCCGTTTTCTCGGAAACGGGGATAAATAAAAACTACGGCCAGAATGGCTGCCACCATACCTGGAAGCATCCACCAAAGACGGAAGGATTTCCGTCTCTGTTCCGTTATCTGATATTTCTCTTTGAAAGCCTTCAATGCTTTTTGCGTATCCAGCTTGTTCTTCTGATAGTGGCGCAAGACAAAATGAAGGCATTTTTCATCCGTGGTTCTCATACTCTTTTATTTTGGTTTTCGTATTAATGACTGGGATTACAGACAAATTCACCATGCGGAATTTGTGAATATTAGTTAAATAAGAATGCGTAAACTTTCTGTGTCCCTTCCCGTATCAGTCGGAGTGCCTTGCTGATGTGGTTATCCACCGTATTTACGGAAATCTGGAACTTGGCGGCTATCTCCCTGTATTTCATGCCGTCGCGTTTGTTCAGCAGGAATATCTCCCGGCAGCGTTCGGGCAAGGCATCAATGGCAGTCCACATCCGCGCTTCCCTGACCGAACGTTCCTCCGCTTCCTCATCGCTCAACGTATCTTCAAAATCGGAAGGAGAAAGATTCGGATCATATATCTCTTCTTTCTTCAGATAATCCAGACTGCGGTTGCGGGCAGTCGTATAAAGGTAGGCTTTGACATTTTCTATCTTGGCTCCACTGATACTTAATTTCTCCCATAGGATAGAAAAACTGTCTTGTACGATGTCTTCTGCAATATCCGTATCGTGAACATAGTGCAGTACGTACAAGCATAACGGGCGATAATAATATTTGAATGTTTCATCTATGTCTATCGTAAATTTATTCATGCAAATAGGGTTATTGTTCTGTGCGTTTATATAAAAAGACGCAAAATAAGGCAAAGTTCACTATATTATATTGTTAAAGAAATATAACGTACCCCCTTCCCATATACGCATAGCGGAAAATATCACGGGGTTCCTGCACTTTCCTTTCCGTTTTTCCACATTCTTTCTTTTTTCCGTCCTATATCTATCGGAAAATAAAAAATACGTTTATGGAAGAAAAGAAGTTGCGCAAGGTTTATTTGATGGTGGAGTTCGGAAAACCTTTTGCGGTAAAAAGGAGATGTATGTAGCCCTCATGGCAGAACCAACTTTTTCGCAGTTCTCCAAGTTCATGCCCGTATCCAAGAAAGACGAGGTATCGGCTATGAGAACGCTTGTCAAGGACTGCTTCATCGAAGGTGACCACGAACTGGTAAATAATAATTTCCGGTTCCTCTTCGGCTTGATGGGACAACTCACCGACTTATTATCACCCGCCAGAGCACGCTCATAAATTAATAGAATGTTGGGCGGTACGTGACGACCAGCAACATCCGGCAACAGATGATTTACACGCGTCACTACTTTCCCGGCGTCAACCAACATAAGGTGACGGACGAAGAGCCCGAACAACTTTCGGAAGAAGTACTCTGACTGTACGAACAGGTGATAATAAGTCAAATAAGCTAAGAAATAATAAAAATGTTAAATCCTCATCCTTTAGAATGTACAATTAAATTCGGACTGACCCATAATTAGTTGTAAATACTTGACATGTAAAACATTAAAAAGTAGAATTATGACAAACTTGGTTTTAGAGACCGAAGGAACATCAAAAGCTTCAAGTTGATGCCTTTGGATAAATATCTTCTTAATTGTGGATGGTGCTGTGTATATCACGTATAGCAAAATCAATAATCCACAAGTCAAAAAAGCGTTAGGCATGAGCACAACAAAAATCAAAGAATATGAATAGTGTACACAGACAGGAAAAGAGTTACCTTCCTTAAAAAAATAAGGAGGCGAAAACCTCCTTACTCTTCGTACACCCTCAGGGACTCGAACCCTGGACCCACTGATTAAGAGTCAGTTGCTCTACCAACTGAGCTAAGAGTGCAACATAAAATTTAATTGCGACTCGGAATTTGTACACCCTCAGGGACTCGAACCCTGGACCCACTGATTAAGAGTCAGTTGCTCTACCAACTGAGCTAAGAGTGCTTATTTCCTCGTTTGCGGTTGCAAAAATAGGTCTTTTATTTTATTTGACCAAACAATAATGCAGTTTTTTTACTACATTTTTTCTCTTTTATTCGAACACATAAAGTTCGGAAGGTGTATTTCGCTTTAAAGCAAGCAGTTGCACATCTTTACCAACAATAACCCCTTTGTTCTTCAATTTCCATTCTACCGTTTTAAAAGCCAACTCCGGATGATTGTTGTCTTCACTCAAATGACATAACCAAATATACTGCAAATGCTCCGTAATATTTTCCGCTAAAAACTCAGCGGTATCCAAGTTACTCATATGTCCGGTCTTACTTGTAATCCGTTCTTTCAAGTATTGGGGATAAGGTCCCATTTTAAGCATTTCTTCATCATAATTAGCTTCCAAAACCAAATAATGAGCCTTACTGATGTAGTATGCTGCCGTAGGAGTAATTTCGCCAAGGTCTGTGAGAAAAGAAAAAACTTTGCCATCTATCTCGAAACAATAGCCTACATTATCCGTACCATCGTGCGGTACTTCAAAAGACTCAATACAGAAATCCTCCAACATCATAGGCTCTTGTTTTTCCAAATAACGAACGGACGAACTGAGTTTCTCCGTCATGCAATAACTGCGGTTGATTCCTGCATGAATACGCGCCGTTGTATAAACAGGGATATTCAACTTCTCCCCCAGATGACCTACAGCCTTGATATGATCTGCATGGTCATGTGTAATAAATACGGCACGGATACTATCCATCAAGATATTAAAATCCTTTAGTGTTTTCTTTATAGTACGAATGCCAATGCCGGCATCAATCAGTATTCCATAAGTTTCAGTGCCCAGATAATAGCAGTTTCCGCTACTGCCACTTGCCAAGCTTATAAATTTTACTTTCATGTTTTACCTTCTTTATTAAAATGCAAAATGCCGTCAACTTTTACGGCAAAGTGGCGGCAAATATACATAAAAAGGAAGATATTTACTGATAAGTTTTCTTCTTTTTGTCGATGGATTCGGTGATTTTTGCAAATAATAGCAGTGCTACAGCAGCAATAAGACCAATCGCAGCAAAGTAATACCATATATAATGAGCATTGACACTTGCCGCTTCCCACGCCTCACGTGTCTCAAACAAAGCAGGGTCAGGACAATATTTTGTCAGTAGGATTCCTGCCAAGCCAAAACCAAAAATAGATGAAAGGAAAGAGTGCAGGTGGCTGAATCCCAAATACATTCCTTCTTCTCCCTTCGGGGCCTGCAAAGAGAAGTACTCCAAATAGCGGGGAGAAATAAAACACTCGGCAAGCGCCTGAACGACGATACCAGTAACCATCATCAACGTAATATTGCTTATTCCGGAAAATACATCGTTGCCGAGCAAGTTTCCGCACGCCATCAACAAAGCCGAAACAGGAATCAGGAACATTCCCACATTCATTGAAGCAATGGCACTACGTTTTGCCATCAGACGCGTAATAAAACTGACACAACATACCACCACAAAAGGATTCACATTGGCAATCCAACCCGGCTTAGCCGTTTCACCCGCCATACGAATCACATACTTCGGCATTGTAGCATAAAGTTGCTGTTGCACCATCCAAAATCCTGTGACAATCAATATGAGAATCAACAAACGCCAATTCGTTATGATTCTCATAAATCCTTGCCCGATTTCACGGATACTCTTTCCTTCTCCTGCCGTTTGAGTAGATTTATAAAGAAGAATAACAGCAAACAGAGCAGTAACAGTCATCGCCCCTGAAAAATAATTGATATAGATATAAGCCTGTTCACCAATCACATTCCGTAAAGGGTCGACAATCGTCTTACCAGTGAACGCACCTACATTCACCATCATATAAAAAATAGAATATCCACGGGCACGTGTAGCCTCTGTCGTCTCTTTGGCCACAGAAGCAGAAATAATAGATTTGATGAAAGAACCGCCTACCATCAGAACAAACAAGACAGGCACAATCATCCAACGGGAATAACTATCAGGCAAACCATTAAACTGGGTCGTCGCACCATAATTCACCAATCCGGCAGCCTCTAATAAAGTAGGCAAAACTCCCAATCCCAAATATCCGACAGATAATAAGGTAAATGCTACAATCATTGATTTCCGAAAACCGATTTTATCGGCATAAGCACCGGAAAAAATAGGAAGCAGATATAATCCTCCGGAGAAAAGTCCGGAAATCATACTTGCTTCAAAATCATTAAAACCTAAAATGGAAGAAAGATAAATAGTGAGAACGATAAAAACGGCATAATACGCCATACGTTCAAACAGTTCGACTGTGTTGCTGACCCAAAAAGCTCTCGTAAAGCCTTTGGCAGCACGCTGAGGGGAATTGTTCATGTATTGATAATTTTATTAAAATGTTAATTCGGAACAAAGATACATTTTTTTAGTTTACTGTCCGTATTCTTGTCTAAAATTAAGTATAAAAACTCACCGCCATCTATTTATCTTCCCTACTCCTGATTTATCCTTGTTTATTCTCCCATTTTTCCCGGAATTCCCATAATTGTTCAATAATGGGATGAAAAGTAGAGTTCTCCCAATTTCTGCCAATCATTGCAATCAACGATTCCAAATACTGTTTACCGTTAATGATGGCAGTACACTGATTAAGCTGATATTTTTCAGTCGGATAATTTTTAGTTTCAATCATCTTCTTCGCCCAGTCCAACAATTCCTGGACAGATTCATTATCATAAGTATGTTGTGCCATATTTATCTATATTTCCGGCAAAGATATAAAGTTTATTTATTCATGAGAACAAACCGAAGATATTTTACGTTAAATAGGAATGAACTTAAAAACAGAACAATTTATGATTTACAATTTTTTATTTCCCACAAAGCCCAATGCTACAAAAGTATCTTTGTTATTGTTAGCAGTCCGAATCATCTTCGGTATCTTATTAATGAATCATGGTATTCAAAAATGGAGCAGTTTTCAGGAACTATCGGCAACTTTTCCCGATCCTTTGGGAATAGGAAGCCCCATATCACTCGGATTAGCGATTTTTGCCGAGCTTGTATGTTCTATGGCCTTCATTATCGGATTCTTATACCGGCTGGCGATGATTCCGATGATTTTCACAATGATTATAGCTTTCTTTGTAGTCCACACCAATGACGTATTTGCCGTTAAAGAACTGGCCTTCGTCTATTTGGTTGTATTTACAATCATATATATTGTCGGTCCGGGAAAGTTTTCAATAGACCACATTATCGGAAACGAATTACTACGGCGAAAATCCACTTCATACAAAAAACAATAAGAATAACGTTGGATTGATAAAAAAAATATTATATTTGCATCTATCAAAAAGAGAGCACATAAATATTTATTATTAATCAAAAACATTTTGATATGAAAAGAGGGAAACTGTCTTTAATCGCAGTAATACTTAGCGGCAGTCTGCTATTTAGTTCTTGCGTAGGTTCATTCGGATTATTCAATCGTTTATCTTCCTGGAACCAATCTGTTGGAAACAAATTTGTAAACGAACTTGTATTTTTGGCTTTGAACATTATTCCGGTTTACGGAGTAGCTTATATGGCGGACGCTTTAGTTATCAACTCTATTGAGTTCTGGAGCGGTTCTAATCCGATGGCCAATGTAGGTGACGTGAAAAAGGTAAAAGGAGAAAACGGCAATTACTTAGTGAAAACATTAGAAAATGGTTATTCAATCACGAAAGAAGGTGAAACTGCTTCTATAGATTTGATTTACAACGAAGAAGCCAACATTTGGAATGTTGTAGCAAACGGCGAAAGCGCAGAACTGATAAAGATGAACAACGACGGTACTGCCGACTTATTCTTACCAAACGGTGAAAAAATGAACGTAACTCTGGATGCTCAAGGCATGATGGCAGCCCGTCAAATTGCAACAGGCAACCTTATGTATGCAGCCCGTTAAGAAACAACAGACAAAAAGCAAATAAAAAGGAGATGAAACCTGCCGAAGCGAGTTTCATCTCCTTTTTCCTTATCATCCGTTACTCAGAAAGGATATCCCACCGCAAAATGAAATGCAAAATCACGACTGAATTTAGGATGAATAATCGGAAAATGTTCTCTCTTTGTCTCGAAAGCAGGATTGATAGCTTTCATACCTCCATCAAACCGAAGAATGAAGAAATCCAAGTCAAGCCGCAGACCTAACCCGTAAGCCACCGCTATCTGTTTATAGAACTTATCGAACTCGAAAACCCCTCCCGGCTGATTAGCATAATTTCTGATTGTCCAAATATTACCGGCATCTACAAATACCGCTCCTTGAAATTTCCAGAATAATTTGCTCCGATACTCAATACTGGCATCCAGCTTAATATCGCCGGATTGATCCAGCATATTCCCGTTTCCTGCAAAAGTCCCCGGTCCCAAATCACGTACCGACCATCCACGGACACTATTAGCACCACCCGAGAAATATTGCTTTTCAAACGGAATAGTTTTCGCATTCCCGTAAGGAACAGCAACTCCTGCACCAATATGGAATGCAACTGAATTGCGATGGTCTATTCTTACATTTTTGGCAAAATCCAATTCTCCTTTAAGATATTGGGCATAAGGAATCCCCAATATGGCATACTCACCATTCTCGTTTTTACGAATATTCGTCGCCTTAGATAAGGCATACAGCACATTTCCGGCAGACTCGAAATTAAAACGGACAGAATACGAATTGGCAGCAATTGTATTATTGACGACAGATCCGCCTACACTATTGTAATTATAGCTATATCCCATATTTACAATCAGACGGTCTTGATAATTATACTGAAAAACCTGATTCTGTCCTTTATTGATATAATCTTCTTTGAACCGTTCGGAAATACGCGGCAAATAAAGGAATCCGATATTTATCAGATCGAGACGATGCTGTATTCTTTGGCGTTGAATCCATTTATAACTCCAGTTGGCAGAAGCCATCGTACGCAGAAACTCAGGGCGCATCTGATAATTATACTGTAATCCGAACTCTGTAGTAGCACGGATTTTCCTCTTAAAGTCCGAAGAAAGAAAAGGGAACAGGAAATTAGGGAAATTGACGCTTGTCTCTACTCCATATTCTGTATAATTGTTATTTGAATAACCTGCCTGAAGACCGGAAATCACTTCATAAGCGCCACGAAACTTTATCATAAAAGTCTCCGATCCCCGAAAAAGATTGCGGTTTTGAAAAGAAACGGAAGCCGCTGCCCCCAAGTCGCCGGCAGAATTCGTTCCTTCTACCTCAAAAGCGATGGATTTATGTTTGCTCTTGGTCAGCATCACATAACAATCGAGCTTTGTTGAATCGCCTACCTGGGTTTCGACAAAACGAATATTGGTATATTTCAATGCCGACAGGCGTCCGAAATTAGAATATGTCTGCTGTATGCGCCTTTCATTAAACAAATCTCCGGGTTTAAAACGAAGATTGTCCACCAGTACCTTAGGGCGCAGATAAAGTTTGTCTTTGTAATAAATCGGATATCCCTTATAATGAACGGAATCGTTAATTTCGACACTGCTCATTGCAGAAGACTGCAAGACATCATAATCTGCGATGAAATTAACTTTATTTATCCAATATTGCCGGTGTATTCCCGCAGAATCACTTACATGACTTTTATACGGCTGCAAGGATTGAGTCAAATCCACACGATACGTATTGCGGGTGGTATCGGCTGTATATCCGATATAGTCCTTGTTGAATTTATAATAACCATTCCGCAACAGCCTGTCCGTAATACGCTGCCTGTCCGCATCCAAGACATTGACATCAAAATACATTCCTTCCTTTAATAAGTTTGCGGCTGAATCTTCCTTCAAGATACCGGCTATTGTAGGGTCGTCTATGTCATATTTAATAGAACGGACAATGTATGGTTTTCCTGCCGTCACGTCATAATACAGTTTCAGCTTTTTCTTTTTTACCTTCACTGAGCGTTTCACTGTCGCTGCCATGTATCCCATGTTATGCACAGCTTTCGTAATCTCTTCTTCCGAACGTGAAGCGTCTTCCTCGCTGTATATCACCGGAGCATCCCCTATTCTTCGCAGAAACTTATTCCCCCACCTGGTAGAATCACGCCCCGAAAGATTGTAGACATAAAGCTGCGTCTTAATCAGGCTAAACCATTTGGCATTGGGATTCTGGCGGACATACATACGCAAAGAAGAAGGGCGGATATCTTTCTGATCCGTACGAATCATGACCTCATCCAACAAATAAGAGCCATCCGGCACAAACTTAGTGGCAGTGCACGAAGCAAATGTCAAGACAGTAGCGGAAGCAATCAAAAAAAGGAAATTTCTCCTCATACGGTTCTTACATCAATAATATCAAAAAATACGATTACAAAGATAAATTATATTTTCTGCATCGGAAAATAAATTAAGAAAAAGAGGAGACAGATTGAAAATATCTTTATAGCTTTGCAACTTAATATCAGATTTATGACATCATTAAGCAAAAACAAAATAAAGTATATCCACTCGCTGGAACAGAAGAAGATACGTAAGGAAGAAGGAGTTTTCCTTGCCGAAGGTCCTAAGTTGGTAGGCGACTTGCTCGAACATTTTCCCTGTCGTTTTTTGGTTGCCACTTCATTATGGCTTCAAAAACATACGGATATCCGTGCCAATGAGATTGTGGAAGTTTCTCAGGAAGAACTTTCCCGTGCCAGTTTGCTGAAAACACCCCAACAAGTACTCGCCGTTTTTGAACAACCTTCATATACTCTCCGTCCGGAAGTAGTCCGCCACTCTCTTTGTCTGGCATTGGACGGCGTTCAAGACCCCGGAAATTTAGGAACCATCATCCGGCTGGCCGACTGGTTCGGTATCGAGCATATTATCTGTTCGCCGAACACGGTAGACGTCTACAATCCCAAAACCGTGCAGGCCACTATGGGTGGAATTGCACGGGTAAAAATACATTATACGGCTCTTCCTGATTTTATCCGCTCGCTCGGAGATGATATTCCCGTATTCGGGACTTTCTTAGACGGGAAAAATATGTATGAACAACCGCTATCCCCCAACGGTTTGATTGTCATGGGAAATGAAGGAAACGGTATAGGAGAAGAAGTGGAGAATTTAATCAGCCGAAAACTATACATTCCCAATTATCCGCAAGGGCAGGAAACGTCCGAATCACTCAATGTAGCCATCGCTACCGCAGTAATCTGTGCCGAGTTCCGCCGACAGGCTGCATGGAAATAAAATCGAAGGGATAGAACAGATAAGGAAACAGGGCTTCTCCTCTTTTTGAAGCCTCTTCAAGAAACTCATTCAAACATTGGGAAGATTGGATGAAAACATTGGAAAGATTGGATGGAAACATTGGGATGTTTTTTAAAATCATCCCAGTGTTTTTTATCTCCTCCATCCGGCTTGCAGAGAGCAGTGCGATAACCCCCGGCATCCATTCGACAGATTCAATTTCTTCCGTCAATGGGAAGATACGCCGGACAACACCTTCGTCATTTATCTCCACTACCTGCTGTTTCATGTATCCGACATCAGGTATCAGCAAATAATGAGATGCAAATCGTTTCATAAGGATTAGCGGGTTTGATTTCTTTGCTGTTGTCTTTTACGCTGGCTCATCTGCCGCTCTTTTCTTTGTTCCAGCCTTTCCTGCCGGATGTGCTGTTCGACTTCAATCTGTTCCGGCTTCTTCTCACGGTGGCTTCCGGTACGCCGACGATTCATCTTGTCCGGTGCCAAACGTTGGATATCTCCTTTGTTCTCCTCCACTGCCTTATGCAAAGAATCAGTTTTTTCTTTACCGGACAATTCTTTCAGAGAATCCACCCATAAAGTTTCTATCTTATTCAAAGAATCACGAACCGCAAAAGGAAGTGTGTCCGTACAATGATAACGAATCATGGAAAAGCGGTCGGCCAACAATGCTCCTGCCTTTACCTTCTTCTCCACCGGATAATAAATGAAACCTTTTATCTCCTTCATTTCTCCCAACGTGTCTGCATACAGACGAATCTGCCGGATACCCGGTTCGGACACTGTTTCCCAATGGCTGACCGTATCCTTTTCATAGATTACCTGCATCGCCATCATAACGAATCTCGAAGAGTCGGCAAGCACCGGTTCAAGGAACCGATAATTCACTTCCCACACCAAAGTATCCCGTTCTTTGTAGTTAGAATCCGTCGGCAAAACGAATAGATAGCGGTTATTCATCGTTTCGCCGGTCAGGCGCACCATACGTTGCCACGGCCATACATCAATACTGTCGCCAGATTGGGTCATTTTCGGTTTCTTGTCGCGTTTGGCAATCAGGTCATTGACGAGTTCCTGTTCGTCTTTCAAACGTTTCCGCACCTTATCGTAAACTTTCGACAGCACTTCCGTGTTGCGTGTGTACCACACCATAGACGAATCGAACACAGCCTGCGTAGTACCATGCTTTTTAAAAACAGCATAGATATACAATGTTTTCTTATAATTCTCACTGTAAGCAAGGTTGTCGCCCATAGATTTCGCCAGGTGATAATCATACAGCAGGCTCTCCATCTTCGACTCCGAAATTACATCATCGGGCCTTTTCACTTTACACCCGGCTACTGCAAACGCAAGTATGCAGCCAAGACACAGATGAAACCGAAATTTATTATTCATGTGCCGCACTTTCTTTTTTATCTTTGTCTGGTTGATAAGCCTCATTCAGATATTTGCTATAGAAGAGCAACAAAGCAATGATACCGCAACTGATGGCAGCATCGGCAAAGTTGAAAATCGGACTGAAGAATATAAAATGTTCCCCACCCACAAACGGCATCCATGCAGGCCAGTTCGTTTCTATAATCGGGAAATAAAACATATCGACTACTTTACCGTAGAACCAGGTAGAATATCCCCCACCCTCGGGCATAAATGAAGCAATCTGCGAATGCGTACTTTCGTTGAAAATCACTCCATAGAATACACTGTCGATAATATTGCCCAATGCTCCGGTCAGAATCAAGGCAACACAAACGATGTATCCGGTTTTAAAGCCTTTCTTTACGATTTTATAGAGATACCAGCCTATCAACGCCACAGCCACGATACGGAAGGTGGTCAGAAATAATTTTCCAAAGATTTCCATCCCGAAAGCCATCCCGTTGTTTTCGGTGAAGTAAATATAAAACCAATCTGTCACACGCTTGCTCTGGTGCCAATACATATGAGTCTTAATCCAGATTTTTATGAACTGGTCGATAATCAATACGGAAAAGATAACAAGAAGGGTGATTCTCCCCTTCGTAAATAGTTTCTTCATGTGTTCATTCTAAATTAAACATAACGAGCTACAAGTGCCGTGCGTAAACTTTGCGCAGCTACTTGTAGCCCGTCACTCGTAGCTTGTGTAGCTATCTGTTATTTTTTACCACTGTTTTTTGCCTCAATACTCAATGTAGCGTGAGGGACAGCACGCAAACGCTCAGCCGGAATCAGTTTGCCTGTTTCGCGGCAAATACCGTAAGTCTTGTTTTCGATACGTACCAAAGCTGCCTGCAATCCTTGTATAAACTTCAACTGGCGTTGCGCCAAGCGGGTTGTTTCTTCCTTAGAAAGCGTATTAGCTCCTTCTTCCAACACTTTGTATGTAGGAGATGTATCATCGGTATCATTTCCGTCCAAGCCCATCAAACTGTTCTTCAACTGCTCGTAATCACGTTGAGCCAATTCCAGTTTCTCTTTGATGATGGCACGGAACTCTTCAAGTTCCGCATCAGAGTATCTCGTCTTTTCTGTCATAATCTTGCAATTTAAAAAGGTTAATCAATATCGTATTAGTCTTTCACCACATTCACGAACAGAGAGAAGTCGTCAAAGCTAAGTTCCGTACCGTCTTTTACTTCATCCACAAGTTCCAAAGATGTGCCTAAAACTTGGTTACAAATATAAGTATTATATTCTTTTACCGCATCATCCGTTTGCGTATTTTTCGAGATTGTTATTTTTATTTTGTCTGTAATCTCAAATCCGCTCGACTTGCGTATATTCTGAATACGGTTCACCAGTTCGCGGGCAATACCCTCGCGGCGTAACTCCTCAGTAACAGTTACTTCGAGTGCCACTGTCAGCTTGCCTTCGTTAGCTACCAGCCAGCCCGGGATATCTTCACTGAAGATTTCGACATCCGCTGCCTCAATTACAGCTTCCGCCCCTTCCAGGTTCAACGTATATTTTCCGTTCTTTTCCAGTTCGGCGATTGCTTCCTGCGGCATTCCGGCAACAGCAGCGGCTACCGCCTTCATCTGTTTTCCGAATTTCGGGCCAAGTTTTTTAAAATCACATTTCACTTTCTTCACCAACACGCCGGCGGCACCGTCGACAAACTTGACTTCCTTGATATTCACTTCGTTCATAATCAAGTTCTTCACAGCTTCGATATGAGCCTTCTGCTCTTCGTCCACCACCGGAACCATGATGCATTGCAACGGCTGACGCACCTTGATATTTACCTTACGACGCAGTGCCAATACCATCGACGTAACATCCTGTGCCATCTGCATACGGGCTTCCAGTTCTTTGTCTATCATCTCTTCCTTACATTCCGGGAATTTGGCCAAATGTACGGAAACTACGTTGTCGCGTCCTGTTGCAGCGATTAAGTCTGTATACAACCGGTCGGCATAGAACGGTGAGATGGGAGACATCAATTTGGCAACTGTTTCGAGACAGGTGTACAGTGTTTGATATGCAGACAATTTATCTTGTGTAAATTCGCCGCCCCAGAAACGTTTGCGGTTCAGACGAACATACCAATTGGACAGATTGTCATTCACAAAGTCGGAAATCAAACGTCCTGCCTTTGTCGGTTCGTATTCATTATAACAAGTATCTACTTCTTTAATTAAAGTATTCAATACAGACAATATCCAACGGTCGATTTCGGGACGTTCTTTCATCGGTACGTCAGCTTCTTTATATTCAAATCCGTCGACGTTGGCATAAAGCGCGAAGAACGAATAGGTGTTGTATAAAGTACCGAAGAATTTGCGGCGGACTTCTTCCACTCCTTCCACATCAAATTTCAGGTTGTCCCACGGAGAAGAGTTGGTTATCATATACCAACGCAACGGGTCGGAACCGTACTTTTCGATTGTAGCGAAGGGGTCGACAGCATTGTTCAAACGCTTGGACATCTTGTTGCCGTTTTTGTCAAGCACCAGTCCGTTGGAGATTACAGTCTTGTAGGACACGCTATCAAATACCATTGTAGCAATGGCGTGCAGCGTGAAGAACCAACCGCGCGTCTGGTCTACTCCTTCTGCGATGAAGTCGGCCGGATATACCATACGGTTGTCCAACAGTTCTTTATTCTCGAACGGATAATGAATCTGCGCATAAGGCATCGCACCCGAATCGAACCAAACATCAATCAAGTCAGATTCACGTTTCATCGGCTGACCGTCTTTCGATACCAATATAACATCATCTACATAAGGACGGTGAAGGTCAATCTTATCATAGTTTTCTTCGGTATATTCGCCCGGAACAAAGCCTTTGTCCTTGTACGGATTGGATTTCATGAATCCGGCAGCCACCGATTTTTCTATTTCGTTGTAAAGTTCTTCTACAGACTCAATGCACTTTTCGTCCGTACCGTCTTCCGTACGCCAAATCGGCAACGGGGTTCCCCAATAGCGTGAACGGCTGAGGTTCCAGTCATTCAGATTTTCCAACCACTTGCCGAAACGGCCTGTACCCGTAGATTCCGGTTTCCAGTTGATTGTTTTATTAAGTTCAATCATGCGTTCCTTGCAAGCCGTGGAGCGGATAAACCAGCTATCCAACGGATAGTAAAGAACCGGTTTGTCCGTACGCCAGCAATGCGGATAGTTGTGGATATGTTTCTCTATCTTGAAGGCTTTGTTGCTTGCTTTCATCATCATGGCAATCACAATATCCAAAGATTCGGCAGCTTGTGCGGCTTTCTCATCGTATTTGCCATCTACCATGAATTGAGGGTCGTAGGCGTTTTTCACCCATGCGCCCTGATACTCCTTGTATCGGTCGACATCGACACATTCTTTTACGAAAGTCTCGTCCAGTTCGTCCAGCAGATAGAATTTACCTGTCAGGTCTACCATCGGGCGGGTTTCTCCTCTCTTATTTATCATAAACAGCGACGGGATGCCTGCGGCGCGTGCCACATTGGCGTCGTCTGCGCCAAAAGTCGGCGCAATGTGAACGATACCCGTACCGTCTTCCGTAGTCACATAATCGCCCGGTATAACACGGAAGGCTTTATCGCTGGCTTTCCAAGTGCCGTTTTCCAATACTTCGACGGGTTTTACCCAGGGAATCAGTTGTTCGTATTCCATGCCTACCAAATCGGCCCCTTTGTATTCGGCAATGACTTTAAACGGCACAAGTTTATCTCCGGGCTTGTAATCTTCCAGATTCAAGTCGGCAGCTTTTGCATTGAAATGTGCGTTCAACAAAGTTTTTGCCAAAACAACCGTGATAGGTTCTCCAGTATAAGCATTGTAAGACTGCACAGCCACATAGTCAATTTTCGGTCCTACACAAAGCGCCGTATTTGAAGGTAATGTCCACGGAGTAGTTGTCCATGCTATGAAATAGGGAGTCCCCCACTCTGCCATCTCCGGTTTGGGATTCTTCATCTTGAACTGTGCAACGACAGTCGTATCTTTCACATCACGATAACAGCCCGGCTGATTCAACTCATGTGAACTCAATCCTGTTCCGGCAGCCGGAGAATAGGGTTGGATGGTATATCCTTTATACAACAATCCTTTTTTGTACAATTGTTTCAGCAGCCACCACAGTGTTTCAATATAGCGGTTGTCATAGGTGATATAAGGATGTTTCATATCCACCCAATATCCCATCTGATGAGTCAGGTCTTCCCACTCTTTCGTATATTTCATCACATCTTTCCGGCAGGCGGCGTTATAATCGGCAACAGAGATTTTCTTACCGATGTCTTCCTTTGTGATACCCAAAGCCTTTTCCACACTCAGTTCCACAGGCAATCCGTGTGTATCCCATCCGGCTTTACGCTTCACTTGATAGCCTTTCATGGTTTTATAACGGCAGAAAATATCTTTAATCGTACGAGCCATTACATGGTGAATACCCGGCATACCGTTAGCCGAGGGTGGGCCTTCGAAAAATACAAATGAAGGACAACCATCACGTTCTGTCATACTCTTGGCGAAAACCTGGTTTTCGTCCCATTTCTTCAGCACATCTTTGTTTACCTGTGAAAGGTCAAATTGCGAATACTCGGTAAATCTCTTACTCATAGCTATATCTGTGATTTTACTATTTTACACTTTAAGGGGTATCCCCGTTTTTAAAGGCGCAAATTTACAAAAACATTTGTTTAGTTAGGCAAAAAGCTATGACTTTTAATCAGAATCATACAAAGTTGATGATTATAAGCGGCTAAATGAATGAGGACAAGAATACTTATTGTATATGAAACGTATATCATTTTGTACGACATCATTTTTTATTCTATCTTTGCCGGACAACTATTTAAAAAACTAAAATGGAACGTCATCCAGTCATTTTATCCATTGCCGGTTCCGATTGTTCGGGTGGTGCAGGTATTCAGGCAGATATAAAGACTATCTCAGCTTTGGGAGGATATGCAGCATCGGCAATCACCGCAGTCACCGTGCAAAACACGTTGGGAGTTAGTGCCGTGCAGGCTATATCTCCCGAAATTGTATGTGGACAAATAGAGGCTGTAATGGAAGACCTTCGGCCTGTTGCTATAAAAATAGGTATGGTACATGATATTCAGATTGTCCGTGTCATTTCCGATTGTCTGAAAAAGTACAGGCCGGAATATGTCGTGTACGACCCTGTAATGGTATCTACCAGCGGACGAAAGTTGATGACCGATGAAACGATAGAAGAGATAAAAAAGGGGTTGATATCATTCGTTACTCTAATAACGCCTAATATCGATGAAGCAACTGTACTTACAGGTAAAAGCATCCGCGACATTCGGGAGATGCAGGAAGCAGCTAAGATATGGACGGATAATTTTCATACCGACATATTAATAAAAGGCGGGCATTTGGAAGGTGACATCATGTTCGACCTTCTATGTACTACTGAATTTATGCATATATATAAAGAGAGAAAAATAGAAAGCAGCAATCTGCACGGAACCGGCTGTACCCTCTCCTCTGCCATTGCTACCTGCCTGGCAAAAGGCTACCCGATACAGAAATCTATCCAATGTGCAAAAACTTACATCACTGAGGCTATTATGGCAGGAAAGGAATTGCATATTGGCAACGGCAACGGTCCGCTATGGCATTTTCCCGACTCCATTGCACAAATATAGGCATTTTGTGCGACCGTATCATAAAAATCCGTAACTTTGCATCCGCAATTAAAAATCAATTAAATAATAAAAATATGAAAGCATTTGTATTTCCCGGTCAAGGCGCCCAATTCGTTGGAATGGGTAAAGACCTGTATGAAAACTCAGCTTTAGCAAAAGAATTGTTTGAAAAAGCAAATGATATTCTCGGATATCGCATTACAGATATCATGTTCAACGGTACAGACGAAGACCTTCGTCAGACAAAAGTAACTCAACCTGCCGTATTCCTTCATTCTGTTATCTCTGCTCTTTGCATGGGCGACGATTTCCAGCCGGAAATGACAGCAGGACACTCCCTCGGTGAATTTTCTGCTTTGGTAGCTGCCGGAGCCTTGAGCTTTGAAGATGGCTTGAAACTTGTTTACGCACGTGCAATGGCTATGCAGAAGGCTTGTGAAGCAACTCCTTCCACAATGGCTGCCATCATCGCATTGCCGGATGAGAAAATAGAAGAAATCTGCGCTTCTGTAAATGCAGAAGGTGAAGTTTGTGTACCTGCCAACTACAACTGTCCGGGACAAGTCGTTATCTCAGGCTCCATACCGGGTATCGAAAAGGCTTGCGAACTGATGAAGGCTGCGGGAGCAAAACGTGCCCTTCCGTTGAAAGTGGGCGGCGCTTTCCACTCTCCGTTGATGAATCCTGCTAAAGTAGAGTTGGAGGCAGCCATTAAAGCTACAGAAATCCATACTCCCAAATGTCCGGTATATCAGAATGTAGATGCTCTTCCTCATACCGACCCTGCAGAAATCAAGAAGAATCTGGTTGCCCAGTTGACTGCTTCCGTACGCTGGACTCAATCGGTGAAAAATATGGTTGCCGACGGTGCTACCGATTTCACAGAATGCGGTCCGGGCGCAGTACTTCAAGGTCTGATTAAAAAGATAGACAATACTGTCAATGCTCACGGCATTGCATAAACGTCACTAAATAACATAATAAAAGAAGTGCGTGCTGGTTTTGTCCAACACGCACTTCTTTTATTTATCGGCTATATCTCAGTCTTAATCTCGTGGCAAAGCTTCTTTTACTACCATTGAACGGCCTACGTATTCGGCACCATTCAATTGTCTGATAGCATTGTTGGCTTCTGTATTATCCGGCATTTCAATAAATGCAAACCCTTTCGATCTTCTTGTCTCACGGTCGGTGATTAATTTTACAGAAGCAACCGTTCCATACTCTTCCATTACATTTCTCAAGTCTGATTCCTTAACGTTATAGCTAAGATTTCCAATGTACAAATTCATAAAATACAAATATAAAAAATTAATAATTCAATAAGAAAGTTTTGGGAAGAGCTAAATTAGAGATGGATATGCTCAAATAAATGAGAAGATTCATATAAAATAATCAAATCGCAATAGACCTCTTTATTGTTGTCGGTACAAAGGAAAGCATTATTGGAAGATAATGCACCATGTTCTTTCCTTTTTCTTTTCATAAAACATCTTTTTTATGAAAATAGGCCAATACTTAACGTTCGTAACCTCCTGAAACGAATAAAGCAGAGTATATCCGTACCGGATACCCTGCTTTATCCCTATATCAGTTATTCATTATCCGCAATGGAAATACTTATGTACTAATTCAAGCATTTCCTGTGGTTTTCCATCCAAATCCGCACGCAACGTCTTGTCGTCATAACTGCGCAATTTACAGATAATACCGTCAATCATTGCCGGACTAAACACATTGTATTGTTCGAATATAGCCCGTTGCTGCTCCAGACAATCGGCAGACGCGACACAACTATCCGGCAATTGAGCCAATGCCTTCAATTTTTCTTCGTTTTCTTTTTGGTGAATATTCACATTCACATAGGTCTTTTCGGCCAGTTCCAAAGCATTTTCTATTTCAAAGCCATGACGACAGGCAACAGTCAGTCCGGCAAGCAATTGATATAAATCAGCCGAACCGTCCGGTGAACGCATTTCTACAGTTTGTTTCTGAGTGGTATCAAAAGAACTTTCCGTTTCTAACGGGTTGGCTAATGTACACATATCCTTTTTAGCAGCCCATCCCAAAGGCACACGCACCAAAACAGAACGGTTACGATCGCCCCAACAAACATTTGTCGGTGCTTCCTGATGCGGAACAAGACGGAAATAAGAAGTAGGATTTGTATTGCCGAAAGCAGTGATTGAGGGCGCGAGTTCCATCATTCCGGCAATAGCCTTTCGGGCTGTTTCCGACAAAATACCGTCTTTCAACATCTGATTCTTTCCATCTTGCATGATGCGCATATGAACGTGCAATCCGGAACCGGCTTTGCCGGCTGTTATCTTGGGAGCAAACGTAACATTGTATCCATATTTGAATCCCAGATTGCGAATCACCCATTTGGCAATCATCAACTGATCGGCTGCCTGTTCAACAGGAACCGGCAAAAATTCTATTTCATTCTGCTCATAAATATAACCTTCTAAGGTAAAATTGCCCACTTCGGAGTGGCCATACTTAATTTGCCCGCCAGTTTGGGAAATATAGGACATACATTGTGTGCGGAATTCATTGAACTTTGCATAAGGGCCTGATTCATGATAACCACGCTGGTCGGTTGCCTCAAACATTCTTGTATCCGGCGCTATCACATAATATTCCAACTCACCCATTGCCTGAAACTCCATGCCTGTCACATCCGTAAATGCTTTGCTGGCTTTGTGAAGCGTATATTCGGGCGAACTTTCCAACGGTTCGCCATCCTTATTGAAGAAAGAACAGAGGATGGACAATGTGGGTATCTCAGCAAACGGATCGACAAAGGCCGTACGGAACCGGGGGATGACATAAAGGTCGCTGCTTCCCGCTTCGATGAAAGAGAAAAGGCTGGAACCGTCGACACGTTCTCCACACGTCAAAATAGCTTCCAGATAGGCTTGATTATTAATGACAAAATTTAAAGTTTTCAGACGACCGTCTCCCGCAGGATACATGAAATTAACCATACGGATGTCGTTTTTCTGAATAAATGAAATGATATCGGTTTTGGTGAATTCAGAAGCCGGCTTCTGAAGAAATGCCACCAGTTTATTGGCATTCATTAATAACTCTTGATTCATAATCGGTTGTTTTTCGTTATTGTATGATTAAAACGGTTTGTTAGTTGCCAAAGATAGCGAAAAGATAGAAAATCAAATGGAAACAGAGATAAAAAAGATTTTTATTTGGAAATGAAACGTTACTTTTGTAGAAGACATCACACCTTATATTATATATAACGTTATGCAATACATTTACAAATATCCGTCGCCTATCGGCGGAATAACAATCGCAAGTGACGGCAGTTCCTTAACAGGTTTGTGGCTGGACGGGCAGAAATATTTTGCCGCTTCGCTATCTCCCGAACATGAAGAAAAAGCATTGCCCATATTCAAGCAGACTGAGGAATGGCTCAACTGTTATTTCAACGGAGAAAATCCGGATTTCATGCCCGACATACATCTGGAGGGCACCCCTTTCCGCCTCTCCGTATGGGAAATATTAAGAAAAATCCCTTATGGCGAAATTATTACATACAAGGATATCGCAAAAGAGATAGCCGATAAGAAGGGGCTACCATCCATGTCAACGCAAGCTGTAGGCAATGCGGTTGGACACAATCCGATTAGTATCATCATCCCTTGCCACCGGGTAGTAGGTTGCAACGGCAGCCTGACAGGATATGCAGGCGGTATTTCTAAAAAGATAAAGTTGCTCACCCTCGAACAAGTGGACATAACAAACTTATTTATACCCAAAAACAAGTAAAACTACTTGTTATATTCCAAATACTTTCAATAAATTCACTAAATTCGTGCCGGATTACAGAAAGAGACAAAATTCATGGAGGTATATACAAACAATCGAAAGAGCCGGAAGTATCAGACAGGGTATGCTCTGAGTGGAGGATTTATCAAAGGTTTCGCTCACTTGGGTGTAATGCAAGCTCTCTTAGAGCATGATATTAAGCCGGACATCATCTCTGGAGTAAGTGCCGGCGCCCTTGCGGGAGTCTTCTACGCCGACGGAAACGAACCTCATCAAGTGCTGGAGTACTTCTCCGGACATAAATTTCAAGATTTGACAAAGTTAGTAATCCCCAAGAAAGGATTATTCGACCTTTGCGAATTCATTGATTTCCTCCGCACCAACATAAAAGCCAAAAATCTGGAAGACCTACAGATTCCATTAATCATCACGGCAACCGACCTTGACCACGGACGGATGGTTCACTTCCATCGCGGTTCGATAGCCGAACGGGTAGCCGCTTCGTGTTGTATGCCTGTCATGTTTGCCCCGGTCAACATTGAAGGGACCAACTATGTAGACGGCGGGCTGATGATGAATCTTCCGGTTTCCACTCTCCGCAGGGTATGCAACAAAGTGGTAGCTGTCAATGTAAGCCCGATTATGGCACAAGATTACAAAATGAATATTGTCAGCATCGCCATGCGTTCGTTCCACTTCATGTTCCGCGCCAACACTTTCCCCGAAAGGGAGAAATGTGATTTGCTGATTGAACCATACAACCTCTATGGATACAGTAACACAGAACTGGAAAAGGCAGAGGAAATCTTTGAGCAAGGATACAACATCGCCAATGGAGTGTTGAGCCAACTGTTGGCAGAAAAGGGGAAAATATGGAAATAGCCCCTATTTCCGAAAAAAGCAATAAATAGTAAATACAATTTAAAATCTATTCGATATGAACGGTGAAAAGAAAATAATCATCTATCAGGTATTCACCCGCCTGTTTGGAAATAACAACAACCATTGCGTCTACAATGGAGACATAAATACGAACGGCTGTGGCAAAATGGCCGATTTTACTTTAAAAGCACTTGCCGAAATCAAGAAACTGGGCAGTACACATATTTGGTATACAGGTATTATCGAACACGCTACCCAGACGGATTATCGCCGCTATAACATCAGCCCGGATCATCCCGCTATGGTGAAAGGCAAAGCCGGTTCGCCTTACGCCATCAAGGATTATTACGATGTCGACCCGGACCTGGCGAACGATGTACCAGGACGTATGAAGGAATTTGAGAATTTAGTACACCGTACACACCGTGCCGGATTGAAAGTTATCATAGACTTCGTGCCCAACCACGTAGCCCGCCAATACCATTCGGATGCACAACCGGACGGCACTACGGAACTGGGAGCCAATGACGATTCAAACCTGTCTTTCAGCCCTTACAACAACTTTTATTACATCCCTCAGGCAGAGCTTCATGCACAGTTTGACATGAAAGCCGGTGCTGCGGAGCCTTATCACGAATTTCCTGCAAAAGCAACAGGCAACAACCGTTTTGACGCCACTCCCAATATTACCGACTGGTACGAAACCATCAAGCTGAACTATGGAGTGGATTATCAGAACGGCGGCGTATGCTACTTCTCCCCGACTCCGGACACATGGATAAAAATGCTGGACATCCTTCTCTTTTGGGCTTCCAAAGGTATCGACGGTTTCCGTTGCGATATGGCGGAAATGGTTCCGGTCGAGTTTTGGGAATGGGCCATCCCGCAGGTGAAGGAAAGTTATCCTGAAATTATTTTCATTGCAGAAGTTTATAATCCGAATGAATACCGTAACTATCTGATGCGGGGTAAGTTCGACTATTTATATGACAAGGTAGGACTGTATGATACGCTACGCAATGTAGTATGCGGATATCAATCTGCCACCGCTATCACGCATTGTTGGCAAAGTTTGAACGGAATAGAAAAAAGAATGCTCAACTTCCTCGAAAATCACGATGAGCAACGCATTGCTTCCGACTTCTTTGCCGGCAATCCACGCAAAGGAATTCCCGCACTTATCGTTTCGGCGTGCATGAATACAAATCCCATGATGATTTATTTCGGCCAGGAATTCGGAGAAATGGGAATGGACAGCGAAGGATTCAGCGGAAGAGACGGACGGACCACAATATTCGATTATTGGAGTGTAGATACCGTCCGCCGCTGGCGCAACGGTGGGAAATTCGACGGTAAGATGCTTACGGACGACCATAAACGGCTCTATGAAATCTACCGGCGGGTTCTGACACTTTGCAATGAGGAGGAGGCTATCACCAAAGGGGTATTCTTTGATTTGATGTATGCCAACATAAACGGCTGGCGTTTCAACGAGCATAAGCAATATACATTCATGCGAAAATATAAAAACGAGTTATTGTTTTTCGTCATCAATTTCGACGGCCAACCGGCAGACGTGGCAATCAATATACCTTCACACGCTTTCGACTTCTTGCAGATTCCTCAAATGGAATCCTGTGAAGCGGTAGACCTGATGAGTGATGTGAAAGAAGCAATCTGCCTGTTGCCATATAAACCGGCCGACGTAACAGTCGGAGCTTACAATGGCAAGATACTGAAAGTAACTTTCGAGGTAAAAGAAAAGTTATCGGACCTATGATGAAAAAAGCCCTCGAAAACAATGTTTTCGGGGGCTTTTGATGTTTTACAGACCTATCATTTATCATACGGTTTACCAAGAAACGCCGTTTCCGGCCTGATTCTTTTTCGGAAATACCGGAAATCGGCAGATGATGATTCGATTCGTTTCCGAAAGGCGCTAAAAACACCATTTCCTGGGTCTTTCCATACGGAAAGAAGCTAAAAGCATTCGTATCCGGCCTGTTTCAGAAAGGAAACAAAGTAGAAACGCCGTATCCAGCTTCTTTCTTCGCGGCGGCAGCATTGCGTACTCCGTTTCCACCCGTATTTGGGAACGATACATTCAAACTTCATCGGTATCCCCTACTTCTTCTTTCTAAGTACCACGGCAGTACGCGCAGGAATGTAGAGTTTCAGCCACTCTTTCTTTTCCTTCTTGTACAGCGGGTCGGCAATTGTGAAATGAACGACCGAATCATCGGACAAGCCGTTTCCACCGAATGCAACATTATCGGTATTCAATATCACTTCATAAGCACCCGGAGTTACCAGGAAACCATAATCGACAAATGATTGTTTCGGATTGAAATTGAAGACAAATATCAAATCCTTACGTTTGTAAGCCAATACCTGGTCACCGTCATTATGCCATATTTCCTGGACAGGGGTTGCTTGGAAATTCTTCATGCTCTTGATTACTTTCAGCATTTCCGCATCAAAATCCCCCATATAGTGGTAAGTCAGATTTTTGTTATCAAACAAATCCCACTGACGACGGGCGTATTTGCACGACCAGCCGTTACCCTCACGCGGGAAGTCAATCCATTCAGGATGACCGAACTCATTTCCCATGAAATTCAGATAGCCTCCATTCATGGTAGAAGCAGTCAGCAACCGAATCATCTTGTGCAACGCAATACCCCGGCTGACCATGTAATTTTCGTCCCCCTTCTGCATATGCCAATACATATCCGCATCAATCAGCCGGAAGATAATGGTCTTGTCACCTACCAAAGCCTGGTCGTGGCTTTCTGCGTAAGATATGGTCTTTTCATCCTGGCGGCGATTGGTCACTTCCCAAAACAGGCTGGAAGGTTTCCAGTCTTCATCAATCTTTTCTTTGATTGTCTTAATCCAGTAATCAGGAATATTCATAGCCATGCGATAATCGAACCCGTAGCCGCCATCTTCCACTTTAGCAGCCAGCCCCGGCATACCGGAAACCTCTTCTGCAATGGTTATTGCTTTCGGATTGACCTGATGAATCAATTCGTTGACCAATGTAAGGTAACAGATTGCATTATCATCCTGATGGCCGTTGAAATAATCCGCATAATTACAGAAAGCCTCGCCCAATCCATGACTATAATACAGCATCGACGTCACTCCGTCAAAACGGAATCCGTCGAACTTATACTCTTCCAACCAGAATTTGCAATTGGACAGCAGGAAGTGAATGACTTCATTCTTGCCATAATCAAAACAAAGGGAATCCCAAGCCGGATGTTCGCGACGTCCTCCCGGATAAAAATATTGGTTGGGATCGCCGGCAAAGTTGCCCAGTCCTTCCACTTCGTTCTTTACAGCGTGCGAATGAACAATGTCCATAATCACAGCAATTCCCAATCCGTGAGCAGCATCAATCAACGCTTTCAGCTCGTCGGGAGTACCGAAACGGGAAGAAGCGGCAAAGAAACTGGATACATGATATCCGAAACTGCCATAATATGGATGTTCCTGAATGGCCATAATCTGAATGCAATTATATCCTTCTTGGGCAATGCGAGGGAGTATCTTTTCGCGGAACTCATTATAGCTTCCCACTTTTTCCTCTTGTTGCGCCATCCCGATATGACATTCGTAAATCAATAAAGGGTTGGTGCTGGGCTTGAATGTTTTCTTCTTGAATTTATAGGGTTTCTCCGGCGCCCAAACCTGAGCACTGAAGATGTTGGTCTGTTCGTCCTGAACGACACGCGTAGCCCATGCGGGAATACGTTCTCCCTGGCCGCCGTCCCAATATATGTTCAACTTGTATAAATCGCCATGATGAATCGCATCGGCAGGCAAATTTATCTCCCAATGTCCGTTCTTCAGTTTTTTCAACTTATAGGCCGCCTTTTCCTCCCAGTTATTGAATGTACCTACCATATAGATATGTGTAGCATTCGGGGCCCATTCGCGGAAAGTCCACCCCTTGTCGGTACGATGCAATCCAAAATAAAGATAGCCTGATGCGAAGTCCGAAAGAGTCTGTTTTCCCTTATTTGTCAGCTCGGCTTTCTTGTTCAGCACAAACTGGCGACGACCTGTAATAGCATTGGCAAAAGGCTCCAGCCACGGGTCATTTTTGATAAGATTAAGTGTCTTTTCCATCTCTGAATTGAATTTAGATTATGCTTTTACTTTTACTATCACTTTCTTGACGCCGTCTGGAGTAATGCCGGGAGCATGGCCGTCTTGAGGAAAGAAGATGGCAAACATTCCCGGTTTCACAGCAATGTAGGTCTCAGCCAATCCTTCAAAAAAAGTAATGTCCTTCTCTGCGTTATAAGGGGCGTCTGCCGGCACACAGTCTTTGGCGGCAGTGTAACCCATTACTTCCGTTCCCGACAATGGAATCTGAATGTCTATAAACTCGTTATGTGTCTCCAGCCTGGCTTCTTCCTTGCTTTTGGGATTCGTTTGCGCAATGTTCACCAACAAGTCTTTTCCTTTCAGCTCCGTCTTGCCGATTTCCATCGCTTGGAGGTCATGGGATTTCAGAAACGCAACTGCTTCTGCAAATAAAGGATTTAAAGACACATATTTTTCCAGATTTTCTAAAGTATCTACTATCATATCGGTTCAATTTTAAAGTTTATATTTACAATATTATTCAAAGTCGTCAATCGTGTAGTTGATAAAATCGGCAAACCGCTTGAATTGACGGAACACCTCGTCAATCTGTTCCAATGCGTCCGGACGGGTAAAAAAGTCATCGGGTACAGGATAGGAACAGACATATTCCTTGCATTTCAGATAATCAATATACTTGAAATCTTTCGGAAAGCCTTTCGGAGCAGTCTTCAGGAAGTCCTCTCCTATCACCGGAAAGTATCTCTTAAATTCCGGATCTTCCACAATGGAAAGAAACTCTTCGATATTATCATAAATAGATTGACGAACTGCTTTCAAGACGTTGGAAGGAAGGCACAGACTTCCGCCGGCAAGCATGGAACCATCCGGTTGCAGATGTACATAGTAACCACAATGATCGGACTTCTTGCCCTTCGCATTGATATAACCGCCGAAATGAATTTTATAAGGTGTTTTATCCGCAGAGAAGCGGGTATCCCGATAAATACGATAGGTACAGTCTTTGGGTTGGATTCCCCGAATTGTTTCATCAAACAGGGAGATACGGGCAATCACCGTTGCCAGAAAATTGTCAAACTCAGCACGAGCTATCTCATATTCTGCCTTATGCTCATTAAACCACTCACGATTGTTATTCGCGGAAAGATCTTTTAAAAACTGAAAGATAACGGGTATGTTCATCTTTATCATTTTCTGTTATTACCCCACAAACGTACAAATTTTATTTCATATAAACTAAAAAAGGAAATAAAAGGGTATAAAAAAAGCATCGGCTTAATGAGCCGATGCTTTCACACATTTATCAAAAAAACAGACTCTTCTGTCTCTGACGTACTTTAGCTTTCACAAGTGGAGTACAATCTTTTTAATTAATCTTATATCTAATACTATGAAAAACACATAAATATAACAGTGGAAGAGAGGGATTTGTTCGGCAAGAAGCCGTATATTTCAGTTAATAATGGTTTATAGGATTAAATGTTCATCATCAACAGGTAGTATGACGCGTCCCCAATCAATCATCGCATTGAACAGCATTATTTTAGAGTACTCTCCCAAATGTGTCTGCAAAATTTCTTTCTCTACAATCAAGTTCTTGCCCAACAACTCGGCACGTTTTGTTCCCCGAAGTAGTGGACGGGAAGGCGCACACCATCTCTCCCCGTTATAAAGTGCCACGTTAGCAATAGAAGTGTCTGTCAGATAGCCGTCTTTCACTATCAATACGTCGTCCGCCATCTCCCTTCGCGCATACAAGACATTCAAATCCTCCCTATTCGTACTTTTATAGGTGTAATCAATCGTGTCAGATTCAACCAAGCGCAATGAAGTAATCTTCCTCATACAATAAGGCGTATAGGTAATTTCTTCTATCTCTCTACCATACACAACCCGGCATTTATAGATACCTGCAAATGATTGCGGAGAAATAAATCCCCCTAAATCAATCGGGGCGCAATCTTTCCAAAAGGTTGCACGAGTCCGATTAAAACGTTCTGCATGGTAATCAAGATTATAAATCTTTCCATTCTCTATCCGGATAGTTTCAATAAATAGGCACATATACTTTTTGTTTCATTTCATTATATTCGCTTTCTGCATCGCTTTGGCAAGTGACTCCCCCACCGCTTTTGAAATACATCTCCTTTCCTTGCTGCTCTACAAAACGTATCATAACGGCACTATCCAAATTCTCTCCGTCGAAATAACCCATGACACCTGTATAAAATCCTCTGTCATAGGTTTCTGCTTCTTGAATAATCTGCATCGTTTTTTTCTTTGGAGCGCCCGTTATAGAGCCGGCAGGCAATAACTTGAAAATAATATCGCCTAAATGTTTCCAATAATCATCCGGAAGCACTCCCTGAATTTCCGAACTTGTCTGAAGAATAGCTCCTTGATTCGTCTGTAAGACATCAATATACCGATAACGGGATACTGACACTCGATTGGCTACCATACTTAAATCATTACGTATCAAGTCGACAATCGTAGCGTGCTCCGCCGCTTCTTTCGGATCATTCATCAGTAATTGGACAGCATTAGCTATTGAAGCGTCAACCGTCCCCTTCATGGGATATGAAGAAATTTTTCCTTGACGGATTCTGACAAATATTTCAGGAGAAAAAACTGTAAATGAATCCTTAACCCACAATTTATAGATAGCTTTTGAACGAAAATAAATATCTTCCAACGTGAGGTCGGTTTCTATCGGCGTACGGCAAGTCAAGTTTGTCAAGAAACTGTTTCCTGCGAAAATATTACTTTGAACAATATGGAACGAACGCCGATAAATATCAAAAGATTCGGGATATGCTTGCCAATAAATATCCGTATCTTTTTTATCAAGATAAGAATACAAATAGTTTTTATCCAACGCCGATTCATTCGTAAATCCATTCAGGTTATAGATTAACTCTGTTGAATCTATCAATGCAACATCCTCTACATAAGAAGCATCTTGTAGATAGTTAATGACAAAGATAAAAGGGCGACGGGACAATCCTAAGTCATTCATTCGCCCGACAGCCTGTTCCTTAGTGTACAAACGCATAAAATCCTTCTGTTTTGACAGCAAAAGTACACAAAAAGTATGTATAAATGCAATAAAAAAAGGGTTACCCGATGTGTCTATCGGCAACCCTCCATATTCTTTTATAACAAGATAATTACTTCATTGCAGCTTTTACTTGCGGAAGCATTTTTTTCACGTTTTCGTTTTCCGGTGATATTTTAGCAGCTTCTTCCAAATAATCTACTGCTTCTTTAAATCTTGCATCAGCTTTTTCTTTTTCTGCTGCATATTTATCAGCATTCGAATTTGCCAAAGGAGCAGCTTTCTGCAAAATATTAGCTCCGTCATTGTAGCAAAGAACACCCAGACTATACAAAGCATTTGTCTTGTATGTCTTATGATCCAAAGGAATCACTTTCTTGAAACAATCTTCTGCTTCTGCTGCCTTACCGGCTTTCTGAGCAGCAAGTCCGGCTTTCAGATAATGAAGGCCATAATTTTTCACCATTGTCTTATTATTCGGATCAACTTTTAATCCTTCTTCCAAAGTAGCCACATATTCATCGGTTTTCTTTAAAGCATCTAAGGCCAAAGCTTTACGGGCATATGCATTTCCTATGTTGAATTTCTTTTGAATAGCGACATCAAAGAATGTAACAGCTTCTGCATATTTCTTTACTTCACTGGCAGATATACCGCAATAATAAGCAGTCGCAGAATCCTGATTATTAGTTTGTTTCAAATATTCACTAAACTTAGCATACGCTACCGGATAATTTTTGGCATTGAACGCATCATTTCCTTCTTTCTTAATTTGGTTAGGATCTGTTTGCGCAAAAAGACTGGTTACTGTAATACAAAATGCAAATAAAAAAATAAATTTCTTCATAACTTTATGTGTTTTTTAATTGTTTATCGCCCAAAAGTAAGTCTTATCATACAAAAACACAACTCTATTTTGATTTTTTTGAACTTTTTGAAAGCTATATAACGTTAGTTACTCTTCGTAAAAACCTAATCTCACCATCTTATCGGCGTTACAATGTAGAAACAAGAAAATATCACACATTCATAAGAACTTGATTTATAAGTACAAATAAAAATATTAATAAAAAAGTAGCAAAAAGTTTTTGAGTTATCAGAAAAAGCACTACCTTTGCAACCGCAAATGAGGATGGTTCCGTAGCTCAGCTGGATAGAGCAACGCCCTTCTAAGGCGTGGGTCAAGCGTTCGAATCGCTTCGGAATCACGAAAGGCGGTTACTTCGGTAGCCGCCTTTTTTATTGTATATCAGTTATTTAAAGCGTTTATTATTGTCTATCAAGCTGTTACCTCCCGCATTCTATTAACATCTATTAAGCGGATAAATACAGAGAAATGCGGAGAAAGAAGTTGTTTTTGATACCAATATGATACCAACTTTTTTACTTGATACCAAAAATGTGATACCGTTTTCCGATTTAACTATTTACTAACTTAAAACGTTAAAAAGCATGAAGTACCCAACAATGAAATTCGTGTTCGACAGAAAGAAAGTCGCCACGAAAACCAAAAAAGGGCTTGTTCAAATCGAAGTAACTTCGGAAGGCAAGCGGAAATGGATTGGAACACCGGTAAAGGTGTATTCCGATCAATGGAACGAAAAAAAGAAGGTGATTAATTCGGTCAACTCCATCCAGCTTAACACAATACTTGATGGGATGATGGCAAAGTTGAATGAGTTCATTCTTGACCTTGTGAGAAATAACCAGCAATTCGACTTTGAAAAACTTAATGCGTTTTTGGAAAAGTCAACCCGTTCTGATTCGTTCATTGAATTTGTACGTACAAGGATAGAGGATAGAACAGACCTCGAAGATAGCACCCGTAAACAGCACAGAACCTTGCTACAATCGCTTGAAAAGTTCGGGAAGATAAATTATATGGATGACCTTACAAAAGCGAATATAACGCTTTATGACGAATTTCTTCATCAGTAAGGAATATCACAGCCAACTATTTATAACTATCACAAACGTTTGAAACGTTACCTCCATGAAGCAATGAAGTTCGGGCTGTTGGATACAGACCCTTATACTGGACTGCACTTCGAGCGCGGAAAATTCGAGAAACGGAAATATCTTACGGAAGAAGAATTGAAAACTATTCATTCATGCAAAATTAATGTTCCGGCAATAGACCGTGTACGCGACTTGTTTCTGTTCCAGTGCTACACTGGACTTGCTTACTCCGACTTCAAGAAATTCGACTTTGAAAAGGATGTTGAGGAAAAAAACGGAAAATACATCGTATCGGATAGGCGTAAGAAAACGAATAAAGACTATAAAATAGTTCTTCTTACTCCGGCAATCGAGATATTGAAGAAATACGATTATAAGCTGCCTGTAATCAGCAATCAGAAATACAACGTCTCGCTAAAAGTAGTTGCACATGGAAAATCCAGTGTAAGATGCCCCCTAAAACCAAAAAGATTCTACCCCCTGAAAATATTCAATAATGCCCCCTCAAAAAGTCTTGACCGATGGGGTTATTATTATTTTAGTTTATTTCCCTCTGTATGCCGCCATCTTCCGGACACTTTCTCCGGTTAACTCAATTCGGTGAGCCGTATGTATAATACGATCCATTATGGCATCTGCCACGGTAGGATCCCCGATTGCGTCATACCAATTATCCGTCGGCAGTTGCGAGGTAATGATGATAGACTTGCGTCCATGCCGGTCCTCTATTATATCAAGCAGGATGGGACGTTCCTTGGCGTCAAGGTTCACAAGGAATAGATCATCCAATATGAGCAGTGTGCTCCGTTCGATTCTCTTGAGTTCCGCTTCCAATGTGCCTTTTAATTTTGCCACTTTAAGCGTACCCATAAGTTTCGGGGCATTCGCATAATATGTCCGTATACCCTTCTTGCAGGCTTCATACCCCATGGCTGTGGCAAGGAAGCTCTTTCCGGTACCGGATGAACCGGTGATGAAGAGGTTCTGTCCCTGGCGAATGAACTCCAGCGAAGCAAGACGCTCCATTTGGTTACGGTCAAGACCACGCGGGATTGTATAGTCTATCTGTTCGAGGCAGGCCTTGTAGCGGAACGAAGCTCCGCGTATAAGACGTTGGATGGCCGCATTGGCGCGGTAGTCCCATTCCCTGGCAAGTAACATGTGTAGGAAAGAGTCGATTGTCATTGTTTCGGCCATGGTGGAGGCCAGGCTTTCAGTGAAAGCGGCTGCCATGCCATGTAGCTTCATACGGTTCATCAGCTCGATTGTCAACGTATTGCGGTCTTTTTCGACTGCTATTGGGGTGGTAAGATTATTTGTTTCCATTGTTGTTCTTATTTAAATGTTTTGATTTTGCGAAGTAGGCTGCTCCGCGGATGTTTTTGTGGGTAGATGTTACTGGGACTTCATCATCAATGTCTTCTTTTGACAGGAAGTCTGCATCATCCCCACGCTCAAGGATTTGCCTTATTTCCTGATATCCGTATTGGCGCAGTTGCGTGGCGCATGCGCTTGCTGCCACCAACCGTTCCAGTCCGAAGGTCTTCTCCAGTGCCATGATTCCTTTGCATGAACGGAATGCCGCGGGAGGATACTTCTTGAGTTCCGCCACCTTGCGCAGATACAGCAACAGGACGTTATCCGTCTGACCGGCTCGTTCGTAAATCTGTTCCAGGTCCTTTTCGTAACTTCCATGGCGTCCAGGCAATCCGTGGGCATCCTTAGTCGTATAGGCATAGGGCGTGTCATCACGCTGATGTGTGGTCACCAGACGCAGGCCATGATATATTTTCAGCGTGTCGGCATCATATACAATCTCGACACGTTTGCCTATATACTCTTTTGGTACACTGTAATGGTGAAGCCGGAAGGTGACGTAGCTGTTCCGCATTACCGTTGCGGAGCGTCGTTCTTTCATCTGATGACGTATGGCGGGAAGTGGGCGGAGGCAGTCGGATTCAATCTGTTCAAACTGTTCCCGTCTGGACAGGGGACGTCCACTCATCCTGCGCCCGTTGAAGGCCGAGAGCGATTCGGAGATGGCCGCATTCAGAGATTCCAGCGAGTTGAATACAAGCCCCTCGATATCAGCATAGACAGAGCGGTAAAGCAGTTTCACGGCATTTTCCACCAAGGCCTTGTCTTTTGGATGACGTACCCGTGCGGGATATACGGTACATCCATAGTGTTCGGCAAATGCTGTAAACTCCTCGTTGATTACAGGCTCGTTGCGGTCGCTACGGGTCACGGCGGCCTTGAGGTTGTCAGGTACTATCGCCATCGGAACCCCGCCGTAAAAATGAAGAGCGTTCTCACACGCCCTGATCAGGTCCTGCCTTGACTGAGACCAGACCGCCTCGCAGTAGGTATAGTGGCTGCATGGAAGTATGGCCACGAACACTTCAACGCTGCGGCATTCGCCGTTTTCACTGTCAACTACCTCTAGTTTATCGCCAGCAAAGTCGATGTACATCTGGTCTCCGGCATAATGCTCGACATGCCCTACAACATGCGTTACCATGCGGTAGCGCATGAGATTGTTGCCGAAACTGGCATGTCTGTATCCGTTAGGATGTGTTTCGCGGTACTCTTCGTACAGGCTTTTCACTGTTACACCCCGGCGGCTAAGTCGGGCGGCATACTCAGGAAGAAGTGCCTCAAGCTCAAGTTGGCGTTGTGACGGAACCCTGTTGCGGCCAACACCCTCGGAGAACATCTCCTGGATGCGGGCGGAAGGCATGGCTGCCAGTTCCTTTATCGGTATGCCACACTCTTGAAACAGGCGCACATATCTGCGCACCGTGTTGCGGGACAGCTCAAAGCTCCTGCTTATCTGCTTTATCCCCATCCCCAATGCATAACACTGGAGAATGTTTGCTATCTTTGTTGTCATAGTAGAAATGATTTTATCCCACCGGTCAAGACGGGTATCAAATCTACGAAAAAAATCCCCTGACGGACATTGTCTGACAGGGGTATTTTTATATTGGAATCAATGGGCAGGAGTATTTGGGCACAAGGGGATAGAATCGCTTGGTTTTAGGGGGCATCTTACACTGGATTTTCCAACAAACGCCACAGAAGAACAGAAAAATGCAGTAAAGAAAAAACTGGATGATGCAAAAGACGTTGTAAGGAAAACAGAGGAAGAACTTGCAAAAAACAAGGAGATTACCGATGAAAAGAAAGCGCAAGTAGATGCAGACAGAAAGAAACTGGATGCTGCGAACAAAAGTCTGAACGAAATTGCAAAGTACGGAGCGGAAGCCGTAGATGCTGTTTCTGAGTTTACCGGAATGCTTGAAGGTTTTGGAGTTGAAATTCCAGAATGGTTAACAGGAACAACGGAAGGACTTGGGCAAATATTTGATGGACTTGGAAGTATAGACCTCACAAGACCATTCTCTATTGTAACAGGTGCTTTCAAAACAATTTCAGGAATAGGTAAGACAATCGGAAGTCTGTTTGGCATAGGCAACAAGGACAAGAAGAAAGAGCGTGAAATCCAACGACAAATAAAGAATATAGAAGAACTTGGTAAAAAGTACGATGAACTAAAGGAAAAAATGGAAGCCGCTTGGAGCGCAGACGACCTTCGCACACAAACCAAAGATACCGTAGCCAACTTAGACCAGCAAATAGCTTCATACCAAGCTATGATTAAAGCCGAGCAAGACAAGAAAAAGACGGATAAAGACCGTATAAACGAATGGAACGAAGCCATAAATGAGCTTGAAAAGACCAAAAAGGAGATTTTAGAAGAAGAAAGGAAATACATGGGAGGCATTGGTGGCGAAGAAGAGTACAAGTCAGCCGCAGAATCCTTCGTACAAGCGTGGATGGATGCTTTCAATGAAACAGGTGATGGGCTTAAAGGATTGGAAGAGAACTTTGATGACATGATTAATAACCTATTTCTGAAACAAGCATCCATGAGGATTGCCAACAAATTCCTTGAACCGTTATTCCAAATGATAGACCTTGCTGTTACAGAAGGTGAAGAAGCTATTGCAGCCGGATTTGATGGTGATACAAAAGTAACAAGGCAAGAAATGGATAAGATTATTGAGGAAGCAAAAAAACAATTCCCACAACTTAGTGAAGCATTAGAACAGCTATACAATGCTCTTGGGATAAAAAACAACAAGACGGCTGAATTGTCTTCCCTTACTCAGAGTATTCAAGGGCTGAGTGAAAGCACGGCAGAAGAATTGGCGGCTCTTTTGAATAGTGTTCGTTTCTTTGTTTCCCAACAAACGACCGACATTTCCGCAATCCGAGCGTTGTTAGATGCTCGATATTCGCTTGAAACCGAATACTCCGATAGCAACCCTATGCTTGTCGAATTGAGGGCACAGACGGGATATTTGGAGATTCTATCAGATAGGATAGACAGGGTATTTGCTCCAAGCGCAAATTCTAAGGGAGCAGGTTTGAGAGTGTTTATGCAATGATTGTATGCTTGATATTAATTAATTTATGCTTAAAAACATATTGGCTTCTGCTTTTGTTTATAACAAATGTGTTATATTTGCACCCGTAAACAAATGTACTTTGATGTATGAAAACAACAGAGTTCTTGAAGAAGGCTGCAAAGATAGGATGCTATTTTGTAAGTCATGGCAAGGAACACGATGTATGGTATAGCCCGAAAACGGACAAATACTTCCGTGTTGGGAGGCATGGGTCACAAGAAATAAAAGGCGGGACTCTTAACAGCATGATGAAAGATGCGGGTCTCAAATGACCCACACATTTGTTTGCTAAACATATAAAAATAATGTGGGATGAAAACAGTTGCTATTGTTGAAATGTGGGATGATAAGACTATAAGTGTCTATGTTCCCGAATTTGACGGTTTCAGCTTGAATGGTCAAGGTAATACCGTTGATGAAGCTAAACGCTCTCTACAAGAATGTATTGACGAATACGTTTCCATGATTAAAGAGCAGGGGAATGAAATTCCTGAATCATTGAATAATGTAGACTTTGAGTACAAGTATGATATAGCTTCATTCTTTGAATGTTTCAAGTTTTTGAGCGTATCAACTTTCGCGAAGTACGCAGGAATAAATCCATCTTTAATGAGACAGTACAAACAGAGAATAGCATTTGCTTCTGAATCCCAAAAGGCAAAGATAGAGGATGCTATCCATAGGGCAGGCTCCGAACTTTGCGCAGTGAAGATTTAATTGTGACATTTGTTTACGCAAGTCCTCTTCGGAGGCGATATGAAGCGGTGGGGATATTCTCCACCGCTTTTTTATGTAATGATTGCATGATTGACACTAATGTGTTATATAACATTAATGATGTACGTAACATTACCATCAAAGTCGTTATATTTGCACCAAATTAAATACATAATATCATGGCATACAAAGTATCAGACATAGCAAATAAAATCATATCCAAGACGGACTTGGAACATGGTGACACAATATCAAACCTCAAATTACAAAAGATGCTGTACTACCAACAAGGTTTCCATTTGGCTTATTTCGGAACTCCCCTATTTGATGAAGAAATAGTTGCGTGGCAATATGGTCCAGTAGTTCCTTCCGTGTATAAGGAATACAAGTCTTTTGAATCAAACTCAATATCTACATCTAAAGAACCCATATCATTATCAGAAGATGAGGAAGAACTATTCGATAACGTATATGAGGAATATAACCAGTTCTCTGCCGTAGCTCTAATGAAAATGACACATGAGGAATCACCGTGGAAAAATACAGCCATAAACTCCGTTATAAGCCAAGAGAAGATGATGTCATTTTTCAAAACCCAAATTGAATCATGATAAATGGGAAATAAGTTTAAGATAAAGCGTAAAGAGGTAAAGCCGGACGTTAAAAGTAAAGAGGTTGATGCAAGGAGCAAAGAACCTCTTTTCAGTTTTAAGTACTTAGACTTAAAAACCTCATTAAAAGGATGCGACAATAGCGTATTCAAGGATTTTGTGACGAGGTTACAAAAATTATGCAACCTTACTTGGAAAGAAATAAATATCTCAGGAAGACATCAGTATGGCTTTGAGATGATACCTATTAAGCAGTTGAAACCTACATCCCTTCCTTTAATAATAACAGAAGATATTAAAGAACTTGCTGTATTCAGGTATAACGGAGATAACCATCCTTTTTTATGTATAATAATGGATTGCGTGATATACCCTATATTTATTGAAGCTAAATTTGGTGATATATACGACCACGGTTAACACATTGTAGCCAATAAATGACAAAAACAACCCAATTTTCAATCAAAAAAGAGCCAAATATGTTTACTTTGCAAAGTAAAAAGTCGAATTA
>NZ_CAJULN010000027.1 GCF_910586915.1 uncultured Bacteroides sp.
TATTTCCGTTTTAACATACATTATAGTTTCCTGTTCTTGCCTTGTAATCTCATTCTTTGCTAATTAATCATATTAAAATCTCATTCCTCTACTTTTTCTTGGTTCTTCTACTGATTTCCGTAAGCCTTGCCGAAGTTTCTCCCATTGCTCTTTGAACCATTCGCCTATCGGTTGTCTGTTTATCGTCAATACCAATTTGTTTTCATTGGTCGGATTGTCTTCCACCTTGAAGACATCATTTTTGATTTCAAACTTCCGTCTGTGTTCTTCGAAATAGATTTTTCCATTGCATTTGATAGCTTCTTTTTTTGTCAAAAGACTGTTTACCATATCTTTGGTAAATCCGATGGCATAGCATAGTCTTTCCATTCTTAACATTTCTTTGAGTAATGGAAACCAGTCAAACGCTTTTTTAAGAATGGTGCTCAAATGTGATATTTCCTTGTCTTTGGCTTCAAGTTCTTTATTATGTATTTCTTGAAGATTACGGATTTGTTTACCATACTGTTCCTGCATTTGTTGCATTTGAATTTTTAAGTCATCAATGCTTTTGTCACGCTTGGAAATTTCATACCGTAAACCTTCGTTGGCTTAGCTTCAATGCCCATCTGAACTTGGTAACCATCCGTGGATGGATGGCAATGGACATACCTCCCGCTTGTTGATGCATTACATTCAATTCTTTTATAATCTCTTCCCAACCAAGATATTCAAGAAAAACAGGGGTGAGCATATCCTTGCTTTACGTCAGTCACAAGAAGAAGATAGCAATCCGCCTTTCTTGGTATTTATGACTGGGCAATTAAAAAATCCCTCTCTTTGGAAATTGAACGGTTCAATGCTTCGCAGAAGAGAGGGTCTAGCTTTATGTTCTGAGTAGTTAAAAGGATAATAATAGTGAAGATATTGTTTGTTTTTTGAATATCGTTCGTATATTTGCGAACAATATTCAAGATATGGAAGAAAAGAAAGATTATACAGCTACCCAAGAACAATTGGCGAGATTTGCCAAAGCATTGGGACATCCCGCCCGAATTGCCATTATGCACTTTTTGGCAAAGCAACAAACCTGTTATTTTGGAGATATTCACGAAGAACTTCCTATTGCTAAAGCAACGGTATCCCAACATTTGAAAGAGTTAAAAGATGCAGGACTTATACAAGGAGAAGTGGAAACACCTAAAGTGAAATATTGTATCAATCGAGAGAATTGGCAACTGGCCCGTAAACTATTTAAGGATTTCTTCGGGCAATGCATCTGTAAATCGGGGGAGTGTTGTTGATAATCTCCCTTTTTTTTCAACATCAATGTTCGTTGTTTTACGAATTACGTTTAATATAATAAATTTATAAATTATGGAAATCAAAGTATTAGGAACAGGCTGTGCAGGTTGTAAAGCTCTGTATGTCACAGTTGAGCAAGTAGTAAAAGAGTTAGCATTGGAAGCAGTAGTAACCAAAGAAGAAGATTTGATGAAGATTATGGAATACAATGTAATGACGCTTCCTGCTCTTGTCGTGGACGGTAAGGTTGTGGGAAAAGGCAAACTTTCTGCCAAAGAGGTAAAAGATGTATTAACCAAATAAGTCTGATTATCATGAAACGCTTTTTATTCCTTACTACTGTTTGTATGTTTTCTATTTGGGGAATAGCTCAGATTGGTACAGATACCTATGTAGAAGTTCTCTATTTTCATGGCAAACAACGTTGTGTAACTTGTAAAGCCATTGAGAAACACACGAAAGAAGTAGTTAATACCGATTTGGCGGAGTTGGTCCAAAACGGCCAACTTCGTTTCAAAGAAGTGGATATTTCAACTCCAAAAGGCGAAAGGCTGGCAGAGAAATATCGTGTCAGTTGGTCCTCCCTTTATATAAACAAATGGAAAAACGGCAAAGAAGAACGTAACGACATGACACGCTTCGGTTTTCAAAAGGCCCGAAACGATGCAGCAACATTCAAAAAAGAATTGCAACAGAAAATCAGCCGGTTGCTAAAATAATAATACTGCTTTATGGAATACTTACAAACATTGTTGGACAATAGTGAAATACCTATTATTACCGCTTTTCTGCTCGGTCTGCTGACTGCTGTTAGTCCTTGTCCATTGGCTACCAACATTACCGCTATCGGATTTATCAGTAAGGATATAGACAATCGCAACCGGATATTTTCAAATGGTGTTCTATACACTTTAGGACGTGTATTGGCATACTCAGCATTGGGCACGATACTTATCGCGATACTCCGGAAAGGGGCAGATATGTTTGCCATACAAAAAGGCATCAGCGAATGGGGAGAACTGTTGCTTGCTCCTGCTTTGATGCTAATAGGGTTGTTTATGCTATTGGGCAATAAATTGCAATTGCCAAAGTTCGGATTTTCCGCTACCGAAAAGACAGAAAAGCTAAAAGGTTCATGGGGCAGTTTGTTGCTGGGGATATTGTTTGCCATGGCCTTTTGCCCTACCAGTGGGTTATTTTATTTTGGTATGCTTATTCCCATGTCGGCTATGGAAAGTGAGGGGTATTTGTTGCCTATCATTTTTGCATTGGCAACAGGGCTTCCGGTTATGCTTGCGGCTTGGATTTTGGCCTACAGCATAGCAGGGATAGGAAAGTTTTACAATCGTGTGCAAACTTTTCAGAAGTGGTTCAATTATATGGTAGCCATACTGTTTATCCTGGTTGGTATTTATTATGGATTGAGTAATTGGGGTATAACATCAATAGAATTATGATACAAAGATTTGCTGATTGGCTGGTGCATGACATCTTCGGCTTGGATGCTTCAACAGCTTTAGGAGAAGCTGTCAACTTCTTCTTTTATGATACAATAAAGATTCTGATATTACTATTTTTCATCAGTGTGATAATGGGCGTTGTCAATGCTTATTTCCCGATAGAACGTTTGCGCGATTACTTGACTTCCCGCAAATTATATGGATTGCAATATTTCCTTGCCGCCTTATTCGGTGCTATTACCCCGTTCTGTTCCTGTTCTTCCATACCGTTGTTTATCGGATTTGTGAAAGGGGGCATTCCTTTGGGGGTAACATTTGCCTATCTGATAACCTCGCCGTTGGTAAACGAAGTTGCCGTCGCTATGTTTATCGGCACTTTCGGGCTACGCATTACCACTATCTATGTGACCGGCGGGATTCTATTGGGTATGGCAGGCGGATTTATCTTAGGCAAGATGAAATTGGAATCTTACCTGAGTGACTGGGTAAAACAGATACAGCAAACTTCAACTTCCGACTCCGGCACATGGGAGAAAGAGCATACACCTTTTTTAAAACGGCTGCCGGTAATCGTGCGGGAAGCATGGGCGATTGTCAGAGGAGTGCTTCTGTATATTCTCATAGGTATTGGTATCGGGGCGTTTATGCACAGTTATGTGCCGGAAGGATTTTTCGAGCAGTATATGTCGAAAGAAAACTGGTTTGCAGTTCCTTTGTCTGTTGTTCTGGCAGTGCCGATGTATGCCAATGCTGCCGGGATAGTGCCGGTGATTGAGGTATTTGTGGCTAAAGGTATTCCCATAGGAACGGCAATCGCTTTCATGATGGCGGTAGTCGGGCTTTCACTTCCCGAGGCTACACTGCTGAAGAAAGTGATGACATGGCGTCTGATAGGACTTTTCTTTGCGATAATCACGTTGTTTATCATCGCATTGGGCTATTTGTATAATATGGTGTTGTAATTTTGAATCCTTTGCTTCAAAGTTCAACCGAACAGCTTATAGCAACATAGCCCCAATAAGAATAATGCCCCAAAACATAGGCCAAGAACCAGATACACCTTCAACAGATGCACTTTGTCTGCCTGTTCTTTTTCTATGGTGTTTTTGCGGATTTCCTCCAGTGTCTCGACGGAGACGTCGGGCAAGTCCGCATGGCCCCCTTTGCTGACAAGGTACTTGTGATGTTCTTTCATCCTTTCCCGATTCAGTTTACGAAGCTCACGGTTCATTTTGTCCCGTTGCAGCATATCATTCACGCAGCCTAATGTTCCCATATGCAGATTTTATATGTCAGTCTCCTACAAATATAGAAATTAATTCCTTATCTGCCATAATAATCAACGTTTTATGAAGGGTAGTTGCACAATGAAATCCGTTTCGGGAGACATAGTTTCGTATTTGCAGGTTGTTGACAACCGTATGACCGGTTTGCAGGACATATAGATGCAGCGTTCACCGCATATATATCCTATGTCCAGCATCCATATCACCTGCACGCAGCATATATATGCGCTGTAACAAGCTGATTATAAAACTACAACAACGGCATTTGGCACATAAGGAAAGACGATTTGAGCATACTTGTCGAAATGTACTCGTAACGGATATATCCTTGCCCATATCCATAGAGAGAAAAGAAGACGATGATGAATGTGAATTTGGCTGACAGTTTCATAACTTGGTTGGTTTTGTTGATTTGCTGCAAAGCTACTGCCATGAAAGGCTGCTGCCAAGCATTTGCCGACGAAGAGTAGAATCGGCAGTTCAGTTTGTATCGGGGAAAACAGATATTTCCCATCATTTCCGAATCAATACTACAGAAGCCGCTTACTCAAATAACGTACAGGATACCACACAGAAAGGAAACCGACAGCCAGCACTGTCACAAAAACAAGCACTACATCCCAAACATGAACACTGACGGGATAAGCATCTACGACAAAGGTACCACCACCGCTACCGAGCGAGATGACACCAAATTGCTGTTGGATGAAACACAAGACAAGACCTGAAATAATGCCGGCAGCAGCACCAAAGAGAGAAATAAGCCGGCCTTCAAATAGAAAAATGCGAGAAATAAGTTTGTCGTCGGCTCCAAGATTGCGCAAGGTCACCACATCGTCTTTCTTGTCTAAAATCAGCATGGAAAGAGAACCGATTACATTGAAGCAGGCAATCATCAAGATAAACGTGAGAAATAAATAGGAAATCAACTTCTCTATCTCCATAATACGGAAGACATCCGCCTGTTGTTGATAACGGTTTTGGACAAGGAAGTCATCACCCAGCATCTTTTCTATCTTAGATTGTACGGATGAGGCGCTGACATCAGGCTTCAATTTCAATTCTATAGCAGAAACTTCAGTCCTATAATCCAGCAGTTGACGAAGGAAATCAAGAGAGGTAAGAATATATTTGCCGTCATACTCCTGCTGATTGACGGCAAACACGACACCGGGAGAATAGAGATAGTCACGATTAAAGGAAGCACCGGGATTCGCCATATTCATTTTGGCATTCCGTTTGGGAAGATATACTTGAAGAGGATCGACGAATTGCAACCCCGTACCTAAGGTTGCCACTAATTCCACTCCCATCACCCCATAATTCACCACCGAATCATGCAGAAGAAATTCACCGGCACCGTAAAGAATACTATCAATGGCGGTCAGTTCCTGAAAATTGTCTTCTACTCCCTTCAACACAACCATAGCCTGCCGGTCTTTGTATTGGACCATTGCATTCTCCTCGAGCGTTTCTGTAAAGACGGCAACTTCGGGAAGTGAACAAACCTCACAAATCCGCTCGTTCCGTCCGTCAAAGACTTTCCCTTCACGGGCTATAATTTTAAGCTGCGGATCGAATGCTGTGAAGAAACCGGCTACCATATCCTGAAATCCATTGAAAACGGAAAGCGTACAAACCAATGCAAGTGTGGCAAGAGCCACCCCGCACACTGAGATACCGGAGATAACATTAATAGCATTATGCTTCTTCTTCGAAAAAAGATAACGCCGGGCTATATAGAAGGGAAAATTCACCTCTGCTATGAATTACTTCAGCAATGAATCGATTTTCTCGATATAATCCAACGAATCGTCCACGAAAAATTTCAATTCGGGAATAATACGTAATTGGTGACGTACGCGAGTACCCAATTCATAACGGATGGATTTCATATTGTCATTGATATTCTTCACCATTTCCCCTGCTTTTTCTGACGGGAAAACGCTGAGATAAACGCGGGCAATACTCATGTCGGGGCTGATACGAACTGCACTAACGGACACCAATACACCCGGCATCGCTTTCGTTTGAAGCAGGAATATCTCACTCAATTCTTTTTGCAATAGACGAGAGATTTTATTCTGTCTTGTTGTTTCCATAAAGTTGTTTACTATTTTGCGATTTACTATTTTACTATTCTTTTTCTTATAATTGTTAACCCGTCGCGCAAAGGCAGTATTACTTTCTCCACCCGTTCATCTTGCGCCACCAAATCATTGAAGGCTTTGATTCCTATCGTTTGGGTATCGGTATTACGGGGTTGCTCAAGAACATGACCGTCCCATAAAGTATTATCTGCAATGATATATCCTCCCTCAGAGAGATGTGCCAACGTCATCTCGTAATATTCAATGTACTTACGCTTGTCGCCGTCGATAAACGCCATATCAAAGGTGATACCTAAATCCGGAACAAGTTCTAAAGCATCGCCGATATAGAACCGGATTTTATCCGCATAAGGTGAGTTTTCCAGCCACGGACGGGTAAAGTCTTCCTGTTCGTCATTTATCTCGAACGTATGCAATATTCCATCCTCCGGCAATCCTTCTGCCAAGCAAAGGGCTGAATATCCGCTATATGTCCCGATTTCCAATACCTGGCGGGGGCGAATCATTTGCACAAACATTTTCAACATCCGCCCCTGCAAATGCCCGGAAGCCATACGAGGACGAAGGAGCTTTACGTGTGTATCCCGATAGAGCGATTTCAAATAATCGCTCTCGGGATCAATATGCTGCAAAATATATTCGTCTATCGATTCGGTTTCCTGCATGACACTTACCTCCTGCTACTAAATTTACAGATAACGGTTTCTATTCGGCAATACAGTCTCCTCCGCATGCTTTAACGCATCCTCTACGACATTGATTTCAAGGAATGAAGTCTGTGTTCCGGCTTTTCCGCTACTCAAATATCCCACCATATCAGTCGGTTGCAAACGCCCCTCTTTCAGCAATCGGCGCAATGCGGCGAAGTAATATTCCTGTCCGTTTGCCAATTCGGGCATATAGATAGCTTCCACTCCGTAAGAAAGAGCCAGATGACGCATCGTCTTTTCCTTATAACAGATGGCAAGCACCGGATATTTACCACGGAAAGCAGCTAGATTACGGGCGGTACGTCCGCTATAGCTATCGGTAATGATGGCACGTATCTTCAGTTTAGAGGTAGCCTTCACAGCCTGTTTGGCAAGGAATGCTGTTACATCATTGCTATTTTCATCCAACGGAATACGTATATCGTTGTCCGACAATTTGTCTTTCTCCGCCTGTGATGCGATTTTAGTCATTGTTTTTACGGCATCCACCGGATATTTGCCATATGCAGTCTCACCGCTCAACATCAGAGCATCCGTACGATAATAAATTGCATTGGCAATATCAGTAACCTCCGCACGGGTCGGGCGAGGATTATTTATCATTGTATGGAGCATTTGGGTAGCGACAATCACCGGTTTCTTAGCCAAAATACACTTACGGATCAGTACGCGCTGAATTCCCGGAATGCGTTCCTGCGGAACTTCAATACCCAAATCGCCGCGAGCAACCATTACTCCGTCGGCCACTTCAAGGATTTCGTCGATATTGTCGACTCCTTCCTGATTCTCTATTTTAGCTATAATTCTAATATCGCTGTTGTGAGCATCCAGAATTTCGCGGATATCGAGTACATCCTGACGGTTACGCACAAAAGAATGGGCGATAAAATCAATATCCTTCTCAATGGCATAAAGGATATTATTACGGTCTTTTTCCGTTAATGAGGGAAGATTGATACGGACACCCGGCACATTCACGCTTTTACGGCTTCCCAGGGTGGCTTCGTTCTTCACTTCACAAAGCAGATAATGGGCAGTTTTATCAACAACTTCCAGTTCCAAGTCGCCGTCGTCAATCAGAATCATACCACCGACATTCAAATCTTGCACAAAATTAGGATATGATACGGCAATACACTCACGGGTGGTTTCGAGTTCAGGATTGCCAACCACTTTTACTTTATCGCCTATTTTATATGGAATCGGTTCAGCATTCGCTGTCGTACGCACCTCGGGGCCTTTGGTATCCATCAGGATTGCGATACGGTTGGATACCGCACGCACATTTGCAATCAAAGCTTCAAAACCTTCACGGCTGGCGTGTGCGGTATTCATGCGCACCACATTCATTCCAGCGTCAAACAATTGTTTTATAAAGTCCACATCGCAACGCCTATCCGAGATGGAAGCCACAATTTTAGTTTGTTTCAATAACATAGTCTTTTTACCTATTATATATATTATACCTTTTGTTTATTCTCTTCCAACAACGCTTCCAGAGCCAAACGATACGAATTCAGCCCAAAGCCGCAAATCACCCCTTTGCAAGCGCAAGCAATCATAGAGATATGCCTGAAAGTCTCCCGACTATGCACATTGGAAATATGTACCTCTATCACCGGAGCTGTCACAGAACGAATAGCATCCTGCAAGGCAATGGAAGTATGCGTATATGCACCTGCATTCAGAATAATACCGTCCGCATCAAATCCTGTCTGCTGAATGCAGTCGATAAGTTCCCCCTCAATGTTCGATTGAAAATAGGCGATTTCCACGTCGGCGTATCTTTCACGAAGTTCAACCAGATAATCTTCAAATGTAACACTGCCGTAAATGGAAGGTTCGCGCTTGCCCAACAGATTTATATTCGGGCCATTAATAATTTGTATCTTCATCGCACAATCCTATTTTTTCGTATCTTTGTATCCAAAGAACAATAATTCAGGCTACAAAGGTAGAAAAAAGAAATGGAAATCAACGAAAAAAAGCAGAAGAAGGAACAACAGGCCGTGATAATCAAGAAGTACCAGCAATATCTCAAATTGGAAAAATCCCTATCACCCAACACGCTGGACGCCTATCTCACGGATTTGGACAAACTGATGAGTTTTCTTACCTTAGAAGGAATAAATTTCTTAAACGTATGCCTCACCGACCTCCAACGTTTTGCGGCGGGATTGCACGACATCGGTATCCATCCCCGTTCGCAAGCTCGTATCTTATCGGGAATCAAATCATTCTTCCGTTTTCTCATCATGGCCGATTATTTGGAGACCGATCCGAGTGAGCTTTTGGAAGGCCCCAAATTAGGATTCAAAATCCCCGAAATACTGACAGTAGAAGAAATCGACCGAATCATCGCCACCGTCGACCGCAGCAAAGCCGAAGGGCAACGGAACAGAGCCATTTTAGAAACACTATACAGTTGCGGACTCCGCGTTTCGGAGCTTGTCAACCTCAAACTGTCCGATCTTTACTTTGAAGAAGGGTTTATCAAAGTGGAAGGAAAGGGGAGCAAACAGCGCCTTGTCCCCATCTCTTCGCGGGCCATCAATGAGATTAAACTTTACATAACAGACCGCAACCAGATAGAGGTGAAAAAGGGACACGAAGATTTTGTTTTCGTCAGCCAACGAAGAGGCAAAGGGCTTTCGCGGATTATGATTTTCCACATGATAAAAGAATTGGCAGAAAAAGCAGGCATTACCAAAAATATCAGCCCGCATACTTTCCGGCACTCCTTTGCCACTCATTTACTGGAGGGTGGTGCCAACTTACGGGTCATTCAATGTATGCTCGGACACGAATCCATAGCAACCACCGAAATCTATACGCACATCGACCGCAATATGCTTCGTTGTGAGATTATTGAACATCATCCGCGAAATATCAAGCACCGGAAAGAGAAAGAGTCATTATTTCATTAAATTATGATAAAAACGCCCCTCCATCCATATAATTAATATTAAGAATGAATATCTTTGCATTACTTTTTCCATGCCAAACGGAAAGAGGTATAAGAATGGGCTATATTTCAATTACAAACATTTAATTTATACCTAAAAATGACAAAGAAGTTGTACTTGCCTTTACTCATGGCAATGATTGTTGCATTATTCTCTTCCTGCAACAAAAAAATGGGTCCGTTATCAGCCGATTACTTTACTGTTACTCCTCAAGTGCTGGAAGCAGTAGGTGGTAAAGTTCCCGCTACTATCAATGGTAAATTCCCCGAAAAGTATTTCAACAAGAAAGCTGTGGTAGAAGTTACTCCGGTTTTAAGATGGAATGGCGGCGAAGCTAAAGGTCAGCCGGCTACTTTCCAGGGCGAAAAAGTAGAAGGCAACGACCAGTCTATCTCCTACAAGATGGGTGGTAACTACACAATGAGAACTTCTTTCGACTATGTTCCCGAAATGGCTAAGTCTGAACTATACCTCGAATTCAAAGCTACTATCGGCAAGAAGGTGGTTACTATCCCTGCCGTAAAAATAGCCGATGGCGTTATCTCGACTTCCGAATTGATTAACAACACATTGGGCAACGCAAACCCTGCATTGGGCGAAGATGCTTTCCAACGTATCATCAAAGAGAAACACGATGCCAACATCATGTTCCTGATTCAGCAAGCCAACATCCGTTCGAGCGAACTGAAAACTGCCAAAGCGTTCAACAAAGAAGTTGCCAACATCAACGAAGCTGCCAACAAGAAAATCAGCAACATTGAAGTTTCGGCTTACGCTTCTCCCGACGGTGGTGTAAACCTGAATACTACACTGGCCGAAAACCGCGAAAACAACACAGCCAAAATGTTGAGCAAAGACTTGAAGAAAGCTAAAATCGACGCCCCAATCGATGCTAAATATACTGCACAGGACTGGGAAGGCTTCCAAGAATTGGTTTCTAAATCAAACATCCAAGACAAAGAGTTGATTCTCCGCGTATTGTCAATGTATCAAGACCCTGCACAGAGAGAACAGGAAATCAAAAACATCTCTTCCGTTTACAAAACATTGGCAGACGAAATCCTTCCGCAGTTACGTCGTTCTCGCTTGACTTTGAACTACGAAATCATCGGTAAGTCGGACGAGGAAATCGCCAAGTTGGCTTCTTCCAATCCTTCCGAACTGAACATCGAAGAGTTGCTGTATGCAGCTACACTGACCAACGAAACCGCTAAGCAGGAAGCTATCTACACACAGGCTACGAAACAGTTCCCCAACGATTACCGTGCTTACAACAACCTGGGTAAACTGGCTTACCAGGCAGGCAACTATGACAAGGCTGAATCTTACTTCAAGAAAGCTGCCGGCGTAAACGCTTCTCCCGAAGTGAACATGAACTTAGGTTTGATTTCCTTGATGAAGGGCGACAAGACTGCTGCCGAAGCCTGCTTCGGCAAAGCTGCCGGAACCAAAGAACTCGGCGAATCAATGGGTAACCTCTACATCGCTCAAGGCCAATATGAAAGAGCTGTCAACTCATTCGGCGACGCTAAGACCAACAGTGCTGCTTTGGCTCAGATTCTTGCCAAAGACTACAACAAAGCCAAGAACACACTGGCAAGCGTAGAAAGACCGGATGCTTACACCGACTACCTGATGGCAGTGTTGGGTGCAAGAACCAACAATTCTTCGATGGTGACAAGCAGCTTGAAGAGCGCAGTTGCCAAAGATTCTTCATTGGCTAAGAAAGCAGCTACCGATCTGGAATTTGTCAAGTACTTCACCAATGCAGATTTCATGAGCATCATCAAATAAATAGAAAAACTCCTTCTATTTTAAATATTCAGGATTGCCTGCCATTCTGTATGGCGGGCAATTTCTTTTTAAATACAACTATGAACACACGCAGCAATTACCTTTATGTCCTGCTCTTCATCGGCGTCGTGATGCTGGCGAGCAGTTGCCGGCCCACCTCTTCTTCGTTGCTGAAAGAAGCGATGAGCATGGAAACGGTGTCAACCGACAGCATCTTCTTCTACCTACAGCAAATAACACGGCCCGACCAATTATCTCCCGACAAGCAAGGCGACTATTACCTGCTCTCCTACAAAGCGACGCTATGGAAAACCGGAATCTCCAACGATTCACTGCTCCGCCGGGCACTCGCCTGCTACCGGCAAAGCAACCGCCAAGACAAATGGCTGCAAGCCTATACCGAACAATGCGCCTCTCACTTCTATCACGGACGGCCCGATTCCACCCTGGCAGCTACCGGACAACTATTAGCAAAGGCCCGGCTCAACGACACACTAAGAGCACGCATCTATGGAGTAAGAAGGATGGCCTACTACCAAAAAGGCAACTACCCCCAGGCGCTTGCAATGGCCGACAGCAGCAGGCAGATAGCCCTCAGAAGCAAAGACACGCTTGCCTACTTCTCCACCACGCGGTTGTATCTGCAAATCGTAAAGAAGGTGCAACGTTACGAACAATACACCCAAGAATACGGACAGTTAATCGAAATGCTCAGAAAGTCGGCCAACCACCGGCCGCTTGTCTACTACGCACTCGAAAACCTGTTGAACACCAGCATCGAAAGAAAAGATTTCCGGCAAGCGACAGCATACCTCCAGCAATTATCGAGCGAACGCCACAGCCGCTTCGAAGTGCCTCACTACCTGCTCCTCCGCGGAAAGACATTTGCCGCCCTGCACCAGCCGGACTCTGCCCAATACTACTACCGGCAAGCCGCAAGCTCCACCTCCAATTTCATTGCAATGGAGGCAAACGCCCTATTATTCAATCTGATAAACAAAGAAGAGTATCCGGAGCAGGCCTTCTATTGCAAACAGAAGGAAAACACCATCAAAAACGACATACTAATCAGCATACAGTCGGACATCAGCCAAAGAGAGTTCAACGAGCTTAAACTGCAAAACGAACTCTACCAGCTCAATCTCCGGCAACAGAAGCAGGAGTTATGGACATTGGGAATCGTCACCATCCTGCTCAGCGTAGGGTTCATCATCCTCTTCTTCTACCAGAAGGAGAAAAAGGAGCGCCTGCAACAAGAAAACCTGCTGCTGCACAAAGAAGCCGAACTAAGCGAATGGAGAGAGAAAGAAATCAGACAGAGAAACAAAGAGAGCGAACTGCGCGAAGCGCTTTTCAGACGAATCGTTTTCTTCAACAAGCTGCCGTCGCTCCATACCGACGACAGGCAGAACGAAGCCGCCGCCAACAGCAAGATTGCAGTAACAGAGGCAGAATGGGCAGAACTGATAGCGGTGGTGAACGACGCTTTCGACAACTTCGCCGTCCGTTTGCAAAAGGCTTACCCATTGTTGGGCAAAAAAGAAATCGGTTTCTGCTGCCTTGTCAAAATCAATGTCAACATACAAGACCTTTCGGACATTTACTGCATCAGCAAAGCTGCCGTCACCAAGCGGAAATACCGAATCAAAACCGACAAATTGGGCATTACCGACGAGAACATCAGTCTCGACAGTTTTCTGAAAGCATTTTAACCGCGCGAATGTTTTGTCCGCCTATCCAAGAGTTTATAGAGCAGCTATTCTATTCATAATCAATGGAAAGAGCAATAGGGACACAGCTATTCTTGTCCGCCTGTTTTTTTGTTTTTCTATGAATTTCGTTCTACTTTTGCCTCGGTGCAAAGGAGGAAAACAGTAGCAACCCAATTAAATATACCCCGTATGAAAAACAAAAGTATTATTTTCAGTTCATGCGCCTGTTGCCTATTGGCCTTCGCGGCCTTTACAGCGAACAGCGAAGTTGAAAAAGACGCACTGGCTCTTTCGCCCGTGGTGGCCAAAAGCGTAAACACTCCTACCGGGAAACTGATTTCCTGCAATCTGAAAGCCTTGAAAGACACGGTAGACATCCCCTTGAGCTATCTGACGGAAGAGCTTCAGGTAGTGCAACTGGACAACCGCGACGAAGCGTTGGTGGGAGGATACGTACGCACCACGGTGAGCGACAACTACATCCTGGTGAGCAACCACAAACAGACACCCTACAAGCTCTTCACCCGCGACGGTAAATACATTACCAGCATCGGAGCATACGGACAAGGCCCGAACGAATACCGCAACACGTATGCCGAACAACTGGACGAAGCCCACAACCGCATCTACATCCTTCCGTGGCAAAGCGACAAGTTGCTTGTATTCGACCTCAAAGGCAACCCGCAGCCCCCTATCCCGTTGTGCCTGCGCGTGCCGAAGGGACAATTCAGGGTAGACACGGAGAAATCGGAAGTGACAGTCACCACTTTGCCATTCGAGGGATATCCGGCCGTCGTATGGACACAAGACTTCACGGGCAAACGCAAGAACTTTGTCCCCGCCCGACACCTGACCGTGCCGCGCGACTTCAGCAACGAAGTATGCATGGGCAACAACACGTCCGCCTACGACCTGATGCTGATGGTCATCATGCCCACACCGCGCACCGACAGCCTGTACCACTACAACCACGCCCAAAACCGGCTCGAAGCGCGCTTCACCGTCGAATATCCCGACAAGGAAAAAATGCCCTGGCACGGCTACTACGAATGCCCGCGCCACTTCATCGGCGACGTATCTCTGCCCGTACAACTGTCCGCCAACACTTGGGGAAGCAGCCAGCCTGCCCATTACATCGTCGACAAACAGACCATGCACGGCAACTACTTCCGCCTGTACAACGACTTTTTAGGGACGGAAAGTATGCAAATATGGCCCTCCTTCAGCAACGGATACTATGTGAAAAACATGGAACCGGCAGAACTCAAGGAAACGCTGGAGAAAGAACTGGCCCGAAAAGGACTCTCCAACGCCGCACGCAAACGTGCGCAAGCACTGCTGAAATCACTGGACGAAGACAATAACAACGTTGTCCTCTTTGCCAAGATGAAGAAATAAGCAGGGCGGGACGCTGTCCCCCGCCTGCCAAACGGCGGATTTTCACACTGAGAATCAATCCGTTACAGCGCATATATCTCCTGCGCGCAGGGGATATATGCGGTAGACATTGGATATATAGATGCTGGAAGTTGGACATATATGCGCTGGAAACCGGACATATATCTCCTGCAATCGGGCGACAAAGCAAGGAAAAACAGCGCAGCCGCCAACTGAAAATCCGCCCCAAATCCTAAAAAGAGACCGTGCTCCGACGAAAGAGCCGGTCTCTTCTTTTTTTTTATCCATAAAAACCGTACTTTCGCAGAAAAGAAATCAGAACAATGAAAAAGAGCACCATTCTAATCCTCATAATCACAGCCTTGTCTGGTTGCAGCAAACCCTCCAAAGAGGCAACCATCATTGGTGAAATCAAAGGACTGACAACAGACACGCTTTACCTATACGGCATGGACGAAGTCTTCGACCGGATAGACACCATCTTCGCCGAAGACGGCAAATTCACCTACGCCGCCCCGGTAGATACCGTCACATCCGCCTTTCTGCTCATCAACAACCGCACGGAATACCCCCTGTTTATCGACAAAAGCAACAAAATCAACGTAAAAGGCGACATGGGCAGCTCCGATGTCCTGACCATCGACGGCAATATATACAACCGTGAATTCACCGCCTTCCAAAAAGAACTGGAAGGGCTCGGTTCGCCCACGCAACAGGCCGTCCGGCAGAAAGCCGAGGAATTCATCCGGCAACACCCCTCCTCCTTCGTCAGCATCTACCTGTTGGACCACTATTTCGTGCAGGACGAAGCGCCCGACTTCAAACTGATAAAGAGACTCGTCGAATCCATGTCGGGCATCCTGCAAGACAAACGCTACATCGAACAACTGAACGAAAACATCACACAGGCAGAGAAAACCGAAGTCGGCAAATATGCACCGTACTTCAGCCTGCCCAACGCCGAAGGGACCAAAATAACCCGCTCGGCCGAAGCGTTCAAAAAGAAAAACCTGCTCATCAACTTCTGGGCCTCCTGGGCCGACAGCCTTTCCAACCGGCAAAGCACCGACGAACTGAAAGCCCTCTACAAAACATACAAAAAGAGCAAGCACATCGCCCTGCTCGGCATTTCGTTCGACACGGACAAGGAGCAATGGCAAGCAGCCATCGAACGCGACACGCTCGACTGGGAACAGGTCTGCGATTTCGGCGGACTCAACTCGGAGGTTGCCAAACAATACTCCGTCGGCCTCCTCCCCGCCAACATTCTGCTCTCGGCCGACGGCAAGATTTTAAGCAAAAACCTGCACGGGGAGGCACTGAAAAAGAAAATCGAAGAAACAGTTGCCGCCGCCGAAGCGAAGGAGAAGAAAGAGAACAAAAAGAAAAAATAACCCACATCATGTTAATAAAGATATTCGGCGCGGCTGTTCAAGGGATTGACGCAACACTTATCACCATCGAAGTAAACAGCTCGCGAGGCTGTATGTTCTATCTTGTCGGCCTGCCCGATTCGGCTGTCAAAGAAAGCCACCAGCGCATCATCTCCGCCCTGCAGGTGAACGGCTGCCAAATGCCCACCAGCAAGATAATAATCAACATGGCTCCCGCCGACATCCGCAAGGAAGGCTCTGCCTACGACCTTCCGCTCGCCATCGGCCTGTTGGGAGCAAACGAAACCATCTCTTCCGAAAAATTCTCCCGCTATCTGCTGATGGGCGAACTGAGCCTCGACGGCACCATACAACCCATCAAAGGCGCACTCCCCATCGCCATCAAGGCCAGGGAGGAGGGCTTCGAGGGACTGATTGTCCCACAACAGAACGCCCGCGAAGCTGCCGTAGTGAACCAACTGACGGTGTATGGCGTGAGCAACATCAAAGAAGTCATCGAATTCTTCAACAACGAACGCGAGTTGGAACCCACCGTCGTCAACACACGCGAAGAGTTCTACGCCCGGCAAAGCAACTTCGACTCCGACTTTGCCGACGTAAAAGGGCAGGAAAACGTGAAAAGAGCCCTGGAAGTAGCCGCTGCCGGCGGGCACAACCTCATCATGGTGGGCGCCCCGGGAAGCGGTAAGTCAATGATGGCCAAACGCTTGCCCTCCATCCTCCCTCCTCTTTCGTTGCGAGAGAGTCTTGAAACCACCAAGATACACTCGGTAGCCGGCAAACTGAACCGGAACTCATCGCTGATAACCCAACGCCCGTTCCGCGCGCCCCACCACACCATTTCGCAAGTAGCCTTAGTGGGTGGCGGCAGCTTCCCCCAACCGGGCGAAATCAGCCTGGCGCACAACGGTGTCTTATTTCTCGACGAACTGCCCGAATTCAGCCGCAACGTGCTCGAAGTGCTCCGCCAACCGCTGGAAGACAGGCGAATCACCATCTCGCGTGTGAAAAACAGTACCGACTATCCCGCCAGCTTCACACTGATAGCTTCCATGAACCCTTGTCCCTGCGGCTACTACAACCACCCCACAAGGGCTTGTGTATGCAACCCCGGACAGGTACAGAAGTACCTGAACAAAATCTCAGGTCCTTTGCTCGACAGGATTGATATTCAGATTGAAATCATCCCCGTCCCCTTCGACAAGATTTCCGACCAGCGAAGAGGTGAGTCGAGCGCCGCCATCCGCGAAAGGGTGATAAAAGCCAGGGAGTTGCAAGAGATACGCTACGCCGAGCATCCCGGCGTCTATTGCAATGCCCAGATGAGCAGCAGGCTGCTGGCGATGTACGCCCAACCGGATGACAAAGGGCTCGCGCTATTAAAGAATGCAATGGAAAAACTTAACCTGTCCGCCCGCGCCTACGACCGGATACTGAAAGTGGCACGGACCATCGCCGACCTGGACGGGAGTGAACGGATTCTTCCTTACCACTTGGCGGAAGCTATCAGTTATAGGAATCTGGATAGGGAGAATTGGGCGGGATAGGCAATCCCGCCCGGGATGGGATAGTGAGTATAACAGACCAATCAAAGAATTACAAATATCAGTTTCTTCCATAAAGAAGGAATCTTTCCGCACGTCCCGGAGTCAGCAATTCCCACAAAGAAGCAACAGTCCATCCGGGTGCAAAAATATCATTATAATAGCCTTTCCCATTTTTACCATAGTCCCAATTTGTATGCTGCACCACCTCTGGATAAAAACCAGATTTTGCAATCCCGCACAAATGTTCTTTACAAGGTAATAACTGACGCATAGATGTAGATATCACTTCTACAAAGTCGGCCATACGAGGCTCTGCATACTCTTTTGAAAGCCATTGAAGTACCGATGCAAATTCAAAAATAAAAACATCAATATGATTGTTCTCCACCGAAACATTCCCCCATCCACGAGTTTTAAATCCTATATCGCCCAACATTTGTCCCGGTGCAAAAGGAACATCCCACAGGTAATACCACGATAATGCAAAATAAGCTGCCTTTTTCGCCAAATCAGCATAGTGTTTATGCTCTTCTCCTTTTGTGATTAACGCAAGATAATACGCAGCAGTAGCAGCATAAAGCGAGGCCTCTTTATCTTCGCAGTTCGCATCCAACGTAGACGAGAAATAATCGGCCTTTGAGATAAGTTCTTTCTCTAAATAATCGACAGTCCGTTTAGCACTGGCTAAATAACGTTTGTCTTTAAAATATTTATACCCCATCACCAACGGCAATGTAGCCGAAGGCGTACTTCCTCCACTTGAGTCAACAATCGTAAAATCATCAAGAAACTTACGAGGAAAGCTACCGTCACTACTCTGCAACTGTAAAAACAAATCCAAGATAGACCTCACTTTCTGCTCCCACTCCGGATGGCGACGCCCATTTTCTTTTTCGTAAGCCAAAAAGTGAAACATTGCATAAACACCTTCCGACTGACGACGAATGCTATGAGTCGGGTCCTCATATCCCCTATCAAAGTTCACTGACTCTTTGAAGAAACCGGCTTGCGTAAAACCATTCCTCAAATAACTATCAAATATCCTTGCACTATTCGCCTTCAGTTCTTCCCGATTGGACTGCCAGCCATATTCCCACGCATTAAATGCATTAAGAAGTACCCGACCGATAAAGCCAACCTCGGCTTGCCCATTTCTTTCGCAATCACTTGTTTTGAGATGTATGCCGGAGTTATAAACCAATGGCTGATTTTCAATCAGACTGTGGATGAAAAAACAGCTAAGTATTTGTTTCATGTCCGCTATTGAGTAGGAGTTTTCTACTGGTTGCGGAGCATAAGTGTCATAACAATATTCCCATGTACGCTGAATAAAACCAGAAAAATCATCGGCACTGTTTTCCATTATTCTCCATGTCAATAATACGGTCTCACCTTTCCTGATAAGTTGGAAGGCTTCCACTTCAGGTGCTAATGTCAATTTACGAATATAACTCTTAGGAGCTTCCCGATAAGGGAAACCAAAAGAAAGCATAGACGCTCCCTGCCGATTTTCAAACCCGGTAAAGCCCAAAGAAGTCTTGCCCGAAAGAATGATTTCTCCTTTGTTATGTGTGGCTAAAGCATCTACTGAAAAATTGTCCACGCGGTTAACAACCATGAATCTTTTTTCTTTCTCACAAAAAATTCCAGTAAGAGGTGCACTCAATCTATCTTCACGAACGAGCCAACTATCTGATGTACGAAACGAAGGAGCTTCTTTGGGAGAACGCAGGTTACGACGATACCAGAATCCCGGCATATAGAACTGACAATCATCGTGACGATAGCCTGTATTCAATAACTGACGATAATTGAAATAAACATCTTGTGCCGCCGTTAATTGTACTGTCAATTGTACACACTCCTCTTTTTCTTCCACTTTATGGAATATCGTTATTGGCAATTTCGCATCCGAACGATATTCATAATCAAAATAACTGCTTTCCAAACAAACCGAATGTAACTTGTAATCTACAGCATCGTTACCCGGAGTTTTTAAAGATAACTCCACTTTCACATTTTCAGGATTATATCTTACTTTCCCCATACAAACAGTAGCAAACAAAGCTACCACACAGCTCACAAATATCTTCACTATGATTCTCATATCTCTCTTATCCATAGTCATAATTAAAATTTTATCTTTTTCGCAGGAATCAGTCGAACAGGACCTATTAACCCTGATTCTATCAATGGCGAGTCTTTCCGGTAATGTTTCCAAGTAGTGAATGCCACTCTTCCGCCTTCCGGTTTATTTACTCCATTTCTATACCAGTCCGGTAGCTTTCTGATAGCCCCACGGCTCAAAGCAGCAATTCCATTTACTCCCCCTCCGGGTACATACTCGTTTTCCTCCGGCAACTGTTCATCCCCAATCAGACGATTCGTCCATTGATTAGTCACTTTTATTTCCAATGTATTTTCGCCCGGCTTCAGCACATCAGTGACATCAATCAAATACGGACGGGTCCAAAGGATTCCTTTGTTTACTCCATTGACAATCACCTCCGCCATCACCTCTACTGCACCCAAATCAAGGAAAACAACTCTATTCTCAGACATCATAGAAGGTTTCACAACAAAGTTAGTTTTATATGTAGCTGTACCAGAAAAATATTTAACGCCCTCATTTTCGTGTCTATGCAAAGAGAACAATTTGGGCAAACTTATTTTTTCCGGTGCTCCCAGTCCTTTCGGGAAGCTAACCTCCCATTTCTGATTTATCATCACCGGACTTCCTGTTTTTTCAACCTTTACCTCTCTTTTTATACCGTCCGATGTAACAAATTCATAATTCCCATCACTCCAAGCCAACAGAGAGCGGGTATCCGCATAAGGTATCCAGTCCAATATACGCTCCTCAGTATTTCTTGTATATGAGCGATGCCGAAATAATAGTGATTCTTATCCTGTTCCATTCCGGTGGCTTTCGCTGCTTCAAACATTATTATAAAGAGTATATCTGCAAACACCTAAAGAGCCTGTTTACAAGATGTGTATCCTATAGCCGCTTCGTGGAACTGGAAAAGGAAGTCGTGCTTCCTCTGACCATTTTCAACAAACGTACTTAAAATGCCGGAAGGATACCCCATCATACCGTTCCAGTCCTTCCTTTGTCCCAAACCACATAAAACCCTTCGAATCTTGCAGAATAGCACTTACCGTATTTTGCGACAACCCATTCCGACTACTAAGATTCTTAAAATAATATTGTTCATTTACCGCTTGTACATCGCCAACGATTCCCGATATTACCGATATAATTATTATAATGACCTTTTTCATATATCCGATTGATAAAACCTGTGATTCAAAAACCAAAGGTAGACAATATAACAACCGGAGGATAGAAAATACGTCTCAATGAATAAAAAAATCGTCCTATTTCTCTATTCTGATACGTGCATCCACTGCTATGACGGCCTTTGGGGTTGCCAAAAGCGGGTTTATGTCCATTTCCTTGATTTCCGTTGCAAAGCGGAGCAGGGTGGAAAGGCGGACGATGATTTCTGCAAATTTATCCTCGTTCACCCCTTTCTGCCCGCGCGTTCCCTGAATGATTTTGTAGGCGCGCAACGAGTGAATCATCGAATAGGCCTCCTCGTAAGAGAGCGGTGCCAGACCGGAAGAGACATCCTTCAGTACTTCCACGAAGATGCCGCCCAGGCCGCAAAGCACCACGTGTCCGAACTTCTCCTCGTATTTGGCTCCGATGAAGAGTTCCGTACCCTGCAACATGGGTTGCACCATGATTGCTTTCGCGTCGGCAATCTGCATCATACGCTCGAACTCCAACGCCAAGTGTTGTTCGCTCTTGATGTTGAGCACCACTCCGCCGACATCCGACTTGTGTACCGGGCCGACCACTTTCGCCACTACCGGAAATCCGCAACGGCGTGCAAAGGCGACTACTTCTTCTTTCTTGTCCGAAACGAATTCGTCGACAAGCGGGATGCCTGCCGCGTGGAGCAACGCCTGCACGTGATGGGGGGCGATATATCCGTCGTCGGGGATGGAGTCGATGATGCGGCGGATTCGCGGCACGTCTACGCCGTAAAGCTCAATCTCGGGCACTGCCGGTTTGGGAGCGTTGACGATGCGCGAAAGTGCCGTGCCCAATGTCACCTCGTCTGCAAAGTTCACGTGTCCTTTCGCCAAAAACGCGGCGACTTCCGCTCCGGCGGTGTTGATGGAGGGAAGAATGGGGAAAATCGGTTTGCCACACGCCTGCATCTTTTCGTGGAGCACGTCGTACATCTCGAACATCGTGACCAGTCCCGGTGTGCCGAAAATGGCCATCATAGCGTCTATGTTCTCAAATTTCCCTTCGCAGTAGTCGATGCAGAGACGCAGGTGTTCGGGTGTTCCGGTAGCGAGGATGTCGATGGGGTTGCCAACGGCGGCTCCGGGGAAGAGTTGCGCTTTCAGTTCTTCTGCCTGGGTACCTTCGAGCTTGGGCACGTTGAGCCCGCCTTTGCTCAGTGCATCGGTCAGCATCACGCCCGGGCCGCCGGCGTGGGTGATGATGGCGAAGTTCTTACCTTTCAGTTCGGGCAGGGTGAATACGCACCCCACCGTGGTGAGCTCCTCGCGGGAGAAACAGCGCACGATACCGGCCTTGCGGAACAACGCCTCGACGGCCGAATCGGAACTGGCAATGGCTCCCGTGTGCGAAGAGGCTGCCCGGCTTCCGCTTTCCGAGCTTCCGGCCTTTATGGCGGCAATCTTGCAGCCTTTCCTTATCAGCGACGAGGCGTGGAACAGGAGCCTGTCGGGGTTCTGAATGCTTTCGATATAGAGCAGTTTGATGTGTGAGTCTGCCGCCGGGTCGAAGTTTTCGTCCATGAACTGCAACACTTCCTCCACGCCGATTTGCTTTGCGTTGCCCACCGACCAGACGGAGTTGAACTGCAAGCCTTTCGTGACGGCGCTTTCGAGGATGAAGACGGCCGTCGCGCCGGAGCTGGAGATTAAATCGACGCCTTTGGGATTGAGGTTGGGGACGGGCTGGCTGAATACGCTGTGGTGCCAGGTATTCATCAGCCCGATGCAGTTGGGTCCAATCAGCGAGGCGCCGTACTTATCGGCTGTCGCCAGGATGCGTTCTTCCAGCAATGCTCCTTCGCGGGTTTCCTCGCCAAATCCGGCGGAAAGGATGATAAAGGCACGCGTGTGCTTCGTGGCTGCCAGCGTTTCGACCACATCGGGACACATCAAGGCGGGTATGGCCAATACTGCCAGGTCTGTGTCGGGCAACTCCTGCACATGGGCAAAAGCAGGCACGCCCTGCACATCTTTCTCTTTGGGATTCACTGCCCGAAGCTGGCCCCGGTAGCCTCCGTTGATGAGGTTCTTCAAGATGGCGCCACCCGGCTTGTGTACATTATTCGATGCCCCTACTACGACGATGCTTTCGGGACGAAGCAACTGCGTTGTTATCATATCATGCTTTGTTTTTTCGTTCAAACTACGGTACAAATATATTCTTTTCTTACGAGACGAGGAACATCAACTGCGCATTAAATTAAAAGCAGCACCCCATAGTGAAACCGTAATACCCGCCGTTTGCCGGACTGGCTATCGGTGTGAAGAGGAGGTTGTTCTCCTTCGTTCCCTTTTTCTGAAGGACTTTTTGCCATAGCCGGCAGCTCCACTCGCCAATGCGTGCGCTGAGGATGCCTACTCCGGCGCCCGCCACGACGTCGTGGAGCCAATGCCTGCCGTTGTACATCCGCATGAATCCCACCCCCGTGGCGAGGGTGTAGGCGCCGATGCCATACCATCCGCCGTATTCTATCCGCACGAGTTCCGCTCCCATGAAAACGGTTGCCGTATGCCCCGAGGGGAAGGAGTTGTGTCCGGCAAACTCGGGCCGTTTTTCGTCAATGCAGAATTTCGGGACATTGGTGAGAACCGCCAGTGCCGCATACGAAGTGGCGACTATCAAGGCCCGGTCTCTGAACGAATGCCGCGCCTTGATGCCGGTGCAGCCTAACATCAGCGAACCGGCGACGGGCAGGTATTGGATGTAGTCGTCAAATTCAAGCCGCTTATTGTCTCCCCGTATGTCAATCACGCTGTTGGTGACCTGGCGGCTGCCGTTTCTGACGAATCCCGGAGCGAGCGCAACCGCCCCCACCCCGGCTAACGACGCGGGCAGAATCGTCTGCCGCCACTCGAATGTGTAATTTTCCATACGCCCCTTGCCGGCGGACAACGAATCGCAGGCCGCCTGCTGCGCGTGCATTTTCACGGGCAGTGCCACTGTAAGGGCCACTGCCAGAAGTAAGTTTTTAACCTCCATTGTGGTTTGCTCAGCCTCGCCGGTTCCCGCTCGGCTATCGTTTTAGAGTTGGTACTGAAACGTGGAACCAATATGCTTCCATCTCCTTGACCAGACTGTGACGTCTTAACTTGAAAATGGAGACAGCAGCCCCATGCGCAAACACCACACGGAGAACCATCATGCCAAAGTCTTGTTATCGGTTTTAAAGTTTCCTACGCTTTATTACAGCAAGATGAAGACACAACGTTTCGTTTTCAAACAGTTACTGTTTTTTTTCTATGTATTTATCCTTCGCCTTTCCAACACCGGCCTGTTTTGAGTCAGCCACGCAGAGAAATAAAAAAACGCGGAACCGCCCATCGTTCATTCCCCTGTAAAAGGCGGTAGGAAAGCCCTCGATAACGGAATGGTGACAGCAGCTCCACGCATATACGCGGAGAACCATCATGCCAATCTTGTTATCAGGTTAAAGTTTCCTACGCTTTATTACAGCAAGACACAGACACAACGTTCTTTGTATTTTACCCTCGAAAATAGGACGACATCGCAACCGATGTTGTAATTTTTATGCCATAGGCAATCTGTTTTTTGGTTTATACCGGTACGCTGCAACATTACAGGTACCCGATTGTTTGTTGTGTGCAAAGGTAGCATATTTTCTTGAGTTTTGAAGGTTATTTTGCCATTTGTATTTCCGATTCCGTCCGCCAATCCTGTCCGCCGGTGCAAAGATACGGGTATCGTCCGAACCGGCACAATCATTTTCGCAAAGTGCGTTCATAAATTAATTCATAGCGTCCGAACGAAAAAGAGGCTTCCTCCTCCGTCCTCTCCTGGAGGAGAGTCAGAGAGGTGGTTTCTTTTGTTTTTCTTTGTTTTTATTTGTTTTTCTTTGTTTTGTGTACCCGTTGCCGACATTTCGGGCTTCATTGCCGCAGCATCGGCGGTTGATGTTGCAGCACCGGCGGCTGATGTCGCATTGCGGGTTGTCCGGGCGACGGTATTTTTCGGCAGACGAAAGGAGAGCGGCTCATGAAATTTTCCCTGCTGCCGCACGTTGGAGACAGATGGCTTGCCTGCACGACATATATCGGCTGGACATTGGACATATAGCTGCTGAAGGCAGGACATATAGACGCTGGACACAGGAGATACGGATGCTGGAAGCACCACGGAGGGCGGCGTCCGGAAGTGGAATAAAAATCTGTGTGAATCTGTGTAATCCGTGGTGAAAAATCAATATCTTTGCACGTTGCAAGAATGAAAACAATAAAACCACGCTATACACACATGGAAAAGAAATTCAAAAGAACCACCGTCACATCGGCACTGCCGTATGCGAACGGGCCTGTCCACATCGGCCACCTGGCCGGCGTGTACGTGCCGGCAGATATCTACGTACGCTATCTGCGGCTGAAGAAAGAAGATGTACTGTTTGTCGGCGGCTCGGACGAACACGGAGTACCCATCACCATCCGCGCCAAGAAAGAGGGAATCACGCCGCAGGATGTGGTAGACCGCTACCACACGCTGATAAAGGAGTCGTTCAAGGAGTTCGGCATCTCATTCGACGTATATAGCCGCACCACTTCGCCGACCCACCACCAACTGGCGTCGGACTTCTTCAAGAAACTGTACGACAAGGGAGAATTCATCGAAAAGACCTCCGAACAATACTACGACGAAGAGGCGAAGACCTTCCTTGCCGACCGTTACATCACCGGCGAGTGCCCGCACTGCCACGCCGAAGGAGCCTACGGCGACCAATGCGAGAAATGCGGAACCTCGCTCTCGCCCACCGACCTCATCAACCCCAAAAGCGCCATCAGCGGCAGCAAACCCGTGATGAAGGAGACCAAGCACTGGTATCTGCCCCTCGACAAACACGAAGGATGGCTGCGCCAGTGGATTCTCGAAGACCACAAGGAATGGCGCCCCAACGTGTACGGACAGTGCAAGAGCTGGCTCGACATGGGACTCCAGCCGCGCGCCGTGAGCCGCGACCTCGACTGGGGCATCCCCGTCCCCGTAGAAGGCGCCGAAGGGAAAGTGCTCTACGTGTGGTTCGACGCTCCCATCGGATACATCTCCAACACGAAGGAGCTTCTGCCCGACAGTTGGGAGACTTGGTGGAAAGACCCCGAAACACGCCTGCTGCACTTCATCGGCAAAGACAACATCGTCTTCCACTGCATCGTCTTCCCCGCCATGCTGAAGGCGGAAGGCAGCTACATCCTGCCCGAGAACGTGCCGAGCAACGAATTCCTCAACCTCGAGGGCGACAAAATATCCACCTCGCGCAACTGGGCCGTATGGCTGCACGAATACCTCGCCGACTTCCCCGGCAAGCAAGACGTGCTCCGCTACGTGCTCACCGCCAATGCGCCTGAGACAAAAGACAACGACTTCACCTGGAAAGACTTCCAGGCACGCAACAACAACGAACTGGTAGCCGTGTACGGCAACTTCGTAAACCGCGCAATGGTGCTGACGCAGAAGTACTTCGACGGGAAAGTCCCCGCACAGGGCGAACTGACCGACTACGACAAGGAAACCCTCAAGGAATTCTCCGACGTCAAAGCGGAAGTGGAGAAGCTGCTCGACGTATTCAAATTCCGCGACGCGCAGAAAGAGGCGATGAACCTGGCACGCATCGGCAACAAATACCTCGCCGACACCGAACCGTGGAAGCTGGCCAAAACAGACATGGAGCGCGTGGGAACCATCCTCAACATCTCCCTGCAACTCGTAGCCAACCTCGCCATCGCGTTCGACCCCTTCCTGCCCTTCAGCTCGGAACGGCTCCGCAAGATGCTGAACATGGACACCTTCGAGTGGTCCGAACTGGGACGTGACAACCTCCTTCCGGTAGGACACCAACTGAACAAGCCGGAACTGCTGTTCGAGAAAATCGAAGACGCCACCATCGAAGCACAGGTACAAAAACTGCTCGACACGAAGAAGGCAAACGAAGAGGCAAACTACAAAGCCAACCCGATTCGCCCGAACATCGAGTTCGACGATTTCCTGAAACTGGACATCCGCGTAGGAACCGTGCTCGAATGTCAGAAAGTGCCGAAGGCCGACAAGCTGCTGCAATTCAAGATTGACGACGGACTCGAAACACGCACCATCGTATCGGGCATCGCCAAACATTACCAGCCCGAAGAGCTCGTAGGCAAGCAGGTATGCTTCATCGCCAACCTCGCTCCGCGCAAGCTGAAAGGCATCGTCAGCGAAGGCATGATTCTGAGTGCCGAAAACAACGACGGCAGCCTGGCAGTCATCACGCCGCAGAAGGAAGTGAAGCCGGGCAGCGAAGTAAAATAACCACACTGAAAGAGGATATACAAGAAGGCACACACGCCGGCAACGGCAAAAAAAAAGAAGTGCCTTCCTGTATATTCTTTTTGTTTATTAGCGGGTAACAACCATGATATGAGCGAAGAACAATCACTAAAAGAAAAAACAGCCAAAGGATTATTCTGGGGCGGGCTCAGCAACGGGCTGCAACAACTGCTGAACCTGATATTCGGCATCTTCCTTGCCCGCCTGCTCTCCCGTGAGGACTATGGCATGGTAGGTATGCTCAGCATCTTCTCGTTGATAGCCGGCAGCCTGCAGGAGAGCGGATTCACAGCCGCGCTCACCAACAAAAAAGAAGTAGGCCATAAAGACTACAATGCAGTATTCTGGTTCAGTTCGGCAATGGGACTCACCCTTTACACCCTGCTGTTTTTCTGCGCCCCCTACATCGCGGCGTTTTACAACAAGCCCGAACTGACGCCGTTGGCGCGTTATTCATTCTTAGGATTCTTCCTGTCGAGTTTGGGAACCGCCCAAAACGCCTATATGTTCCGCAACCTGATGGTGAAGCAACGAGCCGTTTCGGCCATGCTCAGCCTCATCGTTTCGGGCGCGACAGGAGTCATCATGGCCTACAACGGCATGGCCTACTGGGGATACGCCACGCAAAGCATCATCTACGTCTTTTGCGTCACCTGCTGCTACTGGTATTTCTCACCGTGGCGTCCCGACCTGCACATCAACCTGAAACCCTTGAAAGAGATGATTGCCTTCAGCAGCCGCCTGCTGGTGACGCACATATTTACCAACATCAACAACAACGTCCTGTCGGTGATTTTAGGCAAGTTCTACTCCGAACAGGAGGTGGGCGACTTCAACCAGGCCAACAAATGGAACGCGATGGGATACTCCGTCCTCTACGGCATGGTAAAAGAGGTAGCGCAGCCCACCCTGTCCCGTGTCACCGACGAGCACGAACGGCAGAAGCGCATCTTCCGCAAGCTGCTCCGCTTCACGGCCTTCATCGCCTTCCCCGCCCTGTTCGGACTGTCGTTCATCACTCCCGAGCTGATTACCATCGCCATCACCTCCAAGTGGGCGGCAAGCGCGGAAATCTTAAGAACCCTGTGCATCGGAAGCGCCTTCCTCGCCATCGGCAACCTCTACTCCAACCTCATCATCAGTAAAGAAAAATCCGACATTTATATGTGGAGCACCATCGTACAGGGGCTTGTGCAGGTGTCTATCATGCTCTATTTCAGCAGCTACGGCATCTCCGCCTTAGTGAAATATTACGTCTGCATCAACATCGGCTGGCTTGCCGTGTGGCAGTATTTCGTGTGGCGCGAGATACGGCTCAGCCTCTTCGAAGCCTTGAAAGACATCTGCCCCTTCGCCCTCATCGCCGCCGGAAGTATGCTGGCAGCGCACTGCTGCACCCGGGGCCTTTCAAACATATACATCCTGCTGATAGCCAAAATCGCGGTTGCAGCAACCATATACACCACCGTCATGTGGATAAGCGGCTCGGTCACCTTCAGGGAGAGCGTGCAGTATTTCCTCAAAAAGAAGAACTAAAAGCCCAAAGAAGACAGACATCATGGAGAAAATACCTGTATTTTTCACATTCGACAAGAACTACGTAGTGGCAGCCGGAGTTGCCATCTACTCCCTGCTGAAACACGCCGCACCGACCTACGAATACAAGCTATACGTGCTCCACACGGACATCCCTGCCAAAGCACAACGCGAACTGGCAAGGCTCGCCGGCAGATTCGGCAACGCCTCCCTGGAGTTTATTGACACATCCGCCTTCGACGACAGCGAGCACATCCGCCAAAGCAAGGCGCACTTCTCAAAAGAGATATACTACAAGCTCATCGCCGCCGAGATATTCCCCCAGTACGACCGGATTATCTGTTCGGATGTGGACGTCGTATTCACCGGCGACATTTCCGAATCCTACTTCATGCACCCAGACCGCTTCTTCTACTTTGCCGGTATCGGGCAAATACTCGAAAGCGACCGCATGAAGAACTACGCGGGCAAATTCACCGAAGAGGAGACCAAGATACTCAAAAAGGAGATTGCCGCCGGATACCTGCTGATGAACCTTCAGGCAATCCGTCGCGATTCGATGCAGAAGAAACTGACAGACTATTACAAAGCCAACTACCACAGGCTATGCCTGCCGGAACAGGACTGCATCATCCTCTGCTGCTGGCCGCACGTCGAATATCTCCCCATCAAGTTCTGCGTGTGCAATTACTATTACAACGTAAATCCCGCCACAGCCGCATTCTACCGCGACAACGACCGCCTGCCCGCCGTGCACGAACAGGCGGCACACCTGTTTGCCGAAGCGCTCGCCCACCCAGTGCAACTCCATTATGTGGGCGAAAACAAACCCTGGAACAGTCTCTCGGTACCAAAGCACGGCCTATGGCTCGCCCTGCTGCGCGAATCGGGATACACCGGCAGGCTGCTCAGAGACCTGCCACGACTGATGCGGCAAAGACTGAGAAGATACAGTCTGAAACGTTTTCTGTCGAAGATAGCCAACCGTTTTACATCGAAAAGCAATCATTATGGAAAGTAACAAAGTACGTGTCATTGCATTTTATCTCCCCCAATATCATCCCACAGCCGAAAACGACCGGTGGTGGGGCAAAGGATTCACCGAATGGACAAACGTGGGCAAGGCAAAACCCTTGTTTCGCGGACACTACCAGCCGCGCGTCCCCGCCGACCTGGGATATTACGACCTCCGGGTGTCCGAAACACGCATCGAGCAGGCACAGTTGGCAGAGCAGTACGGCATAGAAGGTTTCTGCTACTGGCACTACTGGTTTGGCAACGGCAGGCAACTCCTCCAACGCCCCTTCCAGGAAGTGCTGGCATCGGGCAAACCCGACTTTCCCTTCTGCCTTGCTTGGGCAAACCATAGCTGGGAAGACAAGCAATTCAGCAAAGAAGGTACTCACCGGATGCTCATGGAGCAGCTATATCCGGGCGAAGCCGACGAGACAGCCCACTTCGGCACACTGCTACCCGCCTTCAAGGACCACCGTTACATCCGCGTGGAGGGCAAACCGGTATTCATGGTCTACAACCCCTTCGAGCTGCCCGACGCCGGACGCTTCATACGCCTGTGGCAAAAGTTAGCGCGCGAAAACGGGCTGGAGGGCATACACTTCGTAGCGCAGACCAACAACGCCAAAGAGGTGCAACCGCTCAGGGAGATGGGATTCGACGCCGTAAATATCGTCAGGCTGTTCGACTTCTTCAAGCAGGACTACTCTACGGTGGAGAAAATATACATGAAAATGATGCGGCTCGTCTTCAAAAGAGGCCGCATTGTCGACTACGCCCGTGCCGCCCGGTTCTTCTCCGGCACCGAAGACCGCCGGAACGACTGCTACCCGACCCTCATCCCCAACTGGGACCACTCGCCCCGTTCGGGCAGGAAAGGGCACATCCTCGTACGCTCCACGCCGGAGAAGTTCAAGAAGCACGCACGCCGCACCCTCGCCGACATGGCGCACAAGCCCGCCGACCGGCGCATCGTATTCCTCAAATCGTGGAACGAATGGGCCGAAGGCAACTACATGGAGCCCGACTTAAAGTTCGGACGCTCCTACCTCGAAGCACTCCAACAGTCAATCAACGAATCCAACCCCGACCACAGCCTATGACAAGTCAGCCAGCACCTATCCTCTTATTCGTGTACAACCGCCCGGAGCACGCCCGCCAATGCATCGAATCTCTCCGGAGAAACGCACTGGCCGCCCAAAGCCCCCTGTTCATCTATTCCGACGCCGCCCGCCAACCCGAAAGCCGGGAAGGCGTAGCGCAGACACGCCGGTTTATCCGCAACGTCGACGGATTCCTGTCTGTCACCATCATCGAGCGGGAGCAGAACTGGGGACTGGCACGAAGCATCATCGACGGAGTGACCACCCAGGTGAACCGCTTCGGAAGGGTCATCGTCATGGAAGACGACCTCATCGCCGCCCCGCACTTCCTGCAATTCATGAACGACGCGCTCGAGACCTACAAAGACGAACCGCGCGTGGGGCACATCCAGGGTTGCGACTTCACGCAAGACCCCGCCCTGCCCGACACCTTCCTGATAAAATGGACCGGAAGCTGGGGATGGGCCACGTGGGACAGGGCATGGAAACTGTTCAACCCCGACGGCAAAGAGCTTCTGCGCCAACTGGAGGAGCGGCGGCTCACCCGACGGTTCGACTTCGACGGCACATACGGCTACACCCGAATGCTGCGCAGGCAAATCGAAGGGAAGAACAACTCATGGGCCATCCGCTGGAACGCCAGCCTGTTCCTGGCAGACGTGCTCTCGCTCAACGCCGGACGCTCGCTGATACAGAACAACGGCTTCGACGGCAGTGGAACCAACTGCGGCGGCGGCGGACTGTATCACTCCATGCTATGGACCGAACCGCTTCGGGTGGAAAAGCTCTCGCCCATAGAAGAGAACGAACAGGCGAGAAAAGCATTCGTGCGCTACTATCACCGCACCAACTGTTTCCTGGCAAAAGCCATCCGGCGAATCAAACGTACACTGAAAGGAGATTTCGGCGCATGAAAATTTATTATTACCACACCCGCCCCATACAGGAGGCGCTCGACGAATGGGAAAACCACCTGCATCCCGGACACATCCTCTACGGGCTCACCCACTTCGGCAAGTACGGCATCACACCGATACTTCACCGCTACCGCCGCTTCCCGTCGCGGCTGCGGCTGTCGCTCTACACGCTCTTCGAAGTGCTGCGTTGCAAGGAGCCGTACGACCTGCTGTACGGAACCTCTTTCTACGGGCTGGAGCTTGTCATCTTCCTACGCGCCTTAGGGCTGTACCGCAAGCCCATCGCCATTTGGCATCACCAGGCGGTGGTACGCAACCCGGGCAGGCTGTGCAACCTGATTTCGCGTTTCTACTACAGGGGCATCGACCGGATGTTCTTTTTCAGCCGCACGCTGATAGACGACTCGCTCCAATCGGGCAAAGTCAGCGCCGACCGGCTGCACCTGATACACTGGGGAGCCGACCTCGACTTCTACGACCACCTGAAACAGCACCTTCCCTCTGCCGGCAACGGGCAGCAGGAGAAGGCCTTCATCAGCACCGGAAAAGAGAACCGCGACTTTGCCACCCTGCTGAAAGCATTTGCCGAAACGGGACTTCCCATCGACATCTTCACGACACCGGACAGGGATTACGAACATCTGCTGAAGCAATACGCGCCGTACGCCAACATACGGGCACACCTCACCGGCGGTATCATCCCGCACCAATTGGCGGTAGAGGTCTGCCGCTCAAAGGCGGTGGTCATCTGTTGCCTCGACTACCCTTACACCGTGGGGCTGACCACCCTGGTGGAAGCATTCGCGCTGGGGCTTCCGGTAGTGTGCAGCCGCAACCCCAAGTTTGAGATGGACATCGAAAAAGAGGGAGCCGGCATCTGCGTAGACTACAACGATGCGGAAGGCTGGAAGCAGGCCGTGAACTACCTCCACACCCACCCCGAAGAGGCCCGGCGCATGGGAGCGAACGGACGCAAACTGGCAGAAAGGGAGTTCAACCTCGAACACTACAGCCGCGAACTGGCGGAAATACTGACGGCAACGGTAAAAACTTCCCGCAAATAACCACAGATTTACAACGAAAACCGTAACTTTGTATAAATTTAATTCTGTCCATGAGAGTCCTGATTATAAATACATCCGAACGCACCGGCGGAGCCGCCATCGCCGCAAGCCGGTTGCTGGAATCGCTGAAGAACAACGGTATCAAAGCCAAAATGCTGGTGCGCGACAAGCAAACCGACCAAATCAGCGTGGTCGGGCTGAAGCGCAACTGGCTGCAAGTGTGGAAATTCGTGTGGGAACGCATCGTTATATGGAGCGCCAACGGCTTCCGCCGCAACCACCTGTTTGATGTAGACATCGCCAACACAGGCACAGACATCACCTCGCTGCCCGAATTCCGCCAGGCAGACGTGATTCACCTGCACTGGATAAACCAGGGAATGCTCTCACTCGCCGACATACGCAAGATACTCGCTTCGGGCAAGCCCGTTGTGTGGACCATGCATGATATGTGGCCCTGCACCGGCATCTGCCACTATGCACGCGAATGTACGAACTACCGGCAGGAGTGCCACCACTGCCCCTACATCTTCAAAGGCGGCGGACGAAAAGACCTCTCCTACCGCACTTTCCGCAAGAAGCGGCAACTATACAGCCAGGCTCCCGTCCATTTCGTCACTTGCAGCCGTTGGCTGAAAGAGCAGGCGCAGACGAGTGCCTTATTTGAAGGGAAAAGCGTCACCAACATCCCGAACGCCATCAACACCAACCTGTTCAAGCCACAAGACAAACGGAAGGCACGGGCCAGATTCATGCTGCCCGAAGAGAAGAAGCTGATTCTGTTCGGCTCGCTGAAAATCACCGACAAGCGGAAAGGGGCCGACTATCTGATTGCCGCCTGCAAACTGCTGGCCGAGAAGCATCCCGAATGGAAGGATGCATTGGGAGTGGTCGTTTTCGGCAACCAGTCGCAGCAGTTGCAGGAGATGCTTCCGTTCCGCGTCTACCCGCTTCCTTACATCACGAACGAGCACGAAGTGGTAGACATCTACAACGCCGTAGACCTTTTCGCCATCCCGTCGCTCGAAGAGAACCTCCCCAACATGATTATGGAAGCAATGGCCTGCGGAGTACCCTGTGTAGGGTTCAACGTAGGCGGTATCCCCGAGATGATAGACCACCTGCACAACGGCTACGTAGCGCAATACAAGTCGTCGGACGACCTTGCCAACGGCATTCACTGGATACTGACGGAACCGGGATACAGCGAGCTCTCCGCCCAGGCCTGCCGCAAGGTATTGGGCAATTACTCGGAGAGCATCATCGCCAAGAGATATACGGAAGTGTACAACAAAATGACGGGAGGATATGCATAACACCGCTCGCCCCACTCCCCGTTTCTCGGTTATCACGGTGACCTACAACGCCGGGAAGGTGCTGGAAGATACCATACAGAGTGTCATCTCGCAGACGTACCGCCACCTCGAGTACATCATCGTAGACGGGGCTTCCAAAGACGAAACATTATCCATCGTCGACCGCTACCGCTCGCGAATAGACATTGTAGTGAGCGAACCGGACAAAGGACTGTACGACGCCATGAACAAAGGAATCGCCCTTGCCAGCGGCGATTACCTTTGCTTTCTCAACGCGGGCGACTGCTTTCACGCTGCCGACACCTTGCAGCAAATGGCACACAGCATCCACAGCAACGAGCTGCCCGATGTGCTCTACGGCGAAACGGCCATCGTCGACAAGGAGGGGCACTTCGTGCGTATGCGCCGACTCGCTGCTCCAGAGGTTCTTACCTGGAGAAGTTTCAAGGCGGGAATGTTGGTCTGCCACCAGGCGTTCTTCGCCCGCCGCACGCTGGCAGAACCTTACGACCTAAAATACCGCTTTTCGGCCGATTTCGACTGGTGCATCCGTGTCATGAAGCGCGCACACACGCTCCATAATACACATTTAACGGTCATTGACTATCTGGACGAAGGGATGACGACTCAAAACCGGAAAGCGTCTCTCAAGGAAAGATTCCGCATCATGGCACGGCACTACGGGCTGATTGGTACGGTGGCACGCCACGCGTGGTTTGTGCTCCGGCTGGTGCTCCGGCGTTAGGTTGCAGGAGATATAGATGCTATAACCCGTTGATACGGCAAATGATAATCTTCTAAGAGGACAAGCAAACGCTGTTGAGTCTCAAGTGCGTTCCGTTTCATTTGGTTTCTTCATTCCTACCCTTATAATACCCCTTTAATAACATCTCCAAATGCACCCAACCGGCAGTTACGACATTTACAATCTTTCCGGATTTATCTATCAAAATGCCATAAGGTATTCCGTTTATAGAGTACAATTCTCTGACGCGTTTATCGTCTTCTTTTTTCGCAATACACAAATCTGTCCAATGATTCTCCTTTTTCCGTAAGACGGAAAGCCAGGAAGTACGGTTCGCGTCCAGCGAAACACCCAGAATTTCAAAGCCCTTGCTCCTATACTCCTGATACAACCGGACAAGTTGCGGCTCCTGCGCACGGCAAGGGCCGCACCACGATGCCCAGAAGTCGAGAAACAACAGGTCGGACTTGCCCACATAATCAGAAATTTTCCTTTCACATCCCAGCGAATCAACCAATGTAAAGTCCACATATTGCCGTCCTGCAAGAGACTGTTGTTTGAGCCGTTTCTTTCTATTCTCGTATTCCAGCCGGATATCTCCGCGAGATTTATCCCGTTCGGACAACATACCGTAGAGTTTTTCAAAGTATGGGTCGTAGATATCATATGCATCTCGAAGAAGCAACCCACGCCCCAATCCGTTACGGATGTGTTTCTTCTTGAACCTATATTTATATTCGTACAGTTACATCTCGAGTTCGTCGATATTCTCTTTCTTCTTCAATGCTACATTCATCCGGCGATGATACTCTGCACACGAATCAGAAAATTGCCGATACTCCAAAGCCAATGGGGAGTGAACAACCGAGTGATGTCCCAATTCCACTGTGATAGGGCCGCGTTCGAGATACAATCCGGCAGATAAAACCGTATCCGGGTAGTTGCCTAAAGAGATGATGGATTTCTCATATAAATACTCTGCACCCTGAAAACTGAAACGCCCACTTTCCACATAAGTGGAGTCTACAGAACAAATCACATTGCCCGTTATGGTGAAAAGCGTCACCAAAGCGCCATTATATTTCGTATCCACTATGCCGTTAACGTGGAACTTAGAGCGTTCATCCCTCTTGTACATCAAAAGCCCGTTTCTGTATTTTTCGCAAAAATCGAGCAGAATTTGCAATTATCTTAGAATTAAACGGTTATTCGGGTTGCATGGAAATTGGGTAACGAGATGGCAACCGTTCTTATTTCAGAGTTCTTTATTGTTTTGCACCAATGAGATAACTCCTAATACACAAAATTATATAGAAAAATCGAGTTTTTCTACACCGGCCCAATAAAAACCGAGG
>NZ_CAJULN010000028.1 GCF_910586915.1 uncultured Bacteroides sp.
CACCGTCCGATTGGACAGATAAAATATTCACTAATTTAATTCAACCAACAGGTTAATAAAAACTATACGAAAATAATTGGTGATTGTTTTTCTAAAATATTAAAAGAAAAAGGTTACATTTGCATTGCATATTATTAGAATTAAAGGCTAAATAAATGAAAAAAGGAGAAGGCATACAATTAACAATTGAAGGATTTGCTGAAGATGCGGATAGAAATTTGTCAAAGATGCATCTTCCAGAAACAATGACAGAGCCTTTTGACCCCAATGAGATTCGTATTGTTCCACAAACGTTATCTATTGATAATGTGATTGCTCGTATTAGAAATGATGAAATAGATCTTAATACGGAGTTCCAAAGGAAGGCTAATTTATGGAAAAGTGATGTACAAAGTCGTTTAATAGAATCCCTTATGTTAAAACTTCCTTTACCTGCATTTTATTTTGATGCTAGTGAAGATGATCGTTGGTTGATTGTTGACGGATTACAGCGACTATCTGCTTTGAAAAATTTTGTTATAGATGAGAATTTACCATTGATAGGATTAGATATATTAAAGGACTATGATAATAGGGGGTTAAAATTTAATGATTTACCTCGAATTATGCAAAGGAGAATTATGGAGGCAAATGTAACTTGTTTCTTAATAAGTCCTGGTACGCCTAAAAAAGTAAAGTATAATGTTTTTAAAAGAATTAATACAGGCGCATTGTCTTTGAATGATATGGAAATTCGGAATGCACTAAATCAAGGACAAGCTTCTACTTTTTTAAAAAAAATAACAGAAGATGCTGGCTTTCGTAAACTAATTCCATTACCTAATGAAAGGATGGAAGATCGTGAGTTGGTTTTACGGTGCATAGCTTTTATACAAACAAACTATTTAAAATATGAAAGTCCTTTAGGTGCTTTCTTAGATCGTGCAATGGAGAAATTGCAAACAACTTCATTAGATGAGTTGGAGAATATTGCGAGCTCAATATTGCGAGGCATTGAGATTCATACTAAAATTTTTGGAAAAGATCGTTTTAGTAGGTCTGTGATTTCTGACACTATTCACCGGCGTCTAAATAGTGCTTTATTTGAAGTATGGGTTGTAATGCTATCAAAATTAACAGCGTTACAAGTAGAAAAAATCTACAACAATCAAATTTCATTAAGAAATGAGTATAAACAGCTATTTTTGGATAAATCATTTAATGATGCTGTGACAACATCAACAGCTAGTAAAAATGCTGTAATTAATAGATTTACGAAAATAGAATCTTTAATAAAAAAACATATTGTATGATCACTAGTATATTTTTAAAGAATTTTAAAGCATTTAGTGACGTTGAGATTAATTTATCTCCTCTCACTTTATTCTGTGGTAAAAATGGGATGGGAAAATCTTCTTTAATACAAAGTTTATTAATACTGAGACAGTCTTATATGGCTGATAAATCTTTGTCAAGACTTCAGCTTAATGGCGATTTGACAAATATTGGTTATGGAAAGGACTTGTATAATATTGAAGGAGACGGAGATATTGTATTTGATATTGTTTCTGAAAAAATTAGACACCTTTCATTGTTTTATTCTCTTAAGTCTGATTCTGACATATTGCAGCTTATAAAAGGAAATGCTGATTCTTTTAATATTGGTAATTTGTCGTTGTTCAATGATAAGTTTCAATATCTGAATGCTGAACGTATTACTCCTAAACGTACATATGAAGCGTCTCCATATGCTGTTGAAGTTTTAAGGACTTTGGGGGAAAAAGGACAATATGCAGTACATTATCTTGATAAGTATAAGTTTGATACAATTCCTAATCTTAACTTGAAACATCCCAATGCTAAATCTAATACTCTATTAGATAATGTGAATGCGTGGATCAGTGAAATAACTTCGGAAGTACGTGTAAAGCCTAGATTTCATCCAGATTTAAAAATATCTACATTAGGATATGAGTTTATTAATCAAAAAGATACAACGCCTGAATTCACATCCGTTAATACAGGGTTTGGCATTACATATGTACTTCCAATAATAATTGCACTATTAAATGCCCAAAAAGGAGATTTATTAATATTTGAAAATCCTGAATCTCATTTACACCCCAAGGGGCAAGTTATGTTGGGAAAATTAATATCGTATGCAGCAAATGATGGGGTTCAAATATTAGTAGAGTCTCACAGTGATCATATTTTTAATGGTATGAGAGTGGCTATTAAGGAAAAAAGGATATCGGCAAATAATTTTTCTGTATTTTTCTTTTCTAGGGCAGAAGAAGGACATTCAATATATGTTGAAGAACCTTTAGTGGATAGCGATGGACGTTTATCTTTTCAACCTAATGACTTTTTTGATGAGTATGCTAAACAATTAAGTCTGTTGATACAAAAAGATTAACTGGTTATGGAATATATGTTAAATGAACTGTCATTAAATCATGTACAAACCAAAATGCAAGTATATGGATTAATGGAAAATTTTGTTCATGCTGCTGTTTATGCAGAACAAAAACTTGGATTAAGTAATTTACGTATAGATACATCTTTGGGGAGAAACTTATTTGATTTATCTTTTTTGAGTAATTATTCCATTGGCGCATGGTTGGGGGATTTTAAAGTGAGTAAGGACTTAAAAGATAAGTTCCTTATCATTATTTCTTCTTCACCTTTGATTACTGATTGTAAATTAGAAAAGCGATTTGAAGAGGAAAATTGTTATTTTAATGACAATTTGGGTCAAGGTCTTAAGGCTGCTTTGATTTGTAACACGTTATGTATTAATTTCCTGACAGAAGAATGTTGGAATACAAATAAGTTATCTGTTATACATGAATATATTGAGAATAATGATATTATAAAATGTGAAGAACAAATTTGTTGTTTTGGAAATAAATATCATGTTGAATCACATCTTGATTGGTTACGAAAGCAGAAATTTGAAAAGTTGAAAGATGGAAAAGAACTTTGGGACAATAAAAATGCTTTTTTCCCTAATCTTATTTTTTGTAATAGTGTAAAACAAAATTTAAGTAAAATAGGAAAGTCTATAGATTTAGCTAATATTATTAGAAGATTGCAAGTGCTGGATGAAGTAGCTATAGAATGGAAAGCTGGTAGTTTTAATTATGAATCAGTTAATAATGCCAAGAATATAGTAATTCATCCTGAAAGTCAAATGACATTAGACAATTATTCTGCTGTCAGATGTTTTTCATTGCCTAATGGAGAGAGGATTGTATTTTCTTTACATGTAATCTGTGGAAATTTGCGGATGCATTTTTATCCCGATAATCAAACAAGAGAAATATATATAGGCTATATAGGTCCTCATTTAAGGACGTGGTTGTATTAAGTATATTTCTATTTATCATATTCCAACTTGACAAATGCACAAGGACCTTGGATTGTGGTAAGTTTCTTGATTCAATGATTTTAGTGGTAAGCAGAACCTGGGAGAATTCACCATTTTATCAGATTATTGACCACCTAAGGCAGTTTATAGAGAGGATAGAGAAGGCAGCTTACTAGGCTGCCTTTTTTGTAATCCTTCCAATCAACAACACACGAATCAACAAACTCTCAAGAAGGGTTACATAAGATAGTACTAAATATATAAGTGAAAAGTTCGGTAAGGATATAAAAAAAGTGAGGGGAACCACCCCCTCACCAAAGTCAAACCAAAATAATCCGAATTATGTCCGTATTATCTTGAGAGTGCAAAGATACAATTATTTTTCGATTAGACAATAAAAATCCCTGCATCGGCTCAATGCAGGGATGGTGTCAAATAAGAGCTTAACTGATTTTTAATGATGTCTGATGAATCATTTCGCTAACATCGTTCAAAGCGTTCAGGAACGTTTTGAGTTCATTGTCAGTAAAGCGAGCCTTTTTCCCGTTGACTATATTCCCGTTAATACGCTGATATAGCCAGTTTCTACTTTTACCAAAATATTTCTTTGCAATATAACTGAATGAGATTGCTTCGGGCAATTCTCCAAGTTTATCACGTAATATGGCTTCTTCCGCTCTTTCTATATAATCATTGCAGGCATTTACCGTTGCTTTTAGCCCAGCTTCAGATGCTTTTTTGTAGGCTTCCTTTTGGGCTTCCGGTAGTTTATTATATTTATCCTGCATTTCCTTTTTGAAAGCTTCTTTTTCTTCTGTGGTTTTTAGTTCTTTGAATCTTTCAAAGTCAGCCTGCATTTCTTTTGTTGGCAGGCAATCATTCCAATCTATCATAGCTTTTAATGTTTGTCCCTCCCCGAAGGGAGGGATGTTAATTACAACTTTTTTAATTTCTCTTGGATTTCGTTCATCCGATCGAGTATGTCATTTATAAGCGCTTCCCGTTCTTTGGCATTTTCAGGAACCCCATAGGCCTCGTGAAATGAAGCGAGAAGTTTTAAATTCTCATACTCTTGTTCTAATTCTTTTTTTTCTTCATCTTTCATCAGTTAAACATTAAAATTAAGAACTCTTATTTGACACTACAAAGATAATAAGCATTTGGTTATTATGCAAATTCTTAGTGATTTATTTTATATGTGATTATTCATTTTTCAAATTGTCAAGTATTTCCCTGATTGCTTTATCAGCGTGTTTTCTCATTATTGTGACATAGTTGAAGATTGGTCTATCTTCTTTCATTGATTGCCCGATACAGTATTCCAGTGTACTAAGAGGAATTCCCAGGTCATATCCATGTTGGACGAAAGATTTGCGGGCTGAATATAGGGTGAATTTATGCCTGATTCCTGCCACCTTGCCTAATTGACTGATTTTTCTGGCCAGCAGGTTATAGCAGGAGGTATAGTTCTTGTATTTCCCGAATATGATTTTCCCTGTATTCTTTTTCATATACTTTTTTATAATGGGCTTTGCTTCTTCGGGAATGGAAAAGGAAATCAGGGAGTCCCCCTCTTTGGTGTTTTTGGTCTTTTTTCGGATGTAGTTTATTTCATCCGTCCGGAAATCGTATGCTAGTATGTCTACTAGGTTCATGCCGGCAAGATAATAAGTAAGCATGAAAATGTCCCGTGTGACGTTGAGATTGTAATGCTCTAAATTGGCGTCCCTGATTGTCTTGAGTTCTTCGACGGTGATTTGCGTTTCCCTCTTTTGGGCTGATGGAATTCTGGCTGTGATGAAAGGGTCGATATCGTAGGTGACGTATCTCATCTTTATAGCATAGTTAATGATAACCTTTAGCAGGGTTATGTAGATGTTGATTGTGGTGCTTGACAGCTTTGTCTTTTTGAGCCATGATATGTACTGGTTCATTCTGATAGGGGTAATATGTTCCATGAGAGAACCGTTCCCGATGAATTGCATAAACTTGTTTGTGGCCAGCCGATAGAGTTTGTATGTCTTGGTACGTTCTTCATCTATTTGGGACAGATATTCATCCACGACATCTTCGAATTTACGGTGCTTTTCTCCGTTTAACGGGTTAGTTATCATTTTGACTAATTGCGTGCACGTGAGCGAATCAGGGTAGTCCAGTTCCATGTATCGCTTGAAATAAAGGTTGTATAGCTGTTGTAATTTTGTATTAAGAAAATCCTTGTCTGGACGGTGTACTATTTTACCGTTCTTAAACTCGTTTTCCCTTACCACTATATCCGTTGTGATGAATCTCGTTTCGGAGTTGTGTGCGACTCGAATTCTTATTTTGTGTGTCCCGTCTGATAACCTTTTTGCAGGAACTATTACTAATGTTAATGTAGCCATAATTTGTGTTTTTAGGGTAAAAATGGCGTTTTCGACCATTATTTTTTTAACATTCTATTGTAATTTACTTATAATCAGATTCTAATCGGGGAATTTTCCGACCATAATCCGACCATTTTATAGCGTCAAAAGTGACGTTTTTGTTTTCTAATATAGACTACTAATTGATAGGAAAAATAGTTCGATTGTGCTTTTAATATGCTGTATACCAGTAAAATAAAAATCGGAAGCTCATGCTCGCTCGCAGGCTTCCGATCAACACAAAAACTAAACTAGACTTAACTAAACTATTCTATTCTCGGAATTTCACAATTCCTTTCTATTCTTTGCAAAGGTAGAGATAAAATGTATTTTGCCAAATAATAATCGACAAAAATCTTAGTTTCACCGATAAAATAGTATATGTTAGCTTCTTTCGTCAAGGAAAGTCTGGAAAATCTGTTTGTAACTGTCGCTGATGGGGATATACGTCTTGTCGAAGACAAGGCGTCCACGGTCAATCACACGTATCTTGTCTTTCTGCACGATGAAAGAGCGATGCACACGTATGAAGCGGCTGGAGGGCAGAAGCTCTTCCATAGCCTTCATGCTCATTAACGACAGGATGGGTTTGGAAGCATTCTCCGTATAGATTTTGATGTAATCCTTCAAACCTTCGATGTACGTGATTTTCTTCAACTCTACTTGTATCAGTTTGTAGTCGCTTTTTACAAAGATACTCTCTATCTCTTCCGGTTTCTGTACCAGTTCAAACCATTGAAGCGCTTTGTTTGCCGCTTGTAGGAAGTCGATGTAGGAAATCGGTTTCAACAGATAGTCGAGGGCGTTGACGCGGTAACCGTCGATGGCATACTGCCCGAAAGCGGTAGTAAATACGATACGCGTGCGCGGGTCTACCATCTTCGAGAATTCCAGTCCGTTGAGTTCCGGCATCTGAATATCTAAAAACAAAAGTTCCACCTCGTTGTCCGGCAATTCCTTCATTGCCTGAACTGCACTCGAATATTTTCCCACAAGTTGCAGAAACGGAGTCTTGCTCACGTAACTCTCCAACAGGCTGAGAGCCAAAGGCTCATCGTCAACAATCGCACAACGCAATACCATAATTATTCTCTATTTGATGTTTTTCTTTACCTACTCTTTGATTCGGATGCTCAATCTTGATTCGTAGACCGAATCGTCTTCCAGGCTTCCCTTCGACCAGGTGTAAGTCCCCGGATAAAGTATCTCCAACCGTCGGCTCACTTGCTCCAACCCGACACCCGAGCCGCTCTTGTCCGCCACCGTCTTTGGATGGTTGCTGTTGCGGATTTCGCAAACCACTTCTTTGTCGTTCTCCGAAATATGGATACTGATAAAACTCGGCTCGGTAGGAGAGAACCCATGCTTGAAAGCATTCTCTATCAGCGAGATGAAGATAAGCGGAGCAATGAGCGTCTGACTCTCCGGCAGAACGTCGAACCGGGTGGTTACCTGCACGTTGGGCGACAGGCGGATGCGCATCAGTTCAATGTAATTGCGGATAAAATCCAACTCCTTGCAGAGAGGAACATACGTCTGTTGGTTGTCGTACAGTACATACCGGAGAAGCCTGCTCAATTCCTGCACCGCTTCCTGCGCCTTATCGGAGTCGAAGGCTATCAGTGCATAGATGTTGTTCAGCGTATTGAGCAGGAAGTGCGGATTCAGTTGGTTGCGCAGATTCTTCAGTTCCGCCTCCGCACGGCTTCGTTCTGCCTCTTTGCGGGCAGCCTCGTTCTGAGTCCATCGCCCGCTCATGCGGATAGCTGCACTCAGTCCGATGGTAAAGACGAGGCTCAGCATATCTCGGATAAAGAACAGCCAGCCCGGCGGCATTCCCGGACGTTGGGGCCTGAAGGTAATGGCCGGGTCGAATGTCAGGCTTTTCCAGAGATGGAGCAATCCCCCGATGACACATAGGAAGAGGATGTTGCAGATGACATATCTTTTTGCCTGACTCTGGAAAAGGTAGCGGGGAACCAGAAAGAAATAATTGACGTAGAACACAATCATGAAAGAGAGTGGTACGGCAAGATGGCGCATATACGCCATCCAGTTGATGTATCCGTTTCCACGTTCGACGAAGAAGAACGGGAAACCGAACATAATCCCCCAGCCGATAATGTGTATCAGTATCTCCAAAGGACGACGTGCGGATGTGAAGTTTTGTTTCATAAAGACAAAGATAGCTTTTTATTCATATCTGATGGCTTCTATCGGGTCTAAATCTGCGGCTTTCTTGGCAGGATACCATCCGAAGAAGACACCGGTGACGGTACATACGGCAAAAGAGAGGAACACGCTCCACGGTTGGATAAAGATGGGCCAGTGTGCCACGCTCTTTACCATCCAACTGGCTCCGCAGCCGATAATCATCCCGATGAGGCCGCCCGTGATGCTAATCAGGATGGCTTCGATAAGGAACTGGCTCAGAATGTCAACACCCCGTGCACCGACCGACATACGCAAACCGATTTCCCGGGTGCGTTCCGTGACGGATACGTACATGATGTTCATAATCCCGATACCTCCTACCACCAGCGAGATACCCGCGATGCAGGCAAGCAGTGTCGTCATCAAATCGGTGGTGGAGTTGAGCATCGTGCTCAGTTCCTGCTGGGTGCGGATGGTGAAATCGTCGTCGTCGGCCGTTTTCAACTTGTGGTTGCGCCGGAGAATGGTGCTGATTTCGTCCGTGGCATACTCCGTCATCTCTTCGGTGAGGGCAGAGGCAAACACACCTTGCAGATAGGTGACGGCAAGCAGGCGTTTCATCACGGTGGTATATGGGGCAAGCACTACGGCATCCTGGTCTTGCCCCATAGAGTTGTACCCCTTTGCCTTGAGCACGCCGGTCACCCGGAAAGGTATCTTGTTGAAACGGATAATCTTGCCTACGGGGTCGCTTCCGTCCGGAAACAGATTGTCCACTATCGTCTTTCCTATCACGCATACTTTCGCAGAGCTTTGGATATCTGCTTCGGTAAACATCTCTCCGTTTTCCACCGTCAACTGACGGATGTTGAGGTAATCGGTTCCTACACCGTTCACGGAAGCCGGATAGTTGTTGTTGCCGGCAATGAGCTGTCCCGATGAAGAGACATTGGGGCTGACCGCCGACAGGAAGTTGGTCTCGTCGCGCAAGGCTTCGTAGTCGGCCAGTTTCAAGGTCTGCATGGCCGACGGGTCTTGCCGCACACCGCCGCGCATATCGGCTCCCGGGTGAATCATAATCATGTTCGACCCCATCTCGGAAATCTGCTGCTGGATGCTTTTCTTCGACCCTTGTCCGATGGCAAGCATCGTGATGACGGAAGCGACACCGATGATGATGCCGAGCATGGTGAGGAAAGCACGCAGCTTGTTGTTTGCCAAAGCCCGGAGAGCTATCTTGAATAAATTGGTTCCATTCATAATAAAAAGTTTGCTGAATAATTATTACTCCTCGTCGTTTTTCGGCAAGGCCGCCAATGCTTCGGCAGCCGACAGAATCTTCGGGTTGACAGTGTCCTCTATCACATGGCCGTCGCGCAGGCGGATATTCCGGCTGCTGTATTGTGCGATTTCGGGATTGTGTGTCACGAAGATAATCGTACGCCCTTCGGCGTGGAGTTTCTGAAATAGTACGAGTATCTCGAAAGAGGTGCGCGTGTCGAGGTTTCCGGTTGCTTCGTCTGCGAGCAGTACGGCAGGATTGTTGACTAATGCACGTGCGATGGCAACCCGTTGCATCTGTCCGCCGGACATCTGATTGGATTTGTGCTCTAAGCGTGCACCCAACCCCACGGCCTGCAACGACGCTACGGCACGGCGGCGACGTTCGGAAGCACTGACCGACGAATTGTACATGAGCGGCAGCTCCACATTCTCCACAGCGGTTGTTTTGGGCAACAGGTTGTAGTTCTGGAACACGAATCCAATCTTGCGGTTACGCAGTATGGCGCGTTGCGACTTGCTCATCGTGCGCACGGAAATGCTGTCGAGCAGATACTCACCGCTTGTAGGTGTGTCCAGGCAACCTAATATATTAAGCAGCGTAGACTTTCCCGAACCGGAAGTGCCCATGATGGTGACAAACTCCCCTTCGTTGATTGTAAACGACACGCCCCGCAACGCATGGACCGTTTCGTCTCCCACCCGGAAGTCTCGTTTGATGTGCTGTATTTCGATTACTTTCTTCATGGTTGTCACTTGTTGTTTTTCTTTTTACTTCCCGGAGGGCCGGGCATGAACGGGCTTCTTTCTCCGCCATTCTCTTTATCGGGTCCGAAGCCTGCGTGTTCTCCCAGCATAGAACCTATGGTAGCTTCGGATACCACGGTTGTTCCCTCGGCAATACCGCCGATGATTTCCGTAGACACGCCGTTGCTGATTCCGATTTCTACCGGATGTGCCGTAAATGTGTTGCCTTCGCGTGTCCATAGCTTATGCTTGCCTTCACAGTCTTTCACGATGTCGTCGGCCCCGATGAGCGGTTGCTCCGGCACGAAACGCAGCGCTTTGTTCGGTACGGACAATACATTCTTCTTGTCGAGGATGTAAATCGTGACATTCGCGGTCAGACGCGGTTTCAGTTTCAATGCGGGATTGGGGGCGGAGATGACCACTTCGTAGGTGACCACCGTGTTTGTACTGCTGCTTGCGCTGCCCGTGCTGCCGGCATCTCCCAAGCGAATCTGTGTCACTACGCCCTCAAAGGTATCGTTGGGATAAGCGTCTACTGTGAAGCTGGCACGCTGGCCCTCCTCCACGCCGCCTATATCCGCTTCGTCTACATCGGCTACCACCTGCATCTGAGTCAGGTCTGCGGCGATGGTAAAGAGCGTCGGAGTCTCGAATCCGGAAGCAACTGTCTGTCCGGCTTCTACGTCGCGGCTGATGACAACCCCGTCAATCGGCGAAGTGATTGTTGCATACGACAAATTCCGCTCTGCTTTTGCAAGCGACGCTTTGCTGCTGTCGTAACTGCTTTTAGCTTTCTGGTAATTGTAAAGCGCCTGTTCAAAATCCATATCGCTGACGAGGGATTTCTCATGCAGTTCTTTGTTGCGTTCGTAATTCTTCTTCTGATATTCGTATTCGGCTTTGGCACCGTCGTAGGTAGCCCGTTGCGAAGCCAGTTCGCTTTGTAGGGTGATACGGTCCATTTCGGCTATCAACTGTCCTTTGGTCACAGTCGAGTTGTAATCGACGTAAATCTTGTCGATGATGCCCGACACCTGCGTGCCGACTTCTACTTCCGTCACCGGTTCGATTGTTCCGGTAGCAGTCACCGAATTTGAAATGTTGCCTTTGCTGACGGTGGCAGTGGCGTACGTGACTTTGTGCTTGGCAGGCGTTCCGCCGAAGAACCCGATTCCCGCACCTGCTACCACAGCGATTGCCACGGCGACTAAGATAATCTTTTTCGTTTTCATTCGTTTTATAATGCTTTTACTGATTTATAATGCTAATTTGTCTCCTTGATAGAATTTCAACAACTGAGTATTCAGTATGGCCATGTATTTGGCCTGAAGCTGTTCTTGCCGGGCTTGCAGCAAATTGTTCTTTTCGGTAAGAAGTTCTACGGTATTCTTCATTCCTAAATTGAATTGTTCGTTCATCAGGTCGTAGCTGATTTGCGTACTTCTCAGTTTCTCGTCGGCCGCCGTGTAACGTTGCTGCGCACTATTGGCCTCCAGCCAAAGAGTCTCAATCGTTTTGTAGAGTGCCTTTTCTTCGTCAAGTAGCGACAACATACTTGTCTCGCGCTGCAATTTCGCCTTCTGTACGGCACTCTTCGTCTGACGGTTGTTGAAAATAGGCACGCTCACCGACAGGCCGATGGAGTTGTTCCATCCGTTCTTTACCTGCTCGCCGAAAGTAAAGTCGCTGCCGCTTGTATGATTGGTGCCGATGCCTGCGCTGAGGCTGATGGTAGGAAGATAGCCCGATTTGGCAATGTCGATTCCCAAGTCGGAGGCTTCTACGCTCAGTTTGCTTGCCTCAATCTCCGGCCGGAGAGCAAGGGCGCTTGCATACACTTCTTTCTTGGCAGGCAACGGAGCAAGCACATACTCGTCGGGTAGGGTGGGGAGGTAGACATCCATTTCATGTTCCCCGTCCAGTTCGAGCAGTTGTTTCAGTTGCAGTTTGTAATCTTGTAAGGTGGCTTGCGCTGTGACGAGCTGGTAACGGTCGGTGCTGACTTGAGCCTCCAGTTGCGCCAAATCACTTTTTGCAAGGCTCCCTGCGTCCAGCAATTGCCGGCCACGGTCGCGCTGCGCAATGGAGACCTGCAACGTATGCTCGTTTACCCTGAACGATTCTGCCGCATAGAGAATCTGGATATAAACCTGTGCGACGGATTCCTGAATCTCATTTTCGGAAGCCGCCACATCGAGTTCGGCTACCCGGTTGTTCAGTTGTTCCTGCTTGATGCTCTTTAGCCGTTTGCTGCCGTTGTATAAAGTCCACGAAGCGTTCAGGCCGTAGTTGCCGTTATAGCTGGTTTTGCTGTTGCTGCTGATAATCTCGCTGCCGCTAACCAGGCTGCTCGTCTCCTGATAGGGACGGTTCACCACCTGCTGGCCGGTAGAGAACGAAAGACTGGGAAACAAAGCAGCCTTCGCTGTCTTTACGTCACTCTCTGTGCTTGCTGCGGCCACACGGTTTTTACGAATCGTAATATTCTGTTCCAGAGCGTAGTCGATGCACGCCTGCAAATCCCATTGTGCAGGGAACTTTGCCTTCGTCAGCGTATCTGCCCGGAGTGGGGCTTCCTGGGCAGACAGCCCCGGAAACAGACCTGCCCCGAGAAAGGCCATCACTGTCAATCTTTTTACATTCATCATATTCATACTTCTATTGGTTTACGGTAACAAAAGTATGTACATACGATATGAACTGCAAAAGCGATAGACAGAACACGGAATTTTGCCGTTGAATCATTTTTTTCTCTCGATAGGGTCATTTTATCGGAAAATTCCGCAACAATTCGGGGGAGTTGTTTGTTATCTTATAAAAGATGTATCTGTACTTATTTACAAACTATAACGACACCATATGAAGAATACACTGCTTTCTATCTGGAATTTCTATCTGGAAGGTTTCCGTAGTATGACACTTGGCCGTACGCTGTGGGTCATTATCCTACTGAAACTGTTCGTCATGTTCTTCATTCTTAAACTATTCTTTTTCCCGAATTTCCTTCGCAGCCATCCCACCGAGGCCGACAAGGGGAACTATGTGGGAAACGAGTTGATACAACGCGCTTTCCCCGAGAAACCGACGGATTTTTAACGCTTAAATTAGATATAAGATTATGATTGAGAGTATTGACACTTCACTTATCGATTGGTCGAGAGCCCAGTTTGCGATGACGGCAATGTATCATTGGATTTTTGTTCCTCTCACACTCGGACTGGCAGTGGTAATGGGCATCATGGAGACGCTGTATTATAAAACAGGCAACGAGTTCTGGAAAAAGACAGCGATGTTCTGGATGAAGCTATTCGGTATCAACTTTGCCATCGGTGTGGCAACGGGATTGATTCTGGAGTTCGAGTTCGGTACGAACTGGAGCAATTATTCGTGGTTTGTAGGAGACATTTTCGGTGCACCGTTGGCCATCGAGGGAATTCTGGCGTTCTTTATGGAAGCCACGTTTATTGCTGTGATGTTCTTCGGCTGGGAGAAGGTGAGCAAGCGTTTCCACCTCGCTTCTACCTGGCTGACCGGATTGGGGGCAACGATTTCTGCCTGGTGGATTCTCGTGGCCAACGCATGGATGCAGCATCCGGTGGGCATGGAGTTCAATCCCGATACTGTGCGCAATGAGATGGTCGATTTCTGGGCAGTGGCAACTTCGCCTGTGGCTGTCAATAAGTTCTTTCATACCGTATTGTCGGGTTGGGTGCTTGGGGCTGTGTTCGTAGTGGGCGTAAGTTGCTGGTACTTGCTGAAGAGGCGCAACCGCAGATTTGCACTTGCCAGCATAAAGATTGGCGCCCTCTTCGGGTTGGTGGCCTCGTTACTGGCAGCATGGACGGGCGACGGTTCGGGCTATCAGATTGCGCAGACGCAGCCCATGAAGCTGGCGGCTATCGAGGGATTGTATGAAGGCGGTACGAAAGTAGGACTGGTGGGAATCGGCTTGCTGAATCCCGGGAAGAGCACCTACGACGATGGAAAAGACCCGTTTCTCTTCCGCATCGAAATACCCGGTATGCTCTCTTTCCTTGCCGAACGTGATGTGAACGGTTACGTGCCGGGCATTGCCGATATTATCGAGGGCGGTTATGAGATGAAGGACGGCACGATGGCTCTGTCGGCTGCCGAGAAGATAGAGCGGGGGAAGACGGCTATCGGTGCTTTGGCTGCTTATCGTGCAGCAAAGAGGGCAGGCAACGAGGAGGAAGCACAGGCTGCCTATAAAGTGTTGCAGGAAAACATTCCTTATTTCGGCTACGGCTACATTAAAGACGTGAACCGGTTGGTTCCGAATGTGCCTCTCAATTTCTACGCGTTCCGCATCATGGTCATGTTGGGCGGGTATTTCATTCTTTTCTTTATGGTGGTTCTCTTCTTTGTTTATAAGAGGGATTTGAGTAGGGTGCGCTGGCTGCAGTGGACGGCTCTGCTGACTATTCCTTTGGGATACATTGCCGGACAGGCGGGATGGGTGGTTGCCGAATGCGGCCGTCAGCCGTGGGCTATCCGTGATATGCTGCCTACATCGGTCGCTATCTCGAAGTTGGAGGTAGGTTCGGTGCAGACTACTTTCTTCATATTCCTGCTCTTGTTCACGGTCATGTTGATGGCAGGAGCCGGAATTATGGTAAAGGCCATCAGGAAAGGGCCGGAGATGGGAGATAACGTAACTATTAATCATTAATCCTCATAGACTATGTATTTATTTCTACAACAATATTGGTGGCTGGTCGTATCCTTGCTTGGAGCCATTCTTGTGTTTTTATTGTTTGTGCAAGGAGGTAATTCGTTGCTGTTCTGTCTCGGTAAGACGGACGAACACCGTAAAATGATGGTGAACTCCACCGGACGCAAATGGGAGTTTACGTTTACTACGTTGGTGACATTCGGCGGGGCTTTCTTCGCTTCTTTCCCGTTGTTTTACAGCACCAGTTTCGGCGGTGCTTATTGGCTGTGGATGATTATTCTTTTCAGTTTTGTGTTGCAGGCTGTCAGCTACGAGTTTCAGAGTAAGGCGGGAAATCTGTTGGGTAAGAAGACGTATCAGACTTTCTTGGTGATAAACGGGGTGGTAGGGCCTTTGTTGCTTGGCGGGGCAGTGGCTACTTTCTTCACGGGTTCCGATTTTTACATTGATAAGGGCAATATGGCGGATACTTTCATGCCGGTTATCAGTCGTTGGGGAAACGGTTGGCACGGGTTGGATGCACTGACGAATGTGTGGAATGTGGTTTTAGGACTGGCGGTGTTCTTTCTTGCCCGCGTGTTGGGGGCATTGTATTTTATTAATAATATAGCCGACAGGGAGCTGACGGACAGATGCAGGCGTGCGGTACGGAACAATGCTGTTCTGTTTCTTGTGTTTTTCTTGTCGTTTGTGATTCGTACGTTGGTTGCCGATGGCTTTGCGGTGAATCCGGATACGCAGGAGATTTCTATGCAGCCTTTCAAGTATTTCACTAATTTTGTGGAGATGCCGGTGGTTTTGGTCTTGTTTCTGGCGGGGGTTGTTTTAGTGCTCTTCGGTATCGGCAAGACGTTGCTTAAGGTGACTTTCGATAAGGGTATCTGGTTTACGGGTATCGGCACGGTGCTCACCGTATTGTCGCTGCTGTTGGTGGCAGGGTATAATAACACGGCTTATTATCCGTCTTATTCGGACTTGCAAAGCTCATTGACTCTGGCTAATAGCTGTTCCAGCCAGTTTACACTGAAAACAATGGCTTATGTCTCCATACTCGTCCCCTTTGTCATTGCGTATATTTTCTACGCCTGGCGAAGCATTGACCGCCACAAAATTACAAAAAGAGAACTCTCTGAAGGAGAACACTCTTATTGAATTAAAAATTGAAGGCTGCGCAAAGGAAGAATCAGTACCATTGCGCAGCCTTTAATTTTTAATTGTTATTTGATTGTGTTTTCGGGCTTACCGGCGATGTAGGCTTGTATGTTGCTTGTGGCGATGTTTATCAGGCGTTCGCGGGCTTCTGAGGTTGCCCATGCGATGTGTGGGGTGATGTAACAGTTTTTGGCTGTCAGCAATGGGTTGTCGGTGCGTGGGGGTTCGGTGGAGAGGACATCTATTCCTGCTGCGTAGATTTTGCCGTTGTTCAGAGCGTCCGCCAAATCCTGTTCGTTAATCAGGGGACCGCGACCTGTGTTGATAAGGATGGCAGAGGGCTTCATTAGGGCAAGGCGGCGGGCATTTACCATTTCGTGTGTATCGGGGGTAAGCGGGCAGTGCAGGCTGATGATGTCACATTCGCTGAATAACTGGTCTAACTCCATCTTTTTGATTTCTGGGGGAAGTTGGAAATGTGATTTGGAAGTAACCGCATATACTTGCATACCGAAACCGATGGCGATGCGTGCCGTTGTGTATCCGGTATTTCCAAGCCCTACCAGACCGATTTTCTTTTCCCTCAGTTCCATCAACGGAGTGTCCCAAAAACAGAAGTCCTTACTGTTAGTCCAACGGCCCTTGTGAACCTCTTCCGAATGGTGCTGTACCTGCTGGCAGATATTCAGAATATGTGCAAATACCATCTGGGCAACGGATGGTGTGCTGTATGAAGGGATGTTGGTAACGATGATATCCCGCTCTTTGGCGGCGGCAATGTCGACTACATTGTATCCGGTAGCCAATACGCCGATATATTTCAGTTCGGGCAGTGCGCTCATGTGCTCGGCGCTGATGATTACTTTATTGGTGAGAAGCACTTCCGCTCCGGCTGCGTGTTCCAATACTTCTTCGGGGGCGGTGCGGTCGTATATCATACATTCTCCGAGCGCTTTAATACCTTCCCAGGACAAATCTCCGGGATTGGCGGCAAAGCCGTCTAAAACTACAATTTTCATTTCAGTTATTATATTATAGGTTATATGTTCTTTCTTGGACGAGAGTTTGTTATTTTTTGAATCTCTCTCCCCACAACTGTATCATCCGTTCGGTATGTCTCTGTTCGGCGGGGTTGTTCTGAGGTTGCCATATCCGTTTGTCTTTCAGCTCGTCGGGCAGGAATTGCTGTTTCACGAAGTTGCCTTCGTAATTGTGGGCATATTTGTACTCCTGTCCGTATCCCAATTGTTTCATCAACTTGGTAGGCGCGTTGCGCAGATGCAACGGGACAGGCAGATTTCCTGTTGAACGCACCAACTCCAACGCATCGTTTATCGCGTTGTAGGCCGAATTGCTCTTGGGGCTGGTGGCCAGGTATATCGTTGTTTCCGCTAAGGGAATCCGTCCTTCGGGCCAGCCGATTTTCATCAGCGTGTCGAAGCAGGCATTTGCTAAAAGCAGGGCATTGGGGTTGGCCAGGCCGATATCTTCCGAGGCCGAAATGACAAGCCGGCGGGCGATGAAAGCAGGGTCTTCACCGCCTTCTACCATACGGGCAAGCCAGTAAATAGCCCCGTCGGGGTCGCTGCCGCGTATCGACTTGATGAAGGCGGAAATAATGTCGTAATGCATCTCTCCGTCCTTATCGTAGGCAAGCGGGTTTTGTTGCAACCGTTCGGTCACCATTTCGTCGGTGATGACAACGGTCTCTTCCGTTTCCGACTGGACGACGAGTTCCAGTATATTGAGCAGTTTGCGGGCATCTCCACCGGAGAAGCGCAACATGGCTGTGGTCTCTTTCAGTTCGATGCGGCGTTCCTTCAAGGCAATGTCCGTCGTGACGGCACGTTGCAGGAGTTCGAGCAGGTCTTCTTTCTCCAATGATTTGAGCACATAAAGCTGGCAGCGCGAAAGGAGAGGGCGGATGACCTCGAACGACGGATTCTCCGTGGTCGCGCCAATCAGTGTGACGGTTCCGTTCTCCACCGCTCCCAACAGGGAATCCTGCTGCGACTTGCTGAACCGGTGGATTTCGTCGATAAACAGAATCGGGCTCGACTGTGAAAAGAAGCGGTTGCTTTTGGCACGGTCTATCACTTCGCGCACATCCTTCACTCCCGAGGTAACGGCACTCAATGTATAAAAAGGAGTTTCCAGTTTGTTGGCGATGATTTGCGCTAAGGTCGTTTTACCCACTCCGGGCGGGCCCCAGAGGATGAAAGAAGAGATGCGTCCTGCATCAATCATCTTGCGCAGGATAGCACCCGGCCCTACTAAATGTTTCTGACCGATGTATTCGTCTAACGTTTTCGGCCGTAGCCGCTCTGCCAAAGGTTGCATAGTGTTCTTTTAGAATGCTGTTAATATCATGAACCGGATACCGTGGATGTTGATATTCGGGTTGTTGCGGTAAGTGAGACGGTGTATGTACTCAACGTGCAGCAACTTGCATATGTTGAAAATACCGAAGCCCACCTCTACGTAAGGCACTTTGGGGTCCATCACGAAACTGGTGAACTCTCCGTCGCGTGTCGGGAAGCGGAACAGGTCGGGATTATTACTTTTGAACGGATTGTTCTTGTCGGTCAGCGTTCCCCACAAGGCGCGCACGCGGAACATCTCTCTCCATTTCAGTTTCTTGATGAGCGGGATGCGGTTGAATAGCTTTCCGTTCATGTTGTAGGAGAGAGACAAGGCGGCAAATCGGTCGTTGAGAAACTCCATGTTATTGATGAGGCAGAATGTCTCGTGCTGGGTGATATACGACAAGTTTGCTTCGGGCAAAATCAGGAGCGGGAAGGGGACTGTGTTCCATTCGGCTCCCGCTTTCAGGCTGACGTCTACTTTTCCCCACGAGGCGGGAAGCCAGAAGCGCTTCCATATGCTCGCTTCCGTACGGTTGAAGTTGTATTCGCCGCCCAATACGCCCTTGAATCCCATCGCATGGGTGAGCGTGAAAATGGGCGCATCCAGGGATACGGGAATGCGGCGTTGCTTGGAGTTGACGAACGATTCGCCCGGCGCATAACGTAGTGTCAGGCTTGCTTCGGTGGTCGTGATGTCGTGCAGGCGGGTGTGTGCGGCGTCATTGCGCAGGTATTCCAATTTGCCCACCGGTTCGTCGTTGCGTCGGCGGAGCATGGCCTTCACGCCGAATCCCGTCATGGTCTCCAGTTCGTAGTTGACGGTTGCGTCGCGCATATACGACATCTGGTCTACCGTTGTTGTTTTCACCGACAGGAATACATTGTCTTTGTCCGTAAACAGGAATTTGTCCATCGGCGACATGACGTCATAGCTGTAGGTTGCCGAAACAAAATGTTTGGGAAACTCCCATACCACGTAGTCGCGTTTGTTGAACGAATAGGTCAGCGTTCCGCTGTATTTCCATCGTTTGTCCTTCAGGCCGTAGGCTCCGTAGCCGCTCATGAACCAGTGCTTGTTGAGGTTAGCTGTGGTCATGGCGCTCAGACGGAAACGCATACCGTCGATGTAGTTGTTCGAAATCATGGTGTTGATAGGCCCTATATCCACCTTGCTGGGATGGTCGGGACTGCCGGTTTCCACAAAATTCTCAATCAGGGCTTTGGCTCCGAAGATGATGTACTTGAATCCCGGAATCTGCTCGAGACGCTTGACGAACACATCCATCGTACTTTCCGTCTTTGTCAGCGGAACCTGGCGGACGCTTGCCCAGTATTCATCGCTTTTTGAGAGCATATCCGCTTCCTTTATTACATTCCCTTTGAGCCGGAAGAGCCGTTGCTCGATGGGGTCGAACTTATAGTTGCTGTATTTGGTGATTCGCTCCACTTGCAGTCCGCCTGCCGTTTTGTTGGAACTCCAGGAAAGGTCTACGGTCATGTCGTCGTCAGACAGTACCCAGTTGCCGTTGGGCAGTTGTTCGTACTGCTGCACGATGTCCATGCGGTTCACGAAGTTCACTCCGCTCTTTTTGGGCAGGTTCATCGTACATTTGCGCACGGCATACGTCGAATCGTTGAGTACGTACAGATGTCCGGTGAACCCGAAGTCCTGCGAATTCTGTGGGACGAACGTCAGGTGTACGCATTCGCGCTTGTCTACCACCAATGTATCCATCAGGTAAAATTTGTAAAAGGAGATGGCGCTGCTGCCGATAGGGCTGACGAAACGCTGCTGGAGCAGGCGAATCTCGTCGTCGTAGATATTGATGTCGGAAAAGACATCTTTCAGTACAGTCCCGAGCATATCTCCCGTCGAGAAGAACTCTTCGATACCGTTCGAGTTTTTCCCCTTGATGATGGTTTTCTTGCTTTCGGGGTCTTTGCGATAGATGGTTTGCGAGGCCGTCTCCTGCACGGATATCGGAAGAATCAGCTTGTTCGTTGTTTCCGACACCTCCACCTGGTCTTTGAGGAAAGCATATTTTTTGTAGATACCTTTCTCCAGTTTCTCCGGCGTGAGGTCGTTGATGGACATTTTCATCTTCTCGTACTTCTCGTACTGGTAATAATCGTTCGCTTCGAGCACTTGCGCTTTCTTGTGCTCGATGACTTTTTTCATGAATTCGACTGCCGGATTGTTCTTGCGGGAATATTTCTCCTTCTTCGGCTTGACGACAACTTCGTTCAAGAGTACATTCTCCGGCGCCAACTGTACGTTGACGGTTTGACCGGCATACTGCACCTTGACTGTCTTGCTGACATAGCCGATGGCGGAGAAAACGAGTGTCCCTCCATTTCTGCGTGCATCGAGGCTGTACTCGCCGTCGATGTTGGTGATAGTGCCCATATCTCTTTTTTCCTGGTAGTAAACGGAGATATACATCAATGGCTCGTGTGTCACCGAATCGGTTACTACCCCTTTTATTTGCTGTGCAAACGCATTGGAAGCTGTCAATACAAACAAGAGCAGTATCAGTATTTTGTTATATCGTTGTTTCATAAAGTTCGTAGTAGGGCTGCAAAGTTAACAAATAACTCTCAGGGTGAGAGCATATATAACTTTTTTTACCCATCGTTTTTGGTTGTTTACAAGCATATGCAGGCCCGATGCTCGAACCGGCCGGCCTCAGGCATATCTATTCAACAATTTGTTCCGGGTTTTGGTTTCATTGCTTGAAACGCTCGTTCCCAAGCAATGGGAACGAGTGTATCATTGCTTGGCACGGCTTGTCTCAAGCAATGATAATTTGCCTCCTGTGCTTGGTGGAAAGTGGGCGGCAGGCTGTTATTTGCCTGATAAAATCTGAACGATACGTTCTGCGGTGCGTCCGTCCCAACGCTCGGGAAGTTCGCCGCGTTTCCATTCGCCTGCCATCAGCCTGTCCATCGCTCTGGCAAGTTGGGCCGGGTCTTCTCCGACAAGTTCGTTGGTTCCCATGCGCCAGGTTTCCGGATGTTCGGCATAGGTGTTGAGGGTCATGCAGGGGATACCCAAGAAGGTGGTTTCTTCGGCTACATTGCCGGAGTCGGTGATGATTCCTTTCGCCTGGTGAATCAGATAGCCGAATACGAGGTAATTCTGAGGCGGCATGATATGCAGATTGGGCGCTTCGACACCCAGTTCTTTGATAGCGTTGCGTACATACGTGTGCAGGGGCGCTACGATGGGCAGGCCGGCTGATTTTTCAATCATTGTTTTCAAAAGTTGCCGCAGGTTCTCTTTGTCGTTGAGCAAGGCGCGGCGGTTGAGGGTGAGCAGGAGATAATTGCCCTCCTGTAGCCCTAACACCGAAAACCACATTGGTCTGAGCAGCCGGTTGCGGTTGTAGCGGATGGTGTCGATAAGGATGTTGCCTACATAATATACGTTCTCGCTCTCCGTGCCTGTCTGGTTCAGGTTACGGTTGGCCACCATACCGGCTGTGAACAGGTAGTCGGAGAGTCCGTCCGTAATCATACGGTTCACCTCTTTGGGCATCTTCATGTCGAAAGAGCGGGTTCCGGCTACGAGGTGTGCCACCTTGACTCCCTGTTTCTTGGCAACGATGGCGCAACTCATCGTGGCGGTCAGGTCGTCCACCACGAGAACAACGTGTGCGGGGTTCTCGGTCAGTTCCTGTTCGAAGGCTATCATGATTCCTGCCGTCAGGCTCGTCGGATTATTGCTTTCCACTCTTAGGTAGGCGTCGGGAGCTTTCATGTCGAGGTCTGAAAAGAGAGAAGCGTCCAGACTCGTATCCTCTTTTCTGCCCGTGTAGACCAATCGGTAGGAGATACTTTTACCCAGCGCCCGTGCGGCTTCAATAGCGCGTGTAATGGGGGCTATCTTCATGAAATTGGGGCGTGCCCCGGCAACAATTGTTATTTTCATCTTATTTTCTGTCAAATTCGATTTAATTCGTGAAGCAAATGTACATTTTCTTCCGGAATTTATTTGTTACTTTGCACACAAAATAACAAATATATGCCCACATTCGTTCAAATTCTTGATTTTATAGGCACATTTGCCTTTGCTATTAGTGGTATCCGGCTGGCTTCGGCGAAGCGTTTCGACTGGTTCGGAGCCTATGTTGTCGGACTTGCCACGGCTATCGGTGGCGGTACTATCCGTGATGTTCTGCTCGATGTCCCCCCCGGGTGGATGACAGACCCCATTTATCTGATTTGTACGGGACTGGCTCTGCTATGGGTCATCTGCTTCGGACGCTGGCTTATCCGTCTCAACAATACGTTCTTTATTTTCGACAGCATCGGGCTGGCGCTGTTCACCGTGGTAGGTGTGGGCAAGAGTATTGCCTTAGGCTATCCTTTCTGGGTGGCAATCATCATGGGTAGTATCACGGGAGCGGCAGGCGGTGTGATACGGGATGTCTTTATCAATGAGATTCCTCTGATATTCCGAAAGGAGATTTACGCAATGGCTTGTGTGGTGGGAGGTATTGCCTACTGGCTTTGCCACGTCGCCGGACTTGAACCGTACGTATGTCAGCTCATCGGCGGGTCGTCCGTATTCCTGACCCGTATCTTGGCCGTGAAATATCATATCTGCCTGCCTATATTGAAAGGTGGCGACGAGGTGAAGGAAGAGTGACGGCGGTCTATTCGTTGTCCTTCATATCCAACTCTCCCTGGAAACTGATGGATTGCCGGTTCTGCATATTGACATCTATGCTTGCCGAACCGTTGGGGTATATTTTTGCCTTGAATTCATAACTGTCTTCCGTATTGCGGGCAATGAAGCGGATAACGGCATTTCCTTTCTTATCCGTTTTCATTGTATATTCTTTGATGGGTGCCTTGAAATTCAGCCCCATCCCACCGCCGTAAGGGATGCTGTAGGCACGTCCGAAATAGGGCAGGCTGGAGATGACCGAATCATTTCTGACTTCCAGTGAATAGGAGGAGGAGAGGGGAATGGAACGGCCGCGCATCGGCAGGGCAGTCTGTGCGTCTATCTTGTAATTCTCGGATGCGACGAGTTTCATCACTGCTTCTTTCTTCTGTTCCTTTTTCTCTTTTTTACTCTGGGCCGAAAGGGTAGGGAACCCTGTTGATAAGGCCAATAATAACATTAGAATTTGTTTCTTCGTTTTCATATCCGGTATAATTAGGTTATTGTATATAGGACGTTTCACCACAGAGGACACAGAGTCTCACAGAGTTTTTTCTTCTTTGTAACATCGGATTATATTGATTGGGTATCAATGAAACAATAAGAACTCTGTGAGACTCTGTGTCCTCTGTGGTGAAAAATACCTGTTTTAGTTGGCAGTCGCCTGCGCTTCTTTAATCATCTGTTCGCTTGCGTACATATATACTTCGACACGGCGGTTCTGCTCGCGTCCGGCTGCAGTATCGTTGCTTGCGATAGGGTCGCTTTCACCCATTCCCTGTACACCTTTGATTTGGTTGGGAGTGACACCGCAACTCAGCAGATAGCTGGATACACTCTGTGCGCGTTCTTGCGACAGGTTCAGGTTCTTTTGCTGGCTTTGTGCAGCAGTACTGTTCTTCCAGCCCTGATTGTCGGTGTATCCGTAGATAGATACGTCCATGTCGCGGTTTTGGTTAAGCACATTGTTGGCAAATTTGCTCAAGGCAGATTTGGCTCCTGCACTCAGGTTCGCATTGCCGGTAGTGAAAAGAATGCCCGAATCGAACGTTACTTTCACGGCCTGCAATCCGTTGTTGTCTGTAATCTGTTCCACTTGTGCGCCCTCGATTCGTTTTGCTTCGGCAGCAGCCTTGTCCATCTTCTTGCCGATAAGGGCACCGGTTCCGGCTCCTACCGCCGTACCCACGGCAGCACCGATAGCGGCACCTTTGCCTTTACCAATCACACCGCCTAAGATTGCACCTAATGCAGCACCCGAACCACCGCCGATGGCAGCTCCCTTACCCGTGTTGTTCATACTTCCACAACTTCCGAATATCATGGCAATGCTCATAAAGAGAACCATAAATTTCATCTTGTTCATAATGTTGACGTTTTTATTAGTTAATAAAATATAGTTTCGTGCGACTCATATCGCACAATAATAACACCGCAAAGATACATATTATTTGGCAAGCGCATACTTTTTAAGTTAAAATAACTTGGACGTCCCTTTATTCCCTGCATATTGGAATTCTGTAATCGAAATGGAGGCGGAAATATTAAAAATTACTATCTTCGCGCGTCCGAATTATTAATTAAACAAAGTACATGGATACTATGAAACAGAAATTTTCGACTCTTTTCTTCCTGCTGTTTCTTTTGCTGGCAGCTTCTCGGGTAGTGGCTCAAAATGCTCCCAAACCTTTTGATATCGAACAACCTTCATTGCGTGTATTCCTTCCGGAGCCGGAGTTGGCAACCGGCCGCGCGGTGGTAGCCTGTCCCGGAGGCGGATATTCCCACCTGGCTGTTGACCACGAAGGGTATGACTGGGCACCGTATTTCAACAAACAAGGTATTGCGCTGATTGTTCTCAAATACCGTATGCCCAAAGGCGACCGCACGCTTCCTATGTCGGATGCCGAAGCTGCCATGAAGATGGTGCGCGACAGTGCCGATGTCTGGAACCTGAATCCGAACGATATCGGTATCATGGGCTTTTCCGCCGGCGGTCATCTTGCCTCTACGATTGCTACTCACGCCAAACCCGAACTCCGTCCGGATTTCCAGATTCTCTTTTATCCCGTAATCACGATGGATAAATCTTATACCCATATGGGGTCGCGCAATAACCTTTTGGGCAAGGATGCTTCTGCCGAACTGGAAACGCAATATTCCAATGAAAAGCAAGTGACCAAAGAGACCCCGCGTGCTTTCATCGTTTACAGCGACGACGACAAGACAGTTCCCCCTGCCAACGGCGTGAACTATTATCTGGCTCTGAAGAAACACAACGTACCTGCTGTCCTCCATATCTATCCTTCCGGCGGACATGGATGGGGAATTCGTGAGGGCTTTCTTTATAAGAACGAAATGTTGGACGAGCTGACTTCCTGGCTGCGCAGCTTCAAAGTTCCTCATAAAGATGCTGTCCGTGTGGCTTGTATCGGCAATAGCATTACATACGGGGTCTGTATCAAGAACCGCGACCGCGACAGTTATCCTGCCGTATTGGGACGCATGATGGGGGATGCATATTGGGTGAGAAATTTCGGAGTGAGTGCCCGCACTTTACTGAATAAGGGCGACCGTCCTTATATGAATGAAAAAGCCTTCCGGGATGCATTGGCCTTCAACCCTGATGTCGTAGTCATCAAGCTCGGAACAAATGACAGCAAATCGTCCAACTGGAAGCACAAGGCGGACTTTACAAAAGACTTACAGACAATGGTGGATGCTTTCAAAGCATTGCCTGCCCACCCTCAAATTTATCTCTGCTATCCTTCCAAAGCATATCTGACCGGTACGGGTATCAGCGATGAAGTCATTTCGAAAGAGATTATCCCAATGATAAAGAAGGTTGCTAAGAAAAATAACCTGCCCGTCATTGACCTTCATACGGCAATGGACGGAATGCCCCAACTCTTCCCGGACAAGATTCATCCGAATGAAGCGGGTGCCGAAATAATGGCGAAAGCCGTTTATCAGGCCTTGAAGAAGTAACGGGAATGTAATAATCGCCATAGAGCCCGGTTGGAATTCTGTCGAAAAGAGTTCTGACCGGGTATTTAAAAAACTCCCATATCCCAAATAGATTATCGGTCGGTTTTATTTATCTTGACATCATTACGTTTCTCAAGAAATTCCTTTTTGCCGATAAAAGTTTGTGAGCCGGAAACTCCTCCAGCATACTCAAAGACAATAGAATCGTTATAGACAATCAGATATTCGTAGGCATTTAAACTGTCCTGTTGGTTACGAGTAAGGGGTTGGTCATAAAATCGGAACGAATACATTCCCATTCCGATACGTTTGAATAGCAGAGTGGAATAGCCTGAATTTGAATAGTTGTTAATGTCAATCCCTATACAACCGCAGAATTCTTCCAATTCTCGTTTTAGATTCTTCATATCCGTTTCACTCAAAATATCGGACTGTGGGACATCTGTGAAACCATAACAATATCTTGTCGGTTTTGGTACGTCCCCTGACAGACTTTACAAACGAATAAATCCAGAATCCGATGATAGGAATGGTAATGAAGAATACCACCAGTGCAGCAACTAATAATAGATAATACCAAAAATCGTCTGCGTCTGCCGATGCAATCATCAAAACAAACAACCATATCGTGACTATTGCCACAGCGACATATCGCATGAATCGCAGAAATACCTGCCGTTTATTTATCGGCTGACTTATTCTTTTATCGTCCATATTCACAATTGATGTTATGTTTATGTGCGTAATCTTTGATTTTTTACTTTGTTTGCCTCACTGCACCTTGCACTAAATTTCAATACTTATTTTTCCGTCTATTCTCCATTATCGTTTCAAAATTTTCTTGTCCCCATTGTTTCAACTGCTTTAAATGAGGTATTAAAGTTTCTCCAAATTCTGATACATAATATTCCACTTTAGGTGGAACTGAGGGATATATTTTTCTATTTACCAATCCGTCCGTTACCAATGACCGCAAAACAGAAGATAGCATCTTTTCTGATATAGAGGGAATTGTTTTATATAGTTCGTTGAAACGTATTACTCCATTCTCGTGTAGCTTCAATAAAACGACCAAAGCCCATTTGTCTCCCAACCATTCCAGTATAGGGGAAGCCGAACAATAATCATAATCTAACTTTTTTCGCATTTTTTCCGTCCTTGAATACATTGATATTGAGAAAAACTAACTCAAACGTAAGTGGCTGACAGATAGTACAGTTCTTCTTTTTTAAAAAAGAACATCCTAACTTCGCACTACAAAAATACGGAAAATAACTAATTCCAAGTGCTTAATTTATAATTATATGGAACTATTACATTTTACGGGACAAGTATGGCGACCACCATACGAAGCAAGTTCCCAACTCTTACAGGTAACTGCCGGATGTACTCACAACAAGTGCAAATTTTGTAGTTTGTATCACGGAACAAAGTTTCGTCTATCTCCTATTACGGAAGTCGAAGAAGATTTGAAAGTGATACGAAGTTACCAGCCCAAAGCTCGGCGAGTGTTTTTAACGGGGGCTAATCCATTTGTGTTAAGTTATAACAGGTTGCTTGATTTAGGTCTTTTAATCAGGAAATATCTTCGCTATTGTGAAAGCATCGGTATGTTTGCCCGTATTTCGGACATTAAATCGAAAACAGTAGAAGAACTGAAGAACCTGCGTCATTTAGGTTTCGACAGCATCAGTATCGGAACGGAATCGGGCGATGATGATACATTGGCCGTAATGAACAAGGGATATTCGGCTAATGATATTATCGAGCAATGCAAGAAGCTGGAAGAAGCTAATATCAGATATAATTTCGTATATCTGACAGGGCTTGCAGGAAAAGGCAAGGGTGAGCGGAACGCTATCAATACTGCCAATGTGTTCAATCAGTTGCACCCCTTTACCATAAACTTTGTATCGCTGACCGTATTTCCCGAATCAGAACTATACGAAGAAATAAAGCGTGGTAATTTTATAGAAGCGACCGAACACGAACGGTTGTTAGAATTACGGACTTTCATTTCAAAGCTCTGTATAGAAACAACTTTGTTAGGAAATACGGTGTCAAACACAGTCCCGTTTATCGGAATGATACCTAATGATAAAGCTCGGCTACTTAATGAATTAGATTTGGCAATAAAGAATATTGGAGAGGGAGAATTAAGACAATATAGAGATAGCATTAAATCACTGTAACAGTTCATTACATAAAAGAATTATGTAAATCATTTAAATAGCTATCTTCCATTTAGAAAATAGCTATTTATGGTAACTAACTTCGTAACATATTGATTAATTTTGCTCTCAATAATAGAAACGACAATGGAAACAGATATAGAAACCAAATATTGCCAAACCTGCGGAATACCCTTAGATATTGACTACAACAATAATCTTGGGGTAAATACGAGTGCGGAATATTGCGACTATTGTTTGAAGCATGGTGTCAAGGGCTACGATTTCTCGATGGACTATCTGATTTACCTTTGGGGGCTTTTCCCCGAAGAGTATTATAAAGAAGTAGGTATATCCTATACTTCACAGGAAATCAGAGAGGTAATGTCAAAACGGCTTCCCGAAATAAAACGGTGGAAACAAAAAATCAATACAGCCCACGTGTTATATGAGCTGATTGTAAGGGTACAAGAATACATTAACCGCCATTTGTTCGAGGAACTTAGTTTAGATGCCCTATCGCAAACGGCAGGTATTTCCAAATACCATTTCCGGCGTGTTTTCAAGGCTGTATGTGGTGAAAATGTCGGGCTTTACATTCAACGGCTAAGATTGGAATATATCGCTTTCAAGTTAATTTCAACCGATATAAGTGTTACAGAATTGTTATGCCACATAAACTACCAAAATAAACATACACTTTCAAGGGCATTCAAAAGTTATTTTAAGTGTACGATACCGGAATTTCGTAAACTACATTCCAATGCTAACCCCGCAGGAATGTATCCGGTGCAAATTGTTCCTTGCATTGAGAAAGTTCCGCCTGTTCGTATTGCCTGTTTGAAACTGGAATGGACGGAACATATAAACCATGATTTTACGGTATTATGGAAACAGATTCTACGTCTTTCTGAAAATTGCGGTTTACAGTCAAGTGGCTGTAAATTTATAAGCCTTACATTGGATTGTCCGCTAATTTCTTCAGAAGAACAAACCCGTTTCATGGTGGGTATAACCGTTACGGAATCATTTAACGTTCCCAATGGCTTTTCTGTTCATGAAATAGAAGCCGGAGAATATGCAGTGTTTCAATTCAAGGGGTTATATCACGAGTTGAACAGAGTATATCGTTACATATACCTTGATTGGTTGCCGACAAGTGGATATGCGCTACGGGAGCCTTACACATTTGAAACCTATCTCAATACTCCCGAAAAGACCCCTGTTTCGGAGTTGAGAACGGATATTTATATTCCTATTGTGCGAAAGGACAAATGAATGACTTAAATAAGGAAATTGAACAACAGCTAAGAAATGAAAATGCCGATTTTGTTCACTTCGTGGATATTTCCATGCTGGATATACGACAAAACCGGGGTTTTCCCTACGCCCTACTGATAGGAATTGCCATAAATCCACATTTTATCAAAACTGTACATGATAGTCCCGATTATGTGCATACCCTCAGCGATGAATATGCACAGGCAGAAAAACGGGTGGGAATGATTGCAGACAAACTGGCTGGGCGGCTTATCAGCAAAGGTTACAAAGCATTATCACAGTCCGACAATGCCTTGATAACCGAGAATACATTTGACTTCACAACAAAAACATCCGTTTTACCACATAAGACCATTGCCGTACTTAGTGGTACTGGTTATATTGGCAAAAACAACCTGTTCATCACGGCTGAATATGGAGCGGCACAATGTCTTGGCTCTGTCCTAACAAATGCCCCTTTATCAATAATGGAACACGAAATCAAGTCGTCGCAATGCGGTAATTGTAATATATGCAGGGATGTATGCCCACAAAAAGCGTTAAACGGGGTTGTATGGGACATGAATGTTTCAAGGGATGAGATAGTAAATGTTTATGACTGTGTTACGTGCTTGAAATGTTTGGTTTATTGCCCGAAAACAAAGGCATACATGAAACGACATATCACTATGAAGTAAGATGAAGGGGTATATAGGTAATATATTGCAGGAAATAGACATAGAGATTGACGAAATCGACCTCTACGGCTATGATATTATCGAAACCTCTCTTTCAATGGTACATAAGCTGCAAACGGTTCTTGATGATTTGAGAACTAAAATACAAACCTATATATTTCCAACCAAAGAGGACGAAATCTTATTTTTCAAGACACAGAAACCGGAAATACTCGGTCGGTTGCTATTCTTCTATAAGATATACAAGATTGAAACACAATGTCCTAATGGTAGCGATGAAGTGATTAGGAATTATATCAATCGGGAACTGGATAATCTGACCTATTTCTTCAATCGCAATTTGGACTTTTATCAATACTACCGTTCACACTCCACTGTGTACGATGAATATTATTTTGTTCGTGGAAAGGCAGATTTGCGGTTATGTACCGATAGCGCACAGTTTGACAAAGACCCTAATTTCTCAACTGGATATGACTATAAAGTGGCAAAGATTATTGCCAATGAAATGCTGCGCATTTATCTGAATAAGCGATTGGTGAAACTGGTAACGAATAATCAGATAGAAGATAACCTACAAAGATGCTTCAAATATCCGTTCCGCTTCACAGGCAAAAAGTCATATCTTATCGAACTGGGATATTCTCTTGTATCTTCGGGCGACATAAACAATGGCAACGTGGAAATAAAAGAAATGATGAATTTCCTTAGCACGATATTCCACATTGATTTAGGGGATTATTACGCTTCATACATAGCCATGAAAGAGAGAAAAGACCGGACGGCGTATCTTCATCATCTGATAGATAATCTTGTTAAGCGGATGAACGAAGATGACATAAAATAACACTTTGTATTTCAGTATGTAAAAGTACCATGTTCACCCCAACATGGTACTTTTTTTTATGGTGAAATATACTTTGAAAAATAACATTTTGGGGAGCTTTTACGCCGATATTTCCCTAAAATAGCCTGAAAAAAGTAATACCATGATAGATATAACCATGACTTTTAGGTTATTTCTTCTCCCGAACTTTGCGGTAAATCAATAAGTTAGCAATATGGAGATAATAACATTTGAGTCAAAAGCCTATAAGGAACTTGACAACAAGATTACCACCATAGCAAACTTTATCTTTAACCGTTTGGACGAAAACAAAACGAATGAAGATGAAATTTGGGTGGATAGTTACGAGGTCTGTACATTTCTTCAAATCAGTGACCGTACATTACAACGCTTACGGGTAAATGGCACTATTGCCTATTCCAACATTGGGGGACGTTGTTACTATAAAATAGGCGAATTAAAACGCCTGTTGGAAGAACGGCTGATAAAAAGTAATGATGAATGTATGCGTAATTTGGTTGCAAATCATGAGGCTTATGCTAAAGAAAGACGAAATTCTAAGCAGGACAAATAACGGATTGTCTGTTTTCAAACACTATCTGCCCGGCAACTGGCGCATTGGTCGGAACTTCCTTAACCCATTGTACGAGGACAGCAAGGCTTCCTGTAATATCTACTTCGACCGCCATAGCGGTATGTACAAGATGAAAGACTTCGGTAACGACAATTATAGCGGCGATTGTTTCTTCTTCGTGGGGCAGTTAAAGGGGCTGGACTGCAATAGGGCGGCTGACTTCGTGGAGATACTGGAAATCATCGACCGGGATTTGGGCTTAGGGCTGGCTTCCGGCACTACGGTTTCCATTCCCCCGGCAACCGTCCGCCGGGGAGTGCCGGACAAACCCGTAGAAACACCCGAAAAAACCGTCAAGCCCTACCAGTTTCGGGAGCAGAAGTTTCCGCTTGCCGAACTGGTATATTGGCAACAGTACGGTATCACACCCGAACTGCTGGAGCGTTACAAGGTCTGTTCGCTCCGGGAGTACCACAGCGAAACGGCAGAGGGGAACCTCTACGCCTACACTTCATCGGTGACAGAACCCATGTACGGCTACAAGGGCAGACAGCACATCAAGCTGTACCGCCCGTTCTCCACACCCCGTTTCCTCTACGGCGGCAGCTTCGGCGAAAACTACTGTTTCGGGCTGGAGCAACTGCCCGCCAAAGGCGATACGCTATTCATCACGGGTGGCGAGAAGGATGTACTTTCGCTGGCGGCACACGGTTTTCACGCTATCTGCTTCAACAGCGAAACGGTGACGATACCGCCCACGCTGGTTTATCGGCTGACGTTCCGCTTCAAACACATCGTCCTGCTCTTTGACATGGACAAGACTGGCAGGGAAAGTTCATGCAAGCAGGAAAAGCTATTGGAAGAATTTGGCGTGAAACGTCTGCTGCTACCACTTTCGGGAACGAAAGAGGAAAAGGACATATCCGACTACTTCAAAGCCGGGAACACCCGTGAAGATTTCCTGAAACTGTTTATAGAATTTTTAGACAACCTGTATAGCGACACACTAATTATGCTAAAATCATGCGAGATAGATTTCAACAACCCGCCAGCCAAAGCGCAAGAGATTATTTCGGCGGGTGACGTTCCGTTAGGAACACAAGGCAACCTGTTCGGCATCACCGGGGGCGAGGGAACGGGAAAGAGCAATTATGTAGCCGCAATCGTAGCAGGGTGTATCTGTCCGGTTGGTGCGGACATAGATACACTGGGCATACAGATAACCGCCAACGGCAGGCACAAGGCAGTCTTGCTTTATGACACCGAACAGTCGGAAGTGCAACTGTTCAAGAATGTAAGCAACCTGCTGGCACGAGCCAAACAGCCGGATAAACCCGATGAACTGAAAGCATTCTGCCTGACGGGTATGTCACGCAAGGAACGCCTGAACGCCATTGTGCAGAGCATGGATAAGTTCTATTACCAGTACGGCGGCATCCAGTTGGTCGTCATTGACGGCATTGCAGACCTTGTTAAGAGTGCCAACGATGAAGCGGAAAGCATGGCGGTGATAGATGAACTTTATCGGTTGGCGGGAATTTACAACACCTGTATTCTTTGTGTGCTGCACTTCGTTCCGAACGGCTTGAAGCTGCGGGGACATTTGGGTAGCGAGTTGCAGCGCAAGGCGGCTACAATCCTTTCGATAGAGAAAGACGAAGAACCTGCCCAGTCAGTGGTAAAAGCACTGAAAGTAAGGGACGGAAGCCCGCTGGACGTGCCGCTGATGCTCTTTGCATGGGATAAGAAAGCCGGGATGCACGTGTACAAGGGTGAGAAGCCCCGTGAGGAAAAAGAGAAGCGCAAGGAAAGGGAACTGGTAGGCGTTGCCCATGACATTTTCGGGCGACAGACACATATCACTTATATAGACCTTTGCGAACAATTACAGCAGGTCTTGGATGTTAAAGAACGCACCGCAAAGAGTTATATCCGCTTTATGCGTGAACGGGAGATTATCATTAAAGACCCGGTGAACCAAAGCTATTTTATGATAGGTCTTATTTAATCCGGTAGCCTTATGTATATAGATAAAGAAAACTTCGTGGCTTGGATGGAGCGTATTATGGATAGGCTCGATATGCAGGACAAAAAGATAGACCGTCTGTTAAGCGGTCACAATTATCTGAACGGTGAAAAACTCCTTGACAATCAGGATTTGTGCTTTATGCTGAAAGTGAGTACCAAAACCTTGCAACGTTACCGGAAGAAAGGAATACTGCCTTACTTGACGTTAGACGGAAAATATTTCTACCGTGCAAGTGACATACACAAGTTAATCCGTGAACGCATGGATTAAGTGATAATCAATATCATATATTTTCTTCTTGAATCCTGTCTTGTTATGATAATAAGGCAGGATTTCTATTATTTGCAAGGTTATTTCGGTGATTTTCGCTACTTTTGCAAAAGTAACATAAGAGAATAACGGCGATTGAACAGTTTTGGCTGCAATATCGTCATTATATATAACATATTCGTTCGCCGAATATCTCACTACGAAAACTGGCACTTTTCAAAAGAAACGGGATTTTCAGCGCAATGTCTATGCTATGCTTTGTCATAGCGTGGACTTGCCTGTTTCGTTTCTTTGGGTATGCCAGTACCTCATAGTGGAGCAGTGTAAGTTCACGCTTCTTTTTTGAGGTATCAACGAATAGGTTGAAAAAGATTATCAACTGTTTAATACCTGATAGGATGAAACAAATTAAAGCGCATATCGCCGTATCTCTTGACGGACATACAGCCACCTTAGATAAGGAACTGGATTGGTTACCCGATGAAGTAAAAACTATCGTTGGCAAATACTATTTGGATGCAGATTGCCTGCTTATGGGGGCGAACACCTACAACTACATCTTTGAACACTGGGGCGGGTGGCCGCACAAAAGCAAACGGTCTTTTGTGGTGTCACACTACGACACTAACGTAACGCCGGACTGCGGCGTGGAGTTCCTGACCGAAGAACCGCTGCAAAGGGTCTATGAACTGAAACAGAAAACCGACATACTGGTGGTGGGCGGTGGCAAGCTGCTTACTTCATTGATTAAAGCCGGGTTGCTGGACAGCCTGACGATATACACCGTCCCGGTCATGGCGGGCAAAGGCATCGGCTTTATTGGGGAAACATTCGGCTCATATTGGAAACTCTCGGAAAGCAGGGTGCTGGATAACGGGGTGGTCTGTTCGACCTACCTGTTTGGCGGGAGCGTATAAAAAATGGAGGTGTGTCAAAATGCACACCTCTTTTTTTATGCACAAAGCCCCGACTTT
>NZ_CAJULN010000029.1 GCF_910586915.1 uncultured Bacteroides sp.
AATATCAATACAGAGCGTGAAGAAGGTAGAGCGGAGGGTAGAGCAGAAGGACGTGAAGAGGGACGTATGGAAGGTGCAAGAGAAGCGAACTTAAACAATGCCCGTAATTTGAAAAAATTAGGAATAGTTGTTGATGTGATTTCACAAGCTACCGGATTGTCTCGTGAAGAAATTGAAAATTTATAGCTATGTTGACTTCTGATTGACGGCGATTCTCTATAATCAGAGACAGTAATTCCTGTATTTTGTTGATTAGGGATATTTAGGAAATATATAAGGCAACTAATTCTTTGCGAGTTAGTTGCCTTATATTTATTGTATACCTATATGGAAATGGCTATACATACTTGATGTGTCTGAGGTAAAACCTATTAATCACGCTCACGTATGGGACGTAGGGTGAATCCATAAGCGTTGTTAGTACCGTAAATGATACCAACGTGTTGATTCTTATTGTCGTTTGCCTGTCTATTGTCAATAGAAAATAAAAGGCAACTTGAAGAAGCGTTATCTTCATTTTTGAATCCAGAACTTGCTATAAATGTCAATTTAGAATGAGCAGGCCATGTACCATGTTCTACATCACGGTAACGTATTCCCATATCTCTTAAACCGGTAGCAGGAAAGAGGAATAAATTCCCACCGTCTTTCTCTCTTATATTCCAACCTGTTATGACTCCTTTTTCCAAAATAGCATGGAAATCAGTTAAATCTTTATCTGGTATAGTAGCACCTAAAGTGTTTGCAAACTTTGAAAAAGCAGAAGGAGGTGGAATCTTATATCCTGCTGGCGAAGGATCATATATTGTTTTAACGACATATTTGTTATTAGGCAATTCGGTTGAACCAGTATTACCGCTTTCATCTAATTGTGAATTCCAGAAATTCATAATAGTTTTTTGCTTATAAATAGTTTTCTCGCCATTATGCCAGTGGCGTCGTAAATAATTGTTCAGAGTATCTTTATCTGATGCAGGTCTCCGGTGTATAAAAAAGTGATGTGGTTCTTTAATGCTTTCGCCAATAGAACGGCCGCTTTCTGCTGATGTAAATTTATAATTTGTGGTAGAATAAAATACTTTATTCTCCATATCCAGTTCTTCTTTATAATCAATCTTTAGAGGATCGTAATCAAAGTAAAGCTCTCCTATTGGTGCTTTGGCAAGAATTTCTGCATTATATACTCCCGGAAGCATAGGGTCTTTACGTCCCCATTGAAAATAAGGATTATCACCGGCTGTAGATTCGACTATTCCCGGTTGAGTAAATGTGAATACACCATTTTCTTCTTCTTTCACAGGAACGTCGTTAATGCTTACATTCTTGGTTATTAATTGTTTTGTACCATTAGGCATGGTTCCCCAAAAACGAATTTTAATTGTTCTTTCATCTCCTTTTCCATGAGGATCGCAATAACCGAGGTTGGTACATAAGAATTGGAAATTTTGTCCCTTTACATTCACTGCCTTTGATTCTTGAAACTTCTCCAAGTCACAATATGTTGCCCATATATGCCAACTCCATAAGATTGTTTTTTCGTCATCGTTACCGCGTACGGCAATTACTGCGTTGCCTTGATTGAAAGCCTCTTTGGGCATATAGAAATATACCCAGCCATCTTTATATTCAATGTCCGTCACTAAATCCGGACTATCCTGCCATACAAGCATTGCATCGTGAACATTAGGAATGCTTTTTGTTCCATTAATCGGGGTATCATCGTGTCCTACAAATTTTTTCAATACCAAACTATCCAATGCGGCACCTGAAGAATTGTATGTATAAGCCAATTCCCCATTCTTTCCTTGATAGGTATTTCCATACCAAGCCGGGAACTTATAATAACCGGGTTGATTGATAACATAGCAGTTGGCACTTTCTTTTTGTACAGGATTATTTTCAACTAAGTCATGATATTCGGTTTTAGAACCCTTTATCTCGTCTATCTTAAAAATTCCGTTTGTTGCATTAGTTGCTTTGTCTCGTAGTTCTTTAAAAGCGTCTTGTGCCGGTAAAAGAATGGAGCCGGAAACAAAGGGAACAGGGTCGTCATCGGTTATGGTGGAGGTAGCGGTATCTTCGGGTTTAGGAGCAGGAAGCCATCCGTCGCTACCTTTTTGAGTCGTTGTCCAGCTATTTCCATTATTTGTGGAATATTCTATCTCGACAGAAGAAAACGCTAAATTCTTTGTTGCCTGTCCTTCTTGCACCACTTTTGCATATGCCGCCAACTGCACATCATGCAAATAACCACTGACTGGAAGATAAGCATTTTGTTCCTCTTTGGTAGCTGGTACTTCGCCATTCATCCAAATATCGTTGTGGTTGATTTTTAAATCAATAATAGGCTCTACGATAATTCCTGTAGAAGAAATAGAGTAGGCGACTTTCTTTCCCATTGGCCATTCACTTCCTTCGAGTTTGGCAGTCAAGGTGCGGGGAGTATGGGTCAGGCTGTCTGTAAACTCTACGATTAACTTGGCGTCTGTGGGAAGAGTTTGGGGAATCATCATGAAGGTTAGCTCACCGTCTACGATTTCCTCGCCGGGTTTTGTGTAATCTACGATATCTTTTTCTTCGTTAGGGGTTGTGTCGGTGTTATTTTCTTTTTCCGGCAATTTGAGGGAAAGTGTTACTTCGAAGTCGGTCGTTTCTGAAGTTGTCGTCCATTTATCAGAGCCGATTTGATGAGTTCCCTTACCGTGTACTCCCGTGAGGGAGACTTTCGTAATGGTTCCTTCTAGCATTTTCTGTCCTGTTTTTATGGTGACGGCGGTCAATGTATGTTTAAATTTTAAGGATACAGCTCCTCCTTGCCCTCCCGGACAGTCTTCCATTGCTGTCATGAGGTCGCATTGTGCTTTCACGTCTTCGGGGACGGTGTAGGTGAGTGTCGGAATCGTTGTGTTAGAATAGTTGATACCGTTTTCCGGTTTGTCTGTAGCAGAATATGGAGAATAGGCAAAGAACCGTATTTTGCCCGAGCCAAGCCAATTCAGTTTCTCTTCCGTATTCCAGGTAGTACCTGTGCCTTTGCTTACTTTTAAGTTGCGTGCAAAATTAGTGCTCCAATCGGTTGGCTCTTCTGTTGGCCATTCACCGGTATAACAGATAGCGGAAAGTCCGAAGTTATCGTAAAACTTGTCGGTAGAGGTAACCGGAGTACCGCGAGTCACAGCATCGGAAGCTGCTGCGTTTACAGTAGCTTCCGATATCTCAGTGACAAGGTATAACGGTTCCGCATCGTCGGATTGCGACATTTTCTTTATGCTTATATCCGTTGCTGCACGAGATAAGCCGTTACTCCAATTGTTTGGTACTTCTACGTCGAATGTAAGCAAACCTGTCTCTTCCTGTTGGTATTTATTGAATGTATCGTCTATACAGGAAGATACGGAATAAGCTATCGCCATATATGTACATATAAGGCCTATGAATCCGAAGGCAGGACGAAAGGAATTGGAATGTCGCATAATGATTACAGTCGTTTTTCTTTAAATAGAATCAATGATTAGCTCATCGGAGTGTTGGGCTTGCTTTCGTCTTCTTTTGCAGATTCCCATTCTTCTACTGATACCTTGAAAGAAATAGGGTAATCAAGTACAAGATCGCCCGGATTTTTGCCCGTAGGACGTTTGACGATTGTCAATACACCTGTTTCGGATTTAGGCAGGCCATTAGTATTTTCCACACCATCGGGTGGATAAATGCCCGCACCACTGTTTGCTCCACAGAATTCCAAATTGTATATGTAGGTTACTCCCGGTTGCCAATCCGGTGTAATAGGGACACAAGTATATCCATATTGTGTTTCATCAACTGTGTCATTGGCTGGGAAAAGTTGATGCTTGTGTGTAGCATTACTTGTGGCAGGTTTATCTTCATCTCCTTCGAGATGTTCTGCACCCGGATGTTCCACTTCAACACGGCAAAGCAATAAGATATATGCTCCATCGGAAGTTGCTGTATTATTCAGCGCTTCAGCTTTTTGTGGAATAAGCATCAAACTGCTGCTACTGGTTTGCTCTGAAATCTGTTCGGTAGTTTGTTCTTTGATTAAACTTGCATAACCTTGATTAAGTGATACTTCTTCTTTAAAGAAAACACCATAGTTGGCTTTGGGCTTGGTATCATAATCCCATCTCATGCAATTTTTATATTTGAATACTTCTTTTTCATCTTGTGTTACTTTGGTATTATCAAATGAAAGTTGTCCGCTTCCATATACATTCATTAACCATGCTCCTTTGATATCTACATATCGTCCGGGGCCACATTTGGCTTTAATGGCAATCTGTGATAATGCGTGGTTGAATTTCAATTCTACGTTCATACCGGTTACTCCTGTTCGCGTAGCTTCTGTATAAGCCACAACAAGATCTTTATGGGATTCTCCACCCTTCTCTAAGTTTGAGGTAGGAGTGTAATCACCAAATGTTTGGTTTTGTGCAGTTATTTTAGGTTCTATATCAATATCTTCATCTTTATTGTCATTTCCTGCGGGTCCATACGCCCAAAAGCGAATGGTGTTTACATTTGAAGGCCAAAAATAACTTTCTTCATTTTTATTCTTCAATATGTATTTGTTGGTGTTGTTTTCTTTTTTGGCTACATCACCGTTGATAAACATCGTGTTGTATTTGTCGGCATCGGCATATACACGAAAGGCTTTCAAGTTGTTTAGGTTGGTCACATTTGCACGTGTCCTCACTTGCGTAGTGAATGAAATTCCCTCACCCTGATAGCTCTCCACCAATTCATCGTTTGAACAAGCGGCAAACGTAATGGAAAGCATTGCGGTCATTCCCAGTAATTTTACATTTTTGTTCATAATCTATTCTTTTTATTTTGTTAATTTATTCATTAATCCATCGGTATATCCACTTCCACTTCGTCCCATCCCGGAACCGACGGAGACATTCCTTCTTCCGGTTTTGGAAGAACCACCTCTTCGTCAATTACCACATGGATATGTTTCGGGTCGGTAACCTCATGCATTTGGTCGGTCACATCGAAATCAAGAAAGTTCTTGTTGGACGTATAGATGGAAAAGTAGTGGATTCCTTCTTCTTGCGGACAATGGCCAAATGATACGAACCGGGCAATAAGCGTGTGGCTGTCGGGACGTTGCAACGAGAGCGGCATTGTCACAGACAGACCGGAAGATATACCGTAAGCCGGGCGCCAACTCTCCGACATACCCGTGAGTGCTGCGCTGATATCGAGATTGTCGGACATATTCTGTACGTTCCGCACCTCGATGGTATATTCTACCGTTGCTTCGGCGGGAAATAATGTGACCGACTGGCCGGACACTCCTGCCAATACTTCCAACTTTTCGTGACATCCGCCCCATACCGTTTCGGGGACGCCATGTACAAGTTGGTCGTCGGTGTCGGACGGGCGTGGCGGCATACTCAACTCACCCCGTCCCATCGGGTCGAGAAGAGATTGCGGAAGAGTGGTTACCTCGTACGTGTCATATGTATTTCCGCGTTCGTCTACCGATTTCATTTCGCCGTTGTGGAACAATAATTTGTACTTGCCTGCTTCAATGCGAATCTTTCCACCATTGGTCGAACCGAATTCGTGGCGGATATAATGGCTGCCGTCTGTACGGAAAATCTGTACGACCATCGTCTGAGGAGTGGCATTGGGAGCTGCTTCCCAGTCGAACTTTATTTCCATGTCGACCATGTGCGAATGGTCGAAACAAATATCCTTATGTTCGCACGAACTGAACAGTATGGCTGATACCGACAGCATATACCATATTATATAGGAGAAACGCATCATTGCGCACCTCCCTTCTGTTCGTTGCGCCCTCCGATGTACCAGACAAGTGATATTTCGGCTTTAGTAGGACCGAACCATTTCCGGTTGCGGGTAGATTCCCACACATAGCAATTGTCTTCGGGGTGATATTTCATGTAATCGCCGTTCAAATAGCCGACTCCTAAGGTGAAGTCGATATTGAATTGCCGCCCTATCGGCAACGAATATCCGTAGGAGAGACCGGCGCCCCAACTCCAACGGTCGCCCAAATAGCCGCGTCCGCCCCATTCCATGTCGTAAGTCAGCATTTGACCGTAGATTCCGACGTGATGTCCACACAGCGCCGACCGCTTTCGGTGCTGAGGAGAAAACCAATAACGACACTCGGCATCGCCACCGTAGATACGCCAAAAACGGTGTTTCACATCATTGTTCCACCATGCATATACCCAGTTGGCTCCAACCGACCATTGAGAACCGATAGCCACTTCCAACCCGATGTTGGGAATGGCGGCGCCATCATAAAGTAGGTTGGTTTTCAGTAAGGCGGTAATTCTCTTGTGTTCTTTCTGGGTAGAGATACGAGGGGCCGAGACAACAGGAACATAGGTTGCCGAATCATGGGCAGTCGGATTGTGAACAATCGAATCGTGATTAGAAGCCGCTACTGACGGGTCGATAACGGTGAGCGTATCTTGGGGGAGTTTGTCGGCATCGACACACAATAGCTCCCGCACACATTCGATGCGGAACCGTGCATTCCGTAAGTCGGGGAAAAATTTCTCCTTCATATACTCCCATGCACGTCCGCCCCGGAGCATACATAAACGGTTTTTACGACCGTCTACGATACGCTTATCCTTGTCGAAAATCCAAATGGGAGTATTGGCAATGATTTCAATCGCTTCGTTGCGCCACGGCTGTTCAGTGGCGGCTATCATTTTGCTCAGTAATTCCCAGTCTACATCGGAGGGAGCTACTTTGATGATGGAATCTGCGAGGTGGGTTTTGTTGAGGATATAAGCACGTACGTTCTTTGCACGTTTCTCCGAAAGAGTGCGATTCATGGGAGTATATCCTTCGGGCGAGGCGCATCCTTTTATCGTTATGGACTTTACAATTGCCGACGAATCGGAGACAGCATTGTTCAATAGAGAGACCAAGTGTTCCAGATGTGCCTTATTGTCGCAGAAAAGAGTGTCGACAGAGGAGTAGCCCTGTCGGAACTTCACTTGCACATACAAAGTATCTTTCGACACTTCCATACCCTCAATAGGCAGAATGAATGAAAAAAGTAGTAATAAATGACATACGACTTTTGTCTTTTTCATAACTACATGATGCTAATTAAATTGGCAGATTCAGGTCTTCTATAAAAACTACTGCAAAGTTATTTTAATGCAATGGTTCAACCAAATGTTTTAACTATAATTAGCATAAGGGTATGGATGTGCTACGGGTTGAGGGCTTTTATTTGCCCTCTTCCCTGTCTACTTTGATTAATCCGCCCGTATTCGGGTCGAAGTACACTTTGATGGTGTTGTTTTTGTTGAACAATACCGGCGCCAGGTATTCTACCACGCCGAATTGGGTAACGGGAAGTTCGCCTTCGTATAGTTTCCTCTTGCCGTCGGTCAGTATGACCAATGCTTGTCCGGGAACGTTGTAGGCAATTCCATCCAAGTCTTTTTTCTTCTTTCCGTCCTCCTGGGGTATATTGACCGATTTCAGGTCTTTCAGGCTGATATAGAACGGGGTTCCCGCCAAGTCGTGGTTGGCAACCACGCCCAACTTCTTGGAGAAACGGAAAGCGACTTCGTTACTGAGTTCCTTGTCGGGGGTAAGGCGGACGGTGAATGTTTTTTCCTCTTTGCTACGCACGCCGGAGAACATTTTGGTCATGGCGTCTTCCTGCATATTCAAGTTGTCGAGCATGATTTTGAGCTGTGCGCCATCCGAGGGCGTGTTGTCCGCCTGCCCGCGCAATAAGGCGTTTTTGCTTTCGCGGATATTGTAGATTTCCTTAGCCACCAACTCTGCCATCTTGGCTGTGGAGTTTGCCATCAGAATCTCTTCGGTCAGGAAGTCGCGGGGATTGGTGCTCTTGGAGGGGGCGGGAGCGGCCGGGGCGCTTTTCTTTGCAGAGTGGTCGGGGCTGTAGGGCACGTTGATGGATTTCACCATTCCGTTTTCGGTAAGTTCCATGAGCGGGGCTACCGTTTTGTCTTTCAGTTTGACGAAGTAGGTAGCTTCGCTGTCGGGTATTCCTACTGATTTCACTTTTACGCCGGTCAGTTCCCAATACGTTTCGGGGGTGGGGGATACGTTATTCAGCCGCAGGTAGCGGTCGGCATATTTGCAGAACTCTCCCGGGGTGTAGCTCACTTTGCTGGTTTTTATTTCAAGCTCTATTTGAGTCTTTGGCAGGCTGTACACCACTCCGTAATCCTTGCCACGGGTGACGCCCGTCAGTACTTCGGTTTGTGCGTATGCAGAAGTAGCCATGAGTACTCCTGCTGCCATAATCAACTTTTTCATATGCGGTTTTCTTTTCACTGGTTTTGAAAACAAAGTTAATGAAGTTATTGAAAAAACGGTAAGTTCTTAACTTTTATTCGCTTACGACCCTCCAGGCTGCGGGCAGGCAGGTGACGATGTCGCTTGCTATCAGCCCCACCGTACCTTGTTTCTTTTGGGCTATGTCTCCCGCCAATCCGTGGATGTAGACTCCGATTTTGGCAGCCTCTTCGCTGGAATAGCCTTGTGCCAGGAGAGCGAGGATTACTCCGGTGAGCACATCGCCACTGCCGCCGGTTGCCATTCCGGGATTGCCTGTGGGGTTGAAGAAGCATTTGCCTTTGGGGGTGATGATGGCGGAGAATGCGCCTTTCAGTACAATATGCACATGGGCGGCGTGTGCCAATTCGCACGCTTTCGTCAGCCGCTCGTAAGAATCCTGGCACTTGCCGGTGAGCCGTTCCAACTCCTTCGGGTGCGGGGTGAGGATGGAGCCTTTCGGCAGATGCGTGAGCGTGTGGCGGTGGTTGGCGAGGATGTTCAGTGCGTCGGCGTCGAGCACTACAGGCGTCTGGCACTGTTCGAGTTGTTCTATGAGGGCGGCTTCGGTCTCCTCGTTCTGCCCCAATCCGGGGCCGATGCCTACGGCTTGATAGTCGTCGGTGTCGGTGGGCACGGCGAAGTAGTCTTCGCTGGCGTCGGTCTCTACCATTGCTTCGGGCACGGCGGTTTGCAGGATGTTGCCGTTACATATCGGGGCGTGTACGGTGAGCAGCCCTACGCCGGAGCGCAGGCAGGCACGGGCGGCCAGTACCGAGGCGCCTGCCATTCCTTTCGAGCCGGCTATGAGCAGTGCACGGCCGAAGTTGCCTTTATGGGCGAATGGCTTGCGCGGTTTGATGAGCGACCGTATTTCCTCCATTTCCAGTATTTCGTAGTTGGTCTCTGTCTCCTCGATTCCCTCTTCGCTCAGTTCGATGTCGAGCAACTCCCATTCGCCCACGAATTCGGCGTTTTCGGCAAAGAGGAAAGCCAGCTTCGGCAGTTGTAGGCTGAAGGTGACGTCGGCGCGGATGATGTTGCCTTTGATGTTGAATGTATTTTCCTCTCCCATCAGTCCCGAGGGTATGTCGATGGCTGCCACTGTGGCGGAAGAGGAGTTGATGTATTTCACTACGGCTGCGAATCCGCCGCTCAGCGGTTTGTTCAGTCCCGAACCGAACAGGCCGTCGATGACCAGGTGGTCGGGGGTTAAGACCGGTGGAATGAACTGTGTGCTGATTTCGTGGAATGTCACTTCTTCCATCATTTCCACCAGTTCTTTGTTCGTCTGGCAGTCGGGCGAAAGTTCTCCCTTTATATTAAATAGGTAGACTTCTGTCTTGTATCCTTTCTCGGCCATCATGCGGGCTACGGCGAGGGCGTCTCCACCGTTGTTGCCCGGACCTGCAAATACGGTGACGGGCGTTTCCGTGTTCCATCTCTTGGTAATGGCTTTGGTGAGAGCGGTTGCTGCACGTTCCATCAGGTCTATCGACGCAATCAGTTCGTGTTCAATGGTATAAGCATCTAATTTCTTGATACTGCTGCTTGGGAATATTTTCATTTGGATGTTCTTTTTAGTTTTCTTGCGACAAATGTACATGATTCTTCTGACTTTTCCCGTTTGTTGCGGGAAGAAAACTTGTGAATCGTGCCTGGCCAACGCGTGAAGTCCGTTTGACACATACGCAATGTCTGCTTTATGTGTGGTGGAAAAGCCGTTTTTGACAAAAGCCGACTGGAGTCGGCCTTTGACCGGAAACGGTTTTGCGCCCGCCTTCAAGCAGTTTTCTTTGCCCGCCGTTGCCATGAACCGGCGGGCACTGTGCCCGGGGGCTGAAAACAATCCTCATCTTCCTTCTTTCAAAGAAATTGCGGCGAAGGATGCACGGAGTAGAAGAAAAAATTGTATTTTTGCGACAACTTTTTTAAAATAACCGGTTATGGATACCATTCAGATAAAAGACAAACTATTTACCGTTTCTATTAAGGAACAAGAAATACAGAAGGAAGTGATTCGCGTGGCAAACGAAATCAACCGCGACCTGGCGGGCAAGAATCCGCTTTTCCTTAGTGTGCTGAACGGCTCGTTTATGTTTACCGCCGATTTGCTGAAACATATCACCATCCCTTGCGAAATCTCGTTTGTGAAGTTGGCTTCTTATCAGGGCGTCACTTCCACCGGAGTCATCAAGGAAGTAATCGGCTTGAATGAGGACATCGCCGGGCGTACGATTGTCATCGTAGAGGATATCGTGGACACGGGGCTTACCATGCAACGCCTGCTGGAAACATTGGGCACGCGCAACCCCGAAGAGATACACATCGCCTCGCTGCTGGTGAAGCCGGACAAACTGAAGGTTGACCTCAATATCAAGTACGTGGCAATGGAAATACCGAACGACTTCATCGTCGGCTACGGACTCGACTACGACGGCTTCGGACGAAACTACCCCGACATTTATACAGTAGTGGAAGAAGGGTAACAGATTGGCAGAATAATAGGTACCAGTTTTAAATGGTAAATTGTAAATAGTTAAAACAGTAAAATAACAAAATGTTGAACATTGTAATTTTCGGTGCTCCCGGTTCAGGAAAAGGGACACAGAGCGAACGTATTGTAGAAAAGTATGGAATCAACCACATCTCTACGGGAGATGTTTTGCGTGCGGAAATCAAGAACGGCACGGAGTTGGGCAAGACTGCCAAAGGCTATATCGACCAGGGACAACTGATTCCCGACGAACTGATGATTGATATCCTGGCAAGCGTGTTCGACAGCTTCGAGGACAGCAAGGGTGTTATCTTCGACGGTTTCCCCAGAACAATAGCGCAGGCGGAAGCATTGAAGAAGATGTTGGCCGAAAGAGGACAGGGAGTATCGGTGATGCTCGACCTCGAAGTGCCGGAAGCCGAACTGATGGTGCGCCTTATCAAACGAGGCAAGGACTCGGGCCGTGCCGACGATAACGAAGAGACTATCAAAAAACGTCTGCACGTATATCACTCACAGACTGCTCCGCTGATTGACTGGTACAAGAACGAACAGAAATACCAGCACATCAACGGATTGGGTACGATGGAGGGAATCTTTGCCGAAATCTGCGAAGTGGTGGATGGAGTGGTTAAAGAGTAGTTAAGTAGTTAGAGTAGTTAAGTAGGAATGTCTGCGCAGTCATTTGAAGATTTGCTGGTGTGGCAGAAAGCCCATCAGTATGTATTGGATATTTATCGGGTGATCCGAAAGTTTCCTAAGGAGGAGATGTTCGGATTGGTCAATCAAATGCGCAGGGCTTCCGCTTCTATTACGGCAAATATAGCTGAAGGTTTTGTCAGGATGGGAAAGAAAGACAAATTGCATTTTTACAATATATCTCAAGGCTCATTGGAGGAAACCCGTAACTTCTTGATTCTCTCCAAAGATTTGGGATATATTTCCGATATGGAGAAAACCGAACTACAACAACAAGCAGCAGAGGTAAGCCGTATGCTGAACTCCTACTGTCAAAGTCTGATAAAATACTACTAACCCCCATATATAATAAATTATAAACCAAAGTCAGTAGCCAGAGTATCCTACTTAACTACCTCTGACTACTGACTACTAAACATCCCCACAATGGCTGAATCGAATTTTGTTGATTACGTAAAGATATACTGCCGCTCAGGTAAGGGCGGAAGAGGTTCTACGCACATGAGGCGCGAGAAATATTGTCCCAACGGAGGTCCCGACGGGGGCGATGGCGGAAGAGGAGGCCATATCATCCTGCGCGGCAACCGTAACTACTGGACCCTGCTCCACCTGAAGTACGACCGCCACGCTATGGCAGGCCACGGCGAATCGGGAAGCAAGAACCGCAGTTTCGGAAAAGACGGTGCGGACAAAATAATAGAAGTACCCTGCGGAACGGTAGTCTACAACGCCGAAACCGGAGAATACCTCTGCGACGTCACCGACGACGGACAAGAAGTAATCCTCCTCAAAGGCGGTCGCGGCGGTCAGGGCAACTGGCACTTCAAGACGGCTACCCGACAGGCACCGCGTTTTGCACAGCCGGGCGAACCGATGCAGGAAATGACCGTCATCATGGAGCTGAAACTCCTTGCCGACGTCGGCTTGGTAGGTTTCCCCAATGCAGGAAAGTCCACACTGCTCTCCTCCATCTCGGCGGCGAAACCCAAAATAGCCGATTATCCCTTCACGACACTCGAGCCCAACTTAGGCATCGTCTCCTACCGCGACGGCAAATCGTTCGTAATGGCAGACATCCCCGGAATCATCGAAGGAGCCAGCCAGGGCAAAGGCCTGGGACTACGCTTCCTGCGCCACATCGAGCGCAACTCCCTGCTGCTGTTTATGGTTCCGGCAGATAGCGACGACATTCGCAAGGAATACGACATCCTGCTCAACGAGTTGCGCACCTTCAACCCCGAGATGCTCGACAAGCAACGTGTGCTTGCCATCACCAAGAGCGATATGCTCGACCAGGAGTTGATGGACGAAATCGAGCCCACCTTGCCCGAAGGCGTGCCGCACGTGTTCATATCCTCGGTTGCCGGTTTAGGAATCTCCGTGCTGAAAGACATCCTTTGGGAAGAACTCAACAAAGAGAGCAACAAGATAGAAGCAATCGTACACCGTCCGAAAGACGTATCCCGTCTGCAACAGGAACTCAAAGACATGGGCGAGGATGAAGACATCGCTTATGAATATGCGGACGATGACGACGATTTCGATTATGAATACGAAGAAGAAGACTGGGAGGAGAAATGATATCGCTTACGGAAGATAGAAGAATGTTGGGGTACGAGTCACTGCACTTGTACTCCGACATTTTCCATTTTGTAACCACCCGCCACGGAGGAGTAGGCGGTGGAGCCTACGCATCGTTCAACTGCTCGCATTACTGTGGTGATGAGGCCGCACACGTCCGCCAAAACCGGACACGGCTGTTGGAAGCCTTCCCGCAGCGCCCCGCCGAACTGATAGTGCCCGTGCAGACCCACGGAGTGGAGATACGCCGCATAGACGCCTCCTTTCACACCCTGCCTGCCGCAAGGAAAGAAGAACTCCTGCATGGAGTAGACGCCCTGATGACTTCCGAACCGGGACACTGCATTTGCATCTCGACAGCCGACTGCGTCCCCGTGTTGCTCTACGACCGGGTGCACCGTGCCGTTGCCGCCGTTCATGCCGGATGGCGGGGGACAGTGGCGCATATCCTCAGCCGCACTTTGCAGGAGATGAACCGTTGCTTCGGCACGGAAGGTGCAGACCTCTTGGCCTGCATCGGTCCCAGCATCTCGCTTGATTCTTTTGAAGTAGGCGCAGAGGTGTACGAAGCATTTCAGAAGCAAGACTTTGATATGTCTCGCATCTCCATGTGCAACAGGCAGACAGGGAAACTCCACATCGACCTGTGGGAAGCCAACCGGATGCAGTTGGCTGACTTCGGAGTGCCCGACAGCCGGATAGAACTGGCGGGTATCTGCACGTATGCGTGCTACGAGGAATTCTTTTCCGCAAGGCGGTTGGGCGTCCGTTCCGGACGCATCCTGTCGGGGATTATGCTGACGGCGACTTAAGGCCGGGGCACGCCGAGCATGGCATGGAAAGAGTTGATGTCGTACTCCGTAAGTCCGTATTGGATGGCGGTAGTGAACAACTCTTCGGCTGTAGGCGATGTCTTGAAGAATTTCCTGTTGTAGTAATCCTGTTTAATGTAGGACATGAAATAGTAAAAAACCGGTTGCGGTTCAATCATGACTGCCGCATTCAGATACTCTTCTATTTGATTGATGGCGGGCCGGGGTGTCACAAACGGTTTCTTGCCTTGCAGCAAGGAGACGGCGGCAAGGAAGAAGGGTTCGGGGTTGTCGAAATTCTCCGCCGTTGCTTTCTCGAAAGCGGCGGCAGCCTTTTCATACATTTTCAGTCGCAGATAGCAGATACCGACCGATAAGTTCAAGTCTCGATTGTCAGGATTCTCGGTCAGCGATTTCTTGTAAGAATTGGCATACTTGTTGATTTGCGGCAAAGGCATATCACTTACTCCCTTGAAGGAAGTGAGGATAATCGGGCTTTGGCAGTATTCGCAATTTTGCTGTTGCGTAGACACATGAGCTCCGCAACTGGGGCATGAAAGTGAGATGATTTCCATGATTGGTACTTTATTTCTTTTTTTGAAGTAAGTTATTTCCGGGATAGATTGCGCAGCAGGTTTATTTCGCCTTCCGCATTGGCGGAAAACTGTTTCAGTTGGCGGTCAATCGTGTGGCAGTCTGCGTCGGGATGCTGCATTTCGGTAAGGATATTTTCGCAACGCTCTACTATTCCGTTGAGTTGTCCTACCGCCATATTGTTCCGAAAAACAGCAGGAGTAAGGTGGCTTATCTTAATGATAAGCGTTCCTAATGCTTTATATCCGTCCGATTGCGAAAGGTCGCAACCTTTGCTGTTGCCTTCACGCAGGTAGGTGGAAGCAAGCAGTTTCATCTTCTCCGTATAAAAACGGATATTCTTTATTTCGCACATCTGTTTTTCCGTCTGTTCCTGATAATTGTTGTCGGTCTGTGTGATGAGCGAACTGAGAATTACAAACAACAGCAGCATGATGATATGTACGGCAATATATACATTGTATGAAAGGAAGCCACTCATCAGCAAGGAATAACCTGCCATCCAGCTTGTGCCGCCTATCATATAGTAAACGGCGCCGATTCCCATGATGCTGTAGAATGCTCCCGATACGTTCCGCTCTCTGCGTCGTACGCAATTCAGATAACCGAAGAATATTCCCTCCAGCAATAACGTATATGTGAGGTTCGTATAAAACAAGGCACCCGCATCCTCTGGCTGGAACAGTAGAAATAGTACCATCGTGACAATACCTGTCAGCAGAGGTACTATTATGTTGGATATGAAAGAAATGTTGTTTTTGGTCATATGCAGATTCGTTAAAGAAAAGGGTTACAGGATAGGCGGTGGGGGAGGAACTGCGCCGAATAATGACTGTAACTCTGCGCAATCACCGGCTTTGCTCCATTGTGGCATACCGTTTTTCCATACATAACTTTCGCGTGTGATAGTTCCGTTTTGTACCATTTGTTGCAGTGCCGACAAGTCGAACGGGCCTTGTTGGGCATTATTGACCAATACATGATACATACTGGCAACAGGCGGCGGAGTGGCGGGCGCCTGTTGCTGGCTTGTCATGACATCGGCTATGTTTCCCATTTGTGTGCCAAACGCTCCTCCGATACCTACTCCCATACCCAGTCCCATTCCGACGCTCATCATTTGTCCGCTTCCCCCTTCGTTTCCGGCTGCTGTTTCCATAACGTCAAATTGTCGTTCTTCCTGGAAAGTGTAATGTTCGATGTTGCGTCGTTGCGCGCGTCCTTGTGCTTCGAATATTTCGGCTGCGGCATTGGCCTGTGCTTCCAGCACTTTTTGGACATTCGGGTGATTTTCATCATAATTGATGCTGGACAGGTTGAAATTCTCCAGGCTGATACCAAACTTGGCAAATTCGTTTCGTAGGCTGTCGTGCAGGTATTGTGCCATTTGTGGCGAAAATTCGGGCAAATCGACCACTGAGATTCTTTCCCGCTTCATAAATTGACCGAAGCTGGCGTTCAATTGCTGGAGAACTACGGATTTGAATTGTTCTATAATGCTTTGGGTATCGAATAAATGAAGAGTACCTACCAATTCGCCCAGCAACATGGAGGCGTCTGTAATGCGGATACCGTATTCCCCGAAAGCACGCACCGGGATAGGGATACTGTAAAGCGGATCTCTGACAGGAACAGGATGGACGGTACCGAACTTAAGGTTACGGCGTACGGTTTTGCTGACAAACCATACTTCTGCCGTAAAAGGAGTGCGTCCTCCGAAGGGCAGATTGATAAGTTTTTGAAGGATAGGAATATTATTGATGGAAAGCGTGTGTGTTCCTTCACCAAAAACATCACATATAGCCCCGCCACGCAGGAAAATAGCTTCTTGGCTGTGGTTCACTATTAACTGTGAGCCGACGGAGAGATTGTCATAAGGAAATTTCCATACGATGTCTTCTGCTTCTCCGTTGAACGATATCCGGTCGATAAAACCTTTGCGCTCTTCTCCCTGACCGTCGTATGTCCGACCGTCTGTTCGTTGTTTATTAAAGAATCCCATACGTAAAAAGTGTTGTTTTATGGATAATCAATGCCGTATTCTATCCCCCGGCACATTCTGAATAAACGGATGTATGTTTTATAGCTCCCTTTTATTAGCCCGTATTTCTCCAATGCAAGAATAGCATATTCGGAACACGTCGGTTTATAAAGACATTTTCTTCTTATCTCTTCCGGAGCATAGTGCTGATAAAGTTTCACTAAGCCTATTAACAGATGCTTTCCGGTCAGGATAAAAACAGAGAGGTTGCCGATAAAATAGTACATAAGAAAAGTGCCCGTCTCCGAAGAAAGCAGATACGACAGAGTGCTAATCGCAATTTCTGTAGCGGACACGATACTTGCCGCTTTGCTCCATCTAAGCGGCGGCCGTTCCAGAGGATGAAAAAGGCAGTACTCTTTCGCTTCTTTTTGTTCCCTGGAGAGCGGACACTTTTCTGTCACACATTTATCTAATTGCATATAACATTACATTCAGGCTTTCTTTTCTCTAAGTTTAGCCTTCATGCCCTGAATAGCCTTTTCGGTATAGTCACTTTGCTCCATAGAACAATAGAACTTGTCGCCCGGAACTGTCAGCGCAAAACGGTTGCTGTCTACGTTGATAAGTACGTTTTTCTTCTGTTTCGGGTCATATTGCGGAGTTTCTACTGTATCGGAAGAGGTGGAGAAGTTGGTAATGTCTTTATAGAAATATTCTTCTGTCGCTTCCTTCTTGCCGTCTTCGTCCATATTGAACGTATATTGATAGAGGTAAACCTGGGTTTCGCTAAAGAATAACCAAGATACCTGATAGGCGGAACTCCGGTACACATTGTCTTTGCCCAAACGTGTGAATACGCTCTTGCCAAACAACCATCCTTCGAAATGAACAGGTTCGATTTCATTGACTTCACTCTCGTCCAAGCCTATTTTGTTCAAGGCTTTCTGTCTGAAGTTCATACTGTTCAATACATTGCGCACCATTGCATCGTATTCTTCGTCTTTCATTCTTTTGGAAAAACATCCGTCGTCGTTACAGAAGTAGCGGATTACTTTCTTTTGATTTTCGCTTCTTCCCTTGATGCGCGATTTAACAAACTCGTTATCATTGTTGCCAAAGATTTTATAAGCGATATAGGCAACGACAAGTAAGACAATAATAAATACCATAATGTGTTTATTTTATATAAGATTAATAATGAGTGCAAAGATAGAGGAGTGGAGGATATGAGAATGGATTATAGCGTCGAAAGAGCTGACAAAGTATGTCGGAAGTTTGCTACAGTTTGAGTTTGTAGCGGAATAGGATGGGTTCTTCCTCTTCCAGTTCGCATTCTTTTACTATCTTTATTATAAGGTAATTGTCTGCCACGCGGGAAGAAACAGCGGAGGTGGGTGAATTACCGTATGCATAGGAGATAAAGTCGAACTGTAGTACTTCGGAAATGGCGATAAGTAGTTCGCTGTCGATACTTTTCCGGTTGAAGATGTCGTAGACGGTAGTACGGGTTTTATGAATCGCTTCTGCAAAATCGACTATCGACAAATTGCTTTCCGATAGCTTTTGCTTTATAAGTTTTCCTATGTGCACATCCTTTTTCATTCGCGTATTTGTTTTAAAGTTAAATCCGGTTCTCCTTTCGGACGAATAGTGCAAAAGAGATGTCTTGTGTGAAAAACATGAAAAGCGTGGAGAACTTATTGTGCTACTAATATCAAGGCATCGCCAAACACCCTACAGAAAGTAAACACACTCCCCTCCACGCCTGAATTATAGGAGTGTGACAAAGGTGTCACGGACCTACAAAACGAAGCGAGAACGTCGTCTTGTTTTATCCTTTCTGTGAAAAAAATGGCGATTTTTTGATATTTAGGATAAAAGCCAAACGCTTTCTCTTTTTTTAATATACAAGCTGTCGTAAGAACCACTGTTCCTTGCAGCTTTGCAAAGGTACAAAAAAAATGAAACAATACGATTTGAGAGGGGAGATTTTGAGGGGGAATATAACAAATTGCTGTCAAACAGAAGCAGGATATTGAAGCAAAAGACTTATTTTTGCCGCCGGAAAAATCGGTTTTATTTATAACTGTTTATATGATGCACACAATTACTGTTTCTCAGGCAATCAAAGATGCTTGCCCGGTTTTTGCCGGAGTTGCCGTATATGCCGCCGTAAAGAACACCACATACTGCGAAGGGCTTTGGAAGGAAATAGATGCTTTTGCCCGGCAACTGACTTCTACTGCTCAAATGGAAGATATCAAACTCCAGCCGATGATAGCAGCCACCCGCGAAGCGTATAAGCGTTGCGGAAAAGACCCCGGACGTTACCGTCCGTCTGCAGAGGCCTTACGCCGCCGGCTGATGCGCAGGATTCCTTTGTATCAGATTGATACGTTGGTAGACCTGATAAACTTAGTCTCTCTTCGTACAGGACACTCTATCGGCGGCTTCGATGCCGACAAAATTCAAGGCACACATCTCGAACTTGGTATCGGCAAAGCAGGCGAACCCTTTGAAGGTATCGGGCGCGGAGTACTGAATATCGAAGGACTGCCCGTATATCGTGATTCTTTGGGCGGTATCGGAACACCGACAAGCGACCACGAGCGGACGAAGATGGATGTCGGGACTACCCATATTCTTGCCATCGTCAACGGCTACAACGGAAAAGAAGGTTTGAAAGAAGCTGCTGAAATGATTCAGTCTTTATTGAAGGACTATGCACAGTCGGATGGTGGTGAACTTTTATTCTTCGAGTAATTTGCATGAGTCCGAATTGTAAAAAGAAGAAATAGATGAAGAGCATACTTATTCCCCTTGTTGTTTTGTTGCCTGTTATTGCCGGCGCACAGAACAAGTCTCCTTTTTCAGCCAAAGAGATAAAGGATGTCCGCGTACCTACTCCCGGGCTGTTTGCCAAGAGCAACCATCTTTATCTGCATTTGGATTCTTTGCAGGAGCACGAATATGCATTTCCGTTACCCGGTGCTAAAGTAATCTCAGCCTACGGAACCCGTGGCGGACATTCGGGTACGGACATCAAAACTTGCGCGAAAGATACGGTTCGTGCAGCTTTTGACGGTATAGTGCGTATGTCCAAACCGTATTATGCGTATGGAAACCTGGTTGTCATACGCCACCCCAACGGGCTGGAGACTCTTTACAGCCATAACTTCAAGAACCTTGTTCAAAGCGGTGATACCGTAAAAGCCGGACAGCCCATCGCATTGACCGGGCGTACCGGCCGTGCCACTACGGAGCACGTGCACTTTGAAACCCGCATCAACGGACAGCATTTCAATCCGAACCTGATTTTTAATATGAAGGAAGGAAAACTGCGGAAAGAGTGCATAAAGTGTACTAAAACAGGAAAAGGGATAATCGTGAAGCCGCAGCCTGCTGATAGCCGTATGGCTCAAAACAGGAAATAACTTGATATTTATAGAACGATAAGTCAGTCTTAAAACTCACCGTCGATTACACAGATTAACACAGATTTCTCTATTAATACTTGATATCAGGTTAAATAATCTGTGCTAATCCGAATAATCGACGGTGAGAACGGGGAATATTACTCCATGATGTGCTTGCCGTAATTCCAGCCTTTCAGTTTATACAGCGTTGCATCCCGGCGAATCCGTGTTTTGAAGTCTTCGTAGTTTCGTTTGTCTTGCGGAGTCCACCCTGCTTCGGCAACGGCGGCAAGGCGTGGCAGCATCAGGTATTCAAGTACCGACGGGGTAGTCACCCATTCCGTCCAGAAGTTTGCCTGTACACCTTTATAATAAGGTTGCAGTTTTTCATCCACATCTTTCATCGGTTGGTAGTTATAGACGGCTTCTACGGTCTCCGTGCCGCGTCCCTGCGACATCGGTTCGGTGGGCAGGTCAGATTGTTTGCGGTTGATGTAGTAGGGAATTTGTGGAGACAGGATGGTATGCATACCGCGGGCGGCTGCCTGCTTGGCGGCTTGGTTGGCTCCTACCCACGCCATGATGGTGATGTCGTTACCTAATATGTCCGTGTTTCCGTGCAACACTTCGTTCCAGAATATCAGTTGCCGTTGCTTGTCGGCAGGTTTGGTGGCGATGTAATCTTTCAGTTGCTTGTAGAAGTAAATCTGTAAATCCCTGAAATTGGCAGAACCTATTTCACCCAACAGTCTCTTGCACGCTTCATTCTCTTTCCATTTGTCGGTGGGACATTCGTCGCCGCCTAAATGAATGTAGCCGAAGGGGAACATCTCCGTAAGTTCGTCTATTACATCTTTGGCAAATTGCATGGCTTTCGGATGAGCTACGTTGATGACATCCGTCGATATTCCTTGACTCAGCCATACTTCGTGAGGATTCTCCGGGTCGCAGGCCAGGAACTCCGGATAAGCGGCGATGGCAGCCTGCGAGTGTCCCGGAATATCTATCTCGGGTACGATTTCTATAAACCGTTGACGGGCATAGTCTACAATCTCTTTGACATCCTTGCGGGTATAGAATCCGCCGTAGCGTTCGTTGTCCGCTTTCACATCGCCGTATGCGAGGGTGTTACTGTTTCTCCAGGCACCGATTTCGGTCAGTCGGGGATATTTCTTAATCTCGATTCTCCATCCTTGGTCTTCTGTCAGGTGCCAGTGGAAACGGTTCATCTTGTAGGTTGCCATCATGTCGATAACTTTTTTTATCTCTTCCTTGCCGAAGATATGTCTGCCTTCGTCCAACATGAATCCCCGCCATTCGAAACGGGGAGCATCCTGGATGCTGACGGCGGGGATGGTCCATTCCTTGTGTCCGGGAGCGGGGAGGCCTGCCATTACGTTGCGGGGCATCAGTTGTTTCAGCGTTTGCAGCGCGTAGTAGAAGCCGGCAGGGCGTGCGGCCTCAATTCTGATTTGCTCTTTTGATACATTGAGGTGGTAGGCTTCGGCGGACAACTGGCGGTTTAGTTCTAAGATGATGGTAGCTTCCTCATCCCGGCGGGTAGAGGAGATACGGACGTCGGTTGCTTTCCGGAATTCTTTCTTGAAAGCATCGAAAAGGATACGTACGCTGTCTCCCTCGTAAGGAGTGACTTTTGCTTTCAGTTGTTTGTCGAACGTGAAGTGTCCTTTTTCTACAGAGAGATGGGCCGGACGGGGCGTAATGGCGATTTCTTGTGCTGCCAATGCGGTACATCCGCAGATGAATAATGACAAAGATAAAAGGTGTTTGATTTTCATGTTAGTAATGTGGGTTAGTATTTCTTAAATAGCAGCCGAAGATAGGAATAATAAATTAAAAATACATGGCTTTGTGATTGTTTTGTTTGCTTAATTTAATAAATTGGCTTTTCTTTGTAGAAAAGATAACTAATCCTCATTATTGTAACTTATGAAAAGCAACAAAATGCATTTGTTCGGAGCTTGCCTCCTGTGTGCTATGACTGCCTTTGCGCAGAATGTAAACTTGCAGCCCGCTCCCCAGCAACTTACCGGACAGGACAAAAGTGTCGGACTACCCGCCATCTTTCGGATAAACGGTGAAACGGAAGCCAATCCGCACGCAGTGAAAGGACTGAAAGAGCTGCTGTACGGCAAGCAAAGCAGCAGGGAAGGAGTGCTTGTCTCCATCGGCGAACGGGGCGACAAGAGTGTGCGCAAGTATAGCCGGCTGATTCCGAAACATCCCGAAGGCTATTACCTGTCCGTCACCGACAAGGAAATCGTATTGGCAGGAAACGACGAACGCGGCACTTTTTATGCCTTGCAGACCTTTGCGCAACTGCTCAAAGACGGAAAACTCCCGGTAGTGGAAATAAAGGATTATCCTTCCGTACGCTATCGTGGGGTGGTAGAAGGATTTTACGGAACTCCGTGGAGCCACGAGGCACGTCTCAGCCAACTGAAGTTCTATGGCAAAAACAAAATGAATACCTATATATATGGTCCGAAAGACGACCCGTATCACAGTTCGCCGAACTGGCGCCTACCTTATCCGGAGAAAGAGGCGGTACAGTTGCAAGAACTGGTGAAGGTGGCCGATGAGAACGAAGTTGACTTCATATGGGCTATCCATCCGGGGCAGGATATCAAATGGAACCAGCAAGACCGCGATATCCTGTTGGCTAAATTTGAGAAGATGTACCAGCTTGGTGTACGCTCGTTTGCCGTATTCTTCGACGACATTTCCGGCGAAGGCACCAATCCTCAGAAACAGGCTGAACTCCTAAACTACATCGACGAGAACTTTGTGCAGGTAAAACGGGACGTAACTCCGCTTATCATGTGTCCTACCGAGTACAACAAAAGCTGGTCGAATCCTAAAGGCAACTACCTGACTACTTTAGGAGACAGACTCAACCCTTCGATTCAGATTATGTGGACGGGCGATCGTGTGATTTCCGACATCACCCGCGACGGTATCAACTGGATTAACGAACGCATTAAACGCCCTGCCTATATTTGGTGGAACTTCCCAGTGTCCGATTATGTACGCGACCATCTGCTTCTCGGTCCGGTCTACGGCAATGACACAACGATAGCCAACGAAATGTCGGGCTTTGTCACCAATCCGATGGAACACGCCGAAGCATCCAAAATCGCTATTTACAGTGTGGCAAGCTATGCTTGGAATCCTGCGAAGTATGATACTTGGCAGGCGTGGAAAGACGCTATCCGTACGATTCTGCCAAGTGCCGCAGAAGAACTGGAGTGCTTTGCTATCCATAATTCCGATTTGGGCGTAAACGGACATCGCTACCGTCGCGAAGAGTCGCAGAATATTCAGCCTGCTGCCGAACGTTTCCTCAAAAGCTATGTAGAAAGCGGTAAATACGAAACGGCAGATTTCGAAACATTGCAGCATACACTCGAACAAATGGCGGAATCGGCCGACATACTGTTGGTTAATACGGAAAACAAACCGTTGCTTCAAGAGATAACCCCGTGGCTGTATCAGTTCAGACTGTTGGCAGAAACCGGAAAAGAGGTATTGAATATGGTAAAGAGCCGTGATGACTCCTCGCATTCTTATTTCCTGCGTAAGTACAATCATGTAAAAGCCTTGCAGCAACAGATGTTTGACATTGACCAAACGTACAACCAGAATCCTTACCAACCGGGAGTAAAGACGGCTTCGAGAGTGATAAAACCGTTGATTGACCGTACTTTTGCAACAACCGTGCAGCACTTTAACCAAAGGAACGGAACCACTTTGAATGCTACTACGGACTATATGCCGCATAGACTGACGAGTGATGTGGAACAAATCAAAAACCTGCCCTTGCAAGTAAAAGTAAACCGGATACTTGTTTCGCCCGCCAATGAAGTGGTGAAATGGGGAGCAGGGAAAATGGTTGAAATAGAGTTGAATAATACCTACCCCGGAGAGAGTATACAGATAGATTTCGGAAAGAAAGAGTCCTTTGCATGGGGACGTTTGGAAATCTCCGTTGACGGCAAGGAGTGGAAAGCGATAGACCTCACGCAACAAGGAAGCAAACTTACGGCAGGATTGCAGAAAGCTCCGGTGAAGTTTGTACGGTTTACCAATACAGGCAATGCGGAACAAGAGGTGTATCTGCGTCAGTTTGTGCTGACAATCGAAAAGGATAAGTAAGCTGATTGCTTTTTTCTTTGTATGAATAACCTATGAGTATAGACGACGGATATACTCATAGGTTATTTTTTTTTTTGTAAATCCCTACGGCACAAACCGTATGCAGACCGGCTTATCCACGTTGATATCCTTTTGTATATCAGTCAGTAATCCCGTGTCTGCATCCCTTTCATATACTTCGATGACATTACTGTCCCTGCAAGCCACCAGCAGATACTTGCCATTCGGCGTAATAATGAAGTTGCGCGGATGGATTCCGGTCAGTTGATAACCGGCTTTTGTCAGTCTTCCGTTGTCTGGGCAGATGCGGAAGATGGCAACGCCGTCTGCTTGCAGGCGGTTGCTGGCATACAGGAACTTGCCGTCCGGGCTGATATGAATATCGGCGCTGCCTTTTGCACCGACCGTATCGGCAGCTATCGTCTGAATTTCTTTTAAGTTTCCCTCCCGGTACTCGAAAACCGTTACTGTGCCCGAAATTTCGTTAATCAAGTAAGCGTATCCGCCGTTGGGTGCGAAAGTAAGGTGGCGCGGGCCCGAGCCGGCTGCCACTTGAAAGGCGGCGGGAGAACCTTCCCGGAGAAAACGTTCTTTGTTTTCCCCATCCGCGTCCGGGTTGACGGTAAACTTATATATCTGGTCTGTCCCCAGATTGTCGGCAAAAAGATAGTTGCCGTCGGGAGTGATGCGTACGCAGTGCAGGTGCGACTTCTCCTGCCGTTCCTTGTCGGCTCCCGCACCTTCGAATCGTATCACATCCGAAGCCGGCAGGAGCGAACCGTCTTTGGCAAGGGGAAACACCGAGATGCTTCCGCCGCTATAATTGGCGGTTATCACATTCTTTCCGTTCGTGATGATGTAGCAAGGAGCTTCGCCGCCGGTAGGCTGTGAGTTTAGCCGACTGAAAGTACCTTTCTCCTTGTCGAAGGCAAAGGCGTAGGCGGCAGCCTGTTCATTGCCAAGCTCACTGACGGCATATACAAACTTTCCGTCGGCCGAAGGCGTGAGATAAGAAGGGTTTTTTACTTCCGCTTCGCTGAGCGGGGTGGCTGTACCGCTTTCTTCGTCGAAACGGAAGCTGTATATCCCCTTACTCTCGCCCGAGGTATATGTACCTACGAGCATTGTCAACTCTTGATTCGCCGCATCGCAACTTACGGTACGGACTGCTTTTCGGGATGTGCAACTGATGGTGGTCAGGCCGATTATACCGATAGTGGCAATAAGTTTTATCATATAAATGGTTTTTAAGTATCTACTGATTTGTATATATGTATCTGTTTGTCAATTTATTGTGGTTTCCTAATAGTGTCCATTGCAGGAAACGGCAGTTTCCACGCAAAGAAACGGCCGTTCCCATACGGAGAAACAATCGTTTCCTCCCATAGATACTGCCGTTCCCATCGTAGGATACGGGCGTTACAACTTATCGTTCCAGCAGTATTCTTCGATATATTTGTCGAAGTAGTCGTTGAGTACCACTCCCAATTCCTTAGCTACGCTTATCACTTTCTGCTGTTCGTCGGGAGTGATTTTCAGTGTTCCCCGGCGTTTCAGATAGTAGTTCTTGCGTCCGAAGTAACCAATCATCCGGTAGCGGAAGACGCTTGCCATTCGTACGGTGAGTGCGTTGGCCGTGCGTGTAAATCCCAGCGCGAAGCGGGTCTTTTCGTTCGGGCAATAGAAGTTGCAGTTGTTTTTTCCGGCTTTTATCCGGTTCGGATTCATTGTCGGCAGGAAGATACGGTCGACGGGAGCATACTGCATGGCAATGCGTCGCAGACAGGTGGCGGCTTTCGGGCAGTTTTCTGCGGCACACAAGCCGAAGGAGTGGGGGACTTCGGAGAAGTCAAAGTGCGGAGTCATCGTTTTATGAATATTGATTGAGTTATGTAATACAGGCAAAGGTACGGATAAAGTTGCGGATATGTGCTCTCTTGCCGATATAAATCTGCCGTCGAAGTATAATATTTGCTAACGGATGTCGCGTGGAAACAAAAGATTTCCTATCTTTGCACTTCGGAAGGCGGCGATGCGGCATTGCAATGTACGCAGTTGCGTCCTTCGGCGTTCTGTAAGTTGCAGAGTCATGGGGTTGACTGGATTTGACAGCGGGCAGAAATGGTAAGTAAGCATACAGTGGGTCGGTAATTTCCACTTAAATCTCAGTTATCAAAATTTTATCTGGCGAAACTAATTACGCTCTTGCTGCTTAATCGAATCATAGTAGATTGGCTTAATCCCGGCACAAGGTGCTGGGACGAGACATCACTCGGAAGCTGTTGCTCCGAAGCATTCCGGTTCAGTGGTGCAGTTACATCGGGGATAGTCGGAAGCGGCCTCGCGCTTCGGATGAAATTTTAGAGGATAAGGCAGGAATTGATGGCTTTGGTTCTGTTCCTGCTCGAAAACTTAGGCAAAGATAAGTATGTAGAAAGCTTATGATTTCCTCGTTTGGACGAGGGTTCGATTCCCTCCAGCTCCACCAATGATGAAAAAACGGAGGATGTTTTGCAAAGAGACATCCTCCGTTTTTTATTGTCGGCTTACATCGGACAAAGCACGACCCGCAGAGAAATTCAATCTTGAAAAACATTATATGATATGAAAAACAGACTGATATCACTTGTCTTCTTATTATTGGGAGCAGCAGGCTTAAAAGCCCAGAACACTTTTGTGCACGAGCGTTCGCACAATTATGAATGGCCTACAGACTCATTGGTATTGAAAAAGCTGAACCAATGGCAGGATAAGAAATTCGGAGTCATCTTCCACTGGGGGCTGTACAGTGTGCCCGGTATTGTCGAATCGTGGGCGCTCTGTTCCGAAGATGTCGACTGGATTAGCCGCTACGGGCATGACAACTACCAAGAGTTCAAGAACTGGTATTGGAATGGACTCAGCCAAGAGTTCAATCCGGTCAATTTCAACCCTGAACAATGGGCCGATGTGATGAAACAGGCAGGAATGAAATACATGGTATTCACTACCAAACACCACGACGGTTTCTGTATGTTCGACAGCAGACATACCGCTTTCTCTATTGCACAGGGACCTTTTAAGGAACATCCGAAAGCCAATGTCGCCCTCCATGTGTTTGAGGCTTTCCGTAAAGCAGGTTTCATGACCGGAGCCTACTTCTCCAAACCCGATTGGCACAACCAGGATTATTGGTGGGATTATTTCGCGACCCCGAATAGAAATGTGAATTACAAAGTCGAACGCCATCCCGAAAAGTGGGAGGCTTTCAAGAACTTTACCTATAATCAGATTGAAGAACTGATGAGCGGTTACGGGCCGATAGATATTCTTTGGCTGGACGGCGGCTGGGTATCCGTCCGCAATAAGCAGGATATTGATATGCCACGGATAGCCGGTATGGCACGGGAAAGGCAACCCGGTATATTGGTAGTAGACCGTACCATAAGCGGCCGGTACGAGAATTACCAGACTCCCGAACGTTCGATACCCGAAACCCAGCTTCCCTTTCCGTGGGAAAGTTGCATTACGCTGACCACAGACTGGGGATGGGTGAAGAACGCCAGATACAAAACTCCCAATCAGGTGGTTGCCATGCTCATGGAGGTAGTTGCCAAAGGCGGCAGCCTGCTTCTCGGAGTAGGCCCTACTGCCGATGGTATAATTGAGCAACCTGCCGTGGAACGTCTTGCAGAGGTGGGACGCTGGATGAAAAAGAACGGAGAAGCGATATACAATACCCGCATCACTCCCAATTACCATTCCGGCAATGTGTGGTTTACTGCAAACAAGAACGGGAAGACACTGTATGCGCTTTATGCACTGCCCGAAGGAGAAAAGATACCTGCAAGCATCGAATGGGAAGGGAATATCCCTGCAAGAAACAGCCGGATTAAATTGTTGGCTTCCGGTCGGAAGGTGAAATGGACGGTCAAAGACAATAAAGTCATCCTTACCGTTCCCAATCAATACGTAGGCAGTACGGAACCGCTCGCCTTTCAGTTCGACGTTTCCGATTAGTAGAAAGAAGTGCATAGTTATTGGAGTGTAAGTCATCGGATTTGTGTGATGGAAGCCCCAGTGGGACGATGATTTTCTCTTTAAAATATGAGTAATATAAATAATATAATAAGTTTGAGATTATGAGAAAACTACTATTCGCTTTATGCTGTTTCTTGGCGACATCTTTGGGCGTTTCCGCACAAGAACCTTGTCCCGATGTCATCCCTGCCTTGCAACAATGGAAGGGAGGAAAAGGAAAACTCCTCCTGCCTGCCGAGGGAAGTATCGTTGTAAATCCCGATAACGAAGAGCAACTGCTGTCCACTGCCCGTATATTGGCCGGCGACTTGAAAGAGTTAATGAACTGGAACTACACCGTAAAGACCGGAAAACCGCAGAGAAACGATATTTATCTTTCCTTGACAAAGCCCGACAAACAGTTGGGCGACGAAGGTTACGTGTTGACTGCAAGCCGTTACGCCGGTATTGAAGCCCCTACCGTGAAAGGAGTTTTTTGGGGAACGCGCAGCCTTCTGCAAATATTGTATAATCAGCAAGGAAAACTGCCGAAAGGAACAGCACGCGATTATCCGCAATTTTCCAACCGTGGATTCATGCTCGATGTAGCCCGTAAGTTCTTCACATTGGATTATCTGAAACAATACATCAAGATACTTTCCTTCTATAAAATGAATGAGTTCCAGATTCATTTGAATGATAATGGCTTTCCGCAATTCTTCAACAACGACTGGAACAGTACCTATGCTGCCTTCCGCCTCGAAAGCGAACGCTTCCCGGGACTCACAGCCAAAGACGGCTCATATACCAAACAGGAGTTCTCCGACTTGCAGCGTATGGGCCTGGCGTATGGAGTAAACGTCATTCCCGAAATAGACATTCCTGCACATTCTCTTGCTTTTACGCATTACAAGCCGGAAATCGGCAGCAAAGAATACGGAATGGACCATTTGGACCTCTATAAAGATGAAACCTATCATTTTGTCGACACCCTGTTGGATGAATATCTTTCCGGCGAACATCCCGTATTCGTAGGTCCCGACGTACACATCGGTACGGACGAGTATAACAAGAAGGAAGCCGAACAATACCGCTATTTCACCGACCGTTATCTGAAATATGTTGAAAAGTACGGTAAGACTCCCCGTATGTGGGGCGGTTTGAAATGGCTTCCCGGCAAGACACCCGTAAAGGCGGAAGGTGTGACCGTCAATGCATGGTCGTACGACTGGGTAGACCCCGAAATCTCCTTGAAAGACGGATATCGGCTGATAAACACCTGCGATACTTATCTCTATATTGTGCCGGGCGCCGGTTACTATCGCGAGTTTCTCGACCATAAATGGATTTACGAGTCCTGGAGCCCGTGGTTGATGAACAGAAAACAGACACTTCCCGAAGGAACTCCGGGAGTATTGGGTGGAATGTTTGCTGTATGGAACGATATGTGCGGCAACGGTATTTCCGAGCAGGATGTACATTACCGTTCTTTCCCGGCGGTTCAGGTATTGGCGGAAAAACTTTGGAAGGGAAATACTGAAACCGTCCCCTACGAGACTTTTGAAAACTTGTGCCGTGTGATGCCCGAAGCTCCGGGAGTAAACCTGCTGGCACGTATTGCCGGAGAAACACTGCTGACCCCTTCGGGAAAAGTCTGTTCGTTGAATGGTACGGATACGATTCGCACTGCCTTGCCGGAGGTCGGTTATCCCTATGCCGTATCCTTCAAAATCTGTCCCGACAAGGATACCAACATCAGTGGCGTCCTGTTCGAAGGCCCTCATTCCAAAGTATATACCAATTGGGAAAATACCGGGCGGATTGCCTTTAGCCGCGACGGCTATGTCTTTGTGTTCGGCTCTTACCGCCTTCCTGCGGAAGAATGGACGGACATCCGTATTGAAGGCGATTATAAAGGCACTTCTCTATACGTCAACGGCAAACTGCACGAACGTCTGGAGGGGCGTAAGATGAAAGTATATCATGAGAAATACAAGCGCATGGATTATATGCCGTATCAGGAAACGCTGGTTTTCCCTCTTCGCCAAATAGGTGATGCGTTGAATGGATTCAAAGGAAAAATACAAGATGTGACTTGTGTGCAGTTTTGAAAGAAAGATTATACATATCGACATGGATGCCTTCTACGCTTCGGTAGAACAGCGCGACAATCCGCAACTTCGCGGTAAGCCATTGGCGGTGGGTCACGCCCAAGAGCGGGGAGTGGTGGCCGCCGCCAGTTACGAGGCACGGCGCTACGGAGTCCGTTCTGCCATGTCCTCACAAAAGGCGAAGCGTCTTTGCCCGCAACTTATTTTTGTGCCCGGCAGGATGGACGTTTATAAATCCGTTTCCCGTCAGATACACGAGATATTCCATCAATATACCGACATTATTGAACCTCTCTCCTTAGATGAGGCCTTTCTCGATGTGACGGAAAATAAAAGAGGCATCCCCCTGGCGGTAGATATAGCCAAAGAGATAAAGCAGAAGATTCGCGAACAACTTAACCTGATAGCATCTGCCGGCATATCCTACAACAAATTTCTGGCAAAGATAGCTTCCGATTACCGCAAACCCGACGGATTGTGCACCATTCATCCGGAACAGGCGATGGACTTCATCGCCCGTCTTCCCATCGAATCTTTTTGGGGAGTAGGTCCGGTGACGGCCCGAAAGATGCATTTGCTGGGAATCAGCAACGGTTTTCAACTGCGTAAATGCTCTTTGGAAATGCTGACCGCGCACTTCGGAAAAGTAGGCGCCCTCTATTACGACTGTGCGCGGGGCATTGACGAACGTCCGGTAGAAGCTGTCCGTATCCGTAAGTCCATCGGGTGCGAGCGGACATTGGAACGGGATATTTCCACCCGCTCTTCCGTCATTATCGAACTTTATCATGTGGCAGTGGAACTGATTGAACGTCTCGGCCGGAAGGACTTCAAAGGCAACACGCTCACTTTGAAAATCAAGTTCCACGATTTTACCCAAATCACCCGGAGCATAACCCAGTCGCAGGAGTTGACAACTTTAGACCGGGTGCTTCCATTGGCAAAAGAGTTGCTGAAAAGCGTGGAATACGAACAGCATCCTATCCGGCTCATCGGACTTTCCGTTTCCAATCCGAAGGAAGAAACGGAGGGGCAGCACGGTGTTTGGGAGCAGTTGAGCTTTGAATTTGGCGACTGGTAGCGGCGCGATTCCTTAAGCATTCACTGAAACAAGCCTGTTTTTCGAGAGCATTGTCCACTGTCTTCCCCTAACTGCCAAATGCCGGAATTACATCTTTATAATCAGCTTGTTACAGCGCATATATGCGCTGCGTCCAGCATCTATATCTCCTGGACGTAGGAGCTATATCTCTTGGACGCAGGACATATATGCGGTAGAAGTAGCATCTATATGCGCTGCAAACCGCTCATTTGCAACCAAAAAAAAGCGAGGATACTCCGAAAAGTTCCTCGCTTAAATTCGTATAATCAAGTGTGTTTATTTACATGGCAACCTGCTTTGAAAGCAGTTTTTGAAGTTTACCGTTCAAGGTTTGGCACATTGCGCCGTTCCCCATTGCCTGATAGCGTTTGATACGGTACTGTAACATCATAATCTTTTCATTTGCATCTTTTTTCATAATTTGTTTCCTCTTTTTTGCTCCCCACGTTTTGAAGAGCGGTTTTACATCTTGTTTTCTCTATTAACACTGCAAAGGTAGAAAATGTTTTTGAAATTTATGCTGCAAAACATAAAAATGTGCTTTTTATTTTGCTTGTAGTGCCTTTTTCCGAAAAAACTTATACTTTTGCGCTCATATACTGCTGTCGAAGTATTTTTTTTGATTATTTGTTTATTTAATTAATACATAATATGAAAACACTCATCCATCTTTTGTTTGTTTCGTTTCTCGCTGTCACGTTTTTTTCTTGCAGTGAACCTCATTTTCTGAAAGATGAGGCCTATCGTAATCAAGTGCTTCAGGATTTTGAGCAGAAGCAGAAAACGCTCCATCACGGAAACCTGTTTTCATTCTTTGAGAATGAAGATTTATCTCTTGCAGAGCGTGAAGCTCTGATGTTTCTGTATGCATATATGCCCATTGGGGATATTGCAGATTACCATGAATCCTATTACCTGGAAAATGTCCGCCTTTCCGAACAGATTCGCAAGGAGATGCCTTGGGGAAAGACCGTGACGGACGAACTGTATCGCCATTTCGTACTGCCTATCCGTGTGAATAATGAAAACCTGGACGAATCGCGTGAGGTATTCTATGGAGAACTGAAGGAACGTGTGAAAGGTCTTTCGATGAAAGACGCGATTCTGGAAGTAAACCATTGGTGTCACGAAAAAGTGGTCTACCGTCCGAGCGACGCCCGTACCAGTTCGCCGCTGGCTTCGGTGAAGACAGCCTACGGCCGTTGCGGCGAAGAATCCACTTTTACTGTTGCCGCATTGCGCGCTGTCGGTATACCTGCGCGTCAGGTTTATACACCCCGTTGGGCGCATACCGACGATAACCATGCATGGGTAGAGGCCTGGGCCGACGGCGAATGGTATTTCCTCGGAGCTTGCGAACCGGAACCTGTTTTGAACTTGGGATGGTTCAATGCGCCTGCCAGCCGGGGAATGCTGATGCACACCAAAGTGTTCGGCCGCTACAACGGTCCGGAAGAGATTATGCTTGAGACACCGAATTATACCGAGATAAACGTCATCGACAACTATGCTCCTACGGCGAAAGCGGTAGTGACGGTGAACGATGCCGAAGGACGTCCCGTTTCCGGTGCTAAAGTAGAGTTTAAGGTATATAATTATGCCGAGTTCTACACGGTAGCCACCAAATATACCGATGCCGAAGGACGTGCTTCGTTGACAGCCGGAAAGGGAGATATGCTGGTGTGGGCTTCGGACAAAGGAGCGTTCGGCTTTTCTAAATTGTCTTTTGGCAAAGAAAGCGAGTTGGCTCTTGTGCTGGATAAGAAAGAAGGCGAAGCCTATACGATTGATTTGGACATCGTTCCTCCGGCAGAAGGAGTGAATATGCCCGAAGTAACTCCGGAGCAACGTAAGGAAAATGACTGTAGGCTGGCAAAAGAAGACTCCATCCGCAATGCTTACGTCGCTACCATGATGACCGAGGAACAGGCGAAAGATTCGCTTGCAAGGTTTGATTTGAGCGACAACGACAGGGAAGATATGGCAAAGATATTGGTTGCTTCCCGTGGTAACCATCGTATGTTGTTGGCCTTCTTCAAAATGATTGCCAAAGAGAAAAAAGGAGATTTTTTCGTGGAATTATTGCGGCAACTTTCTGCCAAAGATTGGAGAGACATACCCGGCGAGTGTCTTTTGGATTGTTGGGTGACACTTCCCGATTTAGAGAAAATGGAAATACGGAAAGCTGCCGAACTTGTCAATCCTCGCGTGGAGAATGAGATGCTGACCGGCTACCGCCATGATTTCTTACAGTTATTCCACCGGGATGAGGAAGCTTTTGTTGAAGACCCCGCCCGCTTGGTGAAATGGTGCAAGGAAAATATTGAGATTAACAATGAACAGAATTCCCAACGTATTCCTATTTCTCCGATAGGAGTATGGAGAACACGTGTGGCGGATGAGAAGTCGCGTGATATTTTCTTTGTGGCGGTGGCTCGTTCGCTCGGTATCCAGGCTCAGATAGACAAGGTGACAGGCAAAGTGCAATACGTCGACAAAGAGGGACGTACGGTGGATGTGGACTTTGCAGAAAGCGTGTCGGAACAAAGTGCTAAGGGAGTGCTGCGCGCTGCTTATACTCCGATACGTTCGTTGGACAATCCGAAGTATTACTCTCATTTTACACTTTCCAAGTTCAAAGACGGCGCGTTCCGCTTGTTGAATTATAACGAAGGAGATGCGGATATGGGTGAAGGCGCCACTTGGGCGAACTTGTTGAAGGAGGGCACTTCCCTGGATGCCGGTTATTATATGCTGATTACCGGAACACGTATGGCAAGCGGAGCCGTGCTTTCCAAAGTCACTTTCTTTACGATAAATCCGGGACAAACAACGACCGTTGACCTGGTGATGAGAGAGAGCAAGGAACAGGTGCAGGTGATTGGCAACTTCAATTCCGAATCGCTCTATACTCCGGTATCGGCCGAGGGAACGTCCGAAAACCAAACGCTTCTTCAGACCTGCGGCAGAGGATATTTTGTAGTCGGCGTACTGGGAGTAGGGCAGGAGCCTACCAATCACGCGCTGAGAGACATAGCCGCATTGGGCAGCGAATTTGAGAAGTGGGGCAGGAAGATGGTGCTGCTTTTCCCGTCCGAAGAGCAATATAAGAAATTCAATCCGGCGGAATTTCCGGGATTGCCGTCTACCATTACT
>NZ_CAJULN010000030.1 GCF_910586915.1 uncultured Bacteroides sp.
CGACAAGAGTGCCGCCCAGTTCAAGGCGCACCTGAAGAAAGGGCGACAGGCAAAGAGCCGCAATTACCTCATTTACCCGAAGCGCATCTCCTACATACAATACAAGGAGGTGAAGCGATTGCCGGTTTTCTGCCTCAACCGCTACAAAGGAGGATTCAAGGAGCTTGCCTACAACCAGCGCAAGAAACCCTTCGGTTCGCTGGCGGCACGTACGCTGGGCGACGTATATGCCGACACGGCGAAAGGAGCGCGGAACGGTATCGAACTTGCCTTCGACACCATCCTGAAAGGGCGCGACGGACGCACGCACCGGCAGAAGGTGAGAAACAAATACCTGAACATCGTCGACGTACCCCCGATTGACGGCTGCGACCTCATATCGACCATCGACGTAGGTATGCAGGACATCTGCGAAAAGGCGCTGGTAGACAAGATGAAGGAACTGAACGCAAGCGTAGGCGTCGTGGTACTGATGGAAGTGGCTACCGGCGAGGTGAAAGCCATCGTCAACATGACGCAGGGCAGAGACGGCGGCTTTTACGAGATGCGCAACAACGCCATCAGCGATATGCTCGAACCCGGCTCCACCTTCAAGACGGCTTCCATCATGGTGGCCTTAGAGGACGGCAAAATCACCCCCGACTACGTAGTGGACACCGGCAACGGACAAATGCCGATGCACGGCCGTGTGATGAAAGACCACAACTGGCGTCGCGGAGGATACGGAAAACTGAATGTCACCGAGATTCTGGAAGTGTCGTCCAACATCGGGACTTCCTACATCATCGACCACTTCTACGGCAGCAACCCGCAGAAGTTCATCGACGGGCTGCGGCGCATGAGTATCGACCAGCCGCTCCAACTGCAAATTGCGGGCGAAGGAAAGCCGAACATCCGTGGACCGAAAGAGCGGAGCTATTTCTCCAAGACCGCCCTTCCGTGGATGAGCATCGGCTACGAGACGCAAGTGCCGCCGATGAACATCCTTACCTTCTACAACGGAATAGCGAACAACGGCGTTGTCGTGCGTCCGAAGTTCGTAAAGGCGGCTGTAAAGGACGGAGAAACCGTGCAGGAATATCCGACGGAGATTATCAACCCGAAAATGTGTTCGGACCAGACATTGAGGCAAATACGCGAAATTCTGCGGAAAGTGGTGGGCGAAGGGCTTGCCAAACCTGCGGGAAGCAAGCAGTTCCACGTTTCGGGCAAGACCGGAACGGCACAGATATCGCAGGGAGCAGCCGGATACACGACAGGGACAACGAACTATCTCGTAAGTTTCTGCGGATACTTCCCCTCCGAAGCACCCAAATACAGCATGATTGTCTCCATACAGAAACCGGGGGCGCCCGCCTCGGGCGGCTTGATGGCAGGTAGCGTATTCAGTAAGATTGCCGAAAGGGTATATGCCAAAGACCTGCGCCTGCCGTTGGTCAACGCGATTGATACCAACGCGGTAGTCATTCCGCACGTAAAAGCCGGAGAGATGCGGGAAGCCCAGCACGTGTTGGAGGAACTCGACATCGAGATACAGGAGAAGATAGCCGATACCGGCAAAGAGGTGTGGGGAAAGAGCCATGCGGCCCCCAAAGCGGTCGTGTTCGAGAGCCGGAGCAATATGCAGAACTTCGTGCCGAGCGTCATAGGGATGGGGGCGAAAGATGCCGTCTACCTGTTGGAAAGCAAGGGACTGAAAGTGCATCTGACCGGAGTGGGCAGGGTGAGAAGCCAGTCGATAGCCAACGGGACCATCGTCAAGAAAGGACAGACCATCAGCCTGTCGTTGCATTAAAAGGTAAATTCAACGTATTAAATAAGAGACTATGTTACTAAACAAGTTACTGAAAGCAATTCAGCCGGTACGAATAGCCGGAGACTCGGACATAGAAATCAGCGGAATCAACATCGATTCGCGTTTAGTAGAAGCCGGACAGTTGTTCATGGCGATGCGCGGCACCCAGGCAGACGGTCATGCTTATATACCTGCCGCCATCGGCAAAGGAGCTGTCGCAGTGCTTTGCGAAGAGATGCCCGAAGAGCCTGCGGCGGACGTCACCTACATACAGGTGAACGACAGCGAAGAGGCGGTGGGCAAGATAGCTACTGCATTCTACGGCGACCCGACATCCAAACTCGAGTTAGTGGGCGTCACTGGAACGAACGGCAAGACAACCATCGCCACCTTATTATATAATACCTTCCGCTATTTCGGATACAAAGTGGGGCTTATCTCTACCGTCTGTAATTACATCGACGACGAAGCAATCCCTACCGACCATACCACGCCCGACCCCGTCACGCTGAACCGCCTGTTGGGACGCATGGCGGACGAAGGTTGCAAATATGCGTTTATGGAGGTCAGCTCGCACTCGATAGCACAAAAGCGCATCAGCGGGCTGAAGTTTGCAGGAGGTATCTTTACCAACCTTACGCGCGACCATCTCGACTACCATAAGACCGTAGAGAACTATCTGAAAGCCAAAAAGAAGTTCTTCGACGATATGCCGAAAAGCGCGTTCAGCCTTACCAACCTCGACGACAAGAACGGGCTGGTAATGACGCAGAACACGCGCTCCAACGTACACACCTACTCGCTGCGAAGCCTCAGCGACTTCAAAGGCCGGGTGGTGGAATCGCATTTTGAAGGAATGCTGCTCGATTTCAACAATCACGAGCTGGCCGTTCAGTTCATCGGCAAGTTCAACGCTTCCAACCTGTTGGCAGTGTTCGGCGCCGCCGTGCTGTTGGGTAAAAAAGAGGAAGAGGTGCTTGTCGCCCTCAGCACGCTTCATCCGGTAGCGGGACGCTTCGATGCCGTCCGCTCGCCGAAGGGCGTCACGGCGATTGTGGATTATGCACACACACCCGACGCGCTTGTCAATGTGCTCAACGCCATCCACGGAGTGCTCGAAGGCAAAGGGAAGGTCATCACCGTGGTAGGAGCAGGCGGCAACCGCGACAAGGGCAAACGCCCCATCATGGCGAAAGAAGCCGCCAAAGCCAGCGACCGTGTCATCATCACCTCGGACAATCCCCGCTTTGAGGAGCCGCAAGACATCATCAACGATATGCTGGCGGGACTCGACGCCAACGACATGAAAAAGACGCTGAGCATCGCCGACCGCAGGGAGGCCATCCGCACCGCCTGTATGCTGGCCGAAAAAGGAGACGTGATACTCATTGCCGGAAAAGGACACGAGAATTATCAGGAGATAAAGGGAGTGAAGCATCCTTTCGACGACAAGGAGGAGGTAAAGAGAATGTTTAACGATTAGTGGCTAACGAATAACAACGAATAAAAAATGCTGTATTATCTGTTTGAATGGCTGCACAAGCTCAATTTTCCCGGAGCGGGAATGTTCGGTTACACTTCATTCCGCGCGCTGATGGCTGTTATCCTCGCCTTGCTTATCTCAAGCATCTGGGGAGACAAATTTATCAACCTGCTGAAGAGGAAGCAAATCACCGAAACACAGCGCGACGCCAAAACCGACCCGTTCGGCGTCAACAAAGTGGGTGTGCCGAGCATGGGAGGAGTCATCATCATCGTAGCCATCCTCATCCCGTGCCTGCTACTGGGCAAGCTGGAGAACATTTATATGATACTGATGCTGATAACCACCGTATGGCTCGGCTCGCTCGGATTTGCCGACGACTACATCAAAATCTTCAAGAAAGACAAGGAAGGGCTGCACGGTAAGTTTAAAATCATCGGACAGGTGGGCTTGGGGTTAATCGTCGGACTTACCCTGTATTTAAGCCCCGACGTGGTAATCCGCGAAAACATCGAAGTGCATACGCCGGGACAGGAGATGGAGGTGATACACGGTACGAACGACCTGAAATCGACCCAGACCACCATCCCTTTCTTCAAAAGCAACAATCTCGACTACGCCGACCTGGTCTCTTTCATGGGTGAACACGCACAGACAGCGGGATGGATACTGTTTGTCATCATCACCATCTTCGTGGTTACCGCCGTGTCCAACGGTGCCAACCTCAACGACGGAATGGATGGAATGGCGGCGGGCAATTCGGCCATCATCGGTGCTACGCTCGGTGTATTGGCCTACGTTTCATCGCACATCGAATTTGCCGGCTATCTGAATATCATGTACATTCCGGGGTCGGAAGAACTGGTCATCTATATCTGTGCCTTCATCGGCGCACTGATTGGTTTCCTCTGGTACAACGCCTATCCGGCACAAGTATTCATGGGCGACACCGGCAGCCTGACAATCGGCGGCATCATTGCCGTATTCGCCATCATCATCCACAAGGAGCTGCTGATACCGATTCTGTGCGGTGTATTCCTCGTGGAGAATCTGTCGGTCATCCTGCAACGCGCCTACTACAAGGCGGGCAAACGGAAAGGGGTGAAACAACGGCTGTTCAAGCGGACACCGATTCACGACCACTTCCGCACCTCGATGAGTCTGATAGAACCGGGATGCACGGTGAAGTTCACCCAACCCCACCAACTGTTTCACGAATCGAAAATCACCGTCCGCTTCTGGATTGTAACGATTGTGCTGGCAGCCATCACGATTATCACATTAAAAATAAGATAACAGAGAGTATTAACCTGATTATTAACTTTTAAAAGATGTGCGCAACCGGTAAGGCAACCCAACGCCCGCCGAAATGACAAAGCACATTACCGTAGATGAAAAGAATAGTAATTTTAGGAGCCGGCGAAAGCGGCGCAGGTGCAGCCGTACTCGCCAAAGTGAAAGGATTTGAGACATTTGTTTCGGATATGTCCGCCATCAAGGACAAATACAAGGAACTTCTCGACAGCCGCGACATTGCCTGGGAAGAAGGACAGCATACCGAAGAACTCATTCTGAATGCCGACGAAGTAATCAAAAGCCCCGGTATTCCGAATGACGCCCCCCTCATCTTGAAACTGAAAGCTCAAGGTACTCCGGTCATATCAGAGATTGAGTTTGCCGGACGCTATACGAATGCCAAAATGATTTGTATCACGGGGTCGAACGGAAAAACCACCACGACTTCACTGACTTACCATATTTTCAAAAGCGCAGGCCTGAACGTCGGGCTGGCAGGAAACATCGGCAAGAGCCTTGCCCTGCAGGTGGCGGAAGAAGTTCATGATTACTACATCATCGAACTCAGCTCTTTCCAACTGGACAATATGTACAACTTCCGGGCAAACATCGCTGTACTGATGAACATCACCCCCGACCATCTCGACCGTTACGACCACTGTATGCAGAATTACATCGACGCCAAGTTCCGCATCACCCAAAATCAGACTCCCGACGATGCCTTCATCTTCTGGAACGACGACCCCCTCATCAAACGCGAACTGGCAAAGCATGGTCTGAAAGCCCAACTGTATCCTTTCGCCGCCGTGAAAGAGGACGGTGCCATCGCCTATGTGGAGGACAACGAGGTGAAAATCAACGAGCCGATTGCCTTCAACATGGAACAGGAAGAACTGGCACTGACGGGACAGCATAACTTATACAACTCCCTGGCTGCCGGTATTTCCGCCAACTTAGCAGGTATTGCCAAAGAGAATATCCGCAAAGCCCTCTCCGACTTCAAGGGTGTGGAGCACCGCTTGGAAAAGGTGGCACGCGTCCGTGGAATCGACTTCATCAACGACTCGAAAGCCACCAACGTGAACTCCTGCTGGTACGCCCTGCAAAGCATGACGACCAAAACGGTATTGATTCTCGGCGGCAAAGACAAGGGAAACGACTACACGGAAATAGAGGACCTGGTACGCGAAAAGTGCTCGGCACTCGTGTATATGGGACTGCATAACGAAAAACTTCACGAATTCTTCGACCGCCTCGGTCTGCCCGTAGCCGATGTGCAAACCGGTATGAAGGACGCCGTAGAAGCCGCCTACAAATTGGCAAAAAAAGGGGAGACCGTATTGTTAAGCCCCTGCTGCGCTTCCTTCGACCTCTTCAAGAGTTACGAAGACCGTGGCGACCAGTTTAAGGAATGTGTCCGTGCCCTCTGATTTTTCTAATTATTAATTTTAAAATTCTACAGGATTGGATTTATTAAAGAACATATTCAAAGGCGACAAGGTAATCTGGATTATCTTCCTCTGTCTCTGCCTCATCTCGATTGTCGAGGTGTTCTCGGCCGCATCAACTCTGACTTATAAAAGCGGCGACCACTGGGGGCCAATAACGCAACACTCCATCATCCTGATGGTGGGTGCCGTGGTAGTGGTGTTCCTGCACAACGTACCCTACAGATGGTTTCAGGTATTTCCGGTCTTCCTGTATCCTATATCCCTGGTGCTACTGGCTTTCGTCACACTGATGGGTATCATCACAGGCGACCGCGTCAACGGGGCAGCCCGTTGGATGTCCTTCATGGGGCTACAGTTCCAGCCTTCGGAACTGGCAAAGATGGCTGTCATCATCGCCGTCTCCTTCATCCTGTCCAAACGGCAGGACGAGGACGGGGCCAACCCGAAAGCCTTTAAATACATCATGATTATCACCGGACTGGTATTCCTGCTCATCGCACCCGAAAACCTCTCGACAGCCATGCTGCTCTTCGGAGTGGTATGCATGATGATGTTCATCGGGCGGGTGTCTGCCAAAAAACTGTTCGGTATGTTAGGCGCATTGGCACTCGTAGGCGGAGTGTCGGTAGGAATACTCATGGCTATCCCCGCAAAGACGCTGCGCACCACGCCCGGTCTTCACCGCTTCGAAACCTGGCAGAACCGCGTCACCGGTTTCTTGAAGGAGGAAAAAGTACCTGCCGCCAAGTTCGACATCGACAAAGACGGGCAGATAGCCCACGCCCGCATCGCCATCGCTACCAGCCACGTAGTAGGCAAGGGACCGGGCAACTCCATACAGCGCGACTTTCTCAGCCAGGCGTTCTCCGACTTTATCTTTGCCATTGTCATCGAAGAGATGGGGCTGATAGGGGGTATCTTCGTCGTATTCCTTTACCTGTGGCTACTGATGCGGGCGGGACGAATCGCACAAAAATGCGAGCGGACTTTCCCAGCTTTCCTCGTCATGGGAATTGCCTTGCTACTGGTGTCGCAGGCGATACTCAACATGATGGTTGCCGTCGGCCTGTTCCCCGTCACGGGACAGCCGTTGCCTCTGGTCAGCAAGGGAGGAACAAGTACGTTAATCAACTGCGCCTATATCGGAATGATATTGAGCGTAAGCCGCTATACCGCCCGTCTGGAAGAACTGAAGGAGCGCGACGCACAGGTTCAGATGCAAATAACGGCAGATGCGGCAGCCGATTCCGAAGCACAAGCTGCCGCCGAGCCGACCGCCCAGATACTGAACAGCGACGCCAAGTTTGAAGATGAAAACGATGCCGCCAGAAACGATTGACAGCAACGGCAAAAGCGTATCGGAAAAAGGAGAACAACGGATAGAAAGAAAGGATTGAAAATGGAAAAAGAGCTTAGAATTATCATCAGCGGTGGAGGCACGGGAGGACATATTTTTCCTGCCGTCTCTATTGCAAACGCTATAATGGAACTGCGCCCCGACGCCAAAATACTCTTTGTGGGAGCCGAAGGGCGTATGGAGATGCAACGGGTTCCCGATGCAGGCTACCGGATTATCGGTCTGCCGATAGCCGGTTTCGACCGCAAACACTTATGGAAGAACGTATCGGTAGTGATGAAACTGTTGCGCAGCCAGTGGAAAGCACGCAGCATCATCAAGAACTTCCGCCCGCAGGTGGCGGTAGGCGTGGGCGGTTATGCCAGTGGGCCTACCTTAAAGACTGCCGGAATGATGGGTATCCCGACGCTGATACAAGAACAGAACTCCTATGCCGGAGTAACCAACAAGCTACTGGCACAGAAAGCACGGAAGATTTGCGTGGCCTATGACGGAATGGAAAAATTCTTCCCCGCAGACAGGATTATCATGACAGGAAATCCGGTGCGGCAAAATCTGACAGAGGCGATGCCGTCCAAAGAAGAGGCACTACGCTCCTTCAACCTGCAACCGGACAAGAAAACCATCCTTATCGTAGGCGGCAGCTTAGGGGCACGTACCATCAACAACACACTGACAGCCGGACTGTCGGTTATCAAAGCGAACAGCGACGTGCAATTCATCTGGCAAACGGGAAAATACTATTATCCGCAAGTGACCGAAGCCGTGAAAGCGGCGGGAGAGCTTCCCAACCTGTATGTAACGGATTTCATCAAGGATATGGCAGCCGCCTATGCAGCAGGCGACCTTGTTATCTCCCGTGCAGGTGCCGGTTCCATTTCGGAGTTCTGCCTTTTGCACAAGCCGGTGGTCTTGGTACCCTCTCCCAACGTGGCAGAAGACCATCAGACCAAGAATGCACTGGCTCTGGTAGACAAGCAGGCAGCCATCTACGTCAAAGACAGCGAAGCGGAAAATGTCCTGATGGACATCGCCCTCTCTACCATCAACGACGAACGGAAGCTCAAAGAGCTGAGCGGGAATATAGCTAAATTGGCTCTGCCCGATTCCGCAAGAATCATTGCACAGGAGGTAATAAAGTTAGCAGAAACAGCAAACAAATAACCCAACGGATAATCAACAACCAAAGATATGAATATCGAAACTATAAAATCAGTCTACTTCGTAGGTGCCGGCGGCATCGGCATGAGTGCGCTCGTCCGCTACTTCCTCTTCAAAGGAAAAGTGGTGGCAGGATACGACCGCACCCCTACTCCATTGACCGAAACCCTCATCGCCGAAGGCGCCCAAATACATTACGAGGAAAACATCGAACTGATTCCCGAAGCCTGCAAGGAGAAGGAAAGCACGCTCGTCATATTCACCCCCGCCGTCCCGCAGGAACACGAAGAATTGACCTACTTCCGCAACAACGGCTTCGAAATACAGAAACGTGCGCAAGTATTGGGCACTATCACCCGTTCCAGCAAAGGATTGTGCGTGGCCGGCACTCATGGCAAGACGACTACTTCTACCATGACCGCCCATCTTCTCTACCAATCGCACGTAGAATGTACCGCCTTCCTCGGAGGTATCTCGAAGAACTACGGAACGAACCTGCTGCTTTCGCAGGAAAGCCCCTACACGGTTATCGAAGCCGACGAGTTCGACCGCTCTTTCCACTGGTTGTCACCTTATATGTCTGTCATCACCTCGACAGACCCCGACCATCTCGACATCTACGGAACAGAGGAGGCCTACCTGCAAAGTTTCGAGCATTACACCACCCTTATCCAACCGGGCGGTGCATTAATCATACGCAAAGGTATCTCCCTGCAACCGAAAGTGCAGCCCGGCGTACGTGTCTACACCTATTCGCGTGACGAAGGCGACTTCCACGCAGAGAACATCCGCATCGGCAACGGCGAGATATTCATCGACTTTGTAACCCCGGACACCCGCATCGACGACATCCGCTTAGGAGTGCCGGTAAGCATCAACATAGAGAACGGCGTAGCCGCCATGACTTTGGCCTACCTGAACGGAGCGACCGCCGAAGAGATAAAAAGAGGTATGGCAAGTTTCGGTGGAGTAGACCGCCGGTTCGACTTCAAAATCAAGAACGACCGCATTGTCTTTCTGAGCGACTACGCACACCACCCCTCCGAAATCAAACAGAGCGTGCTGTCGATGCGGGAGCTCTACAAAGACAAGAAAATCACAGCCATCTTCCAACCGCACCTCTACAGCCGCACGCGCGACTTCTACCGGGAGTTTGCCGACAGCCTGTCGCTGCTCGACGAAGTTATCTTGACAGATATCTATCCGGCACGCGAAGCACCGATTCCCGGTGTCAGCAGCCGGTTGATATACGACAACCTCCGCCCCGGCATCGAAAAAAGTATGTGCAAAAAGGAAGATATACTGAACATTCTGAAAGATAAAAACATTGAAGTATTAATCACTTTGGGAGCCGGAGACATAGACGACTACGTCACCGAAATCAAGGAACTGTTAGAGAAGAAAACAACTGAATAATCATCCGGCAACCTGTCCGAAACAGTGCAGCCGTTTTAATTTTTAATCTTTAATTATGATTAAAAGAATCCTTCTGTCCGTCGTCATGCTGGTGCTCATAGCCTACCTCGTCGTAGCTGTAAGCGCCTTCAACCGCAAGCCTGCCAACCAGACTTGCCACGACTTGGAATTGGTCATCAAGGATACCGCCTACGCCGGCTTCATCACCAAGAATGAACTGAAAGATATCCTCCAACACAAAGGAATCTATCCCATCGGGAAAAAGATAGAACGCATCTCTACCAAGTCGTTAGAACGCGAATTGAGCAAACATCCGCTGATTAACGAAGCAGAATGTTACAAGACCCCGAGCGGTAAAGTATGCGTGGAAGTGACGCAACGCATCCCCGTACTGCGGGTGATGAGCAACAGAGGCGAGAATTATTACATCGACAACAAAGGAACCGTCATGCCGCCTGCCGCCAAATGCATCGCCCACCGGGTAATTGTGACCGGAAATGTAGAAAAGTCGTTTGCAATGAAGGATTTATATAAGTTTGGTGTATTTTTGCATAATAATAAGTTCTGGGATGCACAGATAGAACAGATTCACGTGTTGCCCGACCGCACTATCGAGTTAGTGCCGCGCGTGGGCGACCACCTTATCTGTCTGGGCAAATTGGACAACTTTGAGAACAAGCTCGCACGCCTGAAAGAGTTCTACAAGAAAGGACTCAACCAGGTAGGCTGGAACAAGTATTCACGCATCAACCTTGAGTTCAGCAACCAGATTATTTGTACGAAACGAGAAAATAATAAATAAACAAGGATATGGCAACAACAGAATTTATCGCCGCTATTGAACTTGGTTCATCGAAGATAACCGGTGTGGCCGGAAAAAAGAACAGTGACGGAAGTATGCAGATTTTGGCCTATGCCCAGGAAGACTCTTCTACGTTTATCCGTAAAGGGGTGATATTCAACCTGGACAAAACGGCACAAAGCCTGACTTCCATCATCAACAGACTGGAAGGTGAGTTGAAAAACTCAATCGCCAAAGTATATGTAGGTATCGGCGGACAGTCACTCCGCACAATACGCAACGTGGTGTGCCGCGACTTGAAAGAGGAAGCCATCATTTCGGAAGACCTTGTAAACGCCATCGGCGACGAGAACATCGCCATTCCGGTGGCCGACATGGATATACTGGACGTAGCACCCCAAGAATATAAAGTGGGCAACAACCTGCAAGCCAATCCCGTAGGACTGGTGGGAAGCCATATCGAAGGACGTTTCCTCAACATCGTAGCCCGTGCTTCCGTACGCAAGAACCTGGAGCACTGCTTCCACCAGGCGAAAATAGACATCGCCGACCTGCTGATTACGCCGCTCGTAACGGCAAACACCGTACTGACCGAAAGCGAACGCCGCTCAGGCTGCGCACTGATTGACTTCGGAGCAGACACCACCACCATCTCTGTCTACAAGAACAACATCCTCCGTTTCCTCACCGTATTGCCATTGGGTGGCAACAGCATCACCCGCGACATCACCACCCTGCAAATGGAGGAGGAAGAAGCAGAACGGTTGAAGAAAGCCTACGGCGATGTGCTCTACGAAGAAGATCCGGAGCAGGAAGAAGCTACCTGCAAACTGGACGATGAGAGCCGCACCGTCAAAGTGACCGACCTCAATAACATCATCGAAGCCCGCGCTGAAGAAATCATCACCAACGTATGGAACCAGGTGCAGTTATCCGGCTTCGAGGACAAACTGTTGGCAGGAATCATCCTCACCGGAGGAGCCGCCAACCTGAAAAGCCTTGACGAAATGCTGCGCAAACGTAGCAAAATAGAAAAAATACGAATGGCGAAACTTCCACGCAACACCGTTCATGCTCCCAACAATATCCTGCGGAAAGACGGTTCGCAGAACACGCTATTCGGGCTTCTGTTCGAAGGAAACCAGAACTGCTGCCTGACGGAAACCGTTCCGACACCGCCCCCGGTGCCCCCGACTCCCAAACCTGAGCCCGAACAAGTGCCACAACAAGGAGACATATTCAAAGACGACCAGGAGTTGAAAGAACAAGCCCGCCTCGCTCGTCTCAAAAAAGAAGAAGAGGAACGCGAAGCGAAAATAGCCGCCAAAGAAGCGGAAAGAATCCGCAAACAGAAGGAGAAAGAAGAGAAAGAAAGACGGAAACGGGAAGCCGGACCGAGTTGGTTTCAACGCAAATTTGATTCGCTGACGAAAGAAATCTTTTCCGACGACGATATGTAATAAATGATTAGTGACAAATAAAAATAAATAGGATATGGACGAGATAGTACAATTCGATTTCCCGACAGATTCGCCGAAAATCATCAAAGTGATTGGTGTAGGCGGCGGTGGCGGCAACGCCGTAAACCATATGTACCGGGAAGGTATCCATGACGTAACGTTCGTTCTCTGCAACACGGACAACCAGGCTTTGGCAGAATCGCCCGTCCCGGTGAAACTGCAATTAGGCCGTAACATCACGCAAGGGCTTGGAGCCGGCAACCGTCCCGAACGGGCACGCGATGCCGCCGAAGAAAGTATAGAAGACATCAAAAACCAACTGAACGACGGAACCAAGATGGTATTCATCACCGCCGGAATGGGAGGAGGAACCGGAACCGGAGCCGCTCCTGTCATTGCCCGCATTGCGAAGGAGATGGATATCCTGACTGTCGGTATCGTCACCATCCCATTCATCTTCGAAGGAGAAAAGAAAATCATCCAGGCTTTGGACGGCGTAGAGCGCATTGCACAGCACGTAGACGCCCTGCTGGTCATCAACAACGAACGCCTGCGCGAAATATACTCCGACCTCACCTTCATGAACGCCTTCGGCAAAGCCGATGACACCCTCTCCATTGCCGCCAAGAGCATTGCCGAGATTATCACCATGCGCGGTACGGTCAACCTCGACTTTGCCGATGTCAAGACCATCCTCAAAGACGGTGGCGTAGCCATCATGAGTACCGGATTCGGCGAAGGCGAGAACCGTGTCACCAAAGCCATCGACGACGCCCTGCACTCGCCGTTGCTCAACAACAACGACATCTTCAACGCCAAGAAAGTGATGCTCAACGTATCCTTCTGCCCCTCGTCCGAACTGATGATGGAAGAGATGAACGAGATACACGAGTTCATGAGCAAATTCCGCGAAGGCGTAGAGGTCATCTGGGGTGTAGCCATCGACAACTCACTGGACACAAAGGTAAAAATCACCGTACTGGCAACCGGATTCGGCGTGGAAGACGTGCCCGGTATGGACAGCCTGCACGCAGTACGCAGTCAGGAAGAGGAAGAACGCCAACTACAACTGGAAGAAGAGAAAGAAAAAAACAAAGAGCGCATCCGCAAGGCTTACGGCGAAAGTGCCAGCAACATCGGAAGCAAGAGTCTGCGCAAACGCCGACACATCTATCTCTTCACTACCGAGGACCTGGACAACGACGATATCATCGCGATGGTAGAGGACTCTCCTACCTATACGCGCGACAAGACAACGTTGACCAAAATCCGCACCAAAGCCGCTCTCGAAGAGGAAACGGCTACGGAAGAGGCTACGGACGACAACGGCATCATCACCTTCTGAATCAAGGACTAAGAACGAAAATTAGAAACCCGGCGAATCAGTCGCCGGTTCTAATTTTTAATCTTTAATTTTCAATTATAATAGTATGGATTTATTCGAACAAGTCAGCGAAGACATTAAAAGCGCCATGAAGGCAAAAGACAAAGTTGCCCTCGAAACTCTGAGAAACGTAAAGAAGTTTTTCCTCGAAGCCAAGACCGCTCCCGGAGCCAACGATACACTGACCGATGAAGCAGCCCTGAAAATCATCCAAAAATTAGTGAAACAAGGAAAAGACGCTGCTGAAATCTACGCAGGACAAGGACGTCAGGACTTGGCCGACGCAGAGTTGGGACAAGTAGCCGTGATGGAAAAATACCTTCCGAAGCAGATGTCGGCCGAAGAATTAGAAGCGGCCTTGAAGGAAATCATTGCCGAAGTGGGTGCTACCAGTGGCAAAGACATGGGCAAAGTGATGGGAGTCGCCTCCAAGAAACTGGCAGGACTTGCAGAAGGACGTGCCATTTCTGCGAAAGTGAAAGAACTTTTGGGATAAGCGCAACCATAGAATGTAACAACAGGGCGGTGGGTCAGTACTCACCGCCCTGTTGTTGTTTTACCGGACAATTTCCTATTCAGACACGCCTTTCTTAATCAAACAGTTCCTTCAACACCTCCAGCGATTTCAAAGCCGGAAAATCCGGCAAATGCAGGCTATAATAATCGTTGATAATTGCCAGGCACCGCGCACGCTCCGCACGGCTCATGCCGAAAAGATGCATCGTCTCATACTTCATACGCATCAGTTGCCGAAGCCGTCCGGCCTCTTCGGGATTGATATAAGACGAATGCAACTGGGGACGGACCGAAGTGAAGCAAGCATTCAGCAAGTCGAAATAATCTCCTGCCCGATAATCATCGAGATTGGGATAAAGCCCCAAGAAGCGGGAAAGCCTCATCAGAAAGACCAGATGGAAATTGGCAAACCCCTCGCCACACGCGTCCAGCCAAACGATAGAATGCTGGAGATAGGCAAACAACGGACGGTTCTCCGCCTCTTCGCGCACAGCACGATAGAGAAATTCGGCCAGGAACAGCACCATTGACGATTTGTAGGGGTCGTAAGGAATGGAAGAGAAAGGATAAAAAGATTTGGCCTCCTTCACGCGATAGAGCGTTGTATTGGGCCTGTAATCCGCTTCAAATTCAATAAAAGACAACGGCTGGAACAGGACGGATTTTACCGCAGCCTTTCGCGAACGGGGCACCGCCACAAGAAAAGAAGCCCTGCCGGACAACTCCGTGTACATATCCACAATGACAGACGTATCGTTATACTTCAACGTGCGAAGCACAATTCCTTTTGTTTTTTGCAACATAGCAGACTACCTCATTATCAATCCGGAACAAAATTACAAAAAAGATAGCAATGTCCATACGCATCAAGTAACCAAATAGAGAGAAACAAAAGTTTGCGCACAGCCTACGAAAATCATCCTCTCTCCCCAACGTTTTTGCGGAACACTATAGTGGAACGAACGGAACACTATAGTTATCCTTGCGTTCCACTATAGTGTTCCGCAAAGACCACCGTAGTGGAACGAAATAAATCTGCCTGCCGAATCATCTCTCCACAGGCAACCGGCAGAAAAGAAATAGCAGAAAAAGCAAATTTCGCATCCTGCGCCTTTTTTATTCTCTCTCTATATATAATAAGGTATATATGAAATATGTGTTTCCGCCTTTACAGCAAGAAATGATTTTTTTATTCAAAAAAACAAGAATGCTATATAACTGATTATCAACACATACAACACCTATCAGGAAAGAAAAACAAAAAAAAACTTCATTTTTTTTGCATGAAACGCTTGTCAGTTTCAAAAATGTTCCTACCTTTGCAACCGCAATCGAGAAACAAACAATGCTTCGAGAGAGCAAGAGCAGAAATGCAAAAACAGGATGGCCCGTTCGTCTATCGGTTAGGACGCAAGATTTTCATTCTTGAAAGGGGGGTTCGATTCCCCCACGGGCTACAAGTAAAAAGAATAAAAGAACTAAAAACAGATTAGTCGAAATGGCAAATCATAAATCATCACTGAAAAGAATCAGACAAGAAGAAACAAGAAGACTTCACAACAGATATTATGGCAAGACCATGAGAAACGCTGTTAGAAAACTTCGCGCAACAACTGATAAAACAGAAGCAGTTGCAATGTATCCGGGCGTTACAAAGATGTTGGATAAGTTGGCTAAGACAAATGTAATCCACAAGAACAAAGCTAACAATTTGAAATCTAAATTGGCTCTCTACATCAACAAGCTCGCTTAATTAGAAAGATTCAAGAAAACCGATATAGTGCAGGCTGAACTTTAAAAGTTCAGCCTTTCTTGTTTTTTTTGGCGGTCCATGCAGCACACCCGGCCGTGAAAACAGAGAATCCGCTCCCCATCCTTCATTTTTTCACCCTTTATTCTTCGCCGAATCGACAAATATCACTATATTTGCTCTGTTATTAAAGTTAGAAAGACAATTATGAGCGAAGAACAAATCACTCCCAATAACGGGTCTTATTCTGCGGATAGTATCCAGGTATTGGAAGGTCTTGAAGCAGTAAGAAAACGCCCTGCGATGTACATCGGCGACATCAGTATAAAGGGACTCCACCACTTGGTATACGAAATCGTTGACAACTCCATCGACGAAGCATTGGCGGGTTATTGCAGCCACATCGAAGTGACCATCAACGAAGACAATTCAATTACAGTACAGGACAACGGACGCGGTATTCCGGTCGACTATCACGAGAAAGAAAAGAAATCGGCACTGGAAGTTGCGATGACCGTGTTGCACGCCGGTGGTAAATTCGACAAAGGGTCTTACAAAGTATCCGGTGGTTTGCACGGTGTAGGTATGTCGTGCGTAAACGCATTGTCTACACATATGACCACGCAAGTATTCCGCAATGGCAAAATCTACCAGCAGGAGTATGAAATAGGTAAACCGCTCTACGCTGTGAAAGAAGTCGGCACCTCCGACATCACAGGAACCCGCCAGCAGTTCTGGCCCGACGGCAGCATCTTTACGGAAACCGTCTACGATTACAAGATATTGGCCGCACGCCTGCGCGAACTGGCCTATCTGAACGCAGGGCTGCGCATCTCCCTCATCGACCGCCGCGCAGTGAACGAGGACGGTAGTTTCAAAAGCGAACAGTTCTACTCGGAAGAGGGACTGAGGGAATTCGTACGGTTCATTGAGTCGTCGCGCGAACACCTGATTAACGATGTCATCTATCTCAACTCCGAGAAACAGGGAATTCCCATCGAAGTGGCCATCATGTACAACACGGGATTCTCCGAAAACGTTCACTCCTACGTTAATAACATCAACACCATCGAAGGTGGTACGCACCTGGCAGGTTTCCGCCGCGCGCTGACCCGCACGCTGAAAAAATATGCCGAAGACAGCAAGATGCTGGAAAAGGTGAAGGTAGACATCTCGGGCGATGACTTCCGCGAAGGTCTCACTGCCGTTATCTCCGTAAAAGTGGCGGAACCGCAGTTTGAAGGACAAACCAAAACGAAGTTGGGCAACAACGAAGTGATGGGTGCCGTCGACCAAGCCGTAGGCGAAGTATTGTCCTATTACCTGGAAGAGCATCCGAAGGAGGCGAAAGCAATCGTCGACAAAGTGATTTTAGCTGCCACCGCACGCCACGCCGCAAGAAAAGCCCGCGAGATGGTACAGCGCAAATCGCCGATGTCGGGCGGCGGCTTGCCGGGCAAGCTGGCAGACTGCTCGGACAAAGACCCGGCAAAATGCGAACTGTTTCTCGTCGAGGGTGACTCGGCAGGCGGTACTGCCAAGCAGGGACGCAACCGTATGTTCCAGGCCATCCTTCCGCTGCGCGGTAAGATTCTGAACGTAGAGAAGGCAATGTATCACAAAGCGTTGGAAAGCGACGAAATACGCAACATATACACAGCGCTCGGCGTCACCATCGGCACCGAAGAGGACAGCAAAGCCGCCAACATCGACAAGCTGCGCTATCACAAGATTATCATCATGACCGATGCCGACGTCGATGGTTCGCACATCGACACACTGATTATGACGTTCTTCTTCCGCTATATGCCGCAGATTATCCAAAACGGTTATCTGTACATCGCCACTCCCCCGCTCTACCTCTGCAAAAAAGGCAAAATAGAGGAATACTGCTGGACGGACGAGCAACGGCAGAGATTTATCGACACATATGGCGGCGGTTCGGAAAACGCAATCCATACACAGCGCTACAAAGGTTTGGGTGAAATGAACGCACAGCAGTTGTGGGAAACGACTATGGACCCCGAAAACCGTATGCTGAAACAGGTAAATATCGACAACGCAGCAGAAGCCGACTATGTATTCTCCATGCTGATGGGCGAAGATGTAGGGCCGCGCCGCGAATTTATTGAAGAGAATGCAACGTATGCAAATATCGATGCATAATTTTAATAATACATTTTTATAAACCAACCTCACATCTTACAACGAAGAAACGCCGATAGCGAAGGATTATCCTTCGATCGGCGTTTTTCTTTTGCCTGCACGCGGGCAGGGGTTGAATGTACGTTAAATAAGATGTTGCTTCGTCAGCTCTTCGGCGGCAGCTTCCAGTTCGTTGTACCACTCTTCGCCGAATTTACGGATTAAAGGCTCTTTCAGGAACCGATATACCGGGAGGTTCTCTTTTTCCCCCAGCAGCACTGCCGCCTTGCACACATCCCAACGATGGTAATTCACAGCCTTGTAGGGGCCGTAGTCTCCAATCCGGATGGGATAAAGATGGCACGACACCGGTTTGTAGAAGTCGGTCTTTCCCTCGCGGTAAGCCTTCTCGATAGCGCAGTAACAGCAACCTTTTTCGTCGTAGCAGGTAAAGACGCAATCTTTGTTGTTTACAATCGAAGTCACGAGGTCGCCTTCTTCATCCGTATATACCACTCCCTGCTTGTCTATAATCGCACGGGCTTCCGGCGAGAGTTCGTCCCAGACAACCGGCAATACTTCTTCCAATTTCTCCACTTCCTCCAATTCCACAGGTGCGCCCGCGTCACCCTCAATGCAACATTCGCCTTTGCAGGCTTCGAGGTTACAAAGGAATTTTTCCCGAAAGACGTCGAGAGATACTACTACATCATCAATCTGAACCATTTTGTAAATTGAAAATTGAGATTTAAAAATTGAGAAATAAATGTTCTGATAAAACAAATTCTTTTTGAGACTCTACCAAAAACGCATATGCGTTTACTATACGAATAGCAAACGCATATGATTTGGTATGAATAGCATTATCCCTTGCTATCATTTTTTAATTTTTAATTCTCAATTTACCAACACGCTTCCGTCCATTTCAGCCGGAACTTCCAGCCCCATGATTTTGAGGATAGTCGGAGCTACATCGGCCAAACGGCCGTCTGCTACCTTCGCAGCCTTGTTTTCGGTCACGTAAACACAGGGAACGGGGTTCAGCGAGTGAGCCGTATTCGGGGTGCCGTCCTCATTCAAAGCGTGGTCGGCGTTGCCGTGGTCGGCAATGATGATGGCTTCGTAATCCTGTGCTTTCGCAGCTTCAATTACCTCTTTCACGCAAGCGTCTACGGCAACCACTGCTTTCTCGATAGCTTCGTAAATACCCGTATGACCTACCATATCACCGTTGGCGAAGTTCACCACGATGAAATCGTATTTGTTTTCGTTGATGGCAGCCACCAGTTTGTCTTTCACTTCGTAAGCACTCATCTCCGGCTTCAAGTCGTAAGTAGCCACTTTCGGAGAAGGAACGAGGATGCGTTCTTCTTTGTCAAACGGGGTTTCGCGTCCGCCGTTGAAGAAGAATGTCACGTGAGCATACTTTTCAGTCTCGGCGATGTGAAGCTGGTTCTTGCCGTTGGCAGAAAGATACTCGCCCAAAGTGTTGGCAACGTTTTCCTTGTCGAACAGGATGTGTACGCCCTTGAAAGAAGCATCGTACGGAGTCATGCAGTAATATTGCAGCCCCGGAATGGTATGCATACCTGCTTCCGGCATATCCTGTTGCGTCAATACAACGGTCAGTTCTTTTGCACGGTCGTTGCGGTAGTTGAAGAAGATAACGACATCGCCTTCCTTGATTGTACCGTCAACGTTCGCATTGACAATCGGCTTGATAAATTCGTCCGTCACGCCTTCGTCGTACGACTCCTGCATAGCCTGCACCATGTCGGCAGTTTTCTTTCCCTCGCCGTTCACCAACAGGTCGTATGCTTCTTTCACACGTTCCCAACGCTTGTCGCGGTCCATAGCATAATAGCGTCCGATGATGGAAGCAATCTTTCCTGCCGATTTCGCGCAGTGTGCAGAAAGCTCTTCGATAAAGCCTTTACCGCTCTTGGGGTCGGTATCGCGGCCGTCCATGAAGCAGTGGATGAATGTATTCTCGATATTGTATTCTTTGGCGATGTCGCAAAGTTTGAAGAGATGGACGAGTGAACTGTGCACACCACCGTTGGAAGTAAGTCCCATGAAGTGAACGTTCTTTCCGTTCTCTTTGGCATAAGAGAAAGCCGCAACGATTTCAGGATTCTTCAGGATGCTGTTGTCGGCACAGGCACGGTTGATTTTCACCAAGTCCTGATAAACCACGCGTCCGGCACCGATATTGAGGTGGCCTACTTCCGAGTTTCCCATCTGTCCGTCGGGCAAACCTACGTTTTCACCGCTTGCCTGGAGCTGAGAGTGAGGATAAGTGTTCATCAGATAATCCCAGTAAGGCGTGGGAGTGTTGAAGATTACGTCATCTTTCTTTTGGTCGCCTAATCCCCAACCGTCGAGGATCATTAAAAGAGCTTTCTTACTCATACTATTTCAAATATTTAAATTATCACTCTGATTTTCGGGCGCAAAGGTACAAAAAAGATGGTTATCCGAACGTTTAATCTATGTTAAGTTACAGTGCCAAAGCATACAAGCCCGTGAATAATTTACTTTCTTTGCGCAGTAAGCCATAAAAAAACGTTTATCTTAAAACCAACTTATTATGAGAACAACCCTGCTCTGCCTGCTGCTCATGCTATCGAGCCTGCTCGGCGCACAAACCATTGACCATCCACCCTTTAAGGCCCGTTCGGGAAGCATCCGCAACATTACTCGCATCGAGCGCACCGCCGAGAATACGCGTGTCCACATACACGCCATCTTCCGCCCCCACTGGTGGATTATGGAAGAAGGAGACAACTGCCTCGAAGACGCCGCCACCGGCAAAAGATACCGACAGACAGGTATCGAAGGAATCGAACTGAACACCAAAGTATTCATGCCCGCTTCCGGCGAAAAGGACTTTGTGCTCCTCTTCGAGCCGCTGCCCCGGGAGACACAGACCATCCACTTCCTCAGCCCGACCGATTCGGAAGGAAACATCTACGACATCTCGTTGGTGCCGCAGAAGCGAAAGAACTCTCTCCCACTCGCTGCCGTGCGTGGCAACTGGTTCGACACCGACGGTTCGGGACGGTGGGCTTTTGGTATCTACGACTCCATCACGCTGATGAACAACCGGATATATACCAACGAAAGCATTCGCCGAAAAGGGAAACACATCGAAATGACCGTAAAAGACAAGCAGAACGGCACACGCTGCACACTGCTGCTCACCCCACAAAAGAACGGCAACTGCACGATAAGCACCGATAAGGGCACCGCATCGTCATACACCCGCACCGGAAACGCCGCCGACACCATCGAGCCGGACAACGGTTTCCAACGCTTCTTCCGCCCGGACACCGCCTGTCTGCAAGGTTACATCGACGGATACGACCCCCGCATAGGCTTTGAAACAGGAATGATTTACCTGTCCGACGAAATCACCGGAAAGGATTATCCCACCGTGGTGCAGATAGACAAAGACGGAAGTTTCTCCTGCAAATTCCTTCTCCAGCATCCGATGGAGCAGTCGCTAACGCTCAACCACAACCATATTCCGTTCTACATCGAACCCGGACAGACGCTTACCATATATATCGACTGGGAAGCTGTGATGGCGCGAAGCCGTGCACGCGACTATTACCTCCCCATCCGAAACACCACATACATGGGGCCGTCGGCTTCCCTCTCATACATTTTAGCTGATGCAAACCAGGTAATCAGCTACCGCTACGAGGACTTATCGCGCTCGCAAAAGACGCTTACACCCAACCAGTATAAGGAGCATATGCGCCCCTTCATCGCACACTGGCAGCAGAAAGCCGACTCGCTGTGCCAACGCTACCGGCCTTCGCAAAAAGCGGTCTGCCTGATTAAGAACAAAGCAAAACTGCAAGCAGGAAGCGCCTTCTTCGACTTTGAAATGAGCAGGGACTATTACGCCCGCCGGGACACAGCCAACCAAGCTCTGCAAGTAAAATCGGACGATTCATACTACGACTTCCTGAAAGAGATGCCGCTCAACGACAGCATCGTCCTTGCCGACAAACAGGCGGATATCTTTATCAACCGCTTTGAATTTATGGAGCCGCTCCGGCAAGCCTATCCGACATTCGAGGCCAAAACGTTGTTATACACCTATCCTGAAAAACCGCTTCTCTCATTTCTGAAAGAGAAAGGTGTCGCCTTGAACGCAGCCCAGGAAGCCATCCGACAAAAACACGAAGTGCTTGCCGGACAATCGGTCTATATCGCCCGTGCGGAACTTATGGAGGAGCATGAGAAAATGGCTTCTCTTTACAAGCAAGAAGAAAAATTGATAAAAGAATATGTCGACTTATGCAAAAAAGAAGTATCGCAGGAAAACATAGCTAAGCAGCAACTAATAGAAGCGAAGAAGGACAGCATCGTCTCCCAGTTGTGCTTCCCCTCCAACCCGTTGTTGTGGCAAATAGCCTATGTACGCGGTCTCTCGCATCAATTGTCCGAAATAAAGGACAAAGCAGTTGCCCGCCGCTATATGGACGGTCTCAAACAGAAACTTACCGAACCGTTCCTTGCGGCAAAGGCCGAACGGATGTTTGAACAGGCTTTCCCCTCGGATGCTTCTTCATCCTACCAACTACCGGAGGGCAAGGCTACCGACATCTTCCGCAACATCATCAAGCGCCACACCGGCAAAGTGCTGTTCGTAGACTTCTGGGCTACCACCTGCGGTCCTTGCCGTTCCGGAATAGAAGCTACAGCAGAACTGCGCAAGAAGTACAAAAATCATCCGGAATTTGAGTTTATCTTCATCACGGGCGAAAAAGAATCTCCGGAAAACGACTACAAGCAATACGTAGAAAAGCATCTGAAAGGCGAAGCAAGCTACTATGTGAGCGGAACGGAATACAACTATCTGCGCCAGCTCTTCCAGTTCAACGGTATTCCTCACTACGAGCTGGTGGAGAAAGACGGCAGCATTTCCAAAGAAAAACTGAGCGGTTGCAACATCGAGCAGTATTTGGAGAAACGATTCGGAAGTACGGAAACTCAGAATGACAGCAAGTGATGTGAGTTGCCATACCGACTAAGCATCTCATGCGTCGTAACGAATAAATCCCGGCAGGAATAAGACTGGTTAAACACACAAATCACAGTCTTATCCCTGCCGGGATTGTTAAGATATAGTAGATAACTACATCAATTATTCATGACATCGCGCACACATCTCACATGATAACTGGTAGCCTGAGGATTGATAGTACCTCGATTTGGGAAAAAGAGGAAGAAACGTTTCTCTGATGCATCCGTTTTATTAAAATGCTCCAGTGTACAGGAGAAATATGCATTTGTATTGTCTGCTCCTACCAAAAGTCCTTCACGACGCATCATAACAAGCTCTTTTTGATTGGGAACTCTCCAAGTACCACGGTCACTACCACCCGCCTCTTGGGAATACCTGCCACAGATGTAATTATTATCGCAAGCCGTCTTCCAACGGGAAGCGTTATACCCGCTTAACGCACCGTCTGCGTTCAATGTCAAGCCTGATGCCGAGTTGATACCGGTGGTATTGGTAGAGTTACATCTTGCATTAGCCACTTCAAACTGATAAGCCGGCTGGTTGTCAGAAGATTGCACATCGTGGGCAAGTAAATGGTTGGATTGCGGCGCCCGCTTACAACCATCCTCATAATACGCTAACGTAAACTTAAGATTTTCGTATTTATATGCCGGCGTCACAGGGTCTTCCGCAATGACACGCCCCATATTGACACCCAAGTTACGCACGCAGCGTACCTGCCAGGCTCCCATATCCCAATTTCCTTGCAGCCAGTCGGATGTAGAAGTACCTTCTTCCGCCCATACCACTTTCTTATCGCTCGAAGCAAAATGATATCTTGTATTATTATCCGGAGAGGTATTATCTCCATTAAACCCGTATACAGGTGTCTCGTCAAAGTTCATAAGACGCTGCGACTGTGGGATAACGGCACGCCCCAAGATGATACGGGCATACTTTCCGGTGGTAGGTACATACCATTTCATCTCGTTAGCATCGATTAGTCCATTACCGTTTTCATCACGATTTCTTGACATACAGGCGGTTATAACCTCGTAGTTTGCTCCGCTGGGGAACGGGTTGTAATCGGTGCGTGTGCCTCCTGGATTATACAAAGTTTCCGATATACTGGCAGGCATGAACACAGGCGCGGTTTTTGTCCCCGCAACTTCTCGCAACTGGGCTGTATTAATAGCATCGCGTGAAAATGGGGCGTAACAGGTCTTATTTGTTCCATTGATACGCACAGTCTTAGTTTCGGCTACCGAAGACCATCCGCGATTATTTGTAGAAGATGTATTGTTAATACTTCCCTCTGTAAGATAATACCAGACATTATAACGTCCATTGTCCGCATTGGCGGTACCCAAATCATTCCATGCCGTCTGCGACCAGGCAAGGTTCAAGCCGAAGGTCTCACTTTCGCGTTCCATACCAAGAGCAGTCTCATTGGGGGTGGGACTGTCTGCCGAATAGTATGTAAGGATGGAGTTCTGCGATATCATATATTTTGAGTTCAGGTAGACGCTTTCGCGGTCTGTTGATATCTGGCGGTTGTTGCAGGCAATCCATGCGATGCGGGGTGCCTGGTTGACGTATGCGCGCCAACCTCCCTCAACCTGTCCGCCACGGGTCGGATCTTCCTTATAGGTAGAGTTACCATTTTCATCTTTGTGGTAGACATATTCGTTGACAAATACCGTATACCATAGTCCTTCTTCAGAGGTTTCATCATACGTCACTTCGTTTCCATTGTTTGGGTTTAAACCGTGATATTGAGCCGGATTTGCCAGTTATTCCAGCGTCCAGGCTTCTTCGCCATCGCCATCGTTGTAGCGGCGAAGCACATCTGCGGCAGTTGTCGGTTTGAAACGAATCCAGTTATAGAACTGGTTGTCCTCCAAACTTACTCCTGCGTGTGTGCCGCCCGGACGGTAGTCAGCAGCATAGTAAGAGTAGCTTACGTTGTTGTAGGGAGCTTCAATCATCCATTGCAGGTTGTTCCGTTCGCTGTAGCTCAGTTGGATGTTGAATGTAGAGTAGTGTGCGTCAAGTTCAACGCGTCCCGTGTTCTGCACGTCGGTGACATCGCCTTCGGCGCCAGGTTGGTTTTCGCCGTCGTTGAACGCTTCTACGATGATGCTATTAAGCCCTTCCACAGTAACGTTATAGGTATATTTCATGTTACGGCGGCAGTTGAAGTCGCGCGCTTTATCCGCATTGGTTGCCCCCTCTATATAGCCGAGGTGTACGGTATAGTTGGCATATCCTTCGCGACGCGTTGCATTGGGGGTGGCGGGGTCGACAGGTTTTTCCGTTCCTATCTGACCGTTCGGATTCACCCAATAGGTTACTTTGAACCTGAATGTGACATAGGTTGCGTAGTTCTTTGTATCCACTTCACCGTCGGCATCACTTGCGCTCAGGCTCTTGTAAATAGAAGTGTTGGTTCCATCGGCGTCGGCTTTCCATTCACGTTCGCGGTCGGCATAAGGAGAAAAAGAAGCAGGATTGATACCGATGTAATCACCACCGCCCAAGTCTTGGTAGCCGATGGCGGTCTGTTTGTTTTCAAACTGGTAGAAGTCGAAGGAGTGTTGGTTGGCAGTGCCGGCAACGAAGTCGTAGGAAAGGTTGGATTCACCGTGGTTCGTCTCATACCCTACCCTGTCGCCGAAATATTCAGAGACGTCGGCAGCATTTTCGTTTCTTTCCTGCAAATAGGCAATGATGGGATTGTTGTACACCTTCCAACTGACAGGCTCTATCAGGATATTCGGTACGGCGGAGATATTGAATTTTACATAAGAAATCATGCGGCGCAGGTGGATATATCCCGGCAGGGTGGTGGTGTTAGCGGCGATGTAGACTGCATCAGGATTGCCTTCATCGTCGTACCATGCAGAAGGATGATTGTCTACAGCATTGCTGTTGTGGTATGAACCGCTCATGGCAAGGTTGTTGCTTCCGGAGAAGTCGATGTTTGAGGGGTCAGTAAGCATGAAAGAGATGCTTTTATACTTCTCCCAAGTGTCGGCGTTGGCAAGTAACGTTTGCAGAGAGCCTCCCCGGGTGTCGGGCAGTCCGGCTTCCGCTTTCAACTCGGCGTTGTCGGTAATACCGTAGTTGTCTGCCGCGTTGGCAACGGCGACGATGTAGCTCTTTCCCGATTTGGTTTCTATCTTCGGCAGAAGGGCAGCAGCATGATTGCCAGGGGCAGTCAGTTCGTCACGTTGGAACAGCCGGTTGTATGTACACTTTCCGGTGGCAACGTTGTATATTCCCACCCATAGCGTGTTCACTCTGTCGGCGTTTTCGTCCGTCATGGGTGCACGCGACATTCCTTTCATTTCATTCAGGTCGACCGAAAGCGTCAGCAGGGTGGGCACGCCCTCTACGCCATCTGCCTGTGAAGAGCAGATTTCATCATCCTGGCAGGCGGCAAGTGCGCCAACAGCCAGCGTGAACAGCAGGATGACCGTTTTCTTAGATAGATGTATCAGTTGTTTCATTGTCCGTTCTAAAATAGTAGATTATTAATTAAATGGAGGAATATCCACCTCTTCTTCTCCCATCGGGCAAAGTGTATATTTTATCTCCAGTTCATTGCGCACGGTGGTGATTTCATACCGATAGATATGATTGCGGAGGAGGGCGGCGATGTTTGCGCCGGCGGTTCCGCCGTTATATTCAGCCAGTTTCAATTGATAGAGTTTGGTAGTGGTGGCTGTGCCGTCCTCATTAGGCAGGCTGAGGGTGATGCGCACATAGGGACGCACGGCTGTACCGGGAATGGCTGCCTGCGAATATTCGGTGGTATATACTGAAAATACCTGGCATCCGTCTGCCCGGCCATCGGTAGCGGCGGCGTCGGAGTGGAAATCAATCTGCGAATTGGCAACGGTGGCGGTATAATCGTCCGCCGGGGCGCGATACGCAAGCGATGCGGCCATTGTGGGGGCTACTACCTGTTGCGTTTCGAGCACATCGTTGCGGTTCCATTGCACATAGGCGGGCAGGATGGTGCCGGTAGCGCAATAACCCAGCAGTTCCACTTTCTGCACCGACGGACGGCCTTCGGGAGCGTCGGCAACATTGCCGGTGATGTCAATACGGTCTATCACCTCAATCTTGGCAAGCGCGCGCAGCATATTGATGTCCTTTCCGCTGCCTTCGGGCGAGAGTTCGACAAAGCCTTCCGCGCCGTTGCCGTCGAAGGCTCCCTTTGGGAGCGTGAACTGCTGGAGTCCCGCCATAGGGATGTACTCGCCGTCGGCTTGTCCGGGTTGCGAAGGAGTCCAGCCGGTGTCGACGGTGGAGGGGCCTGCGGAGGGGGTGCCGACGGGCAGGGTGAAAGCGGTGCATTGGTCGGCAATGTCTTTGATGGTGGTGACGCCCGGAGCGAGGGCAAAGGCGTTCAGTTTGTGGGAATTGCCGTTGGCGATGACCATGATGTAGAAAGAAAGGGCACGCTCGGCAACCTGGGCGAAATAGGGTTCGACAATGGTAGCGCGCACGGTGTAGCTCACATAGTTGGTGTTTCCTTCTGCCACGGTGATGTCGGCGTCGGGGGTGAACTCGCGCAACAGACGTTGTTCCCCGTCGAAAAGCAGGAAGCGGATGTCGCCTCCGGCAAGGTTGAGGTAGTTTTCGGGGGCGGTGCCGAGAATGTCGCCATCGGCGTTGGTGTCGGCGGCACGGGTCTGACGCGTGGTTTCCATCGACGTGCGGGTGACGATGGTGAAGCTCAGCTTCACCGGGTCGGCGTCGCGTTGGGGTGCGGGGCAGTTGTCGTAGTCGTTGACGCAACTTGCGACAAACAACAGCAGCACCGGCAATGCGGCAAGCAGTCGGACAAGCGTATGGGTATGTATGGCAAATCGATGCTTCATGATTATCGTCGGTTTAGAGTTCGGTGTCTTGCGGCGGAACGACGCGCCAGTTGTTGATGTATATTTTGGCTTTCGCCCATGTGCCGTTTTCGATAAAAAACATCATGGTGTGGTCGTCGTAGCAGTCGAGATAGTCCTGGTCGGAATTGGTTCCCTCGTATTTGCTTTTCACCAAAAGGAGGTAGCGGATAAGGTCGATGCGTATCACGTCTTCGCCTTCGCTGTTGCGCACCACCAGTCGGGGATGGCGTCCGGCAACAAGGCGTCCAGTGGTGAGTTCGGCAAGCAGTCCGTTGGCTTCGGTCTGTACGCGGGTAGTTTCGCCTGCGCGTACTTCGGGAGCGGTGTCGTTCTGGTCGAAGGAGGCGGAAGTCAGTTCGGTCGACCACGGAAGGTAGCTGAACGGGGTGGACGAGATGATGTTGTTGCGATGGTCTATCACCTGGTTGGACGCTTCGATGGCGAAGGTGAACTTGTCGCGCTCTATGGCGGAGCCGTCTACGTTTTGCAGCAAGACGCTGAGGTGCTTGGTGTCGCGCGTGAGGTAGATGGGGGCAATGTCGACCGTGCCGTAGGTGTCGGGGAAGTCGACGTTGGTGGCCAGTCCGTGGTAGAGGCGTGTGATGTCGCGGTCGCTATACTGACTGGGGGCTGTGCCCTGCAAAGGGAGCGTGGCTTTTAAGTCGCTGATGGCTGCGGGCGATGTGCCGCCGCCGATGACAAACGATGTGGCGTCGGCAATAGGCGAAGCGCCTTCGCACCAGGCGAGCAGGTCGTACGTGCCGGAGGGGACATTGATGTCCATGAAGAAGTTGTTGTCGGTGGTGGGTTGGCGGTCGGTGGTCTGTTGTGTCACCAATCGTCCTTGCTTGTCAAATACGTACAGATGTACACGGGTCACTTGCGGGGCGAAGGCGTCTGCCCTGAGCATATTTTTCGTGTAGCGGAAACTCACACGGTAGTGTACCGTGCAGTCTCCTTCGTCGTCGTAGATTGCCGAGTCGCACGAGGAGACTCCCAAGACAATCATTCCCACTATCATGCAGGTGTGCCAGATGCGTCGTAGTTCTAACATTCTCATAGCGTTATTTTTTATTTTATTCATTTTTTCGGTATATGCGTAGGATTGCCCACAGGTGGCAATCTCGTTGTTTCCTGTTTCGGTGGAAGGTGTTGCTTGCAGAAGCACGCCTTCGGGGTTGTTCGCCGCAATATTATGATGTGCCCTTGCGGTCGGGGGCGGAATGGCAGAGAGTTGACGGCTCTCTGTGGATTGCTATTGTTGTGGTAGAAAAACAGAACGGTAGCGGCCGGGAAAGGCGGAAGCGCGCTGACTGCCGCTACCGTTCGTATCTGTGTGTTATAGGTTATCCGAGGGGCAGCCTCGAATAAGTATGGTTAGAGTTCTACATCTTGAGTGGGTACGATACGCCAGTTCAGGATGTTCAGACGAGCTGAAATGTAATAAGATACTTCATCCATCGGAGGAACAATCGGTTGAGTTTCGCTGCTCAAAGCTGTAGCCAAACCTGAAATACCTGTAATGTTGATATTGTAAGCGTGGTTACGTACAATACCGAATGAACCTGCGGGGCATTTGTCAAAATTGTATGTACCATCAGCATTTTTAGCTCCTTCTACATAAGTACCGGTTGCACCCTGAGCAGAAGTGCCATAAATACCAAGATGTTCGATAGGAATATTAAAGTAGCAACGTCCTCCGTCATACTTGCGTGCATAACCGGCAGTAAGAAGATTAGAGTTTACTAAATTGATATTATTGGCATCAATTGGTTCATAAGCATTAGTAGTAGTATTATAAAAATAACATCCGTTAGGGACATTGGCAAGTTGAAGAGCCACAAGACGGCCTGCAATAGACTGTCCTTTCACATCGCGAACCGCTTTAGTAGGATGAGCAACTGTAAATATATCAACCTCTTTTACAGGTATATACGCATCACCATCCTTTTCCAGAACTGTACTCTGATGATTAACCATTACCTCCTTAATGCTCGGAGTGTCACCATTTGCTTCGTCTAAATAAAGATTCCATTTTTCACCGGTCTTGCCATAAAGATAGAATGTTGTTTCTGCGGGCAATGCAGTACCGCCATTAGTAGAAGTAACTTGGTATCTTCCGACAATAACAGCAGACGCTATTGTAGCCATTGGATTATAATCTGCTGCATTCTGCCATGCCCAATAAAAAGTAGTAGTTTCGCGCGCATAGAATGTCTCGTTGAAACCTGTAGTTGCATTCCATTTGATAGAAGGTTGCAACTTTATCTCATCATTACCATTATTACCCTTTATAATCTGATCGTAATTGAAATAATGCAAATCAAAAGGATAATCAGCAGTGTGGGCATTATCTGCTACCTCATCAGTAATATCATCAGAAACTTTCGGATATTTTGCATCAAAATAAGAAGGCGAACATCCCCAATAGCTACGACGATTTTCAGGATCATTCCACCAACTGTCACCACCGCCAAAATTATTTGCAATGGCACTATATCCGGGTCTATAGTTCAGAGTACCTACTCTGTCTTCTATGATTCCGTATCTTTTAACAGCATAAAGTTCCTGGTCGATTGCATTCGGACGCCATGCTTCCGGAACAAATGTCAATTCATAACCGTTTACATCATCATTTGATTGAATAGCATTAGGGGCAAGGGTAAGATTGATTCGTGCAGCATACCGTTCAACATAAATATCGATAGTTTTGGCATCATTGGCTTTTGCCTCTTCCTCCGATTTGTACAACCATTCTGTTTTTATAGGAGTAGCCACCATACGAGCATTTGCCTCGTTTGTAATAGTATTGGTTCCATAATAAACAGAGTTACTCATAGGGAAATAACCTTCCGTGGTACGAACCGAACGGCGTTTTACTTCTTCAATCTCATCAAGTGACTTAACTGCCAAATCCGAATCATCAATCGCATTGATGAAACATATTACATAAGCAGGCAAATTATCACCCTGACTCAATTCTACAGGAATGGTAGAGGTGTGTATGCTGTTTACACTGGGTCTGTTGTCAGGTGTAAAATCTGCTCCTCCCATTCTATGCACCTGTCCTGTCGGCTTACCGGCAGCATCATAGAATACAAAAGTCATCTTAGAAACTTTATTTTCGTCGCCTATTCCTGTCTCAAAGTCCCCTGTAATGGCACGCGTTCCCGCTCCCGGACTTACAATCGAAACGTTCAAATAACGCTCCTGGTCATGGTCTACTATTTCCTGACCCTGGATATCAGTCACCAAGTCGTCGGAAGCACAGCTTGCCAGCGAACCCATTGCCAGCGCCATGACTGCACTGAATAATAAATTACTTTTCTTCATACTAATAATGAATTTAAAAATGGTTATGTAAAAAATAGTTCTTTCTTTATTCCGCCAAGCCCAATTCGTGCAGTTGGGCTGCGGCTTCCTTCGCCTGGCTCACTCCTGCCTTCGATGCTTCGTCAAACAGGCGGAGAGCTTCGGCATAGTTGCCCTTCTTGGCGGCATAGATACCACGGGCGTAGGTTGCTTTGGGGACATTGCCCGCTTTGGTGAGATAACTTGCCGCACGCTCCAGTTCGTCGCGGCTGAGGGCGATGTTGGCAGCATTGAGATTGGCAACGGGGTCGTCGGGATACATACGCACCGCCACTTCAAACACTTCACAATATTCGTCGGAGCCGGGTTCGAGGCTTTGCGCCACCACGTTCATTTCATGAAGGCTCAACTTCTGCGGCGCACTCTTCATCACCGCCTTGATTTCTTCTACGTTCGTATAAGAACGCACAACGTATTCCACAGTATAGTCCGAACGGCGGAGACCTGGATAGACGTTTTCCAACAAGAAGCGGTATTGCTCCGGATAGGAGGACTTGAGTTTCCACTCGCGGGCATCGGGCGCGAGGTTGTCCATGTCGAGGATGGAGAGGATGTCCGCTTTGTGGGCGATGTCCCAAGACTCGACATAACGGCGCAACCCTGCCCAGTTTTCGGCCACCCAAGAGGATTTCATAAGGGAGGCGTCGAACGTATAAAGCCCGCGAACGTAGCCGAGCAGTGCTTCGGTGCGTCCCTTCGCCAAACGTTCGTTGTTGGCGTAAGGGCCTTCGGGCGAAGCGAAGCCTTCGATAGTGACGGAGACGATGCGTGTGTCGGCATCACTGCGCAGGAGGTCGATGGTGTGGCGTATCTTTTGCAGCTCTTCGGGGTTGCGGCGGTAGTCGGGGCGGATTTCGGTACGGTTGACGGGGAAGTCGATGTAGGCGGAACCGCGTGCTTCGCGCGTCTTTACCAGTTCGGCAACGGGAGTGACAAAGGCGTAGGCAGGCTTGAATACTTTGGGTGCGAAGTCGAGCACGGCGAGGTTTTTACGGTCGGACGAAACGGGATTGAATCCGCAGCCGCACTCGTCTGCGACGAGCGTCAACGTGGCGGTCTCCATCCACTGTTCGTAGGGCACAATGGCCGAATAGTCGACCACCTTGCCCGGACGGCACAGACGTGCGTCGGCCGAAAGGTTGCCGTGGCGGAGGTTTTGGATATAGCGGTTGCGTCCTGCCACGACGACGGGCGGAAGTTCGAGGTGTCGGTCGCCGCAAGTGAGTACGGGCAGGTAGGTTATCTCGCGGTTGGACTTGAGCGTAAGTTCGGAGAGGTCGAACAGCATGGATACGAAAAGGTTGTTTTCCGAACGCTCCACTTTAAGGTTTTTCACACACGTGCCTTGTTCCGGAAGTGTGCCGGCTGCCGGGTTTGCGGCGGATGTGCCGGCAGTTGCCATCTCTACCGCCAGCACGGCAACGAGGAGGGCCATCCCTATTTTTTGTAATTTCATATCGGTATTACTTGTATTAGCTTGTTAATAAAATCAGAAGACATATACGAGGTTGACGGCTGCTTTCGTGGGGCCTACGTAGTTGTGATGTCCTTTGCCCACGCGGCGTCCGCAGCCGACGCACTCAAAGCGGTCGAAGCGGGTGTGCGCCCATCCCAGGCCGATTTCGGCTTCGAGGTTCCAGTGTTTTCCCAGCAGCCAGCTATATCCGTAGGCCAGTCCGAGACCGCCTATCCACCCCTGGTAGCGGTGGGTCTTGAAGTTGGCGAAATCGGTGCCAAAGAGTTTGAAGTCGGTGTCGAGGTGTCCGATGTTGTACTGGCCGGCAAATGCATGGGCGCCAAGAAAGTGTCCTCCAAGTGCTTCACAAAACCAATAGCGGGCTTCGGGCTGCACCAGCCAGTGTTTCCAACGGCGTCCGTGCGAGAGATTCCAGGCGTTGAAGTCGCCACTGAGGTCGACCGACCAACGGGGGGCGACGGATACTTCCACTCCAATGTTCGCGTTGAGGAAGGCATCGGAAAGCAGGTTTGTTTTTATCGCTACTTCTTGTGCATTCAGCCCGGAATGCATAGAAACAGACAAGGCTATCATCAGAAATAAAATCTTACGTTTCATATCTTACTTTACATTATTATTGGGGTTATTCACTCTTGAATAGTATGTTACTATCAATGCTTTAAATTACAATGAGGTACATTCGGGCAGTCTCGTATTCGATTTCAGGCTATTTCGTATTCGATTTTAGGCTGTCGTTTTACCAATTTTTCAATACTTCTCTTGGTAAGAGAAAGAGCGGGGTACAGAAATGCTTATAAACAAATGAAAATGAACCAATTTTATAGGCGTTATAATATAAAAAGCCGCTTTTGTGTTAAAAGCGAAAGATAAAAACAAATTAATTCTTGTTTTTAGTTGTTACTCTTCATATTTTGTATATATTTGTGGCAAGTAAACTTTCTCTTACCAAGAGATACATCGTCGTTACTCCTCCTCTTACCAAGAGAAAGACCCAATGTAAAAATACTCTCCAAATATTCTTTTCGGG
>NZ_CAJULN010000031.1 GCF_910586915.1 uncultured Bacteroides sp.
ACTTCTTTATCGGTTTCCGCATGGATGACGTCCACTCCGGTTATTTAGGTGAAGTGGCAGACGTCGATACGGCCACCGTCAATATCCTTTTCATTGTCGAAAGAGAAGATGGCGGAGAGCTGTTGGTTCCCGCGCAGGAAGAGTTTATCTTAGGTATAGACCGGGAGCGAAAGAGCATTACTGTGGAACTTCCCGAAGGGCTGCTGAACTTGGATGAACTGGAAACAGAGGACACTTTAACTTTTTAATCACCTTGAAGATGCCAAAGAAAAGACGTAGCAGAGCTTTTTGGAAAAATTTCAAGTTCAAGTATAAACTGACTGTTGTCAATGAGAATACACTTGAAGAAATTGTGGGACTTCATGTCTCCAAACTCAACGGGCTTTCGGTGCTGCTCAGCGTGCTGGCAGTGCTCTTCCTGATTGCCTCCTGTATCATCGCCTTTACTCCTTTGCGCAACTACCTTCCGGGCTATATGAACAGCGAAGTCCGCTCCCAGGTTGTTGCTAATGCCTTGCGTGTGGACTCTTTGCAAGCGGTTCTCAACCGGCAGAATCTATATATAATGAACATTCAGGATATCTTCAGCGGCAAAGTCCCCATTGACAGTGTGCAGACGCTCGATTCGCTCACCGCCGTCCGTGAGGATACCTTGATGAAACGCACCAAACGCGAAGAGGAATTCCGCCGCCAGTATGAGGAGAGCGAGAAGTACAACCTGTCGTCCATTGCTTCCCAGCCGGATGTAATGGGGCTCAACTTCTACCGTCCTACTCGTGGAATGGTTTCCGCCCATTTCAACGTGGAAAAGAAACATTTCGGCACGGACATTGCCGCCAACCCTAACGAAAGCGTGCTGGCTACAATGGACGGAACCGTTATCCTGAGCGCATATACCGCCGAAACAGGCTATCTCATCGGTGTGCAGCATAAGCAGGATTTCATATCAATCTACAAGCATTGCGGTTCACTGCTCAAGAAAGAGGGCGATCATGTGAAAGGGGGCGAAGCCATCGCACTGGTAGGCAATAGCGGAACCCTTAGCACAGGTCCGCACCTGCATTTTGAACTTTGGTACAAAGGTCAGCCGGTGAATCCGGAGAAATATATTGTATTTTAACAATGAATATAGAAACGAATAAAAAGAAGAAACAAATAGCCATCTTAGGCTCTACCGGCTCTATCGGTACACAGGCGTTGCAGGTCATCGAAGAACATCCCGACCTGTACGAAGCCTATGCGCTGACGGCCAACAACCGCGTCGAACTTCTCATTGCCCAGGCACGGAAGTTCCAGCCCGAAGTGGTCGTGATAGCTAACGAATCCAAGTATCCCGAACTGAAAGAGGCGCTGAGCGACTTGCCTATTAAAGTGTATGCGGGAATCGAGGCCATCTGCCAGGTAGTGGAGGCTGCACCTATCGACATGGTGCTCACGGCAATGGTAGGCTACGCCGGACTGAAACCGACCATCAACGCCATCCGTGCCGGAAAAGCCATCGCACTGGCAAACAAAGAGACGCTGGTCGTGGCGGGCGAACTGATTAATCAGTTGGCGCAGCAATACCGCACACCGATTCTGCCGGTCGATTCCGAACATTCCGCCGTTTTCCAGTGTTTGGTAGGAGAGATGGGCAATCCGATAGAGAAGGTGATACTCACCGCTTCGGGTGGCCCTTTCCGCACTTGTACGCTTGAGCAGCTCAAGTCTGTGACTAAGACGCAAGCCTTGAAGCATCCCAACTGGGAGATGGGAGCGAAGATAACCATCGATTCCGCTTCCATGATGAACAAAGGTTTTGAGGTAATCGAAGCCAAATGGTTGTTTGGCGTTCGTCCCGAGCAGATTGAAGTAGTGGTGCATCCGCAATCCGTCATCCACTCGATGGTACAGTTTGAAGATGGTGCGGTGAAGGCACAGTTGGGTATGCCCGATATGCGCCTGCCTATCCAGTATGCGTTCTCTTACCCCGACCGCATCTGTTCCTCTTTCGACCGTCTCGACTTTGCCAAGTGTACCAGCCTGACGTTCGAGCAGCCCGATACGGAGCGGTTCCGCAACCTCGCCCTGGCCTATGAAGCCATGTACAGGGGCGGCAATATGCCCTGTATCGTCAACGCCGCCAACGAAGTGGTGGTAGCCTCTTTCCTGAAAGACGGTATCAGCTTCCTCGGTATGAGCCGTGTGATAGAAAAAACAATGGAACAAGCCGCGTTTATAGCGAATCCCACATACGACGACTATGTAGCCACCGATGCGGAAGCCCGCAGAATCGCTTCCGAGCTGGTGAGCTGGCAAAGTCTCTGAATAAAATAACCCGTAAATAGTAAAAAAGTAAATATGGAAACATTTTTGATTCGTGCCCTGCAACTGATAATGAGCCTTTCGCTGCTCGTCATCATTCACGAAGGCGGGCATTTTCTCTTTGCCCGTTTGTTTAAGGTGCGTGTAGAAAAATTCTGCTTATTCTTCGACCCCTGGTTCACCCTGTTTAAGTTCAAACCCAAGAATAGTGAAACGGAATACGGCGTCGGATGGTTGCCGTTGGGCGGCTATGTGAAGATAGCCGGCATGATTGACGAGTCGATGGATACCGAACAGATGAAACAGCCCGAGCAGCCGTGGGAGTTCCGCTCCAAACCGGCTTGGCAACGTCTGCTGATTATGGTGGGCGGCGTATTGTTCAACTTCCTGCTGGCACTGTTCATCTACTCGATGATTCTGTTCGCTTGGGGCGACCAATACATAAAGATACAGGAAGTTCCCCACGGTATGGATTTCAACGAAACTGCCAAAGCAGTCGGTTTCCGCGACGGTGATATCCTGCTCTCTGCCGACGGTGTTCCTTTTGAACGTTACGACGGCGATATGCTGAGCCAGATTGTCGAGGCTCGCGAAGTAACGGTGCTCCGTTTGGGTGCAAGGTCGTCTATTGCGATTCCCGAAGACCTGATGCAACGTCTGTTGGCAGACAGTGTGCGCTTTGCTTCCTACCGTTTTCCGTATGTTATAGACAGCGTAACCGTGAATTCTCCCGCCGCACAGGCAGGTCTCCAGCCGGGCGACAGCATCATCGAGTTGAACGGAAAAACAATTTCTTTCTCCGATTTCAAGGAGGCGATGGAAGAGCGTAAGCAGAACGAAGCAGCCTTGCTCAAAGAAAACGTCGACCCTCGTCGTATCACTCTGACGTATGTGCGCAACAACGTAACGGATACGGTAAGTATGCGTGTCGATTCTGCCTATAGAATGGGTGTAATCGCCTGTCTGGAGACAGAACGTCTGCTGCCGATGGTGAAGAAACAATATACGTTCCTCGAATCCTTCCCCGCAGGTGTTTCGCTTGGTATCAAGACGTTGAAAGGCTATGTCGGCAACATGAAATACCTCTTCTCTAAAGAAGGCGCCAAGCAGTTGGGTGGTTTCGGAACGATTGGAAGCATCTTCCCCCCTACGTGGGATTGGCATCAGTTCTGGTATATGACGGCTTTCCTTTCCATTATTTTGGCGTTTATGAATATTCTGCCCATCCCCGCATTGGACGGCGGTCATGTGCTTTTCCTATTCTACGAGATGATAGCCCGTCGCAAACCGAGCGACAAGTTCATGGAATACGCCCAGATGACCGGTATGGTGCTGCTCTTCGCGCTGCTGATTTGGGCAAACTTCAATGATGTGTTGAGATTCTTCTTCTGAGAATGATATAAGAACAGCATCGCCTGTAAAAAAACAAATTCCCCTCCTCTTTCCGGAAAGAGGAGGGGAATTTGTTTTTTGCTCATTGTTACTGCCGAATGAAGTGAATGTAGTCTTTTAATCAGTTTGTTTTAACCTCAGAATCCGTTGATTGCTGCTGCCACGGAACTCTAAATAAGGAGAAAAGAGCGACTGCTCAAAACGCCCGTCCACCAATACATCAATGTATGGGAGAACAGCCCTTAGCCTTGCTTCCGCCTGAATCTCTTCATACGTATAGCCGGTGTAGCACCACACATTCATTCCCGTCTCCTCTTTCACCCGTTTGGCAAGCAACAGAAACGCTTCCGGATGAAAGAAAGGATCTCCGCCGGAGAACGTCACTCCGTCAAGCAACGGATTCGCCCGAATCTCCCTGATGATGGACACAACCTTCTCTTCCGTCAACGGTTCTCCCGCCTGCGGATTCCAACTTTCCGGATTGTGGCAGCCGTGGCAGTGATGAGAGCATCCGGCAAGATAAATGGAATACCGGATGCCTGTGCCGTCCACTATCGTTTCGGGATAAGTCCCCAATAAGTTGAGAGCCGAAAGTTGGGAGTCGAACGTACTCATTGTCAATAGGGATAGGACTTTACAAGTGTTTTACGCGGTCTTTTTCTTCCGCCCGTTTGGCAGAGTTCCAAGAGTTGAGGTCGCCTGTCAGATAGCCGGTGATGCGGCGCATACGGAGAATGTTTTCACTTCGGCACACCGGACACTTGTCGAAAATCACCCCTTTGTAACCACAACTGTGGCAAGTATCTACCGGATGATTGATGGAGCCGTAGCCGATTCCTTCGTCATGCATCACTTTCACAATCTTGGCGATGGCACGTATGTTCTTCTGCGCTTCGCCGTCCAACTCCACATACGTGATGTGTCCGCCACGGGTGATGGCGTGGAAAGGAGCTTCCCGTTTGATTTTCTCGACGATGCTGATGGGCTCTTTTACGTCTACGTGGAAAGAGTTTATGTAATAATCGCGGTCTGTCACACCGGGGATTTTTCCGTATTTCCGGCGGTCCATCTTCGTGAAACGTCCTGAAAGTCCTTCGGCGGGAGTGGCTAATACCGAATAGTTCAAATTGTGTTTCTCCTTGTATTCTTCTGCCACCTTGTTCATTTCCATCACCGCCTCATACAGCGTGTCCCACGACTTCCGGCTATGGCCGTGACCTTGACCGTAGAGAGCCACCATCGCATTGTGTCCGCCGATAAAACCGATTCCCAATGTGCCGCTACGCAGTACGTCGCCCACCTGTTCGTTCGGGTTCAGTTCGGAGCCGCCTTTCCACACGTTGTTTGCCATCATGAACGGGAACTGGCGTGCCAGCGCCGTGCGCTGATACTGATAACGCTCGTAAAGCTGCTCGGCCACCAGGGTAGCCATCTGTCGTACCGATTCGATAAAAATCTCTTTCGCTTTTTGCTCGACGGCTTCCGTGTTTCGTTCGTCTACTACTAAGTTCTCCGCCTTGATACGCGCTTCGATGGCGAGTCTCGGCATATTCAGCGTCGTGAAAGAAAGGTTTCCCCGTCCCAAAGACGACTTTTCGCCTGCCACATTCTCAAACACGCGCGTACGGCAACCCATTGTCGCCAGTTCGTAGATGTAACGTTTCGGGTCGTCGGCTTTCCATTTCTCGTTCGTGTTGAAAGGGGTATCGAGGAACATGAAATTCGGGAACAATGCTTTCGCCGTAGTTTGGCAAGCCTTTAGCAGCAGGTCGAAGTTGGGAGCTTCGTAACGGTCTTTCATCGCATTTTCGATGTTCTCCGCTTTCATTGCTTTCTCAAAGTCCTTCTCCGAGTAAGATACTCCGTCTTTCACCTTGAAAATCTGAATCGGGAATACAGGCACTTCGCCTCGTGTGCCCAAGCCTTCGATGGTGGCTTTCAACAATTCCTCGATTACCATTCTGCCTTCGGCGGAGGTGTCTGTACCGTAGTTGATGGAACTGAACACCACCTGGTTGCCGCCGCGCGAGTGCATCGTGTTCAGGTTGTGGATAAATCCTTCCATTGCCTGATGTGTATCCTTGCGGGTCTGTTGGTAGGCCTTCTCCGTGATGCGTGCCAGGTGCTCCTTGTCTATGATGATTTGCAGTGCTATCAAAGCGATGCGTAGCGTTTCGCGTTCCGTTTCGGTAGGCTTGATAGATGGCATATATTCCTTGATAAGCGTGCGGATTGCCTTCTCGTCCGCCTGGCTGCCGTTTTCCATCGCCATATAAAAATTGATGAACGAGGCCATGTGCTTGCGGAAAGACTTCGCCACTCCTTTCGCCATGAAGAAGTCGAAGGCGGGAATCGCCTGTCCTCCGTGCTGCTCGTTTTGGTTGGTCTGGAAAATGATGGTTGCCAGCGTTGCGTAGCTCTGAATGCTTTGCGGAGTGCGGATGCTGCCGTTCTTCGTGCGGAAGCCGCGTTCAAAAAGGTCGTCCATATCATACTGGATGCAGGTCGTCGTCTTGGTCGGATAGTAATCCAAATCGTGGATGTGGATGTCGCCCAACTGGTGTGCTTGGGCAAAACGCTTCGGCAACAGATATTTGTACGTATAATCTTTGGTCACTTCGGATGCGAAAGTCATCATCTGTCCGGCAGGAGTGTGGCTGCTCATGTTGGCGTTGCTCAGGTTGACGTCATTCTTGTCGATGGCAACGATACCGTCCATCACGTGCTTCATCTGGGTTTTCTTGTCCCGTTCGGTGTTCCGCCATTCGCGATAGATGATGTATTTCTTAGCTACTTCCGGTCTGACCTTCATCAGTTCCTTTTCCACTAAGTCTTGAATCTCTTCTACGGTAATCGTAGGAGTGGCAAATTGACTGATAACATTCATCGTGATGTCAGCCACCAACTGCTGTTCATCCTGAATTCCCGTTGCATAGAACGCCTTGCTGATTGCATTCTTGATTTTACTGATAGAGAAATCTTCTCTTTTGCCATCGCGTTTGATGATGCAAATTTCCGCGTAGTTCATAACTTTAACTCCCGAAAGCTTTAATAAATTAATAATTGAAAATTAAAAATTGAAAAATGAAGAAAGAGAATCCGATAATCATGCAGGCGTTTCGTATAGCCGGTCTTTAATTTTTTAATCCTCAATTCCCAATTCTCAATTCTTTCCGGCAGGTCTTCTGACTTATCCCTCCCTCGCAGCGTCTTCCCACACCTGACGGCGCAGTGACATAGTGTGCGGATTCACAGAGAATTACAGCAGCGGGTACTGTCGCCGATTTGCACAGCGTTCCCTCATTGACTAAACCTCTTTTTAGTTCCGAAAACGGCTACAAAGATAGAAGATAATCCAATATCTCACTCACCTTTTAACATTAAAATTTCGGGAAACTTTTCTTTCTGTCTGATATAGAAAGTGTTTGTTCGGTTGAGAAAATGCAGATTCAAATCGTGCATTTCATTGCCTGGTTTGAATCTGCAAAATAGAGTTTTATCAGAGTCCCGGGTCGGGCGTTTCTCCGTCATCGGGACCGCCTGTGTTTCCTCCGGTATTTCCGCTGTCATTTCCGCCCGTGGTGTCGGCGGCTGTGGCTTTCTGACCGAGCACCTCACGTTTGTAATGAACGATTTCCGCATTCACGTAGTCGATGAACGGCACGTAATCCATTTCTCCCTCCACGAGCGCCAGGGCGTTCACCATTTTCACCAGCATACGGTAAGCATCGTCCGATGCCTTGCGTGAGGTTTTCAACGCGCCCACCGTGATGCCCATTTTCTCGTCGGTGCGGCTTGCGGTGAGCGTGCGGACACGTTCGTTCGCCGCTTTCAGGTTGGTGACGAATGGGGTGAGCGAGAGGGTTTCCACTTCCGGCTTGTATTTTCCTTCCAGGTCGGTGATGAGGTTCAGCAGGAGTCCCGTCTCGCGGTCGAGCTGCATTTTGGGGTCGATGGCGTAGTCCTTGATGTGCTGGTTGAGCACTTTGGCGGCTTGCGCAATGGCTTCGACGGGGAGGTTGAGGAAGCCCGCGACGGCTTTCTTGTAACCGCTGTAGAGGGCGTCGCGCTCGGCGTCTGCTTTGGCGATGTCGTCCGTCAGCAGGCTTTTCTGCGAGATTTTCAGGTCTTTGTCTTCCTGTGCCACGGCGGCTTTCAGTGCGGCTACCTGTGCGGCGGCTTTGGTGTTCACTTTCGCGTCGGCTTCGGCACGTGCCAGGATGTTGCTCACGTAGAGGAAGTGTGCGCCGTTGTTCATGCGCTCCAGACTGATGGTAGAGATTTCTTTCATGTTTTTCTCGATTTTAAATGGTGGATATAGGCGGAAACGGCGTGCAGGGCACTGCCACGGATAAGGGAGGGACCGGATACGGCGTTTCCACGTTGTTTTCTCCCTGAAACAAGCTGGAGACGCTGCTTTTAGCATATTTCCGTATGGAAAGAAACAGGAAACAATGTTTCTGGCGTATTTCGGAAGCGAATATAGGTATAATCTTTTGATTCTTGGCGTTTCCGGAGGGGAATTATGCAGGAGAAGGCGTTTTTTCTTTGGCGGAGGGGGGAATGGGGCTGGAAACGGGGTTTGCTGTCTGTTTTTTCTGTGAGGAAAGTCGGTTGGTATTGTAACTTCTCAAACGCGGAGTGTTAGCCAAAATCATATAAAAACAAAGCGGTGAGTTTGTGCCTCCACCGCCTTGTCTCTGCTCATAAAGAGAAGAAAGAGATTATACCAAGTGTCCGATCCACTCTTCGCGGTCGCCCGGAAGGAGGTCGATGACCGGAATCTCCACCATCGTGTAGCATCCCGGCTGCTGGCGCATCGAAGCGCGTGCCACGCATACCAACACCTGTGCGGTCAGTGCGGGGTTGTTGATGCGCATATTGAATTCAAACAACTGGTTCTGCGTTTTTCCCGATACACCCTTGCGGGTCAGGTTCACGCCGTGTCCCATATCGAGTAGCGCGTCTACGCTGGGCACGAGTTTCACGTGTGTCTCGTCGTTCACGAAGTAGGGGTCGGCCTTGATGGCGGCGGCTACCTTCTCAAATTCATATCCCTCTTTCAGTTCGATATACACCATGCGGCGGTGGATTCCCGTGCCGGTAGGGATGGTCATCGAAAGTGCTGCCTTCACACCTTCCACAGCTTTCACGGCTACGGTGTGTCCCATGCTCATGCCTGGGCCGAAGTTGGTGTAAGTGATGCCTTTCGGGGCGATGGCTTCGAGCATCGTGCGTACGATGGAGTCGCTTCCCGGGTCCCAGCCTGCGGAGATGACAGACACGGCTTTGTGCTCTTTGGCGGCAGCGTCCAACGTGCGGCGAAGGTCGACGATGCCCGTGTGGATATCGAAACTGTCGACAGTATTGATACCCATTGCCAAGTACTCTTTCGCATATTGCTCAACGCTGCGCGTGGGCGTGCAGAGAATGGCTACGTCTACCCCTTCCAGTTCCTTGATATCCTTTACCACTGCATAGTTTGCCAGTTCTTCCGGTCTGTTCTCGGCCCCTGCACGGCGTACTACACCCGCTATTTCAAAGTCGGGGGCTGCCTGCAACGCTTCGAGTACATAATGTCCGATATTGCCATAACCTACGATGGCTGCTCTTACTTTTTTCATTGTTTTATTGCTTTTAGTGTACAAATTTCTTTATTTTGGCTGCAAAAGTATGCATTTTACTACTAACTGCGACTCACTGCCTTTAATATTTTTATTTTTTTTATTATTCTTCGTCTTCCATACGCACACCGGAAGAATAATCTGAGAAAACCTGTGCAATCTGTGGCAAGAAAGTTTTATCTTTGTTCTCGTTATGATAGAATACATTAGAGGCGAACTTGCCGAACTCAGTCCGGCAACCGCGGTAATCGACTGCAACGGGGTGGGATACGCCGCCAATATCTCCCTGAACACCTATTCGGCCATTCAGGGAAAGAAAAACTGTAAGTTGTATATTTACGAAGCGATTCGGGAAGATGCATATGTGCTCTATGGCTTTGCCGACAAGCAGGAGCGGGAGATTTTCCTGCTGCTGATTTCCGTGTCGGGCATCGGAGGAAATACGGCGCGCATGATTCTTTCCGCGCTTTCGCCTGCCGAATTGGTGAACGTCATCAGCACCGAAAACGCCAACCTGCTCAAGACGGTGAAAGGCATCGGGCTGAAAACGGCACAACGCATCATTGTCGACCTGAAGGATAAAATCAAGACCGCAGGAGCATCTGCCGCCGCTTCCGGTGCGGGAGGTATGCTGCTGCAACCCGCCAACGCGGAGGTGCAGGAGGAGGCTGTCGCCGCCTTGACCATGCTCGGCTTTGCCACGGCGCCTTCGCAGAAGGTCGTGACGGCAATCTTGAAGGAAGAGCCGGACGCTCCGGTGGAAAAAGTGATAAAATTGGCTTTGAAAAGATTGTAACGATGAAGGAACAGAAGATTTATATGCGGGCATGGACTGAGGTGCATGGTCGTGCGAAGGTGACGGCTACGGATGAATGGTATCTTAATCTGGTAAACGAACTGTTGCCGTTGGTGGCGAACTCTTATATGTATCAAGGCAGGGAAATGGTGGAAGACCAGCGACGGGTGGCTTTGTCGTGTGCTCTGTACCTGGAAGATTGCGTGGCGGACGCGGGGAACTGGCGGGAGTTCATTCATTGGCATAAGGAGAATTACGATCGTTACCTGCCGTTCTATCCATTGTCTGAGGACTATTTGCCGGATGAAATCAACCGTGAGGACATCGCTTTCTTGCTGTGGGCTATCAATTCGCCGGTCGGTGATGATTTCGACTGGGTGGAGAATCCGATGGACAAGGATTTGCTGGAGTTTGCGGGGGTGCTTTACGAACGCTTGGACGCTGTTTTCGAATCGGCTCCTATCAGCGAACACCTTGCTCCGGGCTGGATGATGGAGACGGAGTTGATGCGGAAGAAACGCGAACCTCTTCCGGTGGCTTTACCGGGAGAGAAGATGCCGACGAATGTGGAACGTTTCTTAGAGGCAAGTAATGGAGAACCGCTCATGTTCTTTGGTTCATACAATGCGCTGAAATTCTTCTTTGTAAATTCGTTGAAGTGGGAAGATGAGAAAGATGCTTTGTTGCCGGATTTGGCGGAGTTCGATAATTTCGTTGTTTATGGCAATCCGAAAGGGGTGTTGATAGGTCCTGATGTCGCTCAGTTTTTTGCTGATAAGAATAATCCGTTTTATAGTGTCGAAGAGGCTGAGGAAGGGGCGTATGAAATGTTCTGTGAAGAAGGACTGTGCCCGTTCGACTTGTTGAAGTATGGAATGGAACACAATCTGCTGCCGGATGCACAGTTCCCGTTCGAGAACGGAAAGGCGCTGTTGCAGGAGAACTGGGATTTTGTCGCCCGTTGGTTCTTGGGCGAATTTTATGAAGGAGAGTAAACGATGCCGATAAAGAAAAATCACAATCCTTTTGCCGGAAAGGCAAAGGCGGGAACCTCTAAAAAGAAGAGTTCCGGAAAACGGGTGGGGAAGTCGAAGCCGGGAAAGGCAAACAATCAGTTGAATAGAAGGGTAAAGTGAGGAAAGCTCGCAGCCGGTATTACCCGGCTGTCGTCTCCTGCGCTTTCTGTTCCTTCTTCTTGTTGATAAAGCCGATTTTCAGATTGGCTTCTTCCTGTTCTTTCTTAATCTGCTGTATGGCAGAAAGTATCTGTGCCAACTCGTACACTGCTGCGGCGGCCTGGCGGTCGGTCGGACTCATGGTGGTCCGGTAGGTGCGTTCGCCGAGGTATTCGACGCGGAGATTCTTGTCCTTGTTGAGGTTGATAAAGCCGATAACGTTTTCGTCGGCTCCCGACGGGTAGTTGGCTTTCTCTATTTTCGTGTGGAGGTCGGTGGTCTCGTAGCTGTCTTGCGAAGCCGGAGTTTCGGCAAAGCTGCCGTCGGGGGCAATCACTTTGACGCTTATGTGGTGGATATTGCCGGTTCCGCAATAGATGGAAGTCATGCTCATGCAGCCTGTTTCGTCTGTCTGGAAGCGGAGGAAAGAGCGGTTTATGTTCTTTTCGACGGTCTGTGCAGGGTGCAGGTAATTGCCTACCTGCTGGTATTCGGTGTCTTTCTCAAGGACGAACCGGTCTTTGATGGCATTGAATGCTGCGGTCTTTGCTTGGAGCGCACTGTCGAGGCAAGCGAGTTTTCTTTGTTGTATCTTTGTCTCTACGTCGAGCATCAAGGCCTGTCCCGCCTTGCGTGTTTCAAAGGCTTTGGGGTAGAGTATTTTGATGCTATCGATTTGCAACTTGGCTTCTTCGTAGTCGCCGCGTTCGTAGGCAGCCGTGGCAGCCGTCAGTTTCTCGTTGGCTTTTTTTTCAAGCCCGTTTCCGCAGGCAGCCAATGTCAGCGTGCCGCAAAAGAGGATTATCAGTTTCTTCATCACAAGTTTTATTTACACGATGCAAAAGTACGAATATATCCCTTATTTTTGTACTTTTGCACACTTAAAACTTATAACAGAAAGAAATGATAGAGTTGACTCGGGAGGAATTGAAGCAGCAGTTCGGCGAACCCATTTTCGGACAGATAGCCGAAACGGCGGATGCGCTCGGACTGGAGTGTTATGTGGTAGGCGGTTATGTGCGCGATATTTTTCTGCAACGTCCCTCTAAAGATATAGATGTAGTGGTTGTAGGCAGTGGCATTGCTATGGCCGAAGCACTCGGCAAACGTTTGGGACGGGGAGCGCACGTCTCCGTCTTTAAGAATTTCGGAACGGCACAGGTGAAGTATAAAGGCACGGAGGTGGAATTTGTCGGTGCACGCAGGGAGTCGTATCAGCGTGATTCGCGCAAGCCGATTGTGGAGGACGGCACGCTGGAGGACGACCAGAACCGTCGCGATTTCACCATCAATGCGCTTGCCGTGTGTCTCAACAAAACCCGTTTCGGCGAATTGGTAGACCCCTTCGGTGGTATGGACGACATGAAGGAAAAGACCATTCGTACGCCTCTCGACCCCGATATTACTTTTAGCGACGACCCATTGCGCATGATGCGCTGCATACGTTTTGCCACACAGTTGGGCTTTTACATCGACGACGATACCTTCGACTCCCTCTGCCGCAACCGCGAACGCATTGAGATTATCTCCCGCGAACGCATTGCCGATGAACTGAACAAGATTATCCTCTCGCCCATTCCCTCGAAAGGATTTATCGACCTTGACCGTAGCGGACTGCTGCCGTTGATTTTTCCGGAGCTTGCCGCCTTGCAGGGGGTAGAGACGCGCAACGGACGGTCGCACAAGGATAATTTCTACCATACGCTCGAAGTGCTGGACAACATCAGCAAAAAGACCGATAACCTTTGGCTGCGCTGGGCGGCACTGCTGCACGACATTGCCAAACCTGCCACGAAACGCTGGGAACAGAGAGTGGGATGGACGTTTCATAACCATAATTTCATTGGCGAGAAGATGATTCCGGGTATTTTCAGAAAGATGAAGTTGCCCATGAACGAGAAGATGAAATATGTGCAGAAGTTGGTGAGCCTGCATATGCGGCCTATCGTCATAGCAGACGATGTAGTGACCGACTCGGCTGTGCGCCGTCTCCTCTTTGAAGCGGGAGATGACATCGATGACCTGATGATGCTTTGCGAAGCCGATATTACTTCCAAGAACACGGAGCGCAAGCAACGCTTTCTGAACAACTTCCAGTTGGTGCGCCAAAAGCTGAAAGACTTGGAAAAAAAAGACCGGATACGCAATTTCCAGCCGCCTGTGAGTGGGGAGGAGATTATGGAAATCTTCGGTTTGCAGCCTTGCCGCGAGGTGGGTGCGCTGAAAAGTGCGATAAAGGATGCTATCCTGGACGGGGTGATTCCGAATGAGTATGAAGCTGCGCGTGCTTATCTGTTGGAGCGGGCGAAGCGGATGGGACTCGCGCCTGTTATTTAGAGCAATAAAAATCCCCGCAGAATTCTTTGAATTCTGCGGGGAAAATCAGTTATGACATACCTCCTTTAATTATTGGGGCAACGTCACCGAGAAATGCGGATTCGGAGTATGTTGCTTAAAGATGATGGCTTTCATCTTTTCTACAATGTCCGGATGTTGCGCCGCTATGTCGTTGTCCTCATGAATATCGTTTTGCAGATTGTAGAGGAAAGGTTTCCCTTTTTTCACGATTAGCTTCCAGTCGCCCATACGTACCGCTATCTGGTTGGTTTCGTTGAACTCCCAGTAGAGGAACTCATGCTGTTTCTGCTTCTTCTTGCCGAGCAATGTCGGGGCGAAGGAGATTCCGTCGAAATAATCCACCTCTTTCTCCTTGTTGCGGTATTTCTTTTCGTAGTTTTTGATACCGGCTACTTCGCAGAAGGTAGGCATCAAGTCGTAGAATGCGCAGATGTGGTCGTTCACCTGACCGGCGGGGACGTGTCCCGGCCAGCGTGCGATGAACGGAATGCGGATACCACCCTCGTGACACTGGCGTTTCAGACCGCGCAGCTTGCCGTCTCTGCCGAAGAACGTAGGATCGGCACCGCCCTCTTCGTGAGGACCGTTGTCGCTGGAGAAGATGACCAGTGTGTTTTCGTCCAATCCTTTCTCTTTCAGCTTTTGCAGCACTTCGCCCACATAGTGGTCGAGGCGGGTAATCATGGCAGCAAACTGTGCGTGAGTGTGCGTGATGGCGTTGTAGCGTGAGCCTTCACTGCCTGCATATTCTTTGTCCGGATTGAATTTGGCTTTGTATTCGTTCAGGATGGAGTCTTCCGGCTGCACCAGTTCCGCATGAGGCAACGTATAGGTCAGTACGCCGAAGAAAGGCTGTTTGCCGTCTTGGCGGTCGAGCCATTCCATAGCCTTCTCGTGAATCATATCGGCAGAGTATTGCGAACGCTTCTGGTATTCGGGGCCGTACATCGGATATTTGATGTTTTCTTCCATCGTGACACGTACTACACCCGTGTCGCCCAATGCTTTGCTGTAGCGGTTGAGGAAGTTGGGATAGTAGAGGTGAGCCTGGAACTGGCAGATATAACCGTAATACTCGTCTATCCCCCGTTTGTCGGGAGTGGAGCAGGAACCTTCGTAACCGCCCGCCCATTTGCCGAACATTCCTGTTGTGTAGCCGTTGTCTTTCATGATTTCCGGCAGGATGATGTGGTCGGGGTCGTAAGGGTGTTGTCCTACAACGGAATATTCTTTGTTGTTGCCATACATGACGGTGGGAGCATTTCGCCAATATTCCTTATTGCCGCGCACTTCGCAGTGGCCGCTGTGCTGTCCTGTCATGAACGACGCCCGCGACGGGGCACTGACGGGACTGCCTGCATAGGCTTGCGTGAAACGTATGCCCTCGTTTGCCATAGCATCCAAGTGAGGAGTACGTATGAACGGTTGTCCGTAGCAGCCCAAGTCTCCGTATCCCATGTCGTCGCAAAGGATGAACAGGATGTTCGGTTGGGTGTTCTTTTTTTGTGCATGGGCCGGCAGAGCGGATAAGAGCAGCGTGCCACCTATGACTGAGATTGATTTGTAATCCATGATGTTGGTCTGTTAATTAAAGTGAATTACTGGTTGATAATATCTTTTCCGTCACGTACGTTTTGGAGAATCGTTTGCAGTTCCGCCACTTTTTCAGGTTTTTGAGAAGCGTAGTTGGTTGCTTCTTTCACTTCCTTCATTTTATATAGCTGCGGCTCTGGAGAGTTTCCGGTTTCAATCTTCGGTCCCCACTGAATCATCTTTGGTCCGTTATTCGGTTCAATGTATTTCCACTCTTTGGTGCGGACGGAGAGTGTGTGGTTGGCAGCCTGTTCGATGACCCAGGGGCGGTCTTTTTTCTCCTTGCCCAACCAGCTTTCGAGGAAGTTGTAACTATCCGGTGCAGTGTTTTGGGGCTTGACGGCTCCGGTCAGTGCGGCGAGTGAAGCCAGCCAGTCTATTTGTGACACCAATAAGTCGGAAGTCTTTCCTTGCTTCACGCCGGCAGGCCAGCTTACGATGGCAGGAACGCGTGTTCCGCCTTCAAACGCACTATACTTGTTACCTCTTAACGGTCCGGCGGGGCTGTGGCCGTTGAGGAGTTCTTCCGCTCTGTCGTCATATCCGTCATCAACAACAGGGCCGTTGTCGCTCGACAGGATGATGAGCGTGTTTTCTCTCAGTCCCAGCTTTTCCAATGCGTTCATGATTTCTCCGACACAATAGTCGAACTGTACGATGGCGTCGCCTCTCACACCCATCGGATTCTTTCCTCTGAAACGGTCGTGAGGGAAGCGAGGTACGTGTACGTCGTTTGTAGCGAAATAGAGGAAGAACGGTTTTTCTTTGTTTTCCTCAATGAAACGGATAGCGTGGGTGGTGAGTGAGTCGGCGATGTTCTCGTCTTTCCAGAGTGCCTTGCCGCCTCCTTTCATATAACCGATGCGGGAGATACCATTGACGATGGACATATCATGACCGTGGCTTGGCTTTTGGTTATAGAGCAGTTCGGGGTTACTTTTTCCGGTGGGTTCGCCTTTAAAGTTCTTTATATAGCTCACTTCGATGGGGGCGCTGGGGTCGTAGTTGGCAACTTTACCGTTTTCGATGAATACACAGGGGACGCGGTCGGCTGTGGCTGCCATGATGTAATGATAGTCGAAGCCTAAGTCGCCCAATGCGCAGGGCAAGGGAGCATTCCAGTCCTGTGTACCGGTTTTATCGCCAAGTCCTAAGTGCCATTTGCCGATAGCGGCGGTCGTGTAGCCTGTACTTTTAAACATATCAGCCATTGTGTATTGTTCGGGGCGGATAATCATTCCGGCATCTCCAGCTGCTACATCCGTACCTTTCTTGCGCCATGCATATTCACCTGTCAGCATGGAGTAGCGGGAAGGGGTGCTGGTAGCGGCTGTGGCGTGTGCGTTGGTGAAGAGGATGCCCGATTTCGCCAGTCGGTTGACGTTGGGAGTCTCCACGTTCTTAGCTCCATAGCATTGCAGGTCTCCGTAGCCGAGGTCGTCGGCGTAGATGAACACGACATTTGGAGTTTTCGACTTTTCTGATGTGGCGCTTACCGGAGTTTTACTTGTTGCGTTGGCGGTGCAGGCAACAGAGGATAAGAGGGTTAGCATCAAAGGTTGTTTCATTTTTTTAGGTATTAAGTTTTATAAAGAATAATGTGAAAGGTTCCGGCTTATGGATTCAACTCGACAATCTCTTCGTTGCAAACCGTCAGTTTCTCGATGCCTTCGTTGGTCACTACCCAAGAGTTTTCTATTCCCACGGGACCTACACCCGGCAGAACGATTTTCGGTTCGATGGCAAACACCATTCCCGGTTCCAACTCCTGCTTGATGCGTGGGGCAATGACCGGAGCTTCATTGATTTCGAGCCCGATACCGTGGCCGATAAACTTGGCTTGCTGCCCGGTTCCCATGAACCTGTCGGCAAATCCGGCGGCGGTGACTGTCTCGATGGCAACATTGTACAACTCCTCGCAAGGAACTCCCGGACGGGCGATGGCTGCAATCTTCTCCTGGATGTCGAGGCAGACCTGGTGTGCCGCATACGCCTCTTCGGAGAGCTTGCCGATGGAGAACACACGACTCATGTCGCCCATATATCCGTTGAAATTACCTCCCATATCGACCATGACACTTTGCCCCTCCTTCAACGGGGTTTTGTTGGCGCCACCCGGCAGGGCGGAGTCGAGTCCCTGACCGCCTAAGGCAAAATCGTACGGAGAGGGATAGCCGGCATTGTCTCCGGTCAGCACGCTTCCCATAAAGATTTCCATGCTTCGTCCGAATACGCGGAAGATACCTAAGCAGCCTTGCAGGCGCATCAGACGTTCTATCTCGATGGAAAACTCGATGTCCGTCATACCGGGACGGTAGACACCCGGTATCTGTTCGTAGGCTTTCGCATGAACGATACCCGAACGGCGGAACAGCTCGACTTCGATGTGGGTTTTTACGCTGCGTGCCTGACGAATCAACGGAGTTCCGTTCACCACCTCCGCTTCGGGGAACAGGTTTGCCAGGCGGCAGTATTCCGTATAAGGAAGCTCGTCGCCTTCCAACATCAGCTTCGACGGCATCGGCAAGCCCTGTTCTTTCAGCAGGTCGACTATCTGTTCTGGTTTGCGGATAGGAAATGCGTGTTCGCCCATGATGTTGTTGGGGCGTTTGAAAAACAGTAGTGCGGGTGAGTGCAAAGGAAGGTAGATATATCCACTCACTACACATCCATACGTATAAATAAGATTGGTATTACAAGTGATAAGAGCAGCATCGATACCTTGCGACGCCATCAGGCTGCGAATCTTGTCGCGGCGAAATTTCAATTCGGGTTGTAGCATCTTTATTGTTTTGTTACATAATTATTTCTTGTATGGACAATAGGTTACCCTATGATGCCACAAAGATAGTTAATTCCAGTGAAAACGGAATGGATTTCAAAAAAATAGCGCTACCCGTGTCCTTCGCAGGAGACGAATAGCGCAAACCACAAATACAAATACAACTAAACAAAGTCTTAAAATAAATTGAGAATCGAGAATTGAAATTTGAGAGTTGAGAATTATTTCTCAATTTTCAATTTTTAATTTAAATAACTCCTTGTCCCATCATCGCGTGAGCTACTTTCATGAATCCGGCAATATTGGCACCCTTCACGTAGTTGATGTATCCATCGGGTTCCGTACCGTATTTCACGCATTGCGCATGAATACCGTGCATGATGGTGTGGAGTTTTTCGTCCACTTCGGCAGCGCTCCAGCTAAGGTGCATGGCGTTTTGAGACATTTCCAGTCCGGAAGTAGCAACACCGCCTGCGTTGACTGCCTTGCCCGGCGCATACATCGTCTTATGTTCGATGAACAGGTCGATGGCTTCGGGCGTACAGCCCATATTGGATATTTCTCCGACGCAAAGAACATTGTTATTGATAAGGTTTTGAGCGTCTTCTCCATTCAATTCGTTTTGAGTTGCACAGGGGAGTGCGATGTCTGCTTTCACTTCCCACGGGCGTTTGCCTTCCACGAAGGTGGCGTTCGGGTATTTTTCAGCATAAGGAGCAACGATGTCATTGCCCGAAGAACGAAGTTCGAGCATATAATCTATCTTTTCGCCACTGATGCCGTCCGGGTCGTAGATATATCCGTCGGGACCGGAGATGGTGATGACCTTAGCTCCCAATTCGGTAGCTTTGGTGGCTGCGCCCCAGGCAACGTTGCCGAATCCGGAGATGGCTACTGTCTTACCCTTAATGTCGATGCCTTTCGCCTGCAACATCTGGTTGACAAAGTACAGACCGCCGAAACCGGTAGCTTCGGGACGAATCAGCGAACCGCCGAATTCCAATCCTTTGCCGGTGAAGGTTCCTGTAAATTCGCGGGTCAGCTTCTTGTACATTCCGAACATATAGCCAACTTCGCGTCCGCCTACGCCGATGTCACCGGCGGGCACATCCATATCGGGACCGAGGTGACGCCACAGTTCCAACATGAACGCTTGGCAGAAACGCATGATTTCGGCGTTGCTCTTTCCGCGCGGAGAGAAGTCGGAACCGCCTTTGCCGCCGCCCATAGGCAGGGTAGTGAGTGCGTTCTTGAAGGTCTGTTCGAAACCGAGGAACTTCAGAATGGAAAGGTTGACGGAAGCATGGAAACGAATGCCGCCTTTGTACGGGCCGATGGCGTTGTTGAACTGTACGCGATAGCCGAGGTTGGTCTGTACCTCGCCTCTGTCGTCTACCCACGTCACGCGGAACGTGAAGATGCGGTCGGGCTCTACCAACCGTTCTATGATTTTAGCTTTTTCAAACTCGGGGTGCTGGTTGTACACCTCTTCAATGGAGTGAAGCACTTCTTTGACTGCTTGAAGATATTCGGATTCACCGGGATGCTTTGCCTCTAAACAGGACATGATTTTCTGAATGTTCATGATACTATTATTTTTAAGGGTTAATTCTGATAAAATGTCAAATAACTAACTGCAAATATAGGTAATTTTTTGAAAGTTGATTATTTGGATGCCAATATTTTGATTAAATAATGATAAAATGATAGCGTTTGAGCCTCTGTACGGAAAGCGGACGGCAAACTTTGTCGGCGGAGAAGGCGGAAAATGAGACGGAAAGGATTAACTTTGCAACATCTCATTAATGACGCATGACAATTTGAATAAAGAAAGGAGACCAATGATATGCTCAGTAAATACAAATTGAACCAGCTTTACTTCAAGGATACGCAATTTGCCAACCTGATGACCCGGCGCATTTTTAATGTGTTGCTGATAGCCAATCCTTACGATGCTTTCATGCTCGAAGATGACGGACGCATCGACGAGAAGATTTTCAATGAATATACCTCGTTGTCGTTGCGTTATCCGCCCCGGTTTTCGCAGGTGTCTACGGAAGAGGAGGCGTTGGCGCAGTTGGAAAATATGTCGTTCGACCTGGTGATTTGTATGCCCAGCACGGGAGACAACGACAGTTTTGACATCGGAAGACATATCAAGGAGAGATACGAGCATATCCCTATCGTTATCCTGACACCGTTCAGCCACGGTATTACGAAACGGATTATCAACGAAGATTTGAGCGCGTTTGAATATGTGTTCTGCTGGCTGGGCAATACCGACTTGTTGGTATCCATCATCAAGCTGATGGAAGATAAGATGAATCTGGAACATGACGTGCAGGAAGTGGGCGTGCAATTGATTCTGCTGGTAGAAGACGGTATCCGCTTCTATTCTTCCATTCTGCCGAATCTGTATAAGTTTGTGTTGCAGCAAAGCCAGGAGTTCTCTACAGAAGCACTGAATGCGCATCAGCGTACGCTTCGTATGCGCGGACGTCCGAAGATTGTGCTGGCGCGCACCTATCAGGAAGCGACGGAGATTTATCACAAATATCAGAATAATATATTAGGTGTAATCACCGACGTGCGTTTCCCGAAGGTGGAACGCGGGGAGAAAGACGGGTTAGCTGGTATCAAGCTATGTGCCGAAATACGGAAGAACGACCCGTTTGTACCTTTGATTATCCAGTCGTCCGAATCGGAAAACTATTCTTATGCGGCAAAATATGGTGCGAGCTTTATTGATAAGAACTCAAAGAAGATGGACGTCGACTTGCGTCGTATCGTTGCAGATAACTTCGGTTTCGGCGATTTCGTCTTCCGCAATCCCGAGACGGGAGAGGAGATAGCGCACGTACGCAATTTGAAAGAGTTGCAGAACATCCTATTTGCCGTGCCTGCTGAATCTTTCCTCTACCATATCAGCCGCAACCATGTGTCGCGCTGGCTCTATTCGCGGGCTATGTTTCCTGTGGCGGAGTTTTTGAAGCCTATCACCTGGAGCAGTCTGCAGGATGTGGACGCCCATCGCCGCATCATCTTCGAAGCCATTGTGAAATACCGAAAGATGAAGAACCAGGGAGTCGTGGCGGTGTTCAAGCGCGACCGTTTCGACCGTTATTCCAATTTTGCCCGCATCGGCGACGGTTCATTAGGCGGAAAAGGGCGTGGACTGGCTTTTATCGACAATATGGTGAAGCGGCATCCCGAATTTGACGAATTCGAGAATGCACGGGTGGCGATTCCCAAGACGGTGGTGCTCTGTACGGATGTGTTCGACGAATTTATGGATACCAATAATCTGTATCAGATAGCCCTTTCGGATGCGGATGACGATACGATTCTGAGATATTTCCTCAAAGCGAAATTGCCCGACAGACTGGTGGAGGACTTCTTCACTTTCTTTGATGTGGTGAAGTCGCCGATTGCCATCCGTTCTTCTTCTTTGTTGGAGGACTCGCATTATCAACCCTTTGCCGGAATCTACAATACATATATGATTCCTTATCTGGACGACCGCTATGAAATGTTGCGTATGCTTTCCGACGCCATCAAAGGTGTGTATGCATCGGTCTATTTCCGTGACAGTAAAGCGTATATGCAAGCCACTTCGAATGTTATCGACCAGGAGAAGATGGCGGTCATCTTGCAGGAGGTGGTGGGTAACCAGTATGGCGAACGCTATTATCCTTCCATGTCGGGCGTGGCGCGTTCGTTGAATTACTATCCGTTGGGCGATGAAAAAGCGGAAGAGGGAACGGTAAACTTAGCTTTGGGATTGGGAAAGTATATCGTGGACGGTGGTATGACACTCCGCTTCTCTCCTTATCATCCGAACCAGGTGTTGCAGACAAGCGAAATGGAAATAGCCCTGAAAGAGACCCAAACCCGTTTTTATGCTTTGGACTTGAAGAACGCAGGGCATGATTTCTCTATCGACGATGGCTTCAACCTCTTGAAACTCCACGTGAAGGAGGCGGAGAATGACGGTGCTTTGCGCTATATCGCTTCTACATACGACCCGTACGACCAGGTTATCCGTGACGGCCTGTACCCGGGCGGACGCAAAGTAATCACGTTTGCCAATATCCTGCAACACGATGTTTTCCCGTTGGCACGTATCCTTCAGTTGGTGTTGAAATACGGAGAACAGGAGATGCGCCGTCCCGTAGAGATTGAGTTTGCCGCTACGATGAGCCGCGAGCAGGATAAGACGGGCACGTTCTATCTGCTGCAAATCCGTCCCATCGTAGACAGCAAGGAAATTCTGGACGAAGATTTGAACGAGATACCGGACGAGGAGACGATTCTCCGTTCTTACAACTCGTTAGGACATGGTGTGATGAACGATATCTGCGATGTGGTCTATGTCAAGACCGACGGCTACAGTGCGTCGAACAATCAGGCTATTGCCTGGGAGATAGAGAAAATCAACCAGCAGTTCTTGAACGAGGGCAGGAATTATGTGCTTGTCGGCCCGGGACGCTGGGGAAGCAGCGACACATGGTTGGGTATTCCGGTGAAGTGGCCGCACATCTCCGCCGCCCGCGTAATTGTGGAAGCCGGACTGACCAACTATCGTGTAGACCCCAGCCAGGGCACGCATTTCTTTCAAAACCTGACTTCGTTCGGAGTAGGCTACTTCACTATCAATGCTTTTATGAACGATGGTGTCTATAACCAGGAGTTCTTGAATGCGCAGCCGGCAGTGATGGAAACCAAATTCCTCCGTCATGTCCGCTTTGAAAGACCTGTGATTGTCAAGATGGACGGAAAGAAAAAACATGGGGTGGTGCTGATGCCGGATGCAGGTGAAAAGTGAGAAAGCATGGGGGATTTTTGCTCAGTGATTGAGCACTTACGCTATGTCTACTGAAAAGTGTATATTGAAAAATCTATCTCATTTTTGGGCTAAAAATGGGAAGTATGACGTATGAATCTTAAAAATAGAACATAAAATACAAAGAATAGACCTTGTGAGGGTGAATGCAAAGCCATTACTTTGCACCCGATTTTTTATCGGAAAAAAGATTATTAACTAACAATGAAAATTATGAAGAAAAGTTTGTTGTATTTGTTTATGCTCGTTTGCTCTGTAACTTTATTTACGGGATGTAGTAATGATGATGATACAGAATTGGCACAAGTAACTGATATAAGTGGCGATTATCAGGGACGTTTAGTTGTTTCTATTGATGAAAGTGCGGCTGAACCGATTTCTCAATTGATATCAATTATTAAATCAGGAGAACAAAATTCACAAGTATTGCTGTCTTTGAAAGATTTTTCATTTGCTGGACAGTTGGTCGGTGATATTGAAGTACCTTGTACGGTAGTTGAAAAAGATGGAATGCAAGAACTCAGTGGACAAAAAGATTTGTCGTTTACAACGGAATTTGGTAAAGTGTTAGGTACACTTCCTACTTCTGTTAATGGTACTGTGAAAGGTGAATCTATCAATATTCAAATAGGTGTAACAGTTGAGACCTTAAATCAGATTGTAGATGTAGTTTTTGATGGAGAACGTTTGGCAGAGGGTGAAAGCGGTAAGAACAAGACTTATTATGATTTTGAAACTTGGGTAGCTGCTGGTGATCCAGCAGAAATGCCTGAAGGATTAATGTTTTATGAACCTACAGGATGGTCAAGTAGTAATACAGGAGTATTTCTTCTTCGTTCAATGTTTAAGTTAACGGATCGGTATGCTGTAACAGAAAGTGATGATGCTTGCTCTGGAAATTCTTCAGTAAAAATAGAGTCGGTAGATACACAAGGCAAGAATTTGGGTTTTGTTATGGTTCCTAAAGTTACTTCAGGAAGTTTATTTATTGGTAGTTTTGTTACTGATATGATGAATACTTTAAATAGTACTAAGTTTGGGATTCCTTATTCACAAAAACCGGTTTCATTAAAAGGATGGTATAAATACACTCCAGGTAAAGAATATTATATTGTAAACGAAACTCCGTATAAGGATCATTGTCATGAAGCTGTATTGGATGAAAGTAAAACAGACGAGTTTGCTATCAGTGCCGTTTTGTACGAAACAGAAGATTATAAAGAAGATTTGTCTGACTGTTTGACAGGAGTTGATGGTGAAAATGGAATTTATACTTCCAGTCGTGTAGCTGCTATCGCACAATTATTTGGTGGAAAGCAAGAAAGTTGGAAAGAATTTGAATTGGATTTTGTTTGGAAGAAAGAATATGATGCAAATAAAAAGTATCGTTTTGCAATTATTTGTTCTTCAAGTAAGGATGGTGATAAGTTCTGGGGTGCTCCGGGAAGTGTATTGATGGTAGATAATTTTGAATTAACAGCAGAATAATAAATTATTTGCTATAATCTTAAGATAATATAAGGATGTGTCAGTTTAGTATTGGCACATCCTTTTTTCTGTTTGAAACTTTTGTTTTATCTAAGAGAGGCTATGGTTTCCTCAGTAAAAAACGATGCTGTCAATTCATTGGAACTATAATTTTAATGAGCGAATGACACATAAGTTGCAGGAACTTTTCTCATAAAAGATAGATTGATATGCGTTTGGATAATTTTTCTTACATTGTTTTCAAGTGAAGAAATTCAGATAGTTATAAAATTGTCGTCAACAAAAATATCCCTCTTAAATTGTGATAATTCATAATCAAATGCTATCTTTGTAGTATTCAAAAGGATAAATAGTTAGAATCATGGCGAAATTTATAAACCCTTTCACTGACGTCGGCTTTAAGAAAATCTTTGGTCAGGAAGTCAGTAAAGACCTTCTAATCGACTTTCTCAACGACTTGTTAGTGGATGAGAAAAGTATAACTGACATCACCTTTCTTGATAAAGAGATACTTCCTGAGTATATGGGCGATCGTGGCGTTATCTACGATATCTATTGTACCACTGAGAACGGTGAGCAGTTTATCGTCGAGATGCAGAACAAGCAGCAGATCAACTTTCGCGAACGTGCCTTATTCTACCTTTCGCACGCCATTTCTCGCCAGGGTGAAAAGGGTGCTTCTTGGCGTTTTAACTTAAAAGCAGTTTACGGCGTATTCTTTATGAACTTCCGTCTGGACGATATGCCTCACAAACTTCGTACTGACATCGTTCTTTCCGACCGTGATACACACGAACAATTCTCGGATAAACTCCGTTTTATCTTTATCGAACTTCCCTCTTTCATGAAAGAAGAGAATGAGTGCGATACCGATTTCGAACGTTGGATTTATGTTTTGAAAAATATGGAAACTTTAAACCGAATGCCTTTTACTGCGCGTAAGTCAGTCTTTGAAAAGTTGGAAAAGATTGTTGATATTGCTTCTCTTTCCAAAGAAGAACGCATCAAGTATGACGAAAGTATCAAGGTGTATCGTGATAATTTGGTTACGATGGAATTTGCCGAGCAGAAGGGTAGAGCGGAAGGTTTGGCGGAAGGGATAGAGAGAGGCTTGGCACAGGGCTTGGCACAAGGTATAGAAAAAGGGCTTGTACAAGGAATGGAAAAAGGTAAAATAGAGGAACGTCGCACTATTGCTCTTCAAATGAAACGTATGGGAATGCCTGTTTCTTCTATCAGTGAAGTCACCGGACTTTCTGAATCGGAAATCGCCCTGTTATAAAAGAGATTGAAATTCACTCTTTATGCAGTTATTGATTAGGATAATCCATAATCAAACGCTATCTTTGTAATCTTCAAAAGGATAAATAGTTAGAATCATGGCGAAATTTATAAACCCTTTCACTGACGTCGGCTTTAAGAAAATCTTTGGTCAGGAAGTCAGTAAAGACCTTCTAATCGACTTTCTCAACGACTTGTTAGTGGATGAGAAAAGTATAACTGACATCACCTTTCTTGATAAAGAGATACTTCCTGAGTATATGGGCGATCGTGGCGTTATCTACGATATCTATTGTACCACTGAGAACGGTGAGCAGTTTATCGTCGAGATGCAGAACAAGCAGCAGATCAACTTTCGCGAACGTGCCTTATTCTACCTTTCGCACGCCATTTCTCGCCAGGGTGAAAAGGGTGCTTCTTGGCGTTTTAACTTAAAAGCAGTTTACGGCGTATTCTTTATGAACTTCCGTCTGGACGATATGCCTCACAAACTTCGTACTGACATCGTTCTTTCCGACCGTGATACACACGAACAATTCTCGGATAAACTCCGTTTTATCTTTATCGAACTTCCCTCTTTCATGAAAGAAGAGAATGAGTGCGATACCGATTTCGAACGTTGGATTTATGTTTTGAAAAATATGGAAACTTTAAACCGAATGCCTTTTACTGCGCGTAAGTCAGTCTTTGAAAAGTTGGAAAAGATTGTTGATATTGCTTCTCTTTCCAAAGAAGAACGCATCAAGTATGACGAAAGTATCAAGGTGTATCGTGATAATTTGGTTACGATGGAATTTGCCGAGCAGAAGGGCAGAGCGGAAGGTTTGGTGGAAGGGATAGAGAGAGGCTTGGCACAGGGATTGGAAAAAGGAAGAGCTGAAGGTAAAATCGAAGAACGTCGTACCATTGCCCTTCAAATGAAACGTATGGGAATGCCTGTCTCTTCTATCAGTGAAGTCACCGGACTCTCCCAATCGGAAATTGATGGTTTATAGACGATTCCTCTTTGTGATTATTTGTCTAAACCGTTACGAATTTAAGGCTTTTGACTCCCTCAAATATAGGACAGACGAGTGAACGTAGACTTCATTCGTCTGTTTTTTTTGTATGATAGAATTTAGCTATTCTCTATGTATATCAACACTTTTCGCTATCTTTGCATCCAAATCGTTTTTTCAACTAAATATTTTAATTAATGAAAATGAAAAAAGTATTAGCCGGAATGATGATGTGTCTGGCAATGGTTTCCTGTATTCAGGATGAAGCCTTAAATGTAGAAGCAGCTATAGATGGCTGTAGAGGAAAGGATATTCAGCAATGTTTGATTGACCCGAATGCATTTACTATCCAATTATATGTGTCGAAAGCGGCAGACCTGTCGAAAATTAATCTTCTTTTTGAACTCCCGGCAGGAGCTACCGTAGCACCTGAGCAGAAGTTACAAACAGACGGAACGGACACATATAACTTTGAAGAAAATAAGATGCGCAAATTTAAAGTTACTTCCGAAGATGGCGCTTTCTCGGCAACCTATGAAGTAAGACTTTGGCAGACAGAAATGCCCACTGCCTACGGATTTGAGATGCTAAGTTCCCTCACTCCTTACCATGTATTTTATGAAGAAAAGGACGAAGGACACATTCTGCGTCGCTTGGAATGGTCGAGTGGAAATCCTGGATATAAATTAACGGCACAGGCAAAAACGCCTTTGGACTATCCTACCGTACAGGTCAATGGTGGTATAAACGGGGGGAAATGTGTAAAATTGGAGACTAAAGACACAGGCAGTTTCGGATCAATGGTGAAAATGTACATTGCAGCAGGCAACCTGTTCATAGGTTCGTTCGAGGTGGGGCAAGCATTGAATGACGCGATGAAAGCAACCCGTTTCGGATTCCCCTATTTCTACCGGCCACAGAGTTTGAAAGGACATTATAAATACAAGGCAGGTCCTCAGTTCTCCGTGAAGGGAGAAATCGTTGAAGGAAAGAAAGACCAATGCGATATTTACGGTGTGCTGTACGAAACGGATGATAATGTGCACTTCCTTGATGGTTCCAACTCGCTGACTTCTGAGAATATTGTAGCTTTGGCACGGAACATTGACCAACTACCCGAGACCGATGACTGGAAAGAATTTAATTTTGATTTTGAATTGAAGAAGGGCAAATCCATTGACTCGGAGAAACTGAAGAAAGGTATCTATAAACTTGCCATCGTATTTTCTTCAAGTGTCGACGGAGCCAAGTTTGAAGGAGCAGTGGGAAGTACGCTGTATGTAGACCAGGTGGAAATAGTAAACTACCCCGACTCAAACAACTAATTGTATCCCTATTATAAATCATTCAATAATAAGAAAAAATGAAGAGGACAATATATAATAGAATTGCAGGATTGCTGTTTCTGGCAATACTTTGCCCGCAACTGTCTTTTGCACAGACCGAACGTAGCAAAGCCCTTATCTACTCCTATCTGCATGGATGGGAATATAGCATCAAAGCAGGATTGAGCATTGGTGGAACGGCTCCGTTGCCTTTGCCCAAAGAGATACGTAACATCGACAACTATTCGCCCAATATTGCCATTGCTCTCGAAGGAAACGCCACCAAGTGGCTGGGTAACGACAAGAAGTGGGGAATGACTGCCGGCATACGGTTGGAAAATAAAACCATGACCACCAAAGCCACCGTAAAAAACTATGGAATGAAGATTATCAACGCCGACGGTGGAGAATTGCAGGGACTATGGACCGGTGGTGTGAAGACAAAAGTAAAAAACTCATACCTGACTATCCCATTGCTTGCCAATTACAAAATAAGCAGTCGTTGGAAAGTATCGCTCGGCCCTTACTTCTCTTATATGAGCGAAGGCAACTTCTCTGGTCATGTATATGAGGGCCATCTGCGTACTCCGGACGAGAACGGGCAGCGTGTCAATTTCAGTGGTGAGAGCATAGCCACATACGACTTCTCGGAAAATCTGCGGAAGTTCCAGTGGGGTGCACAGCTTGGCGGCGAATGGAAAGCCTTCAAACATCTGAACGTGTATGCTGACCTGACCTGGGGACTGAACGATGTATTCAAGAAAGATTTCGAAACCATCACCTTTGCCATGTATCCCATCTATCTGAATGTCGGATTCGGATATGCCTTCTAAGACCGCTTCGGTAAGATATACAAAAAGAGACTGTCTTGCGCATCACACGCAGACAGTCTCTTTTTTTTATAAACTATGGTTTCTATTCTTTCTTCGGACCGATTTTTTTATACGATACCCTGCGCCATCATTGCTTTGGCCACCTTCATGAATCCGGCCACGTTGGCACCTTTCACGTAGTTCACATATCCGTCGGCTTCAGTACCATACTGAACACACGCTTCATGGATATTCTTCATGATGCTCTTTAGCTTTTCGTCCACTTCTTCGGCGCTCCAGCTCAGTTTGATGGAATTCTGAGTCATCTCAAGACCCGACACGGATACACCGCCGGCGTTGGCAGCCTTACCCGGAGCGTAAAGAATCTTGGCATCCTGGAACACTTTGATAGCTTCCGGAGTAGACGGCATATTCGCACCTTCCGAAACCGCCATCACACCGTTGGCAATCAGTTTCTTTGCATCGTCGCCGTTAATCTCGTTCTGAGTGGCCGACGGCAGCGCGATATCAGCTTTCTCACCCCACGGACGAGCGCCTTCCACATATTTGCAGCTGTACTTCTCGGCATATTCGCGGATACGTCCACGGTACAGGTTTTTCAGTTCCATGATGTAATCCAGTTTTTCGCGGTCGATACCGTCCGGGTCGTAGATATAGCCGTCGGAGTCGGACATTGTCAACACTTTGCCACCTAACTCCAGCACTTTTTCTGCCGTGTACTGAGCCACGTTGCCCGAGCCCGAAATCAGGCAAGTCTTGCCTTTCAGGTCGGTACCTTTGGTTTGCAGCATCTCCATCAGGAAATAGATGTTTCCGTATCCGGTAGCTTCGGGACGAATCAGCGAACCGCCGAACTCGCGTCCTTTGCCCGTAAAGGTTCCCGTAAACTCATGAGCCAGTTTTTTGTACATACCGAACATGAAGCCTACCTCACGGCCGCCTACGCCGATATCACCCGCAGGAACGTCGGTTTCCGGACCGATGTGGCGCCACAATTCCAGCATGAAAGACTGCACGAAACGCATTACTTCCATGTTCGACTTTCCGCGCGGAGAGAAGTCGGAACCACCTTTGCCACCACCCATCGGCAGCGTGGTGAGTGAGTTTTTGAATGTTTGTTCAAAGGCAAGGAACTTCAGGATAGAGAGGTTCACGGATGAGTGGAAACGGATACCGCCTTTGTACGGGCCGATGGCGTTGTTGTGCTGCACGCGGTAGCCCATGTTTGTCCGGATGTTACCTTTGTCATCCATCCAAGTCACGCGGAACTGATATACTCTGTCGGGGATGCACAAACGCTCGATTAAGTTTGCTTTGTCAAACTCCGGGTGTTTGTTGTATTCCTCTTCAATGGTAGAGAGAACCTCTTCTACTGCTTGATGATACTCCGGTTCGTTGGGAAATCTTCTCTTTAAATCGTCTAATACCTTTGCTGCATTCATAATCTTTTTTCTTTTATTGATGTTTTTTTAATTCGATATCCGTTTCTTTTATGCGGTTGCAAAAGTAAAGATAAAAATTAAACCGACAAACATTTTATAAAGAAATATGCGATAAAATATCAAATTTGATATTTTATCGCATGAAAAATGAATAAAAGGATATTTTCTTTCCGTTACTTGAAGCATTGTGTTTTGTTCTCGTAGGTGAAGATGCGTTCTTCCTTTCCGGTGGTAAGATTCTGTAGCCAGAACAGTGCGTTTTCGGGTACGTTGCCGAAGGTGAGAGAATAGCCGTCTGCCTTTTTCGTCCCGCACGATATCCATCCTTCGCGGAAATTGAAATAGAAAAGTTCGTATTCGTCGTCTGGGTAGATGCCGTTTCCGTCGTTTGCCGGAAGCAGGTGGATGCTTTCCGGCAGACGGTTTTCGGGACATGAGTAAATCAGTTTCTCGGAAAGAATCATGGCGGTGAGGATGTTGTTGTCCGTCAGTCTATTGGTGGGGAAGAAGCTGACTTTGTCACGGTCGGCTTTGGCCGGGATGGTTGCCTGGTTTTTGTCTTTGAAATAAATTTCTGCGATGTGGCAAATATGGTTGGGCAGTGGCGAAAGGTGGATGAAGCGGTATTTGCCTTCCGGTTGCACTTGGAAAGCGGTTTTCGGGTTGTGGCCGGAAGCACAGCCCAGGGTGTCGCACCGACGGAAGTCGGGGGTGTCTGCCCCCTCTACCAAGCAATGGAAGGGTCGGATATAGTTTTCTTTTACTCGTTGGTTGAATTAAGAATCTAAATATTTACAAATGAAAAAGTTGCACA
>NZ_CAJULN010000032.1 GCF_910586915.1 uncultured Bacteroides sp.
GTGTACGTCCGGTCAACGGATACAAGGTGATGCGGGTATGTCGCTTTGAACTTGCGATAATCCGGTATTCCGTGACGGCTTCTTTCCCGTATTCTTCGTTCACCATTTGGCGGGGACGGTCGAGTGGGTTCAGACAGAGTGGGAGCGAGATTGTCCCCGTCTTACCTGTGGTCAGGGCCGTATCTTCTCCCTCCAATAAAGCGATATACCTTTTTTTAATGCTCCTGTTCTCGAACTGTGCCTGCAAATGCCTATGTGCTTCTTTGGTTTTGGCTACAAGCAATAATCCCGAAGTTGCCATGTCGAGCCGGTGTACAATCATAGGTCCCGTAGCATCGGGATACTTTTTCTTCAGACGGTGGTAGACGGAGTCCGTCTCCTCCGCCTTTCCCGGCACGGATAACATTCCTGCCGGTTTGTTGACTATTACCAGCCATTCGTCTTCAAACACGATTTCCAGTTCCGTGTCTTTATGTATATTGTCCGACAACGGATTCTCGTCTACCTCCAATCCCTGGAGCATATGTTGAAGAATGGGTTCGCATTTTCCTTTGCAGGAGGGATAGTAATAGCCGTGATGTCTGATTTCGTTTTTCGGAGACTCTCCCCACCAGAACTCGGCCATTGCCAACGGTTTCAGTTGATGAAGATACGCATATTGCAGCAGCTTGGGCAACGCACACTCGCCTGCACCGCTGGGCGGTACTTTCCCTACGGTCTGCTCAAAGAGGCTGCATAAGTCTTTCACTTCTCCTTTTGCATTCAGCATCCGGAACTGCCCGAACAACTTTTGTTGCAAGGCTGCCGAACGTTCTTTCCGTTCTGCTTTCAGTTTTTCTATTTCGTCCTTGAAGCGGCAGACTTCCGCTTCACGTTCCTCCAACCGCCTTTTCCAGTACTTTTCTTTTCGCTTGTATTCAGCTTTTTGATATTGGCTTTCCCGAATCAGAGCGGCTTGTTCTTCTTCGGAAATCCCGTTTGCCGACCGGCGCCGACTCTCTCTGACTTCCTTCGCCGCCTTTAGTTCCGCTTTGGCTTGAATCAGTTCCGTCCGGGCCTGTTCGGTTTCTGCTTTCAGTTTTTCTTTCGATTCAAGGTAGTGTGTATTGTTCTCCAATTCGCCGATGCGGGTATTGATGGCTGAAATCTGCTCTTCCTCCATCTTGAAGAATCCTTGCGGTTGCAGCAGGTCATAGACCGGAGGAACAAAATAAGTATGGAGGTTCTTTCCCGCCAAATTGCCGGAAAAGGCTGCCAGATAGCCGATGTTGCTTTCTTTCTCCGTGGCTTCTCCCGTTCCGCATTGTACAATCAATACCCCGAACATCTTTCCGAGAGCTAATTCTTCCTGCCATTCCTTGCGGCTTGCGATATACGCTTTTACTTCCTCTGCCGCCAATACGCACAACGGATGGGGAGTATAATGGAAAGGATAAGTGAATTTCGCCGGTAGCGCAATGTGGAAAACAGGTTTCTTGAAGAGATGTATCATCGGTGTATCTTTGAATGTGATTATGGGTGCAAAAGTAAAGTAAAATCGGAAGAACTGATGGCATATCAGTTTATTTTTCCTAATTTTGCCACCAATTAATAGATTAATAACCCCCATAAAGCGTTCAGACTATGGAAAAAGTAATTATCAATTCGTACGAAGAATTTGAACAACTGTTAGGTAAACAAATAGGTGTTTCCGATTATGTGGAACTCTCTCAGGAGCGCATCAATCTTTTTGCGGATGCGACATTAGACCACCAATGGATTCACGTGGATACGGAACGTGCCAAAGTGGACAGCCCTTACAAAAGCACAATAGCTCACGGTTATCTGACATTGTCCATGCTGCCGTATATGTGGAACCAGATAATCCAGGTGAACAACCTGAAGATGATGATTAACTACGGTATGGACAAGATGAAATTCGGTCAGGCTGTGTTGGCAGGACAGAGCATCCGCCTGGTGACTACCCTTCATTCGTTGACCAATCTGCGTGGCGTGGCAAAGGCTGAAATCAAGTTTGCCATCGAGATAAAAGACCAGCCGAAGAAAGCACTCGAAGGCATTGCCGTATTCTTATACTATTTTAATTGATTACAATAAAGGCGGTTTGTCTCACTACAGATAACACCGGTTAGTACAGTTTGCTTTTTTAATACTTGCATAATGAAGTTAAACAATCGGTGCTAATCGGTGTTATCTGTAGTGAGACAAGCCGCTTTGCTTTTGTCAGGTTCTACTTCTTGGCTTTCATTGCCTTTAGCGTATTTCTGCGTACGGCACGGATGGCAGGGCTTAACAGTTCGGGTTCCATAATTTCCAGCATGGTACGCAGTTCTTGCTGCAATTCGGGAATAGAACGGGTCAGTTGGCAGGCAAGTTTTATGCAGAGAGACTGCACTCCGCCCGGTTCACGTCGGGTTATGACACGTTCCATACAGAAATCGAGGAAATCCATCCGTGGCGGATTGGCTGCCGGCTGTTGGCTGAGCAGGCTCAGGAGCATCCTTCTTTTTCCTGTGTGCGGGCAGACTAATAGTGCATCAATCAGTTCGTCTTGCCGTTGGCTTAGCCATTCTACACCTTCTTTTGGGAAATGCGTGCAAACCCACAAGGCATGATAAGAGAGAGTCTCGTCTTTGTCAAAGATAAGTTGGTAGACCTCTTCTCTGAGCTGCTCGTCGTCTTGTATGAAGTGAAGTATCTCTCTGATGTCTTCGATATGTACGCGTTCGGCTAATCTTGTACGCAGGTTCATGCAATTCTCTTTTTTTCCGGTGTCAACGGTTGCTTGTTTCGATGCTCGCTTTTTCCAACTGTAGGTGCAGAATCGGGTAAGGCTTTCCCTGGCTGTCCGTTTCGTCCCTGCCGATGGTTTGGAATCCCATGTGAAGGTAAAAACCGAGTGCTTTCCCGTTCTGTTCGTTTACGTCCACCTTATCTATCTGTCTCTTCAAGATGGCGTATTGCAACAGGCGCTTGCCGTATCCTTTTCCCTGCTCGCTGCGATTGACGAACAGCATTTCGATTTGTTCGTGGCTCAGTCCCATGAAAGCTGCAATCTTTCTTTCGGCATTCCGGATGATGTATAGTTCTACTGCCGCTAAATACTCATTGCGCACCAACGGTTTGTAAAACCGGATGTCTTCTTCGGTGAGAAAGTGATGTGTGTGGCGCACCGATGCTTCCCACACCTCTGTCAGTTCATCATAATCCTGTGCGGTGGGTCGGGAGATGTTGGGGAGATAGTAGCACAGATGGTCGAATATGTTTCCGTTGTATGTCAGTTCGGCTTGGTGCAGCAGGCCTTCGTAGATAAAACCATTTCGTTCGAGCACTTGTTGCGACCGCTTGTTGTGTGGGTAACAATTGGCGGTGATGAGGCTGAGTTGCAGTTCGCCGAACCCGTAGTTTATTACGGCTTGCACAGCTTCCGTCATATACCCTTTGCCCCAATATGCTTCGTCGAGCCAGTAGCCCAGCATACGTACCTGCGGATTCTCCCGTTTCGGGTCGGGGACGATTCCGACGGAGCCGATAAGCTGCCGCGTGTCTTTCAGCGTCATCGCCCAAATATTCTCCTGGCCGATAAATACATTCAGAAGAATCTCCCGCGATTCTTCCAGTGTCTTGTGGGGCGCCCATCCTGCATTGTTGCCTAAGTTCGGGTTTTGACAGCAGGCAAAGAAGGCTTCCGCATCCTCTTCTTGAAAGGGGCGGATTAGCAGCCTTTCTGTCTCAAGGCTGCGGGTGGTTATTGTTTCTTTAGGGTCGGTTTTCTTCTCCATTTCTTTCTATTGTTACGACCGTTCATTGTTCTCTCTTTTATCGGGCTGACTTCATCACATATTCATAGACGATACGCGAAACGTCAGCGATTGTCCGACTGTTGTCGGTAAGACTCTCTTCGGAGTCTTTTACGAAAACAGCTATGCTGTAGGCTCTCCCGTCGGGCAATAGGACAAAGCCGATGTCGTTGCAGCCTATCTGCCGGCCTTTGGCGTTCAGGTCGCCCGTTCCCGTTTTGTGTCCTATGGTTACGCCTTTGTCCGATAAGGGAGCCGCCAGGCGGTCTTGTCCGGTCCGGCATTCTACCATTGTCTGCCGGATGAAGTCTTTATAGGTTGTGCCAGACAACGGCTCACGGCGGAAAATCTCCAGCAATTCGGCGGCGGCCAACGGGGTACTCCAGTTTTGATAACACAACTCCAGGTCTTTGTGCATATCGTCCTCGGTGGCTACGATGGAGAAATCCCGTAGGCCTAACGAACGGATGTATTTGTCTACCGCTTCCGTGCCGCCCAGGTAATCGAATAGTATATCGCACGCGTTGTTGTCGCTCTGTTGAAGCGTGTATTTCAGCAGGTCGGCAATGCTTATCTCGATTCCTCCTTGCGGATGTCTTTCGCGTAGCGGACTGTAGGTGTCCGGTTTCAAGTCCTGTTTCTCTATCGTCAGTAGCGTGTCCAACGGTTGGTTTCGCTTTGCCATATAGTCGGCTACTGCCAGGGCCTGATGGAATTTGAAGACACTCATCAGAGGATAGCGGGCGTCGTTGTTGACGGTTACCGTGTCTTTTCCGTCTATGATGACGGCAATCCCTATTTCGGCTTTCTTGTCTTTGACGGCTTCCTTCAGTTGTGTCTCAAGGGAAGCACTCCGGCAGGAAAACAGCAGGACGGGGAGCAGGCAAAGGTATATGATGGATGGGCGCATACTCGGTCTTTATCTTTTAAATATAGGTTGCATCAAGTCTGATATCTTGCACAAAGATATATTTTTCCTACCGAACTTTTTCTATATAGTCACACTTTTCCTGCCGAATGTATAAGGAAAATCTGCTTCAAGGCTTGAAACCAAAGTTTCTACTGCTTGAAACTTTAGTTCCAAAGCTGATGGAACAAGAGTTTCATTGGGAAGAAACCTTTGTTTCCACCCATATGGAACTAAAGTTTCACACGAAGGAAACGAAATTGAAACTCAATGGGGCACGACAAACCTCTCTGTCTTTGGCGAAGAAAGACACGATACATTCACGCACGATGCCACACTTTGTCCGTGTGGCAAGGCTACGGGCTGTGCGACGTCAATTTACCAGATATATTCTTCCGTATAAGATTGGTAGACCGGTTCGTCTTTGATTCCTTTGTTGCGGAAGAGTTGTCTGATATACTCCTGGTCTTTGGGCATGAGTCCCCGTTCTCCGCGGTAGAGCCTGTAGTAGCCTGTTTTTCCATAGCGCCTTATCATCTGTGCTCTGATACTCACTGCATCTTCATAAGGGATTCTGTCAAGCATCCGCTTCATTCCCCACGCCATACGTATTTTGTTGGCACTCTTGAAGTATGGGCACGGTTCTCCCGCCGCAGGATAATGTGTCGGGTTGACGATGGAGATGTAAAAACAGTCGGTTGTCTTATTTTGTGCAGCGATGTGGCGCAGACATTTCGAGGCTTGCGGGCACTGTTCGTTGAAGCAACGGACAAAATTGTAGGGGACAGACTGGCTGCCGGCTTCTTCTTTCATATTCTGTAGAGGTTATTTTATTTGTAGGAGACTTCTTGCCCATATGTCTATATCGCAGGAAAATATCCTTCACAAAAGTAGGGCTTTATTTCGGGAATGTGAAGCGTTTGAGCGAATATTCTTTCAAAGGCGGTCCGGCGGGCGGCGGGAAAGAGATAAAGCAAATAGTAAACGGGAAAATTTGTAAATTCAAAGATTGTTCCTACTTTTGTTTTAAATACTTGGAAATTACAATAAAGATGAACGATGGCTACAGAGTTACCTCACCCCGGCAGTACTTTTAATAATATTTATACGCAATATTACCGAAAATCTTTTCTGTTCGTAAAGTCGTATGTATATGATGACATCGCAGCGGAAGACATTGCTTCGGAAGCCCTTATCAAGTTGTGGCAATGGATGCAGCGTAACCCTACGGAAATTGTCGGGCCGATGTTGCTCAGTATTTTAAAGAATAAAGCCTTAGACTATCTGCGGCACGAAAGCATAAAGCAACAGGCTTTGACGCATCTTTCCGAGAAACAACAGGAAGATTTGGCTCTCCGTCTCTCTTCGCTCGAAGAGTGCAACCCGAATGAGATTTTTTCAAAAGAGGTAACCGGCATCATACGCGACACGTTGGAATCGCTGCCCGAACAGACTTCCCGCATATTTTCCCTTAGCCGCTTTGAAGGCAAAACCAACCGGGAGATTGCCGCCGAACTCCACATCTCCGTCAAGAATGTCGAATATCATATCTCCAAAGCACTCAAAGTCTTTCGGAAAACTCTGAAAGACTACCTTCCTTTATTTTATTTCTTTTTCTATTTGAAGTAATCCGCCCGTTGCGCAAGGCTTTTCATTTTTCCGCTTTCAAAAAAACGTTTTTCTTTTTAGGGTAAATAAAACCTGAAACGTTATATATATAAAGCAATCGGAAAAAATGAATGAATTGTTGCAAAAGTACATATCGGGCGAGGCCTCTGAAATAGAAAGAGAGCGGGTGGTGGACTGGCTGCGCGAGGACGAGGCGCATCTGTCCGAATACAAACGGCAGCGTAAGCTGTACGACATCGCTTTGTGGCGGCAAACGGACGATACTTACACGTTGCCGAAACCCCAAAGTCTGCTGAAGCGAAAGTTAGGTGTTTTGTATCGGGTGGCAGCCGTAGCCGCCATTGCCATAGCAAGCATCCACTTCTACAATTATTACAGCGTACGCGGCAAAAGCGAAAACCTGCAAACCGTAATCGCCCCGGCAGGGCAACACGCGGAGTTACGTTTGGCGGACGGAACACATATATGGCTTAATTCGGGAAGCCGCCTGACCTTTCCCGGACAGTTTCCTAAAGACGCCCGTCGCGTAAAGCTGGATGGTGAAGGCTATTTCAAAGTCTCCTCTCAAGCCGAAAGACCTTTCATCGTTGAAACCAGCCAATGCGACATCCGGGTATTGGGCACCGAATTCAATGTGTTGGCTTACCGGAAAGATACCGTCTGGGAGACAGCTTTGCTGAACGGAGCGGTGGAAATCTTACATAAAAAAGAGCAGACACCTCTTATGAGGCTGACGCCCGGAAGCGCCGCCGTATTGAAAGGAAACCGGATGGTGAGGGAAACAATCCGCACAACCGACTATTTTCGCTGGCGCGAAGGACTTATCTGTTTCAACGATATCTCCCTGCGAGACATGATAGAGAAACTGAAACTCTATTACGATGTGGACTTTATCGTCAATAACCGGCAGGTTCTCGATGCACACTATACCGGAAAGTTCCGCACGAATGACGGCATAGACCATGTCATGCGCGTGCTCAGCCTCAACAGTAAATTCTCCTACGATAAAGATGAAGAGAGCAATACCATCACTATTTATTAACATTTAAAACATACTGAAGCCTATGGAAGATTGAAAACACCGCGAAAGAAACAAAAGATGGGACAGTGCTGCAACACCATCCCATTTGTCTGAGTCGGGCTGTAGGAAGCCGACGAGATAGTTATAGATTAAGTTAAACCTAATAAACTAATATGTTGCGAAAATATGAAAAATTCTCTGTATCAGGAATTATTTATAGAAATTAAACAGTTATTCCGTATTATGAAAATCACAGTTTTATGCCTGCTTCTATGTGTGGGAAATCTCTTTGCCGTAGGAAGCTATGCGCAGACGGCTCATGTAACGATTGTTGCCAACCATATGACGATAGGACAAGTCATCAACGAAATCGAGAGGCAGACAGAGTATCTGTTTGTGTTCGACGTCAAAGATATCGACACCAAACGCAATGTCGGGATAAATGCGAAGAATAAGAGTGTCGGTGAAATTCTGAATGACGTGTTTCGGGGGACAGGCGTCCGTTATGTGATGGAGGGTAAAAACATCATGCTTGTAGACGACGCCATCTCTAAAAACGAACAGCAACAGGGAACTCCCGTAACCGGTACGGTAAAAGATGAGAATGGCGAACCTGTCATCGGTGCCAACATCAAGGTTGCAGGAAGCACCATCGGTACCATCACAGACGTCAACGGTTGTTTCAGCATCCATGCACCTGCCAATTCCGTGCTGCAAATCACTTATATAGGTTATCAGACGAAAACGGTCAGCATCGGTGTACGGAAAGTGATTGATGTGGTTCTGCAAGAGGAGAACGCACAGCTTAATGAGGTGGTTGTAGTAGGTTACGGCACCATGAAGAAAAAAGATTTGACCGGTTCGGTCACTGCCGTCAAAGGCGACGAGCTTGCCACCCGCCGTACTACCCAACTTTCCACAGCGCTGCAAGGCGCCCTTTCCGGTGTGACGGTCAGTCGTGAAGACGGTGCTCCCGGAAGTGCTTCTTCCATTCAGATACGTGGCGTCACTACCATTGGCGATTCAAGTCCGTTGGTCATTATTGATGGAATACCCGGAGATATCAATTCGGTAAATCCGGAAGATGTGGAAAATATGTCGGTATTGAAAGATGCTGCTTCTGCCTCTATCTACGGTTCCCGGGCTGCCGCCGGAGTCATTGTTGTCACGACCAAACGTGCCAAAAGCGGCGATGTTGCTTTGAGCTACAATTTTGAGTATGGCTGGGAAATGCCGACCAAATTGCCCGCTTACGTCGGAGCGCAACGTTATATGGAAATGGTGAACGAGACACGTTACAACGACAACCCCGATGGCGGATGGTATCAGACATACACCGAAGGCGACATCGCCGATTGGCAAAAAAACAACGCTGCCAACCCCGACAAATATCCGATGACGGACTGGGGAGATATTCTTTTGAATAGTTCCGCACCCCGGCAGACTCATACGCTTAATATCGCCGGCGGAGGGAATGTAATCCGTACCAAAGCCTCTTTCCGCTACGATAAGACCGACGGGCTTTACGTCAACAAAGCGTACGACCGTTTTATGGTGCGTGTCAACAATGACTTTAAAATCAATAAATACATTTCCGCCAATTTGGATTTGAATTTCTCCCGCTCCAAATACCTCTCTCCAAACTCTAACCCGATGGGAATAGGCGGACGTAAAATCCCTTCAATCTACGCTTCCAAATGGACGAACGGACAATGGGGCGACGTAAAGGATGGCGAAAATATGCTGGCTAAAATAACGGACGGAGGTACTATTCACACTTGGAATACAACTATCGGAGGCAAACTGGGCCTTGACATCGCTCCTGTCGACGGGTTAAAACTTTCGGCGGTTGTGGCTCCCAACTTTAACAATGGGAAGAAAAAGACGTTTGTCAGGCAGATTCCCTATACCCGGGCCGACGAGCCGAATACCATTGCCGGTTACATGGGCGGTTATCGTACGACAAACCTGAAAGAAGACCGTAACGACAACCACGATATTACGACTCAGTTTTTTGCCAACTATGCCAAGTCGGTGGGGCAGCACGATTTCTCTGTCATGGCAGGATACGAAGATTACTATGTGAATTGGGAGAATCTCAATGCTTCCAGAGACCAATATCTGCTTACCAACTATCCTTATCTCGATTTGGGTTCGGAAGATTATCGGGACAATGGCGGCAATGCCGAAGAATATGCCTACCGTTCGTTCTTTGGCCGTCTGACATACAGCTATGCCAACCGCTATCTTGTTCAAGCCAATCTGCGTCGCGACGGTTCTTCCCGTTTTGCATCCGATTGCCGTTGGAGCAATTTCCCTTCCGTATCACTTGGCTGGGTGGTTTCCGAAGAGAAGTTTTTCCAGAAAGCCGATATGGACTGGTTCTCTTATCTGAAGTTAAGAGGTTCGTGGGGCAAGTTAGGAAACGAACGTATAGGAACTTATGATGAAAATGGAAATTTCATTTATAACTACTACCCCTACCAGGCTGCCATCGACTATAACAACGCCCTGTTTCAGAACGCACAGGGTCTTGTGTCTTCTGTCATTACCGCCGCACAGCAAAAATACGCAGTCCGGAATATCTCATGGGAAACAACCGAAAGCTGGGATATCGGTCTGGATGCCAACTTCCTGGGTAACCGTCTGCACTTCTCTGCCGATTATTATCGGAAAAATACGAAAGATATGTTGCTTGCGTTGGAAATTCCACACTTTATAGGTTATGACAATCCGGATGTCAATGCCGGAAATATGCATACTACGGGTTATGACATAGAGATTGGATGGAGGGATACGAAGGGTGATTTTTCCTACTCCGTTTCGGCTAATTTGTCTGACTTCACCTCGACTATGGGTAATTTGAACGGAACGCAGTTTCTTGGCAACCAGGTGAAAATGGAAGGAAGCGAATATAACGAATGGTATGGATACATGAGTGACGGCCTGTTCCTGACCCAAGAAGATGTAGACAACTCGCCCAAACTGAACAACAGCGTTAAGGTGGGCGACATTAAGTACAAAGACATTTCCGGTCCCGACGGTGTACCCGACGGTATAATATCGCCCGAATACGACCGGGTACTGTTGGGTGGTTCTCTGCCTCATCTCATGTTCGGTCTTACTTTCAATGCCGCCTATAAAGGGTTGGATTTTGGTTTGACACTGCAAGGGGTAGGCAATCAGAAGTCGCAAATCAGTGCAGCCATGATTGAAGGCTTGCAGGATAACTGGCTGAATTTCCCCACCATTCTCGATGGCAATTATTGGAGTGCCCGCAATACGGACGAGCAGAATGCGGCAGTCAAGTATCCGCGTCTGACACGTACCAGCCGCGATGCCAATCTTTGTATGTCCGACTATTGGCTTTATAACAGTCGCTACATCCGTCTGAAGAATCTTTCTGTCGGTTATACGCTTCCGAAGGCTTGGACAACCAAAGCCTGCATGAATTCGGTACGTGTGTATGTAAGCGGCAGCGATTTGTTTACTGTCAGCGGGGCTCCTAAGGGCTGGGACCCGGAAGTCAGTGTAGAGGGTTATCCTATCACCACCTCCTTAGTATTTGGTGTTTCAATTAATTTTTAGTCATGAGAAATATGAAAAAGTTACTATTATATATCGGAGGAGTCATAATGTCACTTTCCTCTTGTCACGATCTTAATTTGAATCCTTTATCAAGCGGTTCTACTGAAAATTGGTACTCTACGGAGACGGAAGTGCAGATGGCTGTTGATGAATTATATCGGTATGATTTCTGGCCGGAGGACGGACAACAGCAGACAGACTGGTCGGACGACTACACTTCACGCAATCTGCTGACATCGTTTGACGATGGAACACTGAACGGGCAGAACGCTTGGGTCACTGCTCTTTGGTCTAACCAGTACAAGGTTATTTCTCGTGCCAATGCGGTTATTGAGAAATCGCATCGTGCCATCAGCAACGGAGCATCTGTCGCCACTATCAACCGCTTGGTTGCCGAAGCCCGTTTTCATCGGGCGGCTGCCTACGCCAAACTGATTGTCAAGTTTGGTGACCTCCCGTTGGTATTGACCGATGTCAGTATTGAAAGCGGACTGACAATGGGGCGCACGGACAAAGCGATTGTATTGCAACAAATCTATGAGGACTTTGATGAAGCAATCAAAGTGCTTCCGGCTTCTTACGCAGAGCAGCAACGTGCCACTCAGGGCGCAGCGCTGGCCTTAAAAGCCAGGGTTGCCTTAGTGATGGAGGACTGGGAAACTGCCGCCGTTGCTGCCAAAGCGGTGATGGATTCGGATATTTATCAGTTGCATCCGGACTTTGGTCATTTGTTTCTTTCTACAACCAAAACTTCACGTGAGTTCATTTTTAAGATTCCGCGTAACGCCACGTACGACATCTATTTGGGAACAGGCAACGGCGGAGTCAACCAGGTGTACAACGACCTTCCCCGCAATGTAGGAGGATGGACACAGACTTGCCCCTCGTGGGAGTTGTTGGCTGCATTTACCTGTACGGATGGCCTGCTTATCGATAAGTCACCTCTTTTCGACCCACACAATCCGTTTAAGAACCGCGACCCGCGCTTGGCGGAAACGATTGTGCCGTTCGGCTCCAACCATCTTGGCTACGAATATACTCCGCATCCGGAGCATCTGACTTGTATGAATTATAACACAGGAGAAACGGTAAAGAACAACGATACGCGTGCCAATGCCCAATATGCTTCGTTCGACGGCCTGGTATGGAAGAAGGGGATTGATGATACATGGCTTCAAAATGGTTTCAAGGTAGACCAGGATGTTATCTATTGTCGCTACGCAGAAGTCTTGCTGACCTATGCGGAAGCGAAAATAGAACTGAATGAGATAGACAACTCGGTATTGGATGCACTGAACGAAGTTCGTGCCCGGGCGTATGGGGTAGATAAATCCGAAAAGACCCGATATCCGGCGTTCACTGCTACCGACCAGTCTACGCTGCGCCACCAGCTACGGGTAGAGCGCCGTATGGAAATGGCGAAAGAACATATGCGATATACCGACATTATTCGCTGGCGGCTTGCAGAGAAGGTGATGAGCCGTAAGACGTATGGTATGCTTTATCCGGCTTCGTTGTGTATTGAACGGGTTTGTGACCAGGGAGATTGGTTTTGGGCTTTTGCGCCGGATATGGATGAAGATGGTTGTGCCGATTTCTCCAGATTGGAAGCAGCCGGTAAGTGCCAGGCACTTGCTGTACGCAGTTGGAATGACCGGCAATATTTATGGCCCGTACCTACAACGGAACTTCAAATTAATAAAAAGCTGAAACAGAATCCCGGTTACTAAATCCTCTTCTATTTATCTGATTCTATGTTCAAGACAATTTGTAAATTTGGCTTTTTTCTCTTTCTCTTTATGTTATCGGGATCTATCTATTCGCAAAATAATAGCTGCCTGATACCTCAGGTGGAGAGTATGCGCTCGAAGAAGGGAACCTTCTCCATAAAGCAGTTGAAAACTATCAGTTTTCCTGCCGAATGGAGGATACCGGGAAGGGCGCTTACCGGCGATTGGAAAGAATGGCTCAACCTGTCTGTTGCAATGACGGCTTCCGAAGGCTCTGTCTGTGTAAAGAAAGTCCCGATGCAAGCACCCGAAATGTACACACTGGAAATCACTCATCGTAATATAATAATAAGAACAGGTGATTTGCCGGGTATGAATCATGCTTTTGCCACTCTTTTCCAACTGCTGCTAAGCGCAAGGGGAGGGGAGTTGCCGCAACTTGTCATCTGCGACAAGCCTCGTTTTGCCTATCGGGGAGTTATGATAGATTGCAGCCGTCACTTTTGGACAATCGGGCAACTGAAAAAATATATCAGACAGTTGGCCTTTTTCAAACTCAACACTTTACATCTGCATTTGACGGACAACCAGGGCTGGCGGCTGTATTTGGATAAATATCCCGAACTTGCCGCCAAAGGTACGTATTACCGAGCGTTCAAAGAGTTGTCGGGGCAATATTATCGTAAGGACGAACTGCGCGAACTGATTCGCTATGCTGCAATGTACGGCATCGAGATTATTCCGGAAGTCGACCTTCCCGGACATTGCTTGGCTTTACTTGCCGCCTTGCCCCAATTATCCTGTAAAGGCGGAGAGTTTGAAGCCTATCCCGAAGAATCGGACGGAAAGGAACGAAAGAGAGCCGGTGAGAATATGTTGTGTGTGGGAAATCCGAAAACGTATGAATTCGTAGAAGACTTGGTGACGGAGCTTGCCGACCTCTTTCCCTCTCCCTTTATTCATTTGGGAGGCGATGAGGTTTCAACTCATATTTGGGAAGAATGTCCGAAATGCCGGCAGCTCTACAAAGAACGGAATATGACTTCATGGCACGAACTGCAAGATTACTTCACGCGGCAAGTCAGCCGGATTGTCCGCTCTAAAGGGAAGAAGATGATAGGATGGGACGAAATTAACGACCGTGGTGCGGCCCATCCTGCCGATGTGCTGATGATTTGGCAACGGGATGGCAGCGAACAGCAAAGAACAGCCTTGAAAAGTGGCTTGTCGGTTATCATGTCTCCGAAAGACCCCTGCTATCTCGACTTCGGATATTCACGGAATTCTACCCGCAGGCTTTACGAATGGGAGCCTGCCGGCAAGGAGTGTGCGGATGTGCCGACTCGTCTCGTTAAAGGAGGGCAGGCTAATTTATGGACCGAATTCATTGCTACGCCGCAAGAGGTGGAGAAGATGCTTTATCCCAGGCTTTGCGCCTTAGCCGAAACGCTGTGGAATACACCGGAAAAGAGAGACTGGAATGACTTCCGGCGGCGCATTGCAGGTTTCGACACAATCTTCGAACGGTTGGATATTTCTTCTTTCAAGAAGGAAGATTGGGATAATAGGGGCTTCGTTCCGCAGCACGAACAAGCCTGCCGGCTTGTATCTCCCGCACGTATGGAAACCAATATGGACGGTATTAAGTATTATAACCCCGAATATGTTTTCGACGGCGACCCGCAAACTTTCTTTGCCACTCCCTACTCACTGGAGAAAGGAGCCTATTTCACGCTTGTTCTGGAAGAAGCAAGAAGCGTACGCGGAATAAAGGTGTTGTTTGACGCATCGAAGGAACATCCCGAACAGGTACAATTATCTGTCAGCCGGGACGGGATGCAGTTCGAAAAGGTTCCTGCAACCAACAGCGAGGGTGAGTTGTCGGTCTTGCTTGATTCTCCCGCCCTTGTCAAAGCAGTCAAGATAGAACTGACTGCTCCTCTGATGGCGAGATTGAACATCAGGGAGTTTATTCTCCATTAAAAATGAAAAGAAACAAGTGTAAACTAATAGAAACGATTATGACCAACAAATTTATATGTATCGTCACCCTCTGCATCCTGCTCTTCCGGTTGAATCTTCAGGCTGCCGATTTGCTTGTCGAAGCAGAGAGCTTCGCTCAAAAAGGAGGATGGGTGGTCGACCAGCAGTTTATGGACATTATGGGTTCTTCCTACTTATTGGCTCACGGATTGGGTGTTCCTGTTGAGGATGCAAGTACCGATGTGCGGCTGCCCGAAACAGGCACCTATCATGTCTATGTGCGTACTTATAACTGGACTGCTCCGTGGCACGAAGGTGAGGGACCCGGGCAATTCGGCTTGTCTGTAAACGGAAAGCGGCTTTCCTCCCGTTTGGGTATCACCGGAAACCGTTGGATATGGCAATATGCCGGACGGTATCACGCAAGGGAAAGGGATGTCTGCATTGTACTGCACGATATGAAAGGTTTCGACGGGCGGTGCGATGCCATCTACTTTACTACACAAAAGGACGATGTTCCGCCGGCGGATGTTGAAGCGCTGGAAGTCTTCCGGCGTACGAAACTCGGTTTGCCGGCTGCCCAACCTACCGAATCGTACGATTTGGTAGTGGTCGGTGCGGGTGTTGCAGGAATCAGTGCGGCGGTATCGGCTGCCCGTTTGGGATGTAAAGTCGCACTTATCAACGACCGTCCGGTAGTGGGCGGAAACAACAGCTCTGAGATTCGCGTCCACTTGGGAGGAGCCATCGAAATAGGAAAATATCCGGAACTCGGCGGTTTGCAGAAAGAGTTTGGTCCCGAGAAGGAGGGCAACGCACAACCGGCAGCCAACTACGAAGACCAAAAGAAATTGGCGTGGCTGAAAGCTGAAAGTAAGGTTACGCTGTTTCTTAATTACCGGGCGTATTCGGTGAAAAAAGAGAAGGACCGGATAGTCTCTGTCACCGCCCGTCATATTGAGACGGGTGAAGAGGTGGAATTCTACGGTCATCTGTTTGCCGATTGTACGGGCGACGGGACGGTCGGCTATCTTGCCGGAGCCGATTATCGCATGGGACGTGAAAGCCGGCACGAATTCGGCGAAAGCATAGCTCCCGACGCAGCAGACAGTTTGGTGATGGGTGCTTCCGTGCAGTGGTACGCTGCCGAAGATGCGGCAAAGTCCGTTTTCCCTGAGTTCCGTTACGGTATTACTTTCGGCGAGACGACCTGCGAACCCGTCACTCACGGCGAATGGACTTGGGAAACAGGTATGAATCGAAATCAGATTACCGATTTCGAACAGATACGCGATTATGGAATGCTGGTTGTCTATTCCAATTGGAGTTATTTGAAGAATCACTCCGCACAGAAGAAGAACTACGAAAAACGTTCTTTGCAATGGGTGGCCTACATTGCCGGAAAGCGGGAGTCCCGGCGGTTGTTGGGCGACTACGTCTTGAAGGAGGAGGATCTTACCAAACATATGGCTCATGAAGACGCCTCTTTCACTACTACCTGGAGCATCGACCTTCACAGGCCCGACCCGGCAAACAGCCGGAATTTTCCCGGCTGCGAATTCAAAGCAACTACCGACCATGTAGTGATTTATCCCTATCCCGTACCTTACCGCTGCCTTTATTCGCGCAATATTGACAATCTGTTTATGGCGGGACGTAATATCAGCGTTACGCACATCGCTTTGGGAACGGTGCGGGTGATGCGTACTACCGGTATGATGGGAGAGGTTGTGGGCATGGCTGCCTCTTTGTGCAAACAGCATCATACCTTGCCTCGCAACATCTATCGCTACCATTTGGAGGAATTGAAGTCTTTAATGAAAAAAGGGGTAAATAAGAAAGGATTGCCCAATAATCAGCAGTATAACGAAGGAGGACGGTTGACCAAGAAGCCTGTAGTAAAATAATGGGTTCAACCGTGCGGCAAACTCACTCCAGTCTGCCGCTCTGCTCTCCTCACACGACCGGTAGTAAAGTTCCTCTTCCTTATGGATAAACTCCTCGGAGAGTATCGGCAATCTTTTCTTTTACCGATTATAAACTATAAACGAAGGCTTCATTTATAAAAACGAAACTTGCGTTTATATAAATGAAACCTTCGTTTATAGTTTATGAGCAATCGGCTGGAACTTTACATATGGAAACTTGAAAGTTTGTCGTTAATCCGTAGAAACTTTATTACCAGTACTTTGCAGGAAAACGACCCGTCGTTTGTTGCCTTTGTTTCCTGTTTCAACGCAAATTCCTTGCAAAAATCATCTGCCGTACAATAAATCTCTGTAACTTTAGCCTCTGAGAACGAATGAAACGATTGTATGTCTAATCTGAAAGCTATAATAATCATATGTCTGTTATCGAAATATCATCTTTATCCCATCCCGGAGTTGAACTGTTCAGCACATTGACCGAAAACCAGTTGCGCAACCGTACCGAGCCTGACAAGGGAATTTTTATCGTGGAAAGCCCGAAAGTTATCAAAAGGGCGTTGGATTCCGGTTACGAACCTTTGGCTATTTTGTGTGAGCGTAAACACATTGCCGGTGATGCTGCCGAAATCATCGAACGTTGCTCCGGTGTACCCGTTTATACCGGCAGCCGGGAGCTGCTTGCTACGTTGACTGGCTACGTTCTCACACGTGGCGTTCTTTGTGCCATGCGCCGTCCCACGTTGCGCAGCATGGAAGAAGTGTGCGGGGAAGCCCGGCGCATTGTATTGATAGACAGTGTAGTCGATGCAACCAACATTGGCGCGATATTCCGTTCGGCAGCCGCTCTCGGTATGGATGCTGTATTGCTGACGCGTACCTCTTGCGACCCGTTGAACCGCCGTGCAGTCAGAGTATCTATGGGGTCGGTCTTCTTTCTGCCCTGGACTTGGATGGAAGGCTCTCTCGGCGACTTGAAGAAATTGGGCTTCCGCACGGCTGCAATGGCACTCACGGACAATTCCATTTCCATTGATAATCCTGCCTTAGCCGAGGAGCCGAAATTGGCCGTCGTAATGGGCAACGAAGGAGACGGACTTTCGCACGATACGATTGCTGAGGCCGACTACGTAGTCCGCATCCCTATGGCACACGGCGTTGATTCGCTCAATGTGGCGGCTGCGGCGGCTGTTGCTTTCTGGCAACTTCGCGTTCCGTAATGCTGAAAAGAATGTTATTGGTAGAATTCGAGTAACTGTTATTAAAAAGAGAAAACCATTGATGGCAACGAGCCGTAAATAGGGGAAAGTAAATGAATAAGGAGAATACTTAACAATCTGTGATAATTACAAACGGGTGAGTCGCAGTGCATTTTCTGCTTTCATAAAAACTGTGTTAGCAAAGTTAATACTTTATTCCTTGCTGACACAGTTTAATTTACATTCTCAATATTAGTAACTACAGACTATGTTTTAGAAATACATCCAACTGTTTTTTTATATTTTCGAAATCCTGATTCAAATCAAGTGTTCTGTAATATATAACATTCCCATCCCTAAATGTTGTCTGTCCATCAGGTGTTATATCTTCTTCTGTCTTGGCATACAGCAACATTCCATCCACGTTCCCAGTATGATTAACATCATATTCATTACATAAGAATGGATCTGATACAAGTTATTAGAATGAATAGTTCTCTTATCAAATTGGCATTGCATTGATTTACTATAATATTTGGTATCAATAATCAATGTTCTCTCTTTAAATGTCAGCGTTATATCTGTCCGCATTATAGGAAGAATACTGGAAGTAGACTGTTCTTTATCAATATTCCAGTCTATTTGGGTAGTCTTTGCTTTTAATTCCGGATAATGCTTTCTGTAATACTCCCAAACAAACTTCTCGTAAAGCCTGCACATATGTTCATCGGAGAAATTCGCCAACCGGAGTTTTCGAAAAACTCCATATTTTAGGACTTGCCACAAGCCACCAATATTGTTTTTGAGATTTATTTTCAAATAGCTTCTCCAAAGATTTCACATAGCTCGGATACTTGGTGATATCAGTCAAAGTCTTTTGGACATTCTTACTTACGGTCTCCCATTCTCCAACATTCGTCCATTGTATTTTACGGACATTCTTAAAATCTGGGAAAGAATCATCAAAAGTATAGCCACTTTCCACAATGCCGCGCCCAACAAATAATTCTGACCTTTCTTGACTATAACAATATCGCCCACTTGCATCTCATAAGCAAATTCCCATAATGCCAAACTATCATTTTAAAATGAAGATTCAGGTTTTCCATATATCTCCTGCAATTTAGTTGCCATTTCTTCCTTAGAAGAGTATTCCAAAAGGTTACCCATATCATCTCAACCAATACACATTATGTTTTGAGATAAACACACATCCCACTTGGATGCATTTTCTCTTGGAGCGTATAACCAAATCTTATATCCCATATTTGAACTGTCTAATTCATTAATAATATTTTCCCCACAAAAAACGAAAAAGTGTTTTTCGCCTTTCTGCTCTATAAGTAACCTTTGTTATTCAAAAATAAACCTTGACATATCTATCTTCCTTCAACCATATTATGCAAAATAGGACCGAGTATCTTTATTTTACCAAACTCATCAACGTATCATAACTATCAATTTTACCATACTTAACCTCCGAATTACTTAACTGTTCAAACAGTTTCTCTGCACAAACAATCTTATACCTCTCAATAGGACGTAATTCCATGGAACTCATTGCACCTTTAGTCTCAGCAATGAAATAGACATGTTTCACTTTCTCTTTTTTAAAAGCAATAGCCCAGTCCGGTGAATAATTTCCGACAGGGGTTGGAATCTGGAATCTCTTTGGTAATTTCGTATATACAGCCACTTCATCAGAAATATCAAGACTTTCTACAAATTTACGCTCATTACTTTTTTCTGCAATACCATCAGTGAATACATAATCAAGAATACTCTTTTGAGCTTTAAAAGCCTTATCCATAGAGGTATGTTTCTCTTGTGTAAAGATACTATTGTCATATTCACCATCTACTTGATTATACGAAATATGCTCCACAATTATAGCTGCTTTTTGTTCAAGAATAAGTCGAGTAACCTTAGTGATAAACTCTTCCGGATTTACCTTGAACATATCAAACTTAACCGGACGGATTTTTGTCAGTATTGAAGCCACTGTTTTACGGGTGAGTGTTGTACCAGATGCTATTCTACCGATGAGATCATACTTCACATGGTTAACCACATCTGTAATCAATCTATCCGTTTGCAACACCTTTTTTTGAAGCATTTCACCTGAAACGACATCATCTTTCTTTAGTTTCTCCTTCTGAATCCCTTTCGTTATCACATAAGTCAGTTGAGTGACTTCCAACTCTCTATTAATAGCTTCTACAGCTTTTTCAATCAACTCGTTGCTGTCAAATTGAACTTTATAAGCATATTTATGGTTGATACGTTTCCATAATTCCTGAAATTCCTTTTTTGAGAAATTATCGTTAAGCGTATTAGATGGTGTTTGTGGTTTGCTACCATTACCAATCATATCACCAAAAGCCTTACTATCAAAGATAGATTGAACACGTTTGTAAACAGCATCCGTCAGTGGTTTCAGTTCATCAGGAAGTTGTTTCAAATTATTATTATTCAAGTCTTCACGGAATATATCTGTGACCTCCCCACCTTTCGTTATATAATTGTTCATACGTAACTGTACTACAATTTCTTGTGCATCTTCTTTGGAAATAATATACTTCTTCCCTTCATTGGAAAAGAGAATTTTGCCTATAAAGAAATCAATATCAGCCTTGGTAGGACGATCATAAAGGTCTGACTTGATGTCCTTCTGCAAATCTGCCACAAAAGATGCATATCCTTCAGAGGCTATAACGGTCAGTTTATTCACACTATGAACTTCATCCAGCAGTATTTCCGCATCCATACGAGCACCATACTGATCAACACAAAGTCGCAGACCACGACCAACTTCTTGTCTCTTCTGACTTATACTATCAGATTGACGAAGTGAACAGATTTGAAATACATTTGGATTGTCCCACCCTTCACGTAAAGCAGAATGAGAAAAGATAAAACGAACCGGTTCATCAAAGCTAAGCAGACGTTCCTTATTCTTTAAAATCAAGTCATAGGCCGGAATATCGTCCGATTGGTCTGAACCACGTTTTACCTCACTATTGACACTTCTCCCTTTCTTATCAATGCTGAAATAACCTGCATGAGTTTCATGCGTAGAAATACTTCTTAGATAGGACATGTAATCAGCATCAAACATATTCTGATTGTTATTCAATTCCACTCTATATTCTTGCTCAAATATTTCGCCATAACGTCCAAGCATTTGCTGACCGTCGTCATCATATTTCCTATAATTGGCTACTTCATCCAAGAAAAAAAGTGAAAGCGTTTTGATTCCACGTTTAAACAGAGAAGCTTCCTTGCGAAAATGCGCCTTTATAGTTTCCCTGATTTGAATACGTGCTTTGTGATCAGCCGAAACATCCCCAAACACATCTTTTATATACATCATTTTTCCATTGGAAAATGATACAGTGCTATGACTACTATCCATTGTATCAATATGAATATCAGAAATAGTATAACCACGATATTGCTCCAATTCATTAGACACATAAAACAAATTATCACTGACACCAAGATTTTTCACCTCTCTCTTGATATTATTAGCATGTTTCACCTCTATTTCAATACGAGCTTTAGGAGCTTCTGTTTTAGACAAAACAATATCTTCCAAATACATATAGCTATCTGTACCTTTGAGGTGTTTTAATTCAAAGCCTATTACCTCAATTTTCTTCACCAGTTTTTGATTGTAAGCATCTAATGCATCCAATACATAAACAGGATTATGTGCCTCTTTATGAGTAGCAGAATAGTTTAATGTAAAGAGAGGGTTAAAGCGAGCTAAAGCCGTTTGTGTTGCTGCTCCACCCATCTTTTGAGGTTCATCAAGAATGATAATCGGATGATTAGCGGATATAACATCAATTGGTCGACGACTGCCAAACTCATCACGTACGGAATAAATGATGCGGGCAGTAGTATTTTTCGCACCTTCTTTCAAAGAGGTGTTAAAAGCCTGTGTGTTAATAATCATTACAGAGATATCACTACTTTGAGAAAACATATCTATTTGATTCAGATTATTGCTGTTATAAATAAAATAATGTGCTTTTTTTCTATAGTGTTCCATAAAGTGATTTACCGTTATATCAAAACTTTTCTTTACACCCTCACGAATAGCGACACTTGGCACAACCACAATAAATTTAGCCCATCCATATAGTTTGTTGAGTTCAAACATACTTTTGATATAGACGTATGTTTTACCTGTACCGGTTTCCATTTCAACATCAAGTTGACAATGCCCAAGTTTGTCTACCACATCATTTGATAAACAAATATTATTTTTAGTCTGAACCTGATGAATGTTTTTCAATAATTCATCTTTAGTCAAGACTATATCTCCATTTTTATATCCGGTAAAGTCATCTTCAAAATGTATATTCTTGACTTCTATCAATTTACCATTATCCTTTTCATACATTTTTCCTTTATCCACTACATACTCTGCCAAACCCTTATTAGGTTGTCCGTTAAATACCTTCACTACATTTTCAACAGCATCTGTTTGGTATTGTTGTATCTTGAATTTAAGTTTCATCATCTTTCTTTTATTGATTTATCCACTCCCGATTTCACTTTCCAGTATCCTGTTTTTTCTGAACCAATCCGTTTTATAATGTTTAGCTCTTTTGATTGAGTTATAACATTCATTGAAAAGCACTGATACTTTTCAACCAATTTTTGAATTGTTTGCGTTCCAAGAATTCTTTGAAATCACAAGTGGTATTCTCGCCAATCAACCATTTTTTTATATTATCCATCACTTACTTCTGATTTTTCCGATTCCATTGTTTATTATAGTATTTTGGTTACCGTATTTGGCGAATAAGTTTTAAATATCTGTTCAAAGTTAGTGGAGGTACTATCGTCTACCATTGAACTGTCACGGAACACAGTATACTGTGGTCGCATTTTGGCTATAGTAGTAACGACACCATCATCTATTTCATTATCAAAACAAGCAACAAGATAATTATTGGCTACATTATAAATAGTTTTATCTTCTATTTTTATTTGCTCAATTTTACTATCAAGTGCAGCTCCCAATTCAAGCATCACTTGGAATAGCAAATCTTCACTTGTACGATCGGACTTCACATTCTCTATTTGGGCAAAAAGATTTTGTTGTTCGTACTCTGCTGGAGAATAATAAACATCCTCCATATTGCTACTATCAAGTTTAAGGACACGGAAGCCAATATCAAGAGTTTGTAATTCTTCTGTTTCAACCATTCCTTCCTTTTTCTGTTGTTCAGCAATTAACTCTTCTTTAATTTTCTTTCCAGCACGACGGATACGTTCTATACCAATCTCACAAATAGTTTTATAGCCATCCTTATATGCAGCACTCTTTTTATCAGTCATTTCGGGTAATTGAACCATAATAAACTTTCGCTTACCTTTATCCTTGGAGTTTAGCTGCATTACCGCATGGGCAGTTGTAGCAGAGCCACTAAAAAAATCAAGAACAATCTGATTCTCTGTAAAATTACTTTTAATAAAATTAGAGATTAAAGCAACAGGCTTTGTGTAATCAAAATATTTCGTGTCGAATAATTCTAAAAACTCTTTATCGCTTTCTTGGTTATCACCATAGTCTGCCAAAAGCAAATCTGTGATAGATTTTCTTTTTGTCGTTTCTTCTTCTGATACATCACGCCTTAGCCCATAATTAGCTGTTATGAAAAGTAAGTCCTCTGATATAAAACTATCAATTTTTTCTTGGCTGACAGAATATCGAGCTCGTACCTCAACCGGGGTTATAGTCCTTCCATTTCTATATTCTACATCAGAAAGATATTCTACATCCATAGTTTTAATTCGATAACATCCTTTCAATATCGTCCCATTATCTCCAATTTTAACTCGGATACCAGCTTTTAAATTCCGTGAACATACAGGATTGGATATATTTATTACTTTTTTTGTTTCATCAGATATAGTTTCAATAGACAGTTTCTCTAACTTATTTTTATTTTTAGCATAAATTAAAATATACTCCATTAGTTTTGCAGTATGTTTTGCGAGGAAAGATGGTTGCTTTTTCTTTTTCCAATGTAGACAATCTATAAAATTATTACTTCCAAATATTTCAGTACAAACTTTTTTTAGATTTTCAATTTCATTTTCATCAATTGAAATAAAAATAACACCCTCATCTTTCAGTAAATCCCTTGCTACTTTCAAACGTGGATAAATCATATTCAACCAATCTGTATGAAATCGGCCATTGGTTTCTGAATTAGTTAAAAGCCTATTGCCTTGTTCATCATACTGTCCACTATTAGCCAAATATTCAGAAGCAGATTCGGCAAAATTGTCTTCATATACAAAATCATTGCCTGTGTTATAAGGCGGATCAATATAAATCATCTTCACCTCACCAAGATATGTCTCTTTCAAGCATTTCAACACTTCAAGATTATCGCCTTCAATATAAAGATTCTGCGTATTATCAAAATCAACACTCTTTTCACGACAAGGGCGAAGCGTTGCATTGATAGGCGAATTAGCAAGAAGCAACGCTTTTTTCTTATCCGGCCAGGTAAATTGATAACGTTCCTCACGCCCTTCCACTATCTCCGAAGAAAGTTCCTGCCGCAACTTATCAAAATCTATCGCTAAAGTAACCTTTCCTTCGGCGTCTTTACGTTCTGTAATACAATTAGGAAAGAGTGCTGCTATTTTATCTATATTGTCCTGAACGCCGTTAAGCGTTTGCATCTTAAGTTTATCCATATCTGTATATTTACTTTTGAATATTTTTCGATTAACAAAGATACAAACTTTGCCATCCCTACACAACAGAGATACGAAAAAACTTATAATAAAGTCTTTTCAAAACGCAACTATGTACTTTATTGTGCCGACAATTGTGTATAACTATTGATTAAATAATATTGGATTCAAATAAATATATTTCCCGATGTATTTTATATATTCACGAACAGCTTTGTCTATACACTTAATTGATTGAGAATATTGTTTGAATTTTCTAAAAGATTTCTCAATACCATCGAAAAACAAATTCAATACTGATGATATACCTTTTATTCCATCCGGTATCTTCCTATAACCATTATTTTTCATACCTTCACAGAATAGATGCAAAAACAATGGATTCCCAAATTCGGGATTAAGGAGTGGAACTGAAGGATACAATATACCATATTCCTTAAAAAAGAGTTGTACAGCCTTTTGTGTATTAGCTCCAAATCCATAATGCCTTGCCCGCACACAATAATCATTCCCAAATTCTTCCCTTGGAAGTATTACTGGTGAATATGATGTAAGGATGCTCAAGACAAGTCCAAGCCATGGATGCTGTCTAATTCTATTAATAAAACTACGAATATTATTTTGCCAAATATTAAGTCCATGTCCTTCATTTATCGCATCTATGAAAATTATAATGCGGTTTCCCGTAGTCTCAGCCTTAGTTTCAAGCATTTCTAACAATTCATCTGAAGAACCGCTGAAGTTAAGCATTCTCATCATCTGAATGAAAGGTTCTTCATCAGTGATAAATTTCTGTCCCAAGAAAAGTAAACTAAACAAGTTTTCATTTTGTCTTCTTTGAACAGGATCAGCCATTAAATGCGACTTACCGACTCCAGCATCTCCTTCAAGTATTAAAATAGGGTCATTTACTAACCTCATTATATCTTGATGTAAATCGTTGTGAACGCGCAAAATATCTATACCTAGTTCAAATATGTTACTTGATGTTCTGTTTTCTTCTTCTGTTACTCTTTCTTTTTCAACAATATTGTTGGCAATATCTTGAACAGTTTCTCCCAATAACATCAATGCTGACAATAATTCATTAAGAGATATTCTATCTATACCGGTGATATTAGTTTCATTTATTTGTTTAATCGCATTGCGGACATTTTCTCTTAGATTAAGAATATTTTGACAATACTTATTTTTCTCTATTTTTCTACATGTATCCTCAGCTATCATCAACTCCTTGTCAAAAAAAATGCCTCAATGAACTTCCTCGTGAAAGCACCTCAAAATATTGAAAAGCCTCAACTTCAACATTAAGTTTAGGTGTATATCGTTTACCTAGGTCATTTATGGATTCTTCATTAAACCTAAAAAAATCCCTATCTGTAAATTCGTATTCGCCAAACCAAAATCGAAGCATACCTTGATTGGAAGGTTTTTGAAGTCTTTCTACCAAGTCTGAAGCCCACCAAAAATCAAAAATGACATGAGGATTTGTATTTGACCATCTTTTCACATACTCATCAATCCGCTCTTTCATACTCTTCTTACCTGCAACATGAGCATTTGATGGATCTATGGGCACTACTATAATATAGCGCCTCAATTGAGGATAAGATTTTAACGCCTCATTAACCGACCTATTAATTTGTTTATACTGTGAATCATCAAAAGCCTTACAAAAATATTTGGCTTGCCAGGCCACAATACTTCCATCTTCAAGAACTTTATAACATTCCACGCCTCCATCTGGTTTTCCGCAGCGTTCAAATTTCTTTTCACATGGAATTTCCTCTTTACGTGCCAACTGACAAACGAATTCTTCAAATCACTCATTTGCAGCCCCTTAATGGGTCTGATATTATTAAAATCTATATTCAGCATATTTCATTATTTTCAAGAAAAGAAATAAAGATGTTGTTTTGAAAGTTATATATAAAATAGTTCTTAATGCCATATCATTCATATTACTTCCATCTTAAATTCCTTAATATTTTTTTAATATCATAATTCTTATACAAACTGACAATTAAGCTTTATGACTGAAATGGAATACACACTTTATATATTGATTATCAAATTCACGTCTGGGAACATAAACATCTCTAATATCCCAAGAAGGTTCTTGTTTTATACATATAACTTTTGCCAGTTTTTCATTCCATAAATAATTTCTATATCCATATTGAGCTATTAATAATACTGCGTAAGCCATAATAGAATTAATGACCATTTTTAAATTTGCTGATGCAAAATTATTCTCCCTATCGTGTTTTATCTGATTATAAGCAGTATACCAATCTAAACTTTTAGTTGGCTCCTTAATATCCCATTTTAGAAAAGGAGAAAAATTTCCAAGTAATGCATATCGATTAAAAGATAAAGTATATTCTACAAGCCTTAAAGGATTCAGCAACTGGATATAATCATTTGTATTAAAGAATAATCCTTTTTTTGTCATCATATTCTTTTCAAGAATATTTTTCATCATTGAGTCTACTTCAGAACACGCTAATATTATAATATTTCTAATTTCATGCCCATAAACATCCCAATTATCAGGATGTGGTGCAACAACCTTAAAAACTGAATATAAATCATCTATCAGAATCTCTAGCTGATTTAAACGATTATAATATTCCTGATCGTCTATTGCCAAATCTAAATAACAATCACGTCTTGGCTTTTCATCATGTAAATCATCCGCGCAATGTTGAATCATTTTATAATTTAACAATGGACGATAAATCTGGCTATATGTTTCTCCACAATTCAAATCTAATTTTATAAGTTCTTTCTTTATATCTTTTAATTCACCTATTAATCCATATCTTGGACAAGATAAATCGAGGAAATTATATATTTCTATGTCATCAATAGAATCAACAAGTTCTAACTCTTTTCCCTGATATAAAACAAATGGAGATTCATATTCATCGTCATCTTCACTACAACATGAAATTATAATTTTATTATCTCTACATTCAAAAATAGCCTTTATTGTTTGATACTTAATTCCGTCTATTATATTATAATTTGTATAAACATAAAAACCTTCTTGTAAATTCATAGTATCACATTTAAAATGTAATTACAACAAAAATATTTATTAATTCATAAGTTGGTTATACCTGCTTCATCAGTATATTATTATTCACTAACTTTTTTAATCGCCTTATAAATCTCGCTATAAGAATCTCTACCTTTATATTTTTCGGCTAGTTCACATGCCTTATCCATTTTTGAATCAGCAAGCATTTCTTTAACCCATTTATCCTTCTCAAGGTATTTCCGAGTTTTATCGTATGTTGGCAAATATTGCTTTAACGCTCTTTCTGTTGCTGCTGAATCTTGAAAATATCGACACGTATCTTCAAAATGTAGTAAAAACCAATATTCTATTGACTGTAAGCTATCACAGAGAATCACATTGGGATTACGCTTTGTTTTTATAATTAACTAATAATCAAATAATTAAAACTTTATTTTTATTACATGGTATCGTATAGGTATCATGTTGTTATAAAATATATATTACAATTATTCCATAAAACACTCAAATTCAATCATATCACTTGAATTTACATCGGTTAAATAGGAATAAAACGGTTGCCATGTCCGGAAAATTTTTGTTGCTTTGCATCCGTAGCAAGTGAAGCGGCTATGAATTTAGTTAGCATATCCGCCCATCGGGGCACCTTCGATAGAAATCCGTAGTCGCTTCACTTTAGCTACGGATTTTTTCTTTTCCACAGATTAGACTAAATCCAAAATCGGTTGTTGTTTCCGCCTTATGGACTATCGCGGAGGGCTATCGGGGAAAATACGTTCGACCAGCAACAGATTTAAAACAACCTTCCGAAGCGTCACGGTGAAAGCCCGTGAGGGGATGCACGAAAGAAGGCAGTCGATTGAAATAAGCAGACTGGTGCGCAGGTGCAGGTTATGATATAGCCAATTCTGTAAAAGCTGAAAGCCGAGATTGGAAGCACCCAATTCAGAGCCGATGGGGTCGATACCTAACTTATACTGGTGATTTGCCATCGAATTATTCCCGAACCGTTAGAGAGAAAAATTGCTCTCTACGGGTAAGGGGATGATTCACTCAAAAATCAACGTTCCTTCATACCTGGTAATTTATAAGTTAATATAATATATAATAATATGGATAATATACTTAATGTAAATACTCATTTTAAGAAGAAAGATATAGATATATTTCTTACTTCAAGAAAGAAACCATATTTGATAACTACAGAACAAGTTATAGAATATTGGGACAAAAAGAATTGGTTAACAACGAAAGGAGAAAGGATTACATCAATCTCTGTTATTGTGAATGTTGCAAATAGTTGCCTTACTGAAAATAACCGGAAAGAAGGTCTTTTGCCTGCTATTGACAAAACAAAACGCAGAAATCGCCAAAACGAATGGTCTCAGAAAAGAAGCCCATATTACGAACAATTAGAAATGCCACAATGGGAGTCTTACAGAGAATTTATCTTCACAGTAAGAGGTAGAAAATGTGAAATTTGTGGCAATGAGAAAAAGTTAAATATACACCATATAAAATACATTAACAATAGATTTGCATGGGAATATTTACCTTCTGAGGTTCTTGTAGTATGTGAAAGTTGTCATAGGAACATACATAAAATACCACATGATAACTGATTGTGCAATATTTCAAAGAACAATATAACTCCCAATTATAGCTCATGAAAGAATTAGTTTTCAGAGGTCATGACGACCAAGTTTTAACAACTTCGCTAAAAGTTGCAGAAGTATTTGGAAAAGAACATAAGCACGTATTAGATGCTATACGTGAACTATCCAAAGGGTGTGTCGAAGAATCGGCTGCCCAAATGTTTGAAGAAATGACATATGTGAATCCACAGAACAAACAAGAATACCCAATGTTTGTAATGACCCGTGACGGTTTTACTCTTTTAGCTATGGGGTTCACTGGCAAGAAAGCACTGAAATTCAAACTTGAATATATCAAAGCATTCAACGTAATGGAGAAAACATTGAAAGAACAACATAAGCCGATGTCAGAGCTTGAAATCCTCGTTCATTCTGCACAAGCACTTCTTGAACAAAGCCGTAGATTGGATAAGGTGGAAAAACGACTTGATGCAATGGAACAAGAAAGAGAAGATAACGGTAAACTTCTTTTTGCGGTTGCTGTTTCTTCTGAAAAAGTGCCTGAAATATCACTTCGTGACAAGATTCGGCAGTTGGTTAACCAGTATTCTTCTGCAACGAACACAAAGCAACAAGATGTTTGGCGCAAGGTTTACGACCAGCTTTATTATCTATATCGCATTTCCATACGAGCATATAAGAAAGACAAGAAGGAGAACTTGCTGGATGTTGCTGAGCGCAACCACCTTCTTGAAAAGATGTATGCAATCATATCAAACCTCATCCGTGAAAACAAGGCTGCTTAACGTAGCCTTGTTAGTGTGTATCAGTAAATCAAAGAACTATAATATGTAATAGTCAAGACTTGTTCTGACATTTGTTTTACTATCGGACAAAAAAAC
>NZ_CAJULN010000033.1 GCF_910586915.1 uncultured Bacteroides sp.
CACCGTCCGATTGGACAGATAAAATATTCACTAATTTAATTCAACCAACAGGTTTAGAGCAGTTTATATCTTAACAAATAGTTTTCATAATCCGAATTAGCGGCATATATATCCATTTTCTTCATCCACCACATAATAGAAGGGAACAATATCAAATGTATATTTAACAATAGCACGACCAGCATAATCATACACTTCCATTGTTCTATTCGAATAATCTCCATTTTCTTCTTTATGACCAATATAAATGACATAAAAATATTTTTTTCCGGTGTAAATATTTAAATACTGACGTTCTATATCCGGATTTCCAGGTTTCACTTGAGGATATTCTTTATTATCATTTATTCGCTTTCGTAAATTCAAGTTTTTCACATCATAAATATCTATTTGCTTTTTATATACATATGGATAAACAACAAACGAATCGTTCGCTGCAATAAGTCCCCGATTGGAATAATAGTAAGATTCATGATGTTCATCTTTCACTAATTCTATTTCTTTCTCTATCTTTTTGCTATTCAAATTATATTTTTTAATTGACAATTCTTCTGTATTATAATAAAGCAATAAAGAATCACCAATGATATTCATACAATTATATTCAGAACCCTTTAATGGATATTCATCTATAAATGAGAAATGTCCATCCGGTTCTATTTTTATTTTCTTAATTGACATATAAGAATACCCTCTCACATACAAATAATCATCTGCCAATGTGTGACAAAATGTTGCATACGTTTGAATCTTGTCAGGGCCATCCCCCTTAGCTCCTTCCAACCGTTTAAAAGTTAATGAAGGAATTTCATACAAAAACAATGCTGTATCTGCTTTATAACTGGATATAATGAAATAATTTCCAGATTTAGTTACCCAATCAGCAGAAAACACTTCGTTAATAGGAATCTTTTCAGCAAGCAATCTTTTTGTTTCGAGAAACCCTGTTCCATCCACACGAGGATGAACGCAAGCTGTGAGGAATCCAAATAATAAATATACTAATAATTTATATTTCATACGGCTCTGAATTAAATATAATTTTCATCTATGACATTACAAGAGCATATCCCAAACATTACAAAAATACATACACATAACCTTGCCTTCATGTTTATCACTATTGATTTAAGAGTTACACAACTTATTCTAAAAAACGTATGTACAACACCGTTACGTATATAAATACACCCAAACAGCCTATATCCTAAAGAAACAAGCATTTATTTGCAATATTTTAAATCCATTCACATACAGCAATTATACTATCCGATTGACGAACATAAACTAACGTCAATTCGATATAATTCAAAACAACGCAAAAAGGAATAAAGAATGATGGAGATACAGCGATAATGGCTGCTTACCTTAAAAGGACTTACATTCAGCCTATCGGTTAGCGGAGAATTGCCTACGATTTAATTTTCCGTTGCCTACAGACTAACGGTCGGGATGCATAAATTTATTCGTCTGACTATAGTTAAACTTGCGTCTGACTGTAGTGTTTCTTTCGTCTGACTATAGTCAGACGAAAAGACCACTATAGTCAGACGAATAAATTTCAGTAAGAAAACCGACAGACATTTGCATTGCAGCCGACAGACCATCGCAGGAAAAAGATTAGTTTTATAGAAGGCTCATGCGTGTGTATGCAACATTTTCGGCGGATTACTTCCATCCTCCGCCAAGCGCCTTATATAGCTGTACAACCGCTATCAACTCATCACGAATCGCATTACTCAGCCCAATCTGTGCATCAAAGTATCCGCGCTGGGCATCCAGTACATCCAGGTAATTAATCACTCCATTGATATACTGAAGTTGCGCAAGATCCATATAACTCTTTGCCGAACGTTCCAATTTGGCACGAAGTTCATATACCTCTTTTATCTTATTAAAGTTCACGATAGCATTGCGTGTCTCCTTGAAGGCTTGCAATACGGATTTTTCATAACTATGCACTTCGGCTTCATAGGCAGCTTTCTTTGCCTTCAGTGCCGCCCTGTTCTTTCCCCATCCAAAGATAGGAGTAAGCAAAGCGCTTTCCATAATGGCATAAGGAGATTTCAAGAGACTGGACAGAGAGGTGCTTTCCGTACCAAAACCACCCGTCAGTGCCAAACGCGGGAACATATTCGTATGTGCCACTCCTACTTTGGCATTGGTAGCAATCAGTTTCTGCTCTGCTTGGCGAATGTCGGGACGGCGTTCCAACAAAGTGGACGGCAAACCTACCGGCAACGTTTGAGGAGAGTTGAACTCTTGAAGCAACCGTGAACGCGCTATCCTGTTTGGGTATTCGCCTGCAAGAAAGGCTATGTCGTTTTCTTTCAGAGATATCTTACGCTCCAAGTCAGGCACTAAAGTTGCCGTGCGGGCAAGCTCCACTTGCGACTGGCGATAGGATGTTTCCGAAGTCAACCCACCCTCAAAACGGATGCGTGCCAAGCGGACACCTTCTTCACGGGCTTTCAATGTCTGCTTTACGATATCCAGTTCCGTATCCAAAGCTACCAATTCATAATATGCTTGCGCCACTTCGGACACGATGGTCATCCGAAGTGCCCGTTGCGCTTCTACAGTCTGCAAGTATTCGGCAATACTGGCTGAACGCGCCCAACGTAAGTTCCCCCAAAGGTCGAGTTCCCACGAAACAAGGAATTGTGCTTCGAAAGTCTCCGATTTTCTGAAAGCGTCTCCTCCGTGGTTCTCCAGTTCACGTTCGGCCGTCACTTTTCCTTTAATATCCGGCAACAATGCTGCGGTGGAGATGCGTTTCTGTGCCGCCATTTCTTTGACACGGGCAGCCGCCACCAACATATCTTTGTTGTGTTCCAACGAACGCTCTATCAAATTACGCAGCGTTGCATCCGTATAAATATCTTTCCAGTCAAGGTCGCCGAAACTTGCGGAGTCCTGATGCTGAGCCAAGCTATCGGGCAGATGAAGGTCGGGACGGACATAACTCTTTCCTACCTTGCAGGAGGTCAAGACTCCTGCAAGCAATAAGGCAACTATATATAAATTCTTTCGTTTCATCACTTCTTATGTTTTAAGATTTTCGACTTAGTTTTATACACCATTACAAAGAAGAACGGCACGAGAATGATACCGAATATAATGGCAAATATCATTCCGAAAAAGACACCTGTTCCAATCGCCTGACGGCTTGCCGAACCGGGACCGCTTGCCAACACCATCGGCAACATACCGAGAACGAATGCAAGAGACGTCATCAGGATAGGACGGAAACGTAATCTTGCGGCATAGATGGCAGACTGTATCAGGTCTTCCCCTTTGTCTACCTGCACTTTGGCAAATTCCACAATCAGAATGGCATTCTTGGCGGCAAGTCCCACTAACATCACGAGACCAATCTGAAAATACACATCGTTCTCCAAACCGCAAATCCAAACTCCTAAGTAAGCACCCAAAGCGGCAACCGGCAGAGACAGCAACACGGCAATAGGAACTGTCCAACTCTCATACTGCGCAGCAAGGAAAAGGAATACGAACAGGAATACCAGCGCCATCACCATACCGGTCTGACCCCCTGCCATTTTCTCCTGATAAGAGAGTCCGCTCCATTCCAAGCCTATATTGTCGGGAAGGTGGTCGCGTGCAATCTGCTCCATGATTTCCATTGCCTGTCCGGAGCTGTATCCCTGTGCGGCCGCACCGCGAATGACGGCAGTGGTGAACATATTGAAACGCTTGATACTGCCCGGTCCTGTGGTATAGGAAGCATTGCCCAACGATGTCAATGGCACCATCGCTCCGTTGGACGCTTTCACAAAGAACAAGTTGATGTTATCTTTATGCTCGCGATAAGGAGCCTCAGCCTGAATATATACCTTATATATACGGTTGAACATATTGAAATCGTTCACATAGACCGAACCGGTATAGGCTTTCATCGTTGAGAACACATCGGCAAGCGGTACACCCAGCATCTTCACCTTGTCACGGTCGACATCAAAATAGAGTTGCGGTATCTCCGATTGCAGCGACGAGGACAAGCCTGTCAGTTCTTTATGTTTGGATGCATAATACATCAATGTGTCCGCCGCATCTACCAGGTTATCGAAGGTTGCTTCTCCACGGGCTTCCAACTGCATTTCAAAACCTCCCGAAGTACCCAATCCCGGTATCACCGGCGGAGTGGAGAGATAAACCTTACACTCCGGATATTCACGGAAATGTTTCTCGACCGTATCCATAATCTTTTCAATGGTAGTGTTCTTGCGCTCTTCCCAGGGTTTGAGGATGACCGTCAGTTCCGCCCGTCCCTGGCTACTGCCTACACGCGGACTGCTTCCTGTGACATTCTGAATATATTCGACATAGGGATTCTTTGCCAGGTAAGCGACAGCACGGTCGGTTACGACACGTGTACGCTCCAGCGTAGCTCCTTCGGGCAATTCGAGTTCTACTTTAAAGTATCCCTGGTCTTCGATGGGTAAGAAGCTGGTCGGGATTATACGGTGAATCAACAGAATAGCAATCAGCACCATTCCAAAAGCACTCAGCACGCGACGGGGATGTTTGATGGTACGGGTTACGGCAGCCACATATTTATTGCTACCGAGTCCCAGCCATTCATTGATTTTCCGGAAAACAATGTTCTTCTTCTTTCCGTTATCCGGCTTCAAAATCAAAGAACACATCACGGGGCTCAATGTCAGCGCCACTACTGTGGAGATAAGTACGGAAACTACAATCGTCACTGTAAACTGGCGATATAACTGTCCTGTAATACCACTCAGAAAACTAACCGGAACGAATACTGCCGCCAGTACCAATGAAGTGGCAATCAAAGCACTTGCCAATCCGTTCATCGCTTTCTTGGTGGCTTCATAGGGAGTGAGTTTCTCTGTCTCCATGATATGCTCCACCCCTTCCACCACTACAATGGCATCATCCACAACGATACCGATGGCGAGAATCAACCCAAGCAAAGTCAATATATTGAGCGAAAAACCGAAAATAAGCATAAACCCGAAAGTACCAATCAACGAAATGGGCACTGCCACCACCGGAATCAACGTTGCACGCCAGCTCTGCAAAGAAAGAAAGACTACAAGTACTACGAGCACCAATGCTTCAAACAACGTTTTATATACCTCGTGTATGGATTCGGAAATATAGGTCGTCATATCGAACGGAATCTCATAACTCAGCCCTTCGGGAAAGTTTTTGCTGATTTCGTTCATCGCTTCCTTCACCCTGTCGGCAACTTCCATTGCATTGGCACCCGGAAGCATATAAATACCAAGTACGGCAGCATTCTCGCCGTTGATTCCACTCTCCGTCGTATAAGAAGAGGCTTCGAGCGACACACGCGCCACATCCTTCAGCCGAATGATGGAACCGTTCGTATTGGCACGCACCACGATATCTTCAAACTGTCCTACAGTAGAAAGGCGTCCTTGTGTAGTGATGGGAATCGTGATATCCAATCCCTGCACCGGCTGTTGCCCCAATACACCGGCTGCCGACTCACGGTTCTGGTCTTTCAACGCATTCTGCAAATCCTGTACGGTCAGCCCGAAGTTTGCCAATTTATCAGGCTGTACCCATATCTGCATGGCGTAGTAACGGCTACCGATGTTTGAAACACGTCCCACACCGGGGATACGGCGAATCACGTCGAGCACGTTGATGGTAGCAAAGTTACTCAAATAAATTTCATCGAATTTAGGGTCGGTGGAGGTCAGACATAGCGTCATCAACTGGCTGGGAGCCTGCTTCTCTACCGAAATGCCGTTCTGAATCACTTCTGCCGGCAAGCGGGATTCTGCCAACTTCACACGGTTCTGAATCTCGACTGCCGCCAAATCGGGGTCGGCAGAAACATCGAACGTGACGGTTGCCGAAAAGCCTCCGGAGTTGGAACTGGTCGACTCCATATACAACATCCCCGGCGTACCGTTGATTTCCTGTTCAATCGGGGTTGCCACCGCCTGCGAAACGGTAAGCGCGCTCGCTCCCGGATAAGAAGCACTAATCTTCACCACCGGAGGTGTAATCTGCGGATATTGGTCAACCGGAAGCATCGTCAAACCAATAATACCGACAATTACAATAACGATGGAGATTACGGCCGAAAAGACCGGTCTGTCTATAAAAAAAGTAACTTTCATCGCTTATTCTCCTTTCGTACCCTCTTTCTCTTCGGCGGATTTTTCTTCCACCTCGAAAAGTTCTTTATTGACTGTTGTTGTACTATCTTCCCGCACTTCGGTATCCGGTTGGGTTATACGTACTTTCATTCCCGGTGTGAGTTTATGGAATCCCTCTACAACCACCATTTCGCCTTGTGCCACTCCTCTTTCGACTACGACGTTATTTCCGACCTCCGGACCCAGTTCTATAAAACGTTTCTCTACCGTGTCGTCTTTGCGCATCGTATAGATATAGGCTCCACCTTTCTCGATGGTAACCGCCTTCATCGGGACAACAAGCGCACCTTCGTGCACGTCCAACAGCAGTTTCACCTTCGTAAACTGTCCCGGCAGCAATACTTGTTTCGGATTAGGCATTTCCGCACGCACAGAGAAAGTACCTGTTTGCGGGTCTACCTGGGGTTCGGCAAAGTCAACATAACCTTTATACGGATAAACGGTATTGTCTGCCAAAGTAATGGTAATATTAGGTTGCCAGGAACGGGTAAGGTCTTGCTGTCCCAAGTTGATATTTCTCTCCTTGCTTTTCAGGTAATCAAGTGCCGTCATACTAAAATCCACCAACACTGTGTCGCTTTTCACAATCGTAGCAAGCAATGATTTCCCACCGGGACCGACCAATGTTCCCAAGTCCACATTTCTTTCGCTAATGTGTCCCGACAACGGGGAGCGAACAATGGTATAACCCAATTCAAGCTCGGCCTGTGCCAAGTCTGCTTCGCTCATCGCTACGGTTGCCTGGGCACTCTCGTAGGCGGCTTCCGCATTATCCAAATCCAACTGGCTCGCTGCATTTTGCTCAAACAACGGACGAATACGTTTCAAATCACGGTCTGCCTTCAAGGCCTGTGCCTCGTCTTTTTTCAACTGCGCCCTTGCCTTATCTGCCTTAGCGCGATATTGGTCTTGATTGATGACAAATAAAACCTGGTTCTTATTCACATACGTACCCTCGGCAAAAAGCATATTTTCCAGATAGCCTTCGACACGTGCACGTACTTCGACAAACTGTTGGGCACGGATACGTCCTACGTATTCCCCATATATTTCTACATCGTCCTTCACTACCGGTTCAACAATCACAGTCGGCATTTCCGGCTCAGCCTTCTGAGGTCGGGTCAATATCCAATACACTCCCAATACAACCACCATACAGATAACAGTAGCAATGGCTCTCTTTCTCCTCAGTTTCAACTCATGTTTCGAAAAGAATACTCTCATATCGAATCTAAATTATTAAATTTAACTTATGTTTGTTCTATATCCTTTTAGGCAATTCGCGTGCCAAAACTCACTAATCGCTCATTACAGGCAACTTAGCTCATCGCATTCTCTTTGTACCGGACTGTGGAATGTGGAATTTGCCGTGTGAAGTGTAGAAATTATCCACAATTCTGTTTCTCGGAACATTTTTTCTACTTCTTATCTCAACAACTAAACAAATTATGCCCTACATTTGTATTTGTAAAAACAACATATCAGACCATGTCCTAATGAAAAAACAATTTTTTCGAACATTAGTTCTATCAACCTGCATCATTTTATTGCCTTTTTCATTGTATTCTCAGGAACAACGCAAAAAGGTGGGAGTCGTTTTGAGTGGCGGCGGTGCCAAAGGAATGGCGCACATCAAAGCATTAAAAGTAATCGAAGAAGCCGGCCTACCCATTGATTATATAGCTGGAACCAGTATGGGAGCCATTGTAGGCGGACTTTACGCCATCGGCTATACAACGGAACAACTGGACAGCATGGTACGCAAACAAGATTGGACATTCCTGCTCAGCGACCGTGTGAAACGAAGTTCCCTGTCACTCGCCGACAGAGAGCGCTCTGAAAAATATGTCATCTCCATACCTTTCAACAAAACTCCCAAAGAGGTGGTTCCGGGAGGAATCATGAAAGGACAGAACCTTGCAAACCTATTCTCCGACCTGACGATGGGGTATCACGACTCTATCGACTTCAATAAGTTGCCCACTCCATTCGCCTGTGTGGCGGCGGATATTGTAGACGGGAAACAAATCATATTCCGGAAAGGAATACTTTCTACCGCCATGCGCGCCAGTATGGCAATTCCCGGCGTATTCACCCCGGTACGGCAGGACAGTATGGTGTTGGTGGACGGTGGCGTCGTCAACAACTATCCGGCAGATGTAGTAAAGGCAATGGGAGCCGATGTCATTATCGGAGTAGATGTGCAGAATGCCTTGAAACCGGCAAACAAACTAAACAACGTTCCTGACATTTTAGGACAGATTGTAGACATCACCTGCCAAGCAAACCATGAAAAGAATGTAAGTCTCACAGACACTTATATTCGTGTGAACGTAGACGGATATTCTTCCGCCAGCTTCACCCCCGCCGCCATAGACACCCTGATGAGAAGAGGCGAAGAGGCAGCAAGAGCACAATGGAACTCCCTGATTGCCCTGAAAAAGAAAATAGGAATTGCAGACGATTACAAGCCTAAACAGCACGGGCCTTACTCTTCCCTCTCCCATATCCGCACCATCTACGTGACGGATATCTCATTCGTCGGTGTGGAAGCTGACGACAAAAAGTGGCTGATGAAGAAATGCAACCTGAAAGAGAACAGCAATATCTCTACACAACAGATAGAACAAGCGCTGTTTCTCTTGCGCGGAAGCCAGTCTTATTCCAATGCCAGCTATACATTGGCAGAAACTCCCGATGGGTATCACCTCAACTTCCTGCTTCAAGAGAAATATGAAAAAAGAATCAACTTAGGTATCCGTTTCGATTCGGAAGAGATTGCGTCCCTGCTGCTCAATGCCACGGCAGAACTCAAAACCCACGTTCCTTCGCGACTGTCTCTCACCGGACGATTGGGAAAACGATATGCCGCCCGCATAGACTACACACTCGAACCGATACAACAGCGCAATTTCAACTTCTCGTATATGTTCCAATACAACGACATCAACATTTACGAAGAGGGTGCACGCGCCTATAATACTACTTATAAGTATCACTTTGCCGAGTTCGGTTTCTCGGATGTGTGGTACAAGAACTTCCGCTTCGGTCTCGGACTCCGTTTCGAGTATTACAAGTATAAGGATTTCCTTTTCAAAAAACCTGAATTCGCCGGGCTTGACGTGGAGTCGGAACATTTCTTAAGCTACTTCGCACAAGTAGAATACAATACGTACGACAAGGGATATTTCCCCGCCAAAGGTAGCGACTTCAGAGCCGCCTACTCGGTCTATACGGATAATATGGCACAATACAACGACCATGCTCCGTTCTCCGCATTGAGTGCTTCTTGGGCAAGTGTCATCCCCGTCACCCGCCGTTTTTCCGTCATTCCTTCCATTTACGGACGCGTCTTGATTGGGAAAGATTTCCCTTATCCGCTTCAAAACGCGATTGGCGGCGATGTAGCCGGTTTTTATATTCCGCAGCAGTTACCCTTTGCCGGAGTCAACAATCTGGAGCTAATGGACCATACCATCCTGATTGCATCACTCAAATTCAGACAACGCATGGGAGCCATCCATTATCTCACCCTGACCGGGAACTACGGACTGACGGAAAGCAACTTTTTTGACGTGCTGAAAGGCAAGCAATTGTTTGGCGTCAGTGCGGGTTACGGAATCAACAGCATCTTCGGACCGTTGGAGATATCATTGGGATACTCCAATCGGACGGATAAGGGAAGTTGTTTTGTAAATTTCGGCTATTATTTCTAATCAGGAAACGGGAAAAGGCACGAAGATAAAGGTAAGAATCACGTTTTTTCCACTAATTATTCGCCCGAATCAAAGAAAGTAGCTATCTTTACCGCAGGTATTTTTCATTATTCACCATTAAATATAAAAATTATGGCAAGTAGAAAAGAGTTAAAAAAGAACGTAAACTATATCGCAGGAGAATTATTCACCGAGTGTTTGGTCAACAGTATGTTTATCCCTGGAACCGATAAGGCTAAAGCCGACGAGTTGATGACTGAAATCTTGAAAATGCAAGACGAGTTTATAAGCCGCATCAGCCATACGGAACCGGGAAATGTGAAAGGTTTTTATAAGAAATTCCGTGCAGACTTTAATGCAAAGGTAAACGAGATTGTCGAAGCTATCGGAAAATTGAACTAAAGGCAGAATGAAGAAAGCAATTTACAGCTTTATCTATTACCGTCTGTTGGGATGGAAAACAAACGTTACGGTACCCAATTATGATAAATGCGTGATATGTGCCGCCCCACACACTACGAACTTAGACCTATTCATCGGGAAACTGTTCTATGGAGCTTTAGGCAGAAAGACAAGTTTCATGATGAAGAAAGACTGGTTCTTCTTTCCATTGGGAATATTTTTCAAGGCAGTCGGAGGGATTCCGGTAGATCGTAGCCGGAAAACTTCGTTAGTTGACCAGATGGCAAATCACTTCAAGCAATGCAAGAAGTTTCATCTCGCCATTACCCCCGAAGGCACCCGGAAAGCAAACCCCAACTGGAAAAAAGGGTTTTATTACATCGCACTTAAGGCACAAGTCCCCATTGTCCTGATTGGCATCGACTACGAGAAGAAAACCATTACGGCTACAAAATCCGTAATCCCCTCGGGCGATATTGATAAAGACATGAGAGAAATCAAGCTTTACTTCAAGGACTTCAAAGGAAAATATCCTGAAAAATTTACCCTTGGCGAACTTTAAAATTACTCACGTTAATCGCTAAACTACGTGGAATCCATTCGTATTTCCATAGTACAGACCGACATCGTTTGGGAAGATAAACAAAAGAATCTCCGTTTGCTCCGCGAAAAGCTGCAAAGCCTTCGCGGAACAACGGAGATTGTTGTTTTACCGGAAATGTTCTCCACCGGGTTCAGTATGCAAAGCCATACGCTTGCCGAGCCAAACACAGGAGAGACGATATCGACCCTCAAGCATTGGGCTGCACAGTTCCAACTTGCGCTATGCGGCAGTCACATAGCATCAGACAACGGACAGTTCTACAACCGTGCCTTCTTTCTGACGCCCGAAGGAGAAGAATTTTATTACGACAAACGGCATTTGTTCCGCATGGGACAGGAAACCGAACATTTCTCGGCGGGCAACACCCGGCTTATCATTCCCTACCGAGGGTGGAACATCTGCCTGCTTATCTGTTACGACCTCCGTTTTCCGGTATGGAGCCGGAACATACAGAACGAATACGACCTATTGATATATGTAGCCAACTGGCCCTCCTCCCGACGGTTGGTATGGGATACCCTGCTTTGCGCCCGTGCACTTGAGAATCAGTGCTATGTATGCGGCGTCAACAGGACAGGAAGCGACGGCTATCACTTGGAATACAACGGAGGCAGTAAGATTTACTCGGCTTTTGGCAAAGAAACGGCTTCTCTGCCCGACGGGCAAGAGGGAATAGCTACGGCAGTACTCAGCCTTTCTTCTCTCCGTCAATTCAGAGAAAAATTTCCAGTATGGAAAGAAGCCGATGCATTTCACCTATAGGACAGGCTACAAAACAAATGTTAAAAACAGATTGAAACCACAACAATACCAGGAAGCAAATGGTTAATGATATAGACTTCTTTTGTATCTTTGTTACGCAAATACAGTCGTAAAGATACTAATCTTACATAATTTAATTTACAACTTTATGAAAACAAATCTTAGTTCTCAAATCAGTCTCCATCGGGTCTCCCCCAGATACTACAGACCGGAGAACGCATTTGAAAAATCGGTCTTGACAAGACTCGAGAAAATTCCCACAGACATCTATGAATCTGTAGAAGAAGGCGCTACTTACATTGCCCGCGAAATAGCACAAACCATCCGCGAAAAGCAAAAAGCCGGACGCTTCTGCGTATTGGCACTGCCCGGCGGTGATTCTCCCAGACACGTATATGCGGAACTTATCCGTATGCATAAGGAAGAAGGACTCAGCTTCCGCAACGTAATCGTGTTCAATATGTACGAATATTATCCGTTGTCGGCCGATGCTGTCAACAGCAACTTCAATGCTTTGAAAGGTATGCTGCTGGACCACATCGACATCGACCGGCAAAATATATTCACTCCGGACGGAAGTATTGCCAAAGATACCATTTTTGAATATTGCCGTTTGTACGAACAGCGTATCGAGAGCTTCGGCGGCATAGACATTGCCTTGTTGGGCATCGGCCGTGTGGGCAACATCGCCTTCAACGAACCGGGTTCACGTCTGAACTCTACCACTCGTCTGATTCTGTTAGACAACGCGTCGCGCAATGAAGCAGCCAAGATTTTCGGAACGATGGACAACACTCCCATCAGTTCCATTACGATGGGTGTAGCTACCATTCTCGCTGCCAAGAAAGTATATCTGCTGGCATGGGGCGAAAACAAGGCAGCCATGATAAAAGAGTGTGTGGAAGGTTCCATTACGGACACAATTCCCGCGTCTTACCTGCAAACCCACAACAATGCACACGTAGCTCTCGACCTTTCGGCAGCTATGAATCTGACGCGTATCCAACGCCCGTGGCTAGTGACTTCCTGCGAATGGAACGACAAACTGATTCGCAGTGCCATCGTTTGGTTGTGCCAGTTAACAGGCAAACCTATCCTGAAACTGACAAACAAGGACTATAACGAAAACGGTTTGAGTGAACTTTTGGCACTTTACGGTTCTGCTTACAATGTAAACATAAAGATTTTCAACGATTTGCAGCACACCATTACCGGATGGCCCGGCGGCAAGCCGAACGCTGACGACACATACCGCCCCGAACGTGCCAAACCATACCCGAAACGTGTGGTTATCTTCTCTCCGCATCCGGACGACGACGTGATTTCGATGGGTGGAACTCTCCGCCGCTTAGTAGAGCAGAAGCATGAAGTACACGTGGCTTACGAAACTTCTGGCAATATTGCCGTAGGCGATGAAGAAGTTATTCGCTTCATGCACTTCATCAACGGCTTCAACCAACTTTTCAACAACAGCGAAGACCAGATTATCAACGAGAAATATGCCGAAATACGCAATTTCCTGAAAGAGAAGAAAGACGGCGACATGGACAGCCGTGACATCCTGACCATCAAAGGTCTGATTCGTCGTGGCGAAGCCCGCACTGCCTGTACTTACAACAACATACCGTTGGAACGATGCCACTTCCTCGACCTTCCGTTCTATGAAACAGGTAAGATTCAGAAGAATCCCATCAGCGAAGCGGACGTGGAAATCGTACGTAACCTGCTCCGCGAAGTGAAACCCCACCAAGTTTTCGTAGCCGGCGACCTTGCCGACCCGCATGGCACACACCGCGTATGTACGGATGCCGTATTCGCTGCCATCGACCTCGAAAAAGAAGAGGGTGCAAAATGGCTGAAAGACTGCCGCATCTGGATGTACCGCGGCGCATGGGCCGAATGGGAAATCGAAAACATCGAAATGGCAGTGCCCATCAGTCCGGAAGAGCTTCGTGCAAAACGCAACTCCATCCTGAAACATCAGTCTCAGATGGAAAGCGCTCCGTTCTTAGGTAATGACGAACGTCTGTTCTGGCAACGCAGCGAAGACCGTAACCGTGGCACAGCTACTCTGTACGACCGGTTAGGACTGGCTTCTTACGAAGCAATGGAAGCATTCGTCGAATATATTCCACTATAAACCGCATATTCTTAATTAAGAGAATATAAAACTCTCTAAGAAGAGTGGGAAGCCCTGATACTTCCCACTCTTTTTTTGTTTACTTTTGCGAGATATTTTACCACAGAAGAAAACTCTAAAGCACCCAACGATGAAAAAGATAACAGCATTTCTGCTCTGCCTTACACTCGGCCTACACTACCTTGCCGCACAGGAGGTAGAAAAAGAGTTGAAAGAACAGCTAACAGACTACTTCGGCAAATACACCGCACCAGTCAAAATCAATACTCCCAAAGCAGACAGCGTCATCATCAGCCATGCGCACAAGTCGGTCGACGTCTACGTATCGAAAAGTTTCGCCTACCAGCCGTTCCGCCCGGAGAGTGTCGAAACGGTTTACAACCAAATCAAGGAACTATTGCCTAAAGCCGTCCGCCGACACCGGCTGACGATTTATGCAGACGGGAAACCGATTGAAGAACTGATTCCCAACATCTACCGGAACAAGAAAAAGGACAAGGAAAGAATGTCTTTGGACATTGACTACAAAGGAGTTGCCTGGGTAAGAAACAGTTCACGCCCCAACGAAGTTTCACGCGGTTTACAAGAGCGTCACATCGCCGTCTGGCAAAGCCACGGCAACTATTTCAGAAACGACAAGAACGAATGGGAATGGCAACGTCCCCGCCTGTTCTGCACGACAGAGGATTTGTTTACCCAGTCTTTTGTCCTTCCTTATGTGATTCCGATGCTCGAAAAGGCTGGCGCCGTTGTCTATACTCCCCGGGAGCGGGATACGCAAAAACATGAAGTCATCGTCGACAACGATACGCCCCACACCTCCCTCTACCTGGAAGTAGGAAGCAAAAAATCGAAGTGGGTAACGGCTCCGGTGAAAGGGTTTGCACAAAAGAGGGCGGTTTATGCCGATGGCGAGAATCCGTTTAATGAAGGTACCTGCCGTTTTATCTTCACCGAAAAAAAGAAAGACCAAGCCTTTGCCGAATGGGTTCCCACACTGCCGGAGGCAGGCAGTTATGCCGTTTACGTCTCCTATCAGACATTGCCGAAGAGTGTGAGCGATGCCAAATACCTTGTTTTCCATAAAGGTGGAGTTACAGAATTTAAGGTAAACCAACAAATGGGTGGCGGCACATGGGTCTATTTAGGCACTTTTGATTTTGACAAGGGAAATAATGACTATGGTATGGTCATACTGAGCAATGAAAGCAGCGAGCACGGCGTCGTATGTGCCGATGCTGTACGTTTCGGTGGAGGAATGGGAAATATCTCCCGGGGCGGAAAGCTCAGTGGACTGCCACGCTATCTCGAGGGAGCACGCTACTCGGCGCAATGGGCGGGAATGCCATCCGAAGTATATGCCGGACGCAAAGGTGAAAACGACTATGCGGACGATATCAATACACGCTCCAATACCATCAACTATTTGTCGGGCGGTTCTGTCTACAATCCGGCTCAACCGGGTTTGGGAGTTCCTTTGGAACTGACAATGACTCTGCACAGCGACGCCGGATGCAGCAAGACGGACGAGTTTGTCGGTTCGCTCGGTATTTATACCACCGCTTTTAACAACGGCAGACTCAATGCAGGAACCGACCGGTATGCGTCACGCGACTTAACGGATATCCTGCTTTCCCAGATTCAGAAAGACATTCATTCGGGTTACAACCTGCCGTGGACACGCCGAAGTATGTGGAACCGCAATTACAGCGAAACGCGGCTTCCCGCCACTCCTTCGACGATTATCGAGCTACTTTCCCATCAGAACTTCGCCGATATGCAGTGGGGACACGACCCGAATTTCAAATTCACCGTAGGACGTGCCATTTATAAAGGTATCCTGAAATTCGTTGCCGGCCAGCACAACAAAGAATATGTAGTGCAGCCCTTACCCGTAAGCAACTTTTCCATCCATTTCGGAAGCAAAAAGAATACGCTGGAGCTTTCCTGGCGAGGAGAGAACGACCCGCAAGAACCGACGGCACGCCCACAGGAATATATTGTATATACACGCATCGGCTACGGCGGTTTCGACAACGGGACTTTAGTAAGCAAACCGTTTCATACAGTCAAGATAGAGCCGGGCGTAGTCTATTCATTCAAAATAACCGCCGTCAACCGGGGCGGGGAGAGTTTCCCGTCCGAAATTCTTTCCGCCTTTAAAGCCAAACGGGAAGCGGGGAAAGTGCTAATCGTCAACGGGTTCGACAGGCTTAGCGGCCCGGCGGTTATCAATACGCCCGACAAAGCGGGGTTCGACTTAGAGCAAGACCCTGGTGTTCCGTACCTGTCGAACATCTCATTCAGCGGTGCGCAGACTGGGTTCGACCGCCTGCAGGCGGGCAAGGAAGGAGAAGGTAGCTTAGGACATAGCGGAAGCGAGCTGGAGGGAACGAAAATTGCAGGAAACACGTTTGACTATCCTTTCATTCACGGAAAGGCCATTCAGGCAAGCGGTAAATATAGTTTTGTATCGTGCAGTGATGAGGCTGTAGAGAACGGACTGGTGATGCTGGAAGATTACCCGATTGTAGACTATATCTTAGGATTGGAAAAAGAGTCTCCGGCAAACAAAGTTTACTACAAGACATTCTCTTCCGCCATGCAACGGAACATTACCGGCTATTGCCGTTCGGGCGGCAATCTATTTGTCAGTGGAGCATACGTAGGCAGTGACATGAGTGGCACACAAGGCAATCGGGAATTTACGGAGACAATACTGAAATACGGCTACCAAAGCAGTCTGACGGACAAGGCTTCCAACCGCATCAACGGACTTGGACGCACCGTCACCATCCCGCGTGTGCCCAACGAAAACAGTTATGCTGTTCCCGCAACGGATTGCATCGTGCCGGTAGACACTGCCTTTCCGGTATTCACCTATGCTCCAGGCAATCAGAGCGCAGGCATCGCCTACAAAGGAAGCTACCGCACTTTCGTATTGGGATTCCCATTCGAGAGCATTCAGTCGGAAACAGACCGGGCAACCATTATGGCAGGCATACTCGGATTTTTTACCGGGCAGTAAAAAATATCTCTTTTTTTAATCTGTTTCTCATTTTATATTCTATCTTTGCTACTGTAATAACCCTTAAAACTAAAAACAATGTATACCATACAAGCAAATCCCAGCGGTACACGCAGCATAGAAGTCTCCAACGAAAACCTGAGAACGATTGAAAAATATGCATTGTTCCGCCACCTTATCGACAGCACCGGCATTGTGGACGAAAGTGTATTGGACAAACTGAAACTGAATATCCGCTCTCTCATCGCCAGTCAGGAAGAAGACAGTAAAGACCTGTTGGACCTCTGCATCGACGTGATTTACCACAATAACATGAAGGCTTTCGGTTTGCAGCAACTTATCAAGCTCTATCTCACCTGGCTTTCCAATCCCGAAACGGAAGAGGAAGCACAATGAGAGGTTTTAAAAAAACATCCCAATGATTGAAATTAAACATCCCAATGAATAAAAAAAACATTGGGATGTTTTTTTATTATCCGTATCTTTGCGCCATGAAAGAATATCGATTGACAGACTGGTTACCCACTACCAAAAAAGAAGTAGAGCTTCGCGGATGGAATGAATTGGACGTGATTCTCTTTAGCGCAGATGCTTATGTAGACCACCCTTCTTTCGGCGCTGCCGTTATCGGGCGTATTCTCGAAGCGGAAGGTTTGAGAATAGCCATCGTGCCCCAACCGAATTGGCGCGATGACTTGCGCGACTTCAAAAAGTTGGGACGCCCCCGTCTCTTCTTCGGTATCTCGGGCGGATGCATGGACTCGATGGTAAACAAATACACCGCCAACAAACGGTTGCGCAGCGAGGATGCTTACACGCCGGACGGCCGTCCGGATATGCGTCCGGAATATCCCTCTATTGTCTACAGCCAAATTTTGAAAAGACTGTATCCCGACGTTCCCATAGTCTTAGGCGGCATCGAAGCCAGCATGAGACGGCTCAGCCATTACGACTACTGGCAGGACAAAGTGCAGAAAAGCATATTGTGTGATAGCGGTGCCGACCTTCTTATCTACGGAATGGGCGAAAAACCTATCACGGAGTTGATCCGCCAAATGAAAACCCTGCTTCCGGCAGAAGGAGACTTCTTCACTACCGCCGACTTTAAGAAAATTTCCGCTTCCATCCCCCAAACGGCCTATCTTTGCCGCGAAACGGATTGGGTCTCCGATGCGGAAGACATCTGGCTCTATTCTCACGAAGAATGCTTGGCTGACAAAAAGAAGCAGGCAAGCAATTTCAGGCACATCGAAGAAGAGTCCAACAAGTATGCGGCAGCGCGCATCACGCAGACGGTGGGCAACAAGATTATTGTGGTCAATCCCCCCTACCCGCCGATGAGCCAGGAAGAACTCGACCGCTCTTTCGATTTGCCATACACCCGTCTGCCGCATCCTAAATACAAAGGAAAGCGGATTCCTGCTTACGACATGATAAAGTTCTCCATCAATATCCATCGGGGCTGCTTCGGCGGTTGTTCGTTCTGTACCATTTCCGCGCATCAAGGCAAATTCATTGTCAGCCGCAGCAAGGAATCTATTCTGAGAGAAGTCAGAGAAGTGGCGCAACTGCCTGACTTCAAAGGGTATTTAAGTGATTTGGGCGGTCCCTCTGCCAATATGTATCGGATGAAAGGGAAAGACGAATCTGTTTGCAGGAAATGCAAACGGCCGTCATGCATCCATCCGAAGGTTTGCCCCAACCTGAATACGGACCATCGCCCGTTGTTGGATATTTATCGGGCGGTAGATACTTTACCCGGCATTAAGAAATCCTTTATCGGTAGCGGAGTGCGTTACGATTTGCTGCTCCATCAGAGCCAGGATGCTGCCATCAACCGCAGCACTGCCGAATATACGCATGAGTTGATTGCACGTCACGTCAGCGGCCGGCTGAAAGTAGCTCCCGAACATACCAGCAGCCGCGTATTATCTATCATGCGCAAGCCTTCTTTCGAGCAGTTCGAAACATTCAAGAAGATATTCGACCGCATCAACCGCGAAGAGGACCTGCGGCAACAACTGATTCCGTATTTCATCTCTTCACACCCCGGCTGCAAGGAAGAGGATATGGCGGAACTTGCCGTTATTACCAAACGCCTGGACTTTCATTTGGAACAGGTGCAGGACTTCACTCCCACACCGATGACGGTAGCCACCGAAACATGGTACACGGGATTTCACCCGTACACGCTGGAGCCGATATTCAGTGCCAAAACCCAACGGGAGAAACTGGCTCAACGCCAATTCTTCTTTTGGTATAAACCGGAAGAACGGAAGAATATCATCAATGAGCTAAGGCGCATCGGACGTGCGGACTTGATAGATAAGTTATATGGAAAGCGTAAATGACATTTTTAGAATGTCATTTACCTTCAATTTTACAAATAAAATATCGGATGGCGACTAAGAGCGGGTCCAATTCCTTATGTACAATCTCAAAAATTTCTTCTGCATCGATGTTGAAATAGTGATAGGCGATTATATCACGCACTCCCATTACATTACTCCAGGGAATCGCAGGATAAGTGGACAATACTTGCTTTTCTGTAATCTTATCAAAACTTTTAAGACTTTCTCCAATAGTAATCAATAACATACAGGCAGCATCCAGTTTTTCCATCCCTTCCGGAGATAATAAAAAATCATCTGTAGACTTAATATGTACAGTTCTCTCCTGCAAACGCAATATGGCTTTCTCTATTTGCAGCAAAACTCCAAGTGCAATATCTCTTTTATGAAAGGACGTAAATTCCATCTTGTTCAATTTGTTTTCTCAGAAAATCATTCATATTACTATGCATTCGAACCACATCTACCGGACATCCCAACTGTTCTTCCAAATACTTCTTCAATTCTATACGCAAGAACAAATTCGGTTTCATCTCTACGCAAATATCTACATCACTCGTCTCCTTTTGTTCTTCACGCGCCACTGAACCGAACAATCGCAAAGAACTTACGCCAAAACGAGTGTGCAATACCGTAGCACACTGGTTGAGTATCGCAATATATTCATCTTTTGTCCTCATGATTTTCCTTTTATTATCTAACACAAATATAGAAACAAAGGATTAATTAATCAAATTATTTTCTGCAATTTATTCTATATTACTCTTTTACTGGCAAAGCCACAATCTCCTGCAACACACCTACCGCCGTCTCTACATCCGACACATCCTTTATCAGCATACTCCGTTTTCCATTCTGTTCCCTCAGGTCGCAGCGACGGGTGTACTTCATCATATAGTCTATCACCTTGCCGAAAGCCTGGCTTTGGTAGAAGGGACTATCGGGATTGGAAACGAAGAAGAGAGTCATGCGTCCGCCTTTGAGAAAGATTTTCTCAGTTCCCAGGCGGGTAGCCAGGCGGCGAAGAGGAACAATGCGCAACAACTCCTGCGTCTCCGGAGGAACAGGACCAAAACGGTCTTCGAGACGGGAGCGGAAGGCTTCGACGTCTTTGTCCAGTATCAAACTGTCCAGTTCGCGATAGAGCAACATACGTTCGCTGCTTCCGGTCACATAGTCGGCAGGCAACAACAGTTCGAGGTCGCTTTCCACCTGACATTCGTCAACAAAACCTTCGCCGCTAATCTGTCCTTCGCCTTTTACCTCGTCGGTATATAAGTCGGCAAACTCTTCGTTCTTCAGTTCGCGGACGGCTTCGGATAGAATCTTCTGATAAGTTTCGTATCCTAAGTCGGCAACGAATCCGCTTTGTTCGGCACCGAGCAGGTTGCCTGCGCCGCGAATATCCAAGTCCTGCATGGCAATATGGATACCGCTTCCAAGATCGCTAAAGTTCTCGATTGCCTGAAGGCGGCGTTTGCCTTCCGTTGTAAGACTGCTCAGAGGCGGAGCCAAGAGATAGCAGAAGGCTTTCTTGTTGCTGCGTCCCACACGCCCGCGCATTTGGTGAAGGTCGCTCAGTCCGAAGTTCTGCGCCTGGTTGATGATGATGGTATTGGCGTTGGGGATGTCGATACCACTTTCGATGATGGTGGTTGCCAAGAGCACATCGTAGTCATAGTTGACAAAGTCCAGAATGATTTTCTCCAGTTGCGACGGCTCCATCTGCCCGTGGCCTATGACGACACGGCAGTCTGGAATATTGCGTTCGATAAGTGCTTTCAGTTCCGGCAGGTTGGAGATGCGGTTGTTGACAAAGAACACCTGACCGTTACGGCTCATCTCGAAGTTAATCGCATCCGTGATTACTTCTTCATTAAAGGTATGTACTTCAGTTTGAATCGGATATCGGTTGGGCGGCGGCGTAGAAATGACACTCAGGTCGCGCGCTCCCATCAATGAGAATTGGAGCGTGCGGGGAATGGGGGTGGCGGTCATGGTCAGTGTGTCTACGTTGACTTTCAACTGACGCAGTTTCTCCTTGACGGAGACGCCAAACTTCTGCTCTTCATCGACAATCAGCAGTCCGAGGTCTTTGAAGCGGACGTCTTTCCCCAAGATACGGTGCGTGCCTATGAGGATATTCACATCGCCTGCCGCCAACCCTTTGAGCACAACTTTGGATTGTGCTGCCGTACGCGCCCTACTTAAATAATCGACACGGCAGGGCAACCCCTTCAAACGGTCGCGGAACGTCTGATAATGCTGGTAGGCAAGCACCGTTGTAGGCACTAAGACAGCCACCTGCTTATTGTCCGCCACTGCTTTGAAGGCGGCACGAACCGCCACTTCCGTCTTTCCGAAACCCACGTCACCGCAGACAAGCCGGTCCATCGGGCGGTCGCTTTCCATGTCTGCCTTGACTTCTACCGTTGCCTTGCTTTGGTCGGGGGTGTCCTCATAAATAAACGACGCTTCCAATTCGTGCTGCAAGAAACTGTCGGGACTGTAAGAAAATCCCTTCTCCTGCCTGCGCTGCGAATAGAGTTTTATCAAGTCGCGGGCGATGTCTTTTATCTTGCTCTTGGTGCGGTCTTTCAGTTTCTCCCAGGCCCCGGTTCCCAATTTGTTCAAACGGGGAGCTTCGCCGTCCTTCCCTTTGTACTTGGATACTTTGTGCAGGGAGTGGATGGAGACGAACACTACATCTTCATTCTGGAAAACCAGTTTGAGTACCTCCTGCGTGGTATCTCCGTTCGGCACACGTACCAGTCCAGAGAAACGTCCGATGCCGTGGTCGGTGTGCACGACATAATCGCCGGGCGTAAACTGATTGAGTTCTTTCAGCGAAAGCGCCACCTTTCCGGAGCGGGCTTTGTCACTCTTGAGGTTGTATTTATGGAAACGGTCGAACAACTGATGGTCGGTGAAGATACAGAGCCGCAGGGTATTGTCTACAAAACCTTCGTGAAGGGTATGTTCGACGGGAATGAAACGTATTTTGTCGCCACGATCCTCAAAGATGGCTTTGATGCGTTCCGTCTGTTTGGTGCTGTCGCTGCATATGACGAGGATATATCCCCGTTGCTGATAGTCGTTGAAAGCGTTTGCCACCAAGTCGAAATTCTTATGGAAGATAGGTTGTGCGGCGGTGTCGAACGTGATGCTTGCGTCCGGCGTGCCGGTCGGCTTGTTGCCGAACTCCATCCGGCGGAAATCGAGTGCGCGCGCCGTAAATTCGCTGCCGTCTATCAGTTTACCTTGCAGCGTAATGCCGCCGTTCTCTTCGGCTTCCTGCACAGCTATCGCCTGCGGTGTCAGCGCCTCATCGTGCACAGTCTGTATACGTTCGCGCAGCCACAGGAAATCGCGCATTGCCAACACCGTATCCGTCGGAATAAAATCGAGGAAAGAGGTAGTCACCTGCCCCGTCACCGCTAAATCGGGCACAATGGACACACCGGATTTCTTCTCGCGCGACAACTGGGTCTCTACTTCAAAGATGCGCACGCTTTCCACTTCGTCGCCGAAGAAGTCGATGCGGTAGGGATATTCAGAAGCAAAGGAGAACACGTCGATGATGCTGCCACGAACGGCGTACTGTCCGGGTTCGTAGACATAATCGACGTATTCGAAGCCGTAGCTATGGAGGACATCCGTCACAAACGTGATGTCAACCTTTTCGCCTACGTTTAGTTTCAGCGTCTTGCTGCTCAGTTCCTTGCGGGATACGACTTTCTCTGCCAACGCATCGGGATACGTCACGATACACAGTCCCTCCTCTCCTTTCTGCAAGCGGCTCAGCACTTCCGTACGGAGGATTTCATTTGCCGCGTCCTTCTGCCCGTATTTGATGGAGCGGCGGAAGGAAGAGGGAAAGAAGAGCACTTTCTCCGTGCCCGATATCTGCGTCAAGTCGTGATAGAAATAGCCGGCTTCTTCGAGGTCGCCCAAAATAAACACAAACGGACAGCCGCCCTCCTGCACCAATACGGACGAGAAAAGCGAAGCGGCAGATGCGCACAGCCCGCCACAAAAGATGGTTTGAACGGCAGCGTCTTTCAACAAACGCTTCATTACTGCCGTATGGGGATGGGCAGCATATTGTTGCTGCAACTCAGTTATTGTCATACCTAATTAAGAATTTCACCGCAAATTTAGCTATAAATCCCGATTTATGCGTCCGTATGACAATAATTATCGTTTAGCGTTGAACCGGACACCAAGCCCCACCATCAGATTGTTGGGGTATCTGAAATCGTACAACTGATATCCGGTATGAATGAAAAAGTTCTTTGTGATATCAGTTTTCAAGACAAAGGTCTGATAAAACGCATTTGTGTCGTCTCCCCGGCAGAAGAAGTTCTTGCCGATACCCAGATTGATGGAGAAAATGGGCATGACAATCTCCGCACGCACCGAGAGTCCTGCCGAAAACGACTCCTTGAAAGCAGGACGGTAGAACTTCAGTTCTTCGGGATTAGAGGGGATATAGTCGTTGGCTACGTACTTCATGATATTGGCGCTCTCGTCGTATTGAAAGTCGAGCGAGACGCCTGCGCGGAAGTGCTTGTTGAAGTTGTAGAGAGGATTGAAGTTAAGCCCGATGATTCCAAAAGAGCCGGGAACCATCAACGGGTTTTCACCTTCGGGCCAGATACCTTTCTTCCGGGTGGCGCCATAGACGATAAGGTCGTAGCTTATGTGTTTTCCGAAGGGCACTTTGAGATACAGCGCAGAAGGCTGTGTGCGGTTCGGTTCTTGTTCGTTACAAAAAAAATGAGTCACGCCTACCGACGCTCCCACTGTGTTGACGCCCGAGTTGGGATAACGGGTGTTTCCGTTTGAATAGTGCGACACTCCCACGCCGGTGCGCAGATGGGTATGGGGTGTAATCCGCCAGTCGAGCAGGAACCCCAAGTTGATGTAAGCATTGATTTTCGAACCTACTACCCTGTTCTGCGGATTGCTGATGTCATCAAACTTCTTCCATCCGAACGATGCGCCGAAATTCCATTCGTAGTCGAACGACAAGCAGGGGGTGATGTTGGCAATCCGGGAAGTCTGAAAGACGTAGACGGCAAGCGGATTGCTCACTTCGGTAACATTGCCGAACGTATTGTAAGCCACGCCGATACCTTGCACGGCATACGGGTATCTCCTACCCGTTTCGGTAGCGGGCGAGAACTTGAAGCCGTATTTCAGATGTCCCGAAAAGGTGTTGCTGATTTTTCGTCCGGCCATGTTGTCTCCCCGAAAGAAGTCGTGAGTAGGGAAAACATACGACGGGCGGAAGTCGGCGCCCAGCATATGTATCACCTTCCGGGAAACGGTGTCGGCTTCGGAAGCGGAAAGCGAAGCAACCGATAAGGCTGCCATAAGTACGAGTGGAAATATTCGGAACTTACTCATATTGTTCTTACTCAATCTTTTGCTTAAAAATAAAATCATTTCCTGTATATATATAATTCCGATTGTGAAGAAAAGCACTGAATTCGCGCTTGCCGCCCGATATCGGATTGGAAGCATATACTTTCAGAGGGACTACATACTGTTCGAGGTAATTGAAAACAAGAACCTTCCTCTTATCGTGTGCACCTATTGTCACCTCTACCGCCTTATCTTTATACTTGTCCACACCTGCCGCTATGTATTGCAGTCCGATACCGAAAGGTATTTTCGTATTCCCAAGTACGGGCTTCTCTTGGTCGATTATGTCCGGAATGGTTATTTCGGGCAGGTTGTCTCCGAAGTGCAACCTGAACTTCTCTTCCTCCCAACTGCCACCAGCACTGTAAGGATAGAAACGCAACTCCCGACGGCTGTTTCTGTAAGGATATACCACAATGGTGACAGGAGCATTTTCACGTGTATTGTCAACAATGAAACTATCCATCTCGTCCATCAGGCCATATTCATAGAGGTCGAACCGTTTCCAATCATAGACCACGCTATCCACCCGATACTTTGAGGTGGGCGCAAGCCTCACTTTGATTTCCTCCGTCTTATAAGCGTTGCTTGTGAAGATATTTATATCCAATGGATTGTCGTAAAGATTCTCGTCGTACGAAATCTTCAGTTTGTTGCCGCAGTTCTTCTCGATGCGGAAATCTACATACTCGTTCTTGCAATGCAATACTCCCAACTCTTTTTCTTTAAACGGCAGATAAGTCTCCTTCCCGTCCAGCGTGTATGACTTGATTTCCATCATTGCTCCGTCAATGTAATCAATCCCCCAGTTGTCGGCAGCGAAAGTTATCTCTGTCGTCCGGTTGTCCTCCGACATTGTGATGTCTGCCACGCCGTGCGGCAGATAGTCGTCGATAAAGACTCCATTGTTGCACGCTGCAAGGGCAAGCAGGAGAAAGGCAGACAATATGAATCGATGTGATACCATTTTATATTGTAATAGGCATTTTAAGTTCCGTTCTCCAAAAATATGTCTTTTTATCTATAAACGGAGAACGTAGATGAATTATTTATTCTGTTTTAACGAACAAATGCAACAGATGAGTTTACGCTTGCCTATAAAGTTACTCAAATCAACCAATTATAAAGTTATTTTCTACTGATTACAAACTTCTTGCGCACCAGTAACAAAATTCAAATTCAGCACTTACAAACTATAAACGAAGGTTGCATTTATATAAATGAAAGTTTCGTTTTTATAAATGAAGGCTTCGTTTATAAAAACAAAACCTTCGTTTATAGTTTATTTTCGTTTGTCGGGAAGTTTGTTAGTATAAGAAAAGAGGTTTGTCATTAGTTCATTGGAAGTTTATTGCCGGTAGTTGAGGGCACATCTATTAATAGTTTTCTGCAACTATACGATACATTCGGATGCACCGCCACGTTAAATAATCCTTAGGACTATCCGTAACTAAAGGAAAAGAACTATTTTTGTTTCTAAATTTTATAGTAACTCTATATGCAGACATCAGACAGCATCGTAATTATCCCTACCTACAACGAACGGGAAAACATAGAAAATATCATCCGCGCCGTGTTCGGACTTGCTAAGGTATTCCATATTTTGGTGATAGAGGACGGCTCACCGGACGGAACGGCAGACATCGTGAGAACACTGCAACAGGAATTTCCCGAACGCCTCTTCATGATTGAACGCAAAGGAAAGTTAGGGCTCGGCACCGCCTATATCGCCGGTTTCAAATGGGCACTGGCACACGCCTACGAATACATCTTTGAGATGGATGCCGACTTCAGCCACAACCCGAACGACCTTCCCCGCTTGTACCGGGCCTGTGCGGAAGAGGGCGGCGATGTGTCTATCGGCTCACGCTACGTCAGTGGAGTAAATGTGGTGAACTGGCCGATGGGACGCGTACTGATGTCGTACTTCGCTTCCAAATACGTCCGCATCATCACGGGAATCCCCGTGCACGACACCACTGCCGGATTCGTCTGCTACCGCCGGCAGGTATTGGAAACGATTGACTTAGACCATATCCGCTTCAAAGGGTATGCCTTTCAGATAGAAATGAAATTCACCGCTTACAAATGCGGCTTCAAAATCATTGAAGTTCCTGTCATCTTCATCAATCGCGAGTTGGGCACTTCGAAGATGAACAGCAGCATCTTCGGAGAAGCCATCTTCGGGGTGATTAAATTAAAAGTAAACAGTTGGTTCCACAAATTCCCGCAAAAGAAATGAAACGTACACTGATTCAAAACGCCATTATTGTCAACAGAGGAAGAAAAGTAACAGGCTCGGTAGTTATCGAAGATGAAAAAATAGCCGAGATACTGACAGGCGACGAGAAGCCCGCCGCGCCTTGCTACGAAGTAATAGACGCGACCGGATGTTATCTGCTGCCGGGTGTCATTGACGAACACGTGCATTTCCGCGACCCGGGACTGACGCACAAGGCAGACATCACCACCGAAAGCCATGCCGCGGCAGCCGGCGGAGTCACTTCGGTGATGGATATGCCGAACACGAATCCGCAGACTACCACGCTGAAGGACTTGGATGAGAAATTCGCTTTGTTGGGCGAGAAGTCCATAGTGAACTATTCGTGCTACTTCGGAGCGACGAACGACAACTACTCCCAGTTTGCACAGTTGGACAAACGGCGTGTATGCGGCGTGAAACTGTTTATGGGGTCGAGCACCGGCAATATGTTAGTAGACCGTATGGCAAGCCTCCGGCAGATATTCGGCGGAACGGATTTGCTTATCGCCGCCCACTGCGAAGACCAGGCAATCATCAAAGAGAATACGGAGAGGTATAAAAAGGAATACGGCGACGATGTGCCTTTGTCGCTCCATCCGAAACTCCGCTCGGAAGAGGCGTGCTACCGTTCTTCCGAATTGGCGGTGCAGTTGGCACGCGAGACGAATGCACGTTTGCACATCATGCATATTTCCACTGCCAAAGAGTTGGCGCTGTTCTCTGACGCTCCGTTGACGGAAAAGAGAATTACGGCAGAGGCGTGTGTGGCACACCTGCTCTTTGCCGAAGAGGATTACGAAACGCTCGGCGCACGCATCAAGTGCAACCCTGCCATCAAGACTGCCCAAGACCGGAAAGCTTTGCAGGAATCAGTGGACAGCGGGGTGATTGACACCATTGCCACTGACCATGCTCCGCACCTCCTGAGCGAGAAGGAAGGGGGAGCATTGAAAGCGATGTCGGGTATGCCGATGATACAGTTTTCATTGGTCGGTATGCTGGAATTGGTGGAGATGGGGATCTTCACCATTGAAAAGGTGGTGGAGAAGATGTGCCACGCACCGGCGGAGATGTACCAAATCAGCAGACGCGGATTTATTGAGAAAGGATATCAGGCCGACCTTGTATTGGTACGCCCCGACTCCGCATGGACGATAACGGCGGAGTGTGTCGTAAGCAAATGCGGATGGAGCCCGTTGGAAGGACGTACGCTGCACTGGAAAGTGGAAAAGACGTTTGTAAACGGATATCCGGTATATGACAACGGAAAGATAGATGGAAGCCGTCGGGGACAAGAACTTGTGTTCGAGCGCTAACTCTTTTCTTTCTCCACCACAAAACCTATGATTATATCTTACAAAATACATACGGTGAGCCCCTACATCAACTGGATTTACTTTTTCCATGCATGGGGATTCCAACCGCGTTTTGCCGCCATTGCCCATATTCACGGTTGCGATGCCTGCCGTGCCATGTGGCTCACCTCCTTTCCTGAGGAAGAACGCGGGAAAGCATCCGAAGCCATGCAGTTGTTCAAAGAAGCAAACCGGATGTTAGATTCGCTCGACCGGGACTATGAAGTGAAAACCCTCTTCAAACTCTGCAAAGCGAATGCCGACGGAGATAACCTGCTGATGGAAGAACGTACTTCGGGCGTCACCCTCACCTTGCCACTCCTCCGGCAGCAGACCCCTAAAAAAGAGGGAGGACCTTTCCTTTGTCTGAGCGATTTTGTCCGTCCGGCGTCTTCGGGCGTTGCCGATATTGTCGGAGTCTTTGCCGCCTCCATCGATGCGGATATGGAAGGACTGTACAAGCAAGACCCTTACAAACACCTGTTGGTGCAGACCCTCTCCGACCGTCTGGCGGAAGCGGCTACGGAGAAGATGCACGAATACGTACGCAAAGAAGCATGGGGATATGCGAAGGATGAACACTTAAGCATAGCGGATTTATTGGTCGAGAAATACCAGGGTATCCGTCCGGCGGTAGGCTATCCCTCCCTGCCCGACCAGTCGGTCAACTTTCTGTTGGACGAACTGTTGGATATGCAGCAGATAGGAATCTCGCTGACCGAGAACGGAGCTATGTATCCGCACGCATCCGTTTGCGGACTGATGTTCGCGCATCCGGCAGCCGAGTACTTCGCCGTGGGAAAGATTGGCAACGACCAACTCGAAGATTACGCCCGCCGGCGGGGAAAGAGCGTTGAAGAAATCCGCAAATTCCTGGCTGCCAACCTACAATAGTGCCGCTTCACTGTGATTTTTCTTCTTTCTCCACGACTAACACACCGGAAAAGTAATGCAAAGCACTCCATGAGAGAACGAACAACAGAAGCAAACAACCCCATCGAGGAAGAGTTCCTGTCGGTTATCCGCGCATACGAGCGGGTAATCTACAAGGTGTGTTATCTGTATGCCAACTCCAACGCCCCGCTCAACGACCTCTACCAAGAGGTGATACTCAATCTATGGAAGGCTTTCCCCAAGTTCAGAAAAGAATGCAAAATCTCTACATGGATATACCGCATTGCCCTCAACACCTGCATCAGCTTTTACCGGAAAGAGAAAAATATCCCCGAAATCATCAGCCTCGGCCGTGAGACAGACCTGACTGCCGAAGCACACGACCCGCTCAACGAAATGCTGAAGCAGCTCTACCGGATGATAAACCAGTTGGGGCAACTCGACAAATCAATCATCCTGCTTTATCTCGAAGACAAGAGCTATGAAGAGATAGCTGAAATCACCGGACTGACCGTAACAAACGTAGCGACCAAACTAAGCCGTATCAAAGACAAACTGAAAAGAATGAAAAAAGAGGAATAAGATACTCGTTGGTTGAATTAAGAATCTAAATATTTACAAATGAAAAAGTTGCACAC
>NZ_CAJULN010000034.1 GCF_910586915.1 uncultured Bacteroides sp.
GTTCGTATATCCGAAGTATTTCCACAAGAAGGGAGCTTTGTCGGCAGCCCGTCAGGGAGACAACGTGAACCCGAAGAAGGAATCTTCCGGTTGCCAGTTCTATATCGTCACCGGAAAGGTCTACAATGACTCTACCCTACTCAGCATGGAGCGACAGATGAACGAGAACAAAGTCAATGTTATTTTCAACACGCTGGCGCAGAAACATATGAAGGAAATCTACAAGATGCGTAAGGCGAACGACGAGAACGGACTCTACGACTTGCAGGAAAAACTGTTTGCCGAAGCACAAGAACAGGCTGCCAAGCAACCCGAATTCCGCTTTACCTCTGAGCAGATAGAAGCCTACACCACCGTAGGCGGCACTCCGCACCTGGATGGCGAGTACACCGTGTTCGGTGAAGTGACGGAAGGACTGGATGTGGTAGACAAGATACAGCAGGTGAAAACAGACCGCAGCGACCGTCCCGAAGAAGATGTGAAGATAATAAAAGCCACAATACTCGACTGAGAATGATATGAGAATCAACAAGCATATTCTTGACAATGGGTTACGGCTGGTGCATTCGCAGGACGAAAGCACGCAGATGGTGGCTCTTAATATATTATATAATGTAGGCGCGCGCGACGAGCATCCCGAATACACCGGCTTCGCACATCTGTTCGAGCATCTGATGTTCGGCGGTTCGGTCAACATTCCCGACTACGATACACCGCTCCAACTGGCGGGCGGAGAGAATAATGCTTGGACGAACAATGATATCACCAATTACTACCTCACTGTACCTCGTCAGAACGTGGAGACCGGCTTTTGGCTGGAGTCCGACCGTATGCTGAGCCTCGATTTCAGCGAACGGAGTCTGGAGGTACAGCGCGGTGTGGTCATGGAAGAGTTCAAGCAGCGTTGCCTGAACCAGCCTTACGGCGATGTGGGGCATCTGCTTCGTCCCTTAGCCTATCGGGCGCATCCCTATCAGTGGCCTACCATCGGAAAGGAGTTGTCGCACATAGCCAACGCTACATTGGAGGAGGTGAAATCTTTCTTCTTCCGCTTTTACGCTCCCAACAATGCGATTCTCTCCGTCACCGGCAACATCTCTTTTGAAGAAGCCGTGGAACTGACGGAAAAATGGTTCGGTCCCATTCCCCGCCGTGAAGTCCCCCTGCGGAATCTACCGCAAGAACCCCGGCAGGCGGAAGAACGGCGGCTGACGGTGGAGCGGAACGTTCCGCTCGACGCCCTCTTCATGGGTTTTCATATGTGCGACCATTCGCATCCCGATTACTACGCTTTTGATATTCTTTCGGATGTACTGTCCAACGGACGTTCCAGCCGGCTGAACCAGCGTCTTGTGCAGGAAAGGCAACTGTTTTCCAACATCGACGCCTATATCTCGGGCAGCATTGATGCGGGACTGTTCCATATTGCCGGAAAACCGGCGGCAGGTGTCTCTTTGGAACAGGCGGAGGCTGCCGTCCGCGAAGAGTTGGCTCGCTTGCAACAGGAAGCTGTCGATGCGCTGGAGTTGGAAAAGGTGAAGAATAAATTTGAGTCGACGCAGATATTCGGAAACATCAATTACCTGAACGTGGCAACCAATCTTGCCTGGTTCGAACTTCTGGGACGGGCGGAAAACTTGGAAAAAGAAGTAGAACGTTACCGTGCCGTCACGGCAGAGCAGTTGCAGGCGGTGGCACAGTCGGCCTTCCGGCGCGAGAACGGAGTTGTACTTTACTATAAAAGTAAATAAGGAATTTCAATCGGATGGAGAGACTATTTGATACATATAAAGACCATTACAAGGCACTGATTTCTCTCGGCCTGCCTATTGTCATCGGCCAGATAGGTGTGATTGTACTCGGTTTTGCCGACACACTGATGATTGGGCATCACAGCACGGCGGAATTGGGTGCCGCCTCTTTTGTGAACAATGTGTTCACCTTAGCGATTATCTTCAGCACCGGCTTTTCGTACGGGTTGACTCCCGTCGTAGGCGGACTGTACGGGCTTCATCAGTACGCCCCTGCCGGACAGGCATTGCGCAACAGTCTGCTGGCAAATCTGATGGTTGCCCTCCTGTTGACCCTCTGCATGACCGTGCTCTATCTGAATATAGAACATCTTGGGCAGCCCGACGAACTGATTCCTCTGATTAAACCCTACTACCTGGTATTACTTGCTTCGTTAGGCTTTGTCATGATTTTCAATGGCTTCAAGCAGTTTACAGACGGCATTACGGATACCAAAACCGCCATGTGGATATTGCTTGGTGGAAACGTGCTGAATATTATCGGCAACTATATCCTTATCTACGGCAAACTTGGATTTCCCGAACTCGGACTGTTGGGAGCAGGTGTCAGTACGTTGTTCTCACGTATGGTGATGGTGGTTGTATTTGTAGTCATCTTCGTGCGCAGTTCGCGTTTTGTCCGCTACAAGGTCGGCTTTCTACGGCTGGGATGGTCGCGTGCCGTCTTCGGCCGTTTGAACGGGCTGGGATGGCCCGTTGCCTTTCAGATGGGGATGGAGACAGCCTCTTTCAGTCTGAGTGCCATTATGATTGGGTGGCTGGGCACGATTGCATTGGCTTCGCATCAGGTGATGCTGGCTATTTCGCAATTCACCTTTATGATGTATTACGGGATGGGAGCTGCCGTTGCCGTCCGTGTCAGCAACTTCAACGGACAGAAAGACATTGTCAATGTACGCCGCTCCGCTTATGCCGGTTTTCACTTGATGATGACTTTGGGCGTGGTGCTTTCTTCCATCGTCTTTCTGTGCAGGAATCATTTGGGCGGTTGGTTTACCGACAGTCCGGAAGTGGCGGCTATGGCTACTTCGCTTATTTTCCCTTTCCTTGTCTATCAGTTTGGCGACGGGTTGCAGATTACGTTTGCCAACGCCTTGCGCGGAATATCGGATGTCAGGCTGATGATGCTCATTGCCTTTATCGCTTACTTCATCATTTCGCTTCCCGTAGGTTACTTTTGCGGTTTCGTTATGGAATGGGGGATAATAGGAGTGTGGATGGCGTTCCCCTTCGGGCTGACAAGTGCAGGCTTAATGCTTTGGTGGCGGTTCAACCGCATGACCAAAGCACCCGCTTCCCTCTTATGACATAACTGCCACGCTTAATAACCTCAAACCTCATGTCCTCCTACCGTTCCACCAAACTGAAAGTAACCGTCGGTTACATCCTTCTACTTGCGATGCTTCTCTTTTCGCTTCTGTTTGTGCATCGTGAGATGGAGAAACTCTCTGCTGCCGACAACCAGCAAAACCTGCACGCCGACAGCCTGCTGACATTGCTTCGTGCAAAAGACCGGAACACGCTTCAAATGCTTCGTGTGCTGAGCGATGCAAACGATAGTCTGCTTTCCGCTTCGGAGATTGAAGAAATCATTTCCGAACAAGACACTGTAATCACTCAACACCGTGTACAGCACCGGGTAATCACCAAGCGCGATTCTCTGTTGGCTCCCGTTAAGAAGAAAGGTTTTTTCAAGCGGTTGGCAGAAGCCTTCGTCCCTTCTCGTCACGACAGTGCCATGCTTGTCAATACCTCGCTGGAGGTGGCTACGGATACCATTTTAGAACCCGTTGCTTCCAAAGATTCCCTCCAGCAGAAGATTCGCCTGGCTACCGAGGAGAAACGCCTGCAACGGCGACGTACCATCCGGCGCACCCAAACCCGGTATCAGCGCATGAACACACAGTTGACGGCAAGAATGGACAGTCTTATCATGCAATATGAAGAGGAGACAACCCAGCGTGCCCGTGAGGATGCGGAGATGCAACGGAAGGTAAGAATGCGTTCGGCGCGCATCATTTCCGGGATAGCTGTTGGGGCTGTGTTGCTGTCTGCGCTCTTCTTGGTGTTGATTGTGCGAGACATTTCCGGCAGCAACCGCTATCGCCGTCAGTTGGAAGAAGCCAATAAACGGGCGGAAAATTTACTCGTGGCGCGCGAGAAACTGATGCTTGCCATCACTCACGACTTCAAAGCCCCTCTCGGTTCCATCATGGGATATATTGAACTGCTCTCCCGTCTCACTCAAGACGAACGGCAGCGTTTCTATCTGGACAACATGAAAGGCTCCTCGGAACATCTGCTGAAATTGGTCAGTGACCTGCTCGACTTCCACCGTCTCGACCTTAACAAAGCCGAAGTGAACCGTGTCACATTCAATCCCTCGCAGTTGTTCGATGAAATTCGTGTCAGCTTCGCACCGTTGACGGAGGCCAAATCATTGGCTTGGCAGTGTCGCATCGCTCCAGAACTGAATGCACGTTATATTAGTGACCCCTTGCGGCTCCGGCAAATCGTGAACAATCTTGTTACGAACGCCATCAAGTTCACGCAAAAAGGAGAAGTTACCCTCACGGCAGCCTACCATTCGTCCAAACTGACGATAGCCGTTGCTGACACCGGCAAAGGAATGGGTGCGGAGGACTGTGAACGTATTTTCCAGGAATTCACCCGTCTGTCCGGTGCACAGGGCGAAGAAGGATTCGGGTTGGGGCTGTCTATCGTGAAAAAACTGGTCGCTCTGCTCGATGGCACGATTGATGTGCAGAGCAAATTGGGCGAGGGGAGCTGCTTTACGGTAGTATTGCCGCTTTATCCGGTAGGCGAGGCTGTTGCGGAGAGCCAGGATACGTCGGCGCTTCCTGTTGCAGATGTTGTCGCTGCCGATACCGATGTCACTTCTTCGGCAAAATCCATCCGTGTGCTCTTGATTGACGATGATAATATCCAGCTCCGTCTCACGGCAGCCATGCTGAAACAGCACAATATAGAAGCCGTATGCTGCGAACAGCTCGAAGAACTGATTGAACAGCTCCGCACTTCCGTGTTCGACGTATTGCTGACCGACATACAGATGCCTGCCATCAACGGCTTCGACTTGATAAAACTGCTACGTGCTTCCAATATACCGCAGGCTAAGACCATCCCTGTAATTGCCGTGACGGCACGTAGCGAAATGGACAAAAACTCTTTGCAGGAGTATGGCTTTGCCGGATGTCTGCACAAGCCGTTTACAGTGAAAGAACTGCTGCTGACTGTGAATGGAAGCCGAACTCCCGAACTGAATTTCTCTGCACTCACCGCCTATTCGGAAGATGACCTGGAAGCAGCGCGCTCCATCCTTCACACTTTTGTTTGTGAGACCCGGAAGAGTGTAGCACAGATGCAACAGGCAATGACCGTCGGAGATGCGGACGGAATAGCTGCTGTGGCACATAAGATGCTGCCGCTTTTCATCCTGATTGGTGCCTCGAAAGCCGTTGCTTTGTTGAAAACTTTGGAGATGCAGCGCGGACAAGGTTTTTCGGAGATGGTGGGCAAGGACGTTGTAGCCGTGTGTGAAGAAATTGGGCAAGTGCTGGATAAGGCTGCAAGGCTGCTTGATGAGTCCGGACTGTCTGATGCAGAGTGTGTGTAGCTCATATATTTTATTTTACTGTCAACTTTTTCTCAAAATAAATTGTTTACTTTGTGTTACCTAATTTACATTCGCACATTTGCATGAAACGAAAACTGATACGATGGGTAAGTTGGATATTCCTTACCCCCATACTTCTCTTTGCGATACTGATGATATTGCTTTACGTCCCGCCCGTACAGAATCTTTTGCGTCGGGAAGTCACCGCTTATGCTTCCAAAGCTACTGGAATGCAGATTCAGGTGGATCGTATCGACCTTCGCTTTCCGCTCAATCTGTTGGTGCGTGGGGTAGAAGTTATCCAGCAGCCGGACACCCTCTTGTCTTTGGGCAGTCTGAATGTACGTGTGCAGGCTTGGCCGCTTATCAAGGGAAAAGTGGAAGTTGATGAAGTGGCACTGAGCCAGGTGACAGTCAACTCCGCCGATATGATAGAAGGTATGAGGGTGAAAGGCGTTTTAGGACGCTTCTTCCTTCAAAGTCACGGTGTTGACCTCTCTGACGAGACGGCAATCATCAACAGTGCCCAACTCTCGGACACCCACCTACAACTGCTGATGAGCGACACTACCGCTACCGAGAAAGACACCACTGCTTCCGCTCCGGTAAATTGGAAAGTAGACCTTCGCCAACTGAAACTGAAAAACGTATCTTTCTCCATGCAACTGCCTGCCGACACCTTGCGACTGGCAGCCCATATCGGCGAAGCCGCCATCGACAACGCCCGTGCAGACTTGAAAAACCAATTTTACGAACTGACGAAATTCCTGCTCTCCGGCTCCTCCGTCAGCTATGACACCGGAGCGTCGGAACCCACTCAAGGTTTCGACCCTTCTCACATCGCTCTCCGCGATGTCCGTATCCAACTCGACTCTCTCTGCTATAAAGGCAGGGATATGAATGCCGTTATCCGTGAGTTTGCCATGAACGAACGCTCCGGACTGAGCGTTACCTCGCTTACAGGAAGGGCTTACTCCAATGATTCTGTCATCTGTATCCCTGGCGTGAAGTTGCAAACTCCTCATTCGGAGATAGACCTGTCTGCCCATACCTATTGGAAACTGGTTACTATTCCCACTACGGGACGACTGTCTGCCAATCTCAAAGCCTATATCGGCAAAGAGGACGTCATGCTGTTTGCCGGCGGGCTGTCCGATAGCTTCAGAGAGAACTACCCCTTCCGGCCGCTCGTAGTCCGTGCCGGTACGGAAGGTAATCTGAAAGAAATGCAGATTTCACGTTTCACCGTCGACCTGCCGGGAGCCTTTTCCCTTGAAGGTGGCGGCCTACTGCGCAATCTGACGGACAGCATCACCCGTTCAGGCACGTTCGGGTTGAAGATGCGTACGCAGAACTTGAATTTCCTCACCGCCCTCTCCGGCGAAGCCCCTAATGGTACGATTGTTATCCCCGACAGTATGAGTATGGTGGCACAAGCGGACATCAAAGGTTCTGAATATAAACTCGATATGCAGTTGCGGGAAGGAATAGGAGCGATGAAACTGAACGCTGCACTCAATACAGCAACCGAAACCTATGCCGCCCGTCTGAAGGTAGACAACCTTCAGCTCCACGACTTTTTACCGAAAGATTCCATTTATGAACTTTCTCTCTCTGCCAATGCTCAGGGGCGTGGGCTTGACGTCATGTCCCGTCGTTCGTACGCTCGTCTTAATCTGTCGGTAGACCAGCTCCATTACGCCCGTTACCATCTTTCCAACGTCCAATTAGAGGGAAACTTGAAAAATGCATTGGCAGCAGCCACGCTGACCAGTGACAATCCTTTGTTGAAGATGACAACGCAAGGCGAATATAACTTGGCGCATCGCTATCCCGATGGCAAGGTGACGATGAATGTCTCCCATATTGACCTCCACGAACTGGGACTGATATCCGAACCGATGAAGCGCTCGCTCTTGTTCGACCTTACGGCAGAAGCCCGCCGGGAACTTGTTTCGGCGCATTTCACCTCCGGCGATATGGCGCTCGAACTCAAAGCTCGTTCCGGGGTCTATCCTTTGATTCGCCAGTCCACCCGCTTTGCCGATATTCTGATGAAGCAGATAGCAGACAAGGCGCTCGACCACGCTGAACTGCGCGAAGCGCTTCCCACTGCCGTCTTTTCTTTTACGGCGGGTAGAGAGAATCTGTTGGCAGACCTGCTTGCTGCCCGAAACATTGCTTATCGTGATGCATCTGTCAAGTTTGGTACTGCACCCGACTGGGGCATCAACGGTAGGGCGGCAGTGCACGCACTGAAAGTGGATACGTTGCAACTCGATACGGTATTCTTCACTGTCAAGCAAGACACGACACGGATGAAGCTGCGTGCCGGCGTTATAAACGGACCGAAGAATCCGCAATTCTCCTTCTCCACCGCTCTGACAGGAGAGATTCGCGACCGCGATGCGGAACTCACCATAGACTATAAGAACGCCAAAGGTGAGACCGGCATCCTGTTGGGTGTCAACGCCCGTCCGCTTACCGAAGGAAATGGTAAGGGAAACGGGCTTGCCTTCACGCTTACTCCCGAACAGCCTGTCCTTGCTTTCCGCAAGTTCCACTTTGACGAGAAGCACAACTGGATTTATCTCCACAAGAATATGCGCGTCTACGCCAATGTCGATATGCGCGACGACGAAGGAATGGGCTTCCGTGTGAGTTCGCTGCCGGGCGACACTGTTTCCTTACAGAACATTGATGTTGAGATACGCCGTGTCCGCTTGCAGGAAATCACGAGTGTACTGCCGTACCTGCCTGAGATAACCGGGCTTTTCTCGCTCGAAGCTCATTATATACAGACGGAAAAAGACTTGCAAGTATCGGCGGAAGCCTCCATCAACGAACTGACGTACGAACGCCAGCGTATCGGTGACGTGGCACTTGGCGCCACCTGGCTGCCGGGCGAGCAAGGCAAGCAATACCTTAGCGGATACCTCAACCACGACCAGGTGGAAGTGTTGCTGGCAGATGGTAAATTAGTACCTGCCCGAGCAGGCAAAGACAGCGTGGAGGTGAATGCTACATTGGAACATTTCCCGCTGAAAGTGGCAAATGCATTCATCCCCGACCAAATGGTTACTCTTTCGGGAGATATGGATGGCAACCTGCACATTACGGGTAGCACCGAACAACCGGTGATAAATGGTGAATTGCTGTTAGATAGTGTTGCAGCCCTTTCCCGCCAGTACGGGGTACGCTTTATGTTTGACAACCGCCCTGTGCAGATAAAGCACAACCGGTTGGAGTTCGATAAGTTTGCCATTTATACTACCTCCAAGAATCCGTTTACCATTGATGGCTATGTCGATTTCCGCAATATGAGCCGCCCGATGACAAATCTGCATATGCTGGCAGAGAACTACACCCTGCTTGATGCCAAGCGCACCCGTGAGAGCCTTGTCTACGGAAAGGTATTTGCCGATCTGCGGGCAACTGTCAAAGGTCCGTTGGACGGACTTAATATGCGTGGTAACATCAGCCTGCTTGGCAACACCGATGTGTCTTATGTCCTTACCGATTCACCGCTCACTGTACAAGATCGATTGGGCAGTTTAGTGACTTTTACCTCATTCAGTGATACTACTACCGTGGTGCGGCAGGAAGTGCCTGCTGTCTCCTTAGGCGGACTCGATATGATTATGATGGTGCACATCGACCCTTCTGTCCGGGTGAAAGTAGACTTAGATGCTGCCAATGACAATCGTATCGAACTGGAAGGTGGCGGCGACCTCTCCATGAAGTACACTCCGCAAGGTGACCTTTCACTGACCGGGCGCTATACCTTGAGCGGCGGACTGATGAAATACTCTTTGCCGGTGATTTTGGCGAAAGAGTTTGCCATCGATAATGGCAGTTACGTTGAATGGACGGGCAATCCGATGGACCCGATGCTGAACTTCAAGGCGACCGACCGCATCCGTGCTTCCGTCTCCGACGGCGACAACGGCAGCAGTCGTATGGTCAACTTTGATGTCTCTGTGGTAGTGAAGAACCGGCTCGACAATCTCTCATTTGCATTTGACGTGGCTGCTCCCGAAGACGCCACTGTGCAGAATGAACTTACAGCAATGGGCGCCGAAGAGCGGGGTAAGCAGGCATTGTACATCATGCTTATGAAAACTTATCTCGGAACAGGGCCTATCGGTGGAAGTGGCAACGCGCTCAGCAAACTGAACATGGGTTCTGCCCTGACTTCTGTCTTGAGCAGCCAGATAAATTCATTGATGGGTAACTTGAAGAATGCAAGTCTTTCGGTAGGCGTCGAAGACCACGATAACTCCGACACGGGCGGCAAGCGTACTGATTATAGTTTCCGCTATTCGCAACGCTTCTTCAACAACCGTTTCCAGATAGTTATCGGCGGCAAGGTGTCTACGGGTGACAATGTGACTAATAGTGCCGAATCCTTCATTGACAACATCTCTCTGGAGTATCGTCTGGATCGTACGGGAACCCGCTACATCCGTCTGTTTCACGACAAGAACTACGAGAGTGTGCTGGAAGGGGAGATTACTGAAACCGGAGTCGGTCTGGTGCTTCGCAAGAAGCTGGACAAACTCAGTGAATTGTTCATCTTTAAGAAAAAGAAATAAGCAGTATGAAAAGGATATACAGTAACATAACGGCAGTCGTCCTGACGGGCGGCCTATTGCTTTCGGGATGTTCGCTCACCAAGTATCTGCCCGAAGGCGAAGTGCTTTACACCGGAAGTAAAACGGTGGTGCAGAACAAGTCTGCCACCCCCGTGGGTGTCACTGCTCTCACCGAAGTGAAAGCGGCGTTGGATAAGACTCCCAGCACGCAAATCTTTGGCGGCTTTCCCATACCGTTCAAGATGTGGGCATACAACGCTTTCGTCAAGTATGAAAAGGGGCTTGGAAAGTGGATGTTCAACCGCTTTGCCGCCGATCCTCCTGTTTTCATCTCTACTGTCAACCCTGAGGTGCGTGTCAAGGTGGCTTCCAATCTGCTGCGCGACTACGGTTACTTCAACGGCAAGGTGTCTTACGAAACGAAAACCGATGAAAAAGACAGTCTGAAAGCGGAGCTTGTTTACACGGTAGACATGAAGAATCCTTATTTCATTGATACGGTATATTATCATCGCTTTACTCCGCAGACGTTGCAGATTATGGAACGCGGACGCCGGATGTCGTATATCAGTCCCGGCGAACAGTTTAACGTGGTCGACCTTGACGAAGAACGTTCCCGCATCAGTGCTCTTTTGCGTAATTGCGGATATTTCTATTTCCGTCCCGACTATATGACTTATCAGGCAGATACTACGCTCGTTTCCGGCGGGCACGTCAGCTTGCGGCTGATTCCTGTGCCCGGGCTGCCTGCTGCCGCCCAGCGGCCTTATTATGTGGGAAATGCTTCTGCCTACCTGTTTGGCAAGAATGGAGAAACTCCCACCGATAGTATACAGTATAAGAATCTCACTATTCATTATTATAAGAAATTGCAGGTTCGTCCTAAGATGCTTTATCGTTGGCTCAACTATCAGCAGTTTGTGCGGAATGCGCGGATGCGTGCTTCCAACCGTACCCGGCTCTATAGTCAGTACAGGCAGGAACAGGTACAGAGCAAACTGAGCCAGTTGGGTATTTTCAGTTATCTTGATATGCAGTATGCGCCCCGCGACACGACGGCGGCTTGTGATACGCTTGATGTGTCGGTGCAAGCTACCTTTGCCAAGCCTCTCGATGCCGAATTGGAACTGAATGTGGTGACGAAAAGCAACGATCAGACTGGTCCCGGTGCTTCGTTCGGCGTCACGAAGAACAATGTGTTCGGAGGGGGCGAAAGCTGGAATGTGAAGTTGAAAGGCTCTTACGAGTGGCAGACGGGCGGCGGCAACAAAAGTTCGCTGATGAATAGCTGGGAGATGGGGGTGTCTACGTCGCTCACGTTTCCTCGGGTGATGTTTCCGCGCTGGTCGAAGCGGGAGTTCGACTTTCCTGCCACTACTACTTTCCGACTGTATGCCGACCAGTTAAATCGGGCAAGATACTACAAACTATTGTCGTTTGGTGGAAACGCTACTTATGATTTTCAGCCTACGCGCACCAGCCGCCACAGCATCACGCCTTTCAAACTGACCTTTAATGTGTTGCAGCACCGTACCGCGGAGTTTGAGGAGATTGCTGCCGATAATCCGGCGTTGTATGTCAGTCTCGACAATCAGTTTATTCCGGCTATGGAGTATACATATACGTACGACAATACTTCGCTGCGACGTGTCAAGAATCCAATATGGTGGCAGTCTACTGTTACTTCTGCCGGTAATGTCACTTCTACTATTTACCGTGCTTTCGGTAAGCCTTATAAGGAAGAGGGCAAGAAACTGTTGGGGGCTCCGTTCTCGCAGTTTATGAAGTTCAACACGGAGTTCCGCTATTTGTGGAATATGGATGAGAATAATAAGATTGCTTATCGTACTGCTTTGGGGGCACTCTTCGCTTATGGCAATGCTACCATCGCTCCTTATAGCGAGCAGTTTTATGTGGGCGGCGCCAACAGCATCCGTGCATTTACGGTGCGCAGCATCGGTCCAGGCGGTTATCGCCCTAAAGATGGTAAGTTCTCTTATCTCGACCAGACGGGTACGTTCCGTTTTGAAACGAATGTGGAATACCGCTTCCGCATCTTCAACAGTATTTGGGGCGCTACTTTCTTGGATGCCGGCAACGTTTGGTTGCTACGTAAGGATGAGGCGCGTCCCGATTCGCAGCTTCGCTTGAAAACGTTCCCTAAGCAGATAGCTTTAGGAACGGGATTCGGTATCCGGTATGATATGGATATTCTTGTGTTCCGTCTTGACTTCGGAGTTCCCTTGCATCTGCCTTATGATACGGGAAAGAGGGGGTATTATAATGTGACGGGGGCTTTTGTGAAGAATTTGGGGATACATTTTGCGATTGGGTATCCGTTCTGATAATGTGTGCGTTCTTTCTTTGTCTTGAAACAAAGTTTCACTATATTTGCACCAAAATCTGATGCTACAGACATCACTAACCTTTTAATATTACACAATTTATGAAACCAACTTTATTCTTACTGGCAGCCGGTATGGGCAGCCGTTACGGAGGCTTGAAACAATTAGACGGTTTGGGCCCGAATGGCGAAACTATTATGGATTACTCCATCTACGATGCTATCAATGCCGGATTTGGTAAATTAGTATTTGTAATCCGCAAAGACTTTGAACAGGATTTCCGCGATAAAATCATTTCCAAATATGAAGGTCACATTCCTTGCGAACTGGTGTTCCAGTCGTTGGATGCGCTTCCCGAAGGTTTCACTTGTCCGGCAGACCGTACAAAACCCTGGGGAACGAATCACGCAGTAATGATGGGAGCCGATGTGATTAAAGAACCGTTTGCGGTAATCAATTGCGACGACTTCTACGGCCGCGACTCTTTCCAGGTGATGGGTAAATTCCTTTCTTCACTTCCCGAAGGAGCCAAGAATGTATATTCGATGGTAGGTTTCCGTGTAGGAAATACATTGAGTGAAAGTGGTACGGTATCTCGTGGTATTTGCAGCACCGACGACAAAGGACTGTTGACCTCTGTTGTGGAACGTACCAAGATACAGCGTATGGATGGCGAAGTGAAATACATCGACGACAACGGCGAATGGACTGCTACTCCAGACACTACTCCGGTCAGCATGAACTTCTGGGGTTTCACTCCCGACTACTTCGCTTACAGTAGCGAATTCTTCAAGTCTTTCCTTAGCGATCCGAAGAATATGGAGAACCTGAAAAGTGAATTCTTTATTCCTTTGATGGTGGATAAACTGATTAATGACGGAACGGCAACGGTAGAAGTGCTCGATACTACCAGCAAGTGGTTCGGCGTTACTTATCCGGAAGACCGTCAGAGCGTAGTGGACAAGATTCAGGTTTTGGTTGAGGCAGGTGAATATCCGGCTAAACTGTTCTAAATAGAATTTAGAAATAAATAAAAAAAGACATAGTTATGCGGAGTAAAGCATAGCTATGTCTTTTTTTTATATGTTTACTTTTCGTCAACCGGAAGATACTCCCCTTTGCCGAAATTCTTGTTCGGCTTGTATTTTAATAAATCCAATAGATTGTTCATTCTCTTTTTTTATTCTCTGAATGAGGTTGCTATAGCTTTATATTCAGTGACTTACAGCGCATATGTCTCCTGCGTGTTGGACATATATGCGCTGTAAGTAGGATATATAGATGCTGGACGCAGGACATATATGCCGTGCAAGTAGGACATATATGCGCTGCAAATCAGTTCTGTGAGAGGGAAAATAGCGGATAAATTGTGTAAATCCGTTTGTTTAATATTGACTGAAACAATGATGTATTCCACCTTATCTCTTGCGTTGAATTTCATGAGTCGTTTTTATATAGAATAGAAAAAAGGCAATTTCTATTCCCAAATGAAACGTAATTCGGTTTGTAAGCACTATCTTTGCATCCCAAAATCTTATAAATCAGAGACAGAAGTGATTTCAGTAGAAGGATTATCAGTAGAATTTAATGCAACGCCGCTCTTTGAGGACGTAAGCTATGTCATAAATAAAAAAGACCGGATTGCACTGGTCGGCAAGAACGGTGCAGGCAAATCGACCATGCTTAAAATATTAGCTGGTCTGCAATCGCCGACACAGGGAGTGGTGGCTGCTCCGAAAGATGTAACCATCGGCTATCTGCCGCAAGTGATGATTCTCTCCGACAGCCGTACGGTGATGGGAGAGGCGGAATTGGCGTTTGAACACATCTTTGAACTTCAGGCAAAACTGGACAGGATGAACCGCGAACTTGCCGAAAGAACAGACTACGAATCGGAAGAATACCACCAGTTGATAGAACGTTTCACCCATGAGAACGACCGCTATTTGATGATGGGCGGAACCAACTATCAGGCAGAGATTGAACGGACGCTGCTCGGATTAGGATTCAGCCGGGAGGACTTCGGACGTCCCACTTCGGAGTTCTCCGGAGGATGGCGTATGCGCATTGAACTGGCAAAACTGTTGTTGCGCCGTCCGGATGTGTTGCTGCTCGACGAGCCGACCAATCACCTCGACATCGAAAGTATCCAATGGCTGGAAAACTTTCTGGCAACTCGTGCCAATGCAGTCGTATTGGTCAGCCACGACCGTGCTTTCCTTAATAACGTGACTACCCGCACGATTGAAATTACCTGCGGGCAGATTTACGATTACAAAGTGAAATACGATGAATTTGTTGTCTTGCGAAAGGAACGCCGCGAACAACAGCTTCGTGCCTACGAAAACCAGCAAAAACAGATACAGGACACGGAAGACTTTATCGAACGCTTCCGCTACAAAGCAACCAAAGCCGTGCAAGTGCAAAGTCGCATCAAGCAACTGGAAAAGATAGAGCGTATCGAAGTGGACGAGGAAGACAACTCTGCGCTGCGTCTGAAATTCCCCCCAGCCAGCCGTAGTGGAAACTATCCCGTAATCTGCGAAGACGTGCGCAAGGCCTATGGCAACCATGTCGTTTTTCACGACGTTAATCTGACCATCAACAGAGGTGAGAAAGTCGCCTTTGTCGGTAAGAACGGCGAAGGTAAGTCCACTCTGGTGAAGTGCATCATGGGCGAGATTGATTTCGATGGCAAACTGACCATCGGACATAATGTACAAATCGGCTACTTTGCACAGAATCAGGCGCAGATGTTGGATGAAAACCTGACCGTATTCGATACCATCGACCGCGTAGCCACAGGAGATATCCGCTTGAAGATACGCGACATACTGGGAGCATTCATGTTCGGCGGCGAAGCATCGGATAAAAAAGTAAAGGTCCTCTCCGGTGGTGAACGTACCCGCCTGGCAATGATTAAGCTGCTCCTTGAGCCTGTCAACCTGCTGATTCTCGACGAGCCGACCAACCATTTGGATATGCGCTCGAAGGATGTGTTGAAGGAAGCCATCCGCGAGTTCGACGGAACAGTGATTCTTGTCAGCCACGACCGTGATTTTCTGGACGGGCTTGCGACTAAAGTATATGAGTTCGGTGGCGGAGTGGTGAGAGAGCATCTCAGCGGTATCTACGAATTTCTGCAAAAGAAGAAGATAGACAATCTGAACGAACTTCAGAAAAACGCAGGATTGTCGGCTTCCCCTACGGTTTTCGTCAAGGGAAACAATGAGCAGGAGGTGACACAACAACCCTCAGAAAACAAACTTTCTTACGAAGCCCAAAAGGAACTGAATAAGAAAGTGAAGAAACTCGAACGTCAGGTTGCGGAGTGCGAAGCATCGATAGAGGAGACGGAATCGGCGATTGCCGCTGTCGAAGAGAAAATGGCAACCCCCGAAGGAGCTTCGGACATGAAACTGTATGAACAACACCAGCAATTGAAACAACAGTTAGACGCCGTCGTAGAGGAATGGGAACGCGTTTCAATGGAACTGGAAGAGATAATAAAGTTATAACTTATCACTTTATAAACATGAAAGTAACCAAGTATTTACCAATTCTTGCCGTATGCCTTATGACTACAGGATGCAACAGCAAGAAAGAGGCAGTGCTGACATCGGGCCTCGACCTCGCTAATTTGGATACCACGGCTATGCCGGGTACAAGTTTTTATCAATACGCTTGCGGAGGATGGGTAAAAGACCATCCGTTGACAGACGAATATTCGCGTTTCGGAACATTCGATATGTTGCGTGAGAACAGCCGCGAGCAGTTGAAAACCCTGATTGCCGAATTGGCTGCAAAGACCGATAATGCTCCGGGCAGCGCCGCTCAGAAAGTGGGCGACCTTTACAACATCGCTATGGATAGCGTGAAACTGAATCGGGAAGGTGCGGCTCCGATTAAAGCCGGACTGGAAGCCATCGACGCACTCAAAGACAAGAACGAAATCTATGCATACATCGCTGAAAGCCAAAAGAAAGGACTCCGCCCTTACTTCATCATGTATGTAAGCGCAGACGATATGAACAGCTCCATGAACATCGTGCAAACCTATCAAGGCGGCATCGGAATGGGGCAACGTGACTATTATCTGGAGGACGACGAGCAGACCAAAAATATCCGCAACAAATATCAGGAACACATCGCCAAGATGTTCCGGTTGGCAGGCTATGATGAACTTGTCGCACAGAAAGCGGTAGAAGCCGTCATGAACATCGAAACCCGCTTGGCTAAGGCATCCCGTTCGCAAGTGGAACTGCGTAACCCTCACGCCAACTATAACAAAATGGATAGGGAAACGCTGAAAATGAATTTCCCGACTTTCGACTGGGACACTTATTTCACCCTTTCCGGCTTGAAAGACTTGAAAGAAATCAATATCGGTCAGCCTGCCGCCATGAAGGAAGTTGCCGATATCATCAATACCGTATCTTTGGACGAACAGAAATTGTATCTGCAATGGGGATTGATAGACGCCGCCGCTTCTTACCTGAGCGACGATTTTGAAGCGCAGAACTTCGATTTCTACAGCCGCACCATGTCCGGTAAGAAAGAAATGCAACCACGCTGGAAGCGTTCGGTAAGCACAGTCGACGGAGTTCTCGGCGAAGTGGTGGGACAGATGTATGTGGAAAAATACTTCCCGGCTGCTGCCAAAGAGCGCATGATTACACTGGTGAAGAACTTGCAGACCTCACTGGCACAACGTATCAAAGGACTGGAATGGATGAGCGAACCGACCAAAGAGAAAGCGTTGGAAAAATTGGCAGCCTTCCATGTAAAAATAGGTTACCCGGATACCTGGAAAGATTACTCTGCGCTGGAGATTAAAAACGATTCGTATTGGGCAAACATCGAGCGTGCCAACCAATGGGATTACAACCAGATGATTGCCAAAGCCGGCAAGCCCGTAGACAAGGACGAATGGCTGATGACCCCTCAGACGGTCAACGCATATTACAACCCCACTACCAACGAAATCTGTTTCCCCGCAGCCATCCTACAACCGCCTTTCTTCGATATGAATGCAGACGACGCAATGAATTACGGGGCTATCGGAGTCGTTATCGGACATGAGATGACGCACGGATTCGATGATCAGGGACGCCAATACGACAAAGACGGAAACCTGAAAGACTGGTGGACGGAAGAAGATGCGAAGAAGTTTGAAGAACGTTCCCAAGTGATGGTGAACTTCTTTGACAGCATTCAAGTAGCTCCGGGTGTACAGGCAAACGGGCAGTTGACATTGGGTGAGAACATTGCCGACCACGGCGGTTTGCAGGTAGCATACCAGGCATTTAAGAATGCAACGGCTTCCGCACCGCTCGAAACAGTGGATGGATTCACCCCCGAACAACGCTTCTTCCTTGCCTATGCTAATGTATGGGCAGGAAATATCCGTCCGGAAGAAATCCTCCGACTGACCAAACTCGACCCTCACTCGTTGGGCAAATGGCGTGTGGATGGTGCGCTTCCTCACATCGGAACATGGTACGAAGCATTCAATATTACCGAGCAAGATCCGATGTTCGTTCCTAAAGAAAAACGTGTCTCTATTTGGTAAAAGTTTTTAAGTTAAAACATACCTTGCATACAAGTGTTGGCTCTTCTATATGAAAAGCCAACGCTTTTTTTTATTAATTCACACCTTATTTATTACGTACGATAAACAATATTTCGTAACTTTGCACATCAAAATACTTAATAAGCAATTCAATGTCAGAGTCTAAAAGAATAAAAACTGCATTGGTATCTGTATACCACAAAGAAGGTTTGGATGAAATTATTACCAAACTTCATGAAGAAGGAGTAGAGTTTTTGTCAACAGGCGGAACTCGTCAGTTTATTGAATCATTGGGATATCCTTGCAAGGCGGTGGAAGATTTGACCACTTACCCTTCTATCCTCGGTGGCCGGGTAAAGACATTGCATCCGAAAGTATTCGGAGGTATCCTTTGCCGTCGCGAACTGGAGCAGGATATGCAACAGATTGAGAAGTACGAAATTCCCGAAATAGATTTGGTGATTGTAGACTTGTACCCGTTTGAAGCTACCGTAGCTTCCGGCGCATCCGAAGCGGATATTATTGAAAAAATCGATATAGGCGGAATCTCTTTGATTCGTGCTGCAGCCAAGAACTACAACGATGTGATTATCGTTGCTTCTCAGGCTCAATACAAACCATTGCTGGATATGCTGATGGAGCACGGCGCCACTTCTTCGCTCGAAGAACGCCGTTGGATGGCAAAAGAAGCCTTTGCCGTTTCTTCTCACTACGACTCGGCTATCTTTAATTATTTCGACGGGGGCGAAGGTTCTGCTTTCCGTTGCTCGGCAAACAATCAGAAGCAGCTTCGTTACGGTGAAAACCCCCATCAGAGGGGTTATTTCTATGGAAATCTGGAAGCCATGTTCGACCAGATTCACGGAAAAGAGATTTCTTACAACAATCTGCTTGATATCAACGCCGCGGTTGACTTGATTGATGAATTCGATGATATTACTTTTGCCATCCTGAAACACAACAATGCTTGTGGCCTGGCTTCACGTCCTACAGTACTGGAAGCATGGAAAGATGCATTGGCAGGCGATCCTGTTTCTGCATTCGGCGGCGTACTGATTACCAACGGTGTCATCGACAAGGATGCAGCCGAAGAAATCAACAAAATTTTCTTTGAAGTAATCATTGCACCGGATTATGATGTGGATGCTCTCGAAATCTTGGGACAGAAAAAGAACCGCATCATCCTTGTTCGTAAAGAAGCCAACTTGCCGAAGAAGCAATTCCGTGCCCTGTTGAACGGTGTATTGGTGCAGGATAAAGATATGAATATTGAAACGGCGGCTGACCTTAAGACTGTGACTGAGAAGGCTCCTACTCAAGAAGAGGTAGAAGATATGCTGTTTGCTAATAAAATTGTGAAGAATAGTAAGTCAAATGCCATTGTGCTTGCAAAAGGTAAGCAACTTCTTGCAAGCGGCGTAGGACAGACTTCTCGTGTAGATGCATTGAAGCAAGCAATCGAGAAAGCCAAATCTTTCGGTTTCGACCTGAATGGAGCAGTAATGGCTTCGGATGCCTTCTTCCCATTCCCCGATTGTGTGGAAATAGCGGATAAAGAAGGTGTGACGGCTGTTATCCAGCCGGGCGGCTCGGTAAAAGACGACCTCTCCTTTGCTTACTGCAACGAGCACGGTATGGCGATGGTGACTACCGGTATCCGTCATTTTAAACACTAAAAAATAAGATTAAAGAATGGGATTGTTTTCTTTTACACAGGAAATTGCGATGGACTTGGGTACAGCCAATACCATCATCATCACGAACGGAAAAATCGTGGTGGATGAGCCTTCGGTTGTAGCGTTGGACCGTCGTACGGACAAGATGATTGCCGTTGGGGAAAAGGCGAAGATGATGCATGAAAAAACCCACGAAAACATACGTACTATTCGTCCGTTGAGAGACGGAGTGATTGCCGACTTCTATGCTTGCGAGCAGATGATGCGCGGTTTGATTAAGCGTGTTAATACACGCAATCATTTATTCTCACCTTCACTCCGGATGGTGATTGGTGTTCCTTCGGGAAGTACGGAAGTAGAGCTTCGTGCTGTGCGCGACTCTGCCGAACACGCCGGCGGACGTGATGTCTATCTGATTTTCGAACCGATGGCTGCGGCAATTGGTATCGGTATCGACGTGGAAGCGCCGGAAGGAAACATGATTGTGGATATAGGTGGCGGTTCTACAGAAATTGCCGTTATCTCTTTGGGAGGTATCGTGTCCAACAACTCTATCCGTGTTGCTGGCGACGATTTGACCGAAGATATCCGCGAATACATGAGCCGTCAGCACAATGTGAAAGTCAGCGAGCGTATGGCGGAGCGTATCAAGATAAACGTCGGTGCTGCTTTGACTGAGTTGGGCGAAGGGGCTCCCGAAGATTATATTGTTCACGGGCCGAACCGCATTACCGCTCTTCCGATGGAAGTACCCGTATGCTATCAGGAAGTAGCACACTGTCTGGAGAAATCAATCTCGAAGATTGAAACTGCCATTCTGAGTGCATTGGAAAGTACTCCGCCCGAACTCTATGCGGATATTGTGCACAACGGTATCTATCTTTCCGGTGGTGGTGCATTGCTTCGCGGACTGGACAAGCGACTGACCGACAAGATTAATATTCCTTTCCATATTGCGGAAGACCCCTTGCACGCAGTTGCCAAAGGTACGGGAGTTGCATTGAAGAATGTAGACCGTTTCTCCTTCTTGATGAGATAAATAATAGAGTAATGGCCGATATGCTGATGTGCGGAAAGCCTGTACATTGGCATATTGGTTATTGTCATATAGGCAAATTGAGTACTGATTCATGCGGAATTTAATAAACTTCCTTTTGAAATACAATTACTGGTTCCTCTTCATTATCTTAGAGGTAGCCAGTTTTGTTTTGTTATTTCGGTTCAACAGTTATCAGCAGAGTGCATATTTCACTTCTGCCAATACGGTTGCGGGGGCAGTTTACGAAGTTTCGGGAGCTGTGTCCTCCTATTTCCATCTCAAATCGGTTAATGAAGATCTGCTCGATCGCAATATGCTGCTTGAACAGCAAATTGCAAACTTGGAGAAAGCGTTGAAAGACCGTCAGGTCGATTCGGCTGCCATCAACAGCATTCGCAGGCTGCCGCAAAGTGATTATCGGCTGTTTAAGGCGCGCGTCATAAAGAACAGCCTCACGTTGCCCGACAATTATATAACACTTGATAAAGGTTCTTCATCAGGTATTCGTCCGGAGATGGGAGTGATAGATGGAAACGGAATTGTAGGGATTGTGTATGAGACATCTCCTTCTTATTCAGTGGTGATTTCTGTGTTGAACAGCAAATCCAATATAAGTTGCAAGATTATAGGCAGCGATTATTTTGGTTATCTGAAATGGGAACACGGAGATTCGCGCTACGCTTATTTGAAAGACTTGCCCCGCCACGCGGAGTTTAATTTGGGGGATACCGTTGTGACCAGTGGCTTTTCAACTGTATTTCCGGAAGGTGTCATGGTGGGTACGGTGGACGATATGGCAGATTCCAACGACGGGCTTTCCTATTTGTTGAAAATTAAGTTGGCCACCGATTTCGGTAAGCTCAGCGATGTACGCGTGATAGCTCGTAACGGTCAGGAAGAACAGAAAAAACTTGAAAATAAGATAATAGAATAATGATTATCACCTATATACACAGAATCGGATGGTTTATCGGGCTGATGCTTCTTCAGGTGCTTATCTTGAACAATGTGCATATAGCAGGATATGCTACTCCCTTTCTCTATGTTTATTTTATACTGAAACTCGATTCTGGCGTTTCGCGGAATGAATTGATGTTGTGGGCCTTCTTCTACGGGCTTGCTATTGATATCTTTGCCGATACTCCGGGGATGAATGCGGCTGTTACTGTGCTGGTTGCTTTTCTGCGTCCTTCCTTGCTGCGTCTGTTTACCCCTCGCGACAACCTGGAAAGTTTTCTTCCTTCCTTCAAGACGATGGGAATCACCCCTTTTCTGAAATATATTACGGTGTGTGTGTGTGTGCATAGCCTGGCACTACTCTTTTTGGAGTACTTCTCGTTTTCTGGTATAGGGCTGTTATTGTTGCGGGTGCTGCTTTGCACTGTTCTGACTGTAGCTTGTATAGTGGCTGTTGAAGGTATAAGGAAGTAAAGATGGCAAAAGATTATAGATTAGAGAAACGTAAGTTTGTTATCGGTGGTATCGCTATGTCCATTGTTGTGATTTATCTGGTGCGTCTTTTCGTATTGCAGATTATGACAGACGATTACAAGAAGAATGCCGACAGCAACGCCTTTCTCAACAAAATACAGTATCCCTCGCGCGGAGCTATCTACGACCGCACCGGCAAATTGCTGGTATTCAATCAGCCTGCTTATGACATTTCCATCGTTCCGAAGGAGGTAGAGAATCTGGATACGCTCGACTTGTGTCAGTCGTTGAATATCACCCGCGACCAATTCCTGAAAATCATGAGCGACATGAAAGACCGTCGCCGCAATCCGGGATATTCCCGTTATACCAATCAAGTGTTTATGTCGCAACTATCGGCGGAAGAATGCGGTGTTTTTCAGGAAAAACTGTTCAAGTTTCGCGGTTTTTATATTCAACGGCGTACAATTCGTCAATATTCCTACAATGCTGCCGCCCACGCTTTGGGAGATATCGGGGAAGTTTCTGCCAAAGAGATGGAAGCCGATGAAGAAGGATACTATATCCGTGGCGACTATGTCGGCAAGTTAGGTGTGGAGAAATCGTACGAGAAATACCTGCGTGGTGAGAAAGGAATCGAAATCCTGCTCCGTGATGCGCACGGACGTATTCAAGGGCATTATATGGATGGTGAATACGACCGCCCCTCTATTCCAGGCAAGAATCTGACGTTGAGTTTGGATATCGATTTGCAGATATTGGGAGAACGTCTGTTGAAGAACAAGATTGGAAGTATTGTCGCTATCGAACCCGAGACTGGAGAAATCCTTTGCTTGGTATCTTCTCCAAATTACGACCCGCATCTGATGATCGGTCGTCAACGTGGTAAGAACCATCTGATGTTACAGCGCGACAAGATGAAACCTTTGCTGAACCGTGCGTTGATGGGAGTCTATCCGCCGGGTTCCACCTTTAAGACTGCGCAAGGGCTGACCTTTTTGCAAGAAGGTATTGTTACCGAGCAGGGGCCTGCTTTCCCTTGTTCGCGCGGTTTTCATTACGGCAGGCTGACGGTAGGTTGCCATGCTCACGGAGCACCGATACCGTTGGTACCTGCTATTGCCACTTCGTGCAATTCTTATTTCTGTTGGGGGCTGTTCCGTATGTTTGGCGACCGCAAATACGGTTCTTCACAAAACGCCATTACCGTATGGAAAGACTACATGGTTTCACAAGGATTCGGCTATAAATTGGGAGTTGATTTGCCGGGCGAGAAGCGTGGATTGATACCGAACGCCCAATTCTACGACAAAGCTTATCGCGGACATTGGAACGGACTGACGGTAATCAGTATCTCTATCGGGCAGGGAGAAATCCTGACGACCCCGCTTCAGATAGCCAACTTGGGAGCAACGATTGCCAACAGGGGATATTTTGTCACGCCGCATATCGTGAAAGAAATACAGGACAACCAGTTGGACAGCATTTATCGTACTCCCCGCCATACTTCCATCGAAGAACGGCATTACGAATCGGTAGTAGAGGGTATGCGTGCCGCCGCCACAGGAGGAACTTGCCGAATGCTTTCGGTGATGGTTCCCGATTTGGAAGCCTGCGGTAAGACGGGAACAGCGCAGAATCGCGGTCACGACCATTCGGTGTTCATGGGCTTTGCTCCGATGAACAAGCCGAAGATAGCCATTGCCGTCTATGTGGAGAACGGCGGTTGGGGGGCCACCTACGGAGTGCCTGTCGGCGCACTGATGATGGAGCAATATATGAAAGGGAAGTTATCTCCCGAAAACGAGATGAGAGCCGAAGAAATTAGTAACAGAGTGATATTGTATGGTAACGAGGAACGATAGTTTGTGGAAAACACTGGATTGGGTAACGATTGTCATTTACTTGTTGTTGATAGTCGGTGGCTGGTTTAGCGTCTGCGGAGCCAGTTATGATTATGGTGATCGCGATTTTCTTGACTTCTCTACCCGTACAGGCAGGCAGTTTGTATGGATTATCTGCTCTTTCGGGCTTGGTTTTGTATTGCTGATGTTGGAAGACCGGATGTATGATATGTTCGCGTACATTATATATATAGGGATGATACTGCTACTTATCGTCACTATCTTTATTGCACCCGACACGAAAGGTTCGCGCTCCTGGCTTGTGATGGGACCTGTCAGTCTGCAACCGGCCGAGTTAGCGAAATTTGCTACAGCGTTGGCTTTGGCGAAGTATATGAACGGGTACTCGTTCAGCATCAGCAAGGAAAAGTGTGCCTTGATTTTGGGATTAATTATCCTGCTTCCGACGTTACTGATTATCGGTCAGCGTGAAACCGGTTCCGCTTTGGTATATCTCGCCTTTTTCCTGGTTCTTTATCGGGAAGGAATGCCGGGTGTCGTACTCTTTTCCGGAGTATGTGCGGTGATTTATTTTGTAGTCGGTATCCGTTTCGACGAAGTGTTTATAGCAGATACTCCTACACCGTTGGGAGAATTTGTAGTCCTGCTTTTAATTTTGTTGTTCGCCGGAGGGATGGTGTTGGTATATCGTAAGAAAATTGCGCCTGCCCGTAACATTATCGGCGGAAGTTTGGGTGTGTTGTTAATTGCCTATCTTATATCCGAATATTGGATACATTTCAGTCTCGTCTGGATACAATGGGGGCTGTGTGCGGTGGTGGTAGGCTATCTGCTTTACTTGGCATTGAGCGAGCGGCAACGTACCTATTTTCTGATAGCCTTGTTCACTGTCGGTTCAATAAGTTTTCTGTATTCCAGCAGCTATGTTTTTGATAATGTGTTGGAACCTCATCAGCAAGTCCGTATCAAAGTAGTGCTGGGCTTGGAAGATGACTTGACCGGAGCCGGATACAACGTGAATCAATCCAAGATTGCCATCGGTTCCGGCGGACTGACGGGGAAAGGTTTTCTGAATGGTACGCAGACCAAATTGAAGTATGTGCCCGAACAAGATACCGATTTTATTTTCTGTACGGTAGGAGAGGAGCAAGGTTTTGTCGGCTCGGCTGCTGTTCTGATTGTTTTTCTTATTCTGATTTTGCGGTTGATATTTTTGTCCGAGCGGCAACCCTCCACTTTCGGGCGGGTGTATGGCTATTCGGTTGTCAGCATATTCCTCTTTCACCTGTTTATTAATATCGGGATGGTATTGGGGCTGACTCCGGTAATTGGTATCCCGTTGCCGTTCTTCAGCTACGGAGGGTCTTCCTTGTGGGGCTTTACGATACTGCTGTTTATCTTCCTGCGGCTGGATGCGGGACGCGGTAGAAGGTTGTAACCCAGACAAAATCACTTTTGTCTTTTCGGCTGCCGTCTTTCAATTCGTATTCCGATGTCATTTATTCCTTGCAGTTTCCCGTCTTTCATGCCACTTGCTACTTTAACGGTGTACTTGCCCGGATGCAACGGCTGTATGGCTTTCACGAACCTCTCTGACTGGTAAACGCTTTCCCATCCTTTTCCTGTCCATCGTCCGGTAGAGTCTGTCAAGCAGATGGCAATGGTGTCGGTGTGCCACACGGTAGAATCCTGCATATTCTGCGAGAGAACCAAATGCAAATCGCGGTAAGGATAATCCGTCCTGTTGCGGACTTCTGCAAATAGCTTGAGTATGGTTGGCACGCTGTCGGCGACAGGAATAAGAAAAGAGAGCGTATCACTCTTTTCCCAACCTGCGGAGGGGAGGGATTGGTAAGAGTGATACACTGTATTCTTGTTGCCGCAGGCGGCTATCAGGCAAGCAGCGAGCAGACCCAAAAAACTATTCTTGAGAAGGCTTTTCATGCTGATTGTGCGGTTTCTCCTGATTTGGCTTTCTTTCGTTTCTTTCCGGTTTTTCCCCTCTTTCGGGTTTGGGGCGGCGTTCCTGTCCTTGTGGACGGTCATGACGCTTGTTTTCATTATTCCGTCCCTGGTTTTGTCCCTTGTTCCGGTCGTTGTTTTTCGGGCGGTTCTCCTTTTCCCCTCTGTTGCCGTTTTCTGGCGGCGTTTGCGGACGGGGAGCGTTTTCGCGCTGGGGTTGTTGCTGACGGTTGCCACCCTCTGCCTGTTGCTGCTGACGGTTGTTATTTCCTTTCTTCTTCTTTTTGTTGTTTTTGCCGGCCTCTTTATTATTCCGGCTGCGGTCAAAACGGGTGACGCTTTCTTGTTCCAACAAATCCACCGGCTTCTTCGGTTCTGCCTTTCTTTCTTCTTCAACCAGGCTGTCGGGCTTCATGCCTTTCCGGTTCATTGAGATAATTTCAAAAGCCCGCTTGCCACTGATTGTCACCAAATTGGCGGGGAAACTCTTGTCTGTAGAATAAGAAATCTGATTGTTCAGGATATCCGCTTTGAAGAAATAGAAAGTACCATCCTTTGTTTCGAGTTCTATCTCTTTAGAAGGAAGGCGTTTCTGAGCTTCCACATAGCAGTCTACCTCATAGTTCAGGCAGCATTTCAGTTTGGCACACTGTCCGGCAAGTTTTTGCGGATTCAGGGAGATGTCTTGATAGCGGGCGGCACTGGTAGATACCGATACGAAGTTTGTCATCCATGTGGCGCAGCAAAGCTCACGTCCGCAGGGACCGATACCACCGATGCGTCCTGCTTCCTGGCGTGCGCCGATTTGTTTCATTTCGATGCGTACGCGGAATGCTTCGGCCAGTACCTTAATCAGTTGGCGGAAATCCACACGTTCGTCGGCGATGTAATAGAAGATGGCCTTGTTGCCGTCTCCCTGGTATTCCACATCTCCGATTTTCATGTTCAGATGCAGGTTCAGCGCAATTTGGCGTGCGCGAATCATTGTGGCGTGTTCCTTGCTTTTGGCTTCGTTGAATTTTTCCATATCCACCGGTTTGGCTTTCCGGTAAATGCGTTTGATTTCGACGTCTGTCTTGAAGTTTGCTTTCTTCATTTGCAGGGGGACAAGTCTGCCGGTCAATGTCACCACTCCGATGTCGTGTCCCGGTGTAGCTTCAACGGCAACGATATCACCCTTTTCCAGCTTTATTTTATTGCTGTTGCGGTAATATCCCTTCCGCGTATTTTTGAATTGCACTTCCACCATGTCGCTCTCTTCCGCATTGCCCGGGATGTCTGCCAGCCAATCGTAGATGTTTAGTTTTTTATCTTGTCGGGAGCATCCTTTGCAACAAAGGCCGTTGCTCCCATTATGAAGTTTATATTCCATAGTTTATATATTTATTATTGCTTCAACAGTACAATCATCTTCAGCGAGAAGTCGAAAAATACCATCTTGGCATTTACATTCTGTTCAATATGCAACTGCGCTTCGCTCAGTTCGTCCATGAGTCCTATCACATTCCGTTCGTTGACAAAGGGGGCGAAGCGGGCTGCGAAATTCTGTTCGTCGCTCGTCATATACGTCAGGTCGCGTTGGTGGAAGTTGAAGATAAAGTTCTCCCGAATCATGCGCTGGCAGTATTCGAGGAAGTTTTTCTGCCGCTCGCGCCCCATACCTGCCACTTGCTCGCTCCACATTTTCATCTCTTTGATTTTCCGTTGGTAAGCCAGTCGCATCAGACTGACAAATAAGTCGAAGAACTTCTGATTCTCTTCGTTGAGGTGAATCGCTTCGAGTGCCTTGATAAAGTTTCCGTTTGCCAGATGGGCGATGGTGGTACTATTGGCGGGCAAGATGTTGTATTTCACCTGTAATACCCGGTCGATGGCGGCTTCGTCAATCTTGCGCACGTTCATACGCTGGGTACGGCTTAAGATGGTGGACAGAATCATCTCCGGTGCCTCCGATATCAGTAGGAAAAGCGTTTTTTGGGGCGGTTCTTCAAGCAATTTCAGTAGTTTGTTGGCGCATACCGGATGCATCTTTTCGGGCAGCCATACAATCGTAATCTTAAATCCTCCTTCGCTGGATTTCAGACTGAGCTTTTTCAGAATCTCGTCACTCTCGGAAGCAAATATCTGCGCTTGCTTGTTTTCTGCTTCTATGCGGTTCAACCAGTGGTTTAGGTTAAAGTAAGGGGCAGCCAGCACTTGTTCCCTCCATTGCGGGAGGAAGTCGGTGCAGACGGATACTTTGGGGCTCTTCGCTTTGTTGACAATGGGGAATACGAAATGTGCGTCGGGATGTACCAGTTTATTGAATTTCACGCAGGACGGACACACGCCGCAGGCATCAGTTTCGCTTCGGTTCGTGCAACTGATGTAGCGCGCATAGGCGATGGCGAGTGGCATTTTTCCCACGCCTTCCGGTCCGCAAATGAGCCGGGCGTGTGGAATGCGCCCTTCTTTCACTTCCTGAATAAGCCGTTGCTTGATTTCTTCCTGTCCGATTACGTCTCTGAAAAACATATCAGTAAATGATTTTGGCTACTTCTTTGATACTCTCTACCGCTCCGATGGAGTAGAAATGGATGCTTGGCACGCCGTGAGCCATCAATTCCTTGCATTGGGCTACACACCATTCGATACCCACCTGTTCGGTGTCCGCATCGTTCTTGCATTTCATCGCTTCTTTGACCAGCTCTTCCGGTAAGTCAACTTTGAAGGTTTTTGGAACCATGCTGAGTTGTGATAGTTTCTTGAACGGCTTGATTCCCGGAATGATAGGCACGTTGATACCTGCTGCTTTGGCGCGTTCTACAAATTCGAAATACTTCCTGTTGTCGTAAAATAGCTGTGTCACGGCATATTCCGCTCCGTTTTCTACTTTTTTCTTTAGCCAGTAGAGGTCGGTTTCGATGTTCGGCGCTTCTTCGTGCTTCTCCGGATAGCAAGCCACCCCGTACGAGAACGGAGTATTGGTGACTTTCATCTCCGAACCGTCCACAAAGATTCCTTGGTTGAAGTTATTGATTTGCTCCTGCAACTCGATGGCGTGATGGTATCCGTCGCCCTCGGGGGTGAATACCGACTCATGCTTTGCTTTGTCGCCGCGCAGCACTAACAGTTCCGTGATGTTCAGAAATTGCAGGTCGAGCAGTACATATTCGGTTTCTTCGCGCGTAAATCCGCTACACAGAATATGTGGAACTACCGTAAGGTTGTATTTGTTCTGAATGGCGGCAGCCACAGCAACTGTACCCGGACGCCTTCTCAAACGGTTTCTCTGAAACAGTCCGTTACCGAGATCTTTATACACGTATTCGCTGCGGTGGGTGGTAATATTGATATATTTCGGGTCAAATTCCCTCAATGTGTCGATAGTCTGATATAACTTTTCTATTCCGGTTCCTTTCAGCGGTGGAAGTATTTCGAAAGAAAAAGCCGTTTTCTTGTTGCTATGTATTAAATCTATTACTTTCATTCTTTTTGGCTAATGTTTGTTTATCTGCCCGGACTAAACGTGCATATTGGGACAAAAATACGAAAAAAGAAAGATTTCTTCTTGATTTACTCTAAAATAGTTTGATTTTTTATTGTACTATTATGGGTAGAAGCGGGGATATCTCCTGTGGGATATGCTCCGAATGTATCTCCTTCCCCTTTCCTTTTCTTCAAAACGTCTTATTTTCTTCCTCATAAACAGTTAGTTACAGCTTATAT
>NZ_CAJULN010000035.1 GCF_910586915.1 uncultured Bacteroides sp.
AAATTTATTCTTTTTATACGTAACTGTCAGATTAAGTCTTGACTAATTCAGATGAAGCCATTCACCGTTCCGGATTTTCAGATTCACTTCTTTTTCTTCGTGCAGTGTTCTTTCTCGAACTGGCGTAGCGTGGTAATGCTGAACCTTTCTTTGATGAACTCCCGGAGTCGAATAAAACTTTAATATTCCAATGATTGGGAAAGGTGATTCTATATCAGATTTTCATCTTATAGCAGATGACGACAGCCTTCACATTTGTTTCTGGATATTTGTTTTGGTAATAAACGGTAAGGTCTTGGTATAGCCACGGTACTACCGATTCGGGAGCGGGAGATTTGCTCACAGCCTTGCCGCAAATAAATACATCGTATTGTGTCGCATTCTCTTTAGAACCACTTTCTTTTATGAACTTCCATTGCATATACCCCAATACGTTTCCTTTAGGAGGCAACAGCCGGTATGCTTCGGGAAAATCTTCGTAATCCTTTCTTTCGGTCTTAAGGATGCCTTGCTCTACCACATTCTTCTCTGTGTCTAATAAAAACCAATTCTCAAATCGGCCGGTAATGTAACAGCGTAGATTTGGGGAAGAGAGTACTTCATTGGCCATAAGGTCGTTTTCAATGCTTTCTTCTTGGTCTGCATCAATGGCATATTGAAAATCGGCATCTATATATGCGCAAAACTCCTCATAGTACCAGGCAGGGATAAAGTTGAGGGGAAGGTTCGCGGAAGTTTTTTCTTCTTTCGATATTATTTCTAGAAAGTGGTATTCCGTCCATGCGGGGTCTCCCATGGTGTAATCCAAATAGCTTGTTTCACTGATGCGGATTTTGTATTCATATCCGGGTTCGTATTCAAATCCTTCGATTGCCGGCAGTGCTTCCCACTCCGTGGCTCCTTCTTTCATAACGGCATATACGTCCACCTGATTATAATTACCGCATGAAGTCACTACACCCGGAAGCTTTTCAGATGCCACCGTAAGGGCATATTCCTTATAATCGGTGATTTTTCTTCCTTCTTTTTCGTCATTGCTGCAACTGATAAAACCGAATGTACAGAAGAATAATATCAGTATTCCTAATAATTTTGTAGTTTTCATATTATCTTGATTTTTGAATTATTTTCACTATTGCATGCCAATATCCATATCCGAGTTGAAACTCATAGAAACGTTTCTTATCTGATGTATTAGGTGCTAATTCGAACTGCATACAATATGGGGGTAGCTTTGTCTGATACTTGATATATCCCCATTCACCTTCCCAAACAGAATATTCATCAACCGGTTCTCTTTTACCTTGGTCGTTTTTTTGAGTCTGCGATACACCGTCTATGCAGACAGACGTTATGTATGTTAAATCAACATATTTACCTTTCCCGGTTATTGTAAATTTCATTCGGTCGGCCGGTGCCTCACCCCAGTATATTTCGGATTTTTTTTCTTTTGTCAGTTCTATACCATCCACGTCCATACTCAAAGAATGAAAGACTTCATCTTCGTTGCTACAGCCGATAAAACAGAATACATACAAAAAAAGCATTGTTATTCCGAAAAGTTCTTTTGTTCTCATTTGTTTTCCTGCTTTGGTGATTATGCCAAAGATATGTAAATGCAGGATGCTGGGCAATAAGGAGCGATTCTTATTTTGCTAAATGAATGATATTCTTAACATAGGTTTATCGCTTGCACAGCTTGTTTCGGATTCGGCTCATGTGTACAGGTGTTATTTTGAGGTAAGACGCTATCTCTTTCAATGACATCATCTGCAAGATGTCAGGACATCTTTCCAGAAGTCGGAGATAACGCTCTTCCGGTGTGAATCTGAATAAATCCAAATAACGCGAATATGATTGGAAAAACACTTGTTCAGTTGCGATACGGGCAATACGTTGACTTTCTTTGTTTTCCTCGAATTTTTGTTGTAAAAATTCGGAAGAACAGATGTAAATCTTACACGGGGTTATCGTTTGTATATTCAATTCAGACTTTATATTATATAAACAAGTGGGATAATCGGCTATAAATTCATTTGGAAAGGAAAAGCCGACATTGTACAGTTTGTTTTCTGTCCAATTGGTACAACTGTATTTAACTACGCCCGACAGGATAAACCCGAAGAAAGAACATATATCACCTTCACGGAGAATGAACTCATTCCTTTTATAATGTCGTAATTCTCCGTATTTTAGACACAACCCTTTAAAAAAGTCTATGTCTATATTGCTCATATATGAATTAAATTCAGTCATCATTTACTTGTCAATGAAGCAAATGTATAAAAAATACCCGAAATATGCTTGATAGTACTTAACTACATTGTTTAAATATTCAAAAAAGTATGTAACATAACATGTTTGCTATATTTTTAAGTTCAAAGGTTTAGTACGTTTCTTTGTCTATATATCCAAAACGAACTAAACTTATTTAGATAGCAAATTATATGTGCTGGCGAAAAGAAAAACAGTATTCTTTTCGCCAGTTTTACTTTTATGGTTAGAGGGCTTTTGTTACCTTTGCACATGAAGCCCACCACAAAGCGATTTCTTCGTTTTTTTTGTTACTATTTTGTTACCCGCTATTAGTAATAGGTGGGCTTTTGTTTTAATAATCAGGTTTATATGATATTATATATATAATATGTGGCAGAATATCATCAACAGTTGGCAGTTATGGAAAAAGAGGAGGAATGAGAGAGGATAATGGATGCAGCGTGTTGCCACGCCATCTCTGTTTCCCGTAGTTCAATGCTGCTTCATATTGCTTCCGCCCACCTGTTTCTCTCTTTTTTTGCAAAGGACAACTGGAGTCGGCCGTTTGGTCAATTCCAGTCGGCCGTTGTTATCTCGGCTTTTCGGGGGCGGGCAGAAAGCATCTTCGCAGTCTTCTGTCCGCTTGTTCTATATAGAGTCTGAGTATGGGGAAAGAGCCGGGACGGCGCGGCGGAAACACCCTGTCAGTAGAGCAGGTATTTCTTTCTCATCTCTTTGTAGTCCTGCAACTCCTTTTGCCAGCTGTGGCGGATGGTCTCTTCCGATTCGCCCCGGAGGATGGCTTTGCGTACGCTGTCTGTACCCATGAGCAAATCAAACCACCGGGCACGGGAGAAGAAAGCCGCCCCTTCGCCCGATAAGCGGTAGAAGCGGAGGAAATAGCGGAGTGTGAATCCGTTGGTGTCGGTTGCTTTTCGGAGGTCCTCCCCATAGCAGAGGCGGCCTTTGTGCATCGGATTCTTGTCGAAGCCGGGCAGGGAGCGGGGCGTAAAGGTGAAGCTGCCGTATTTCCTGTCGGGCGCGCCCAATACCTGGAAGGGAAAAGTCGTTCCCCGCCCTACGCTGATGCGGGTAGCTTCGAACGGGCAGAGCGAAGCATACAGGCGGACGGACTGCCCGTCGGGCAGATTCGGAGAGGGCTTTATGGGGAGTGCGTAAGGTTCTCCGTGCTTCCAGCCCGATACCGGGATTACCTTTAGTGGACAAGGATTGCGCCTGCCGCCAATCCACCCCTCCCCGTTTATCATCTGCGCCAGTTCGCCGACGGTGCATCCATGAAGCACCGGAACGGGAAGCATACCCACAAAACTGCGGTACTCCGGGCGGAGTACCGGCCCCTCCACGTAGTCGCACGGGTTGGGACGGTCGAGTACAATCATCTCTTTGCGGTTCTCGGCGCACGCCGCCATTACGTAGTACATCGTACTGATATAGGTATAGAAACGCGCTCCCACATCCTGAATGTCGAACAAAACCACATCAATCCCCTGTAATTGGGCGGCGGTAGGCTTTTTGTTATTGCCATAGAGAGAGAGGATGGGAATTCCGGTGCGCAAGTCTTTGCCGTCTTTCACCGTTTCGCCCGCATCGGCCTTTCCACGGAAGCCGTGTTCGGGGGCAAAAACCTTGACCACGTTGACGTGCAGTTTCAGCAGCGTATCGAGCAGGTGAGTCTGTTCTGCGCCTACTACTGAGGTGTGGTTCACTACCATTCCGACACGTTTGCCCTTGACGAGCGGCAAGTATCGGTCAAGGCGTTCGGCTCCGGTGACAACTTTGCCGCTCAGGCACGCGGGGAAGAAGAGTGCGGCCAATAGAAATAAAAGAATGAGGGTGGTTCTATTTCCCATGTCGGTTATTTTTAGTAATATTGCACAAAATTATTAATTTCTCTTCAAGAGAGCAAAAAACAGGCCCATGAATCCATACGAAATCATTGACAAGTATTATCCCGAAAATACAGAACAACGGCAAATCCTGGTCATACACAGCCTTTCCGTTGCCGGCAAGGCGATGAAGATATTAGATGCGCATCCCGAACTGCGTTTGAACCGGAGTTTTGTAAAAGAAGCTGCCATGCTGCATGACATCGGCATCTTTCAGACGGATGCGCCGGGCATTCAGTGTTTCGGAGAGAATCTGTACATCGCTCACGGATATTTGGGGGCCGAACTCCTGCGTGCCGAAGGGTTTCCGCAACACGCGCTGGTTTGCGAACGCCATACGGGAGCAGGGCTTTCCTTGCAGGATATCATCGGCCGGCAACTTCCCGTGCCCCACCGCGAGATGTTGCCTGTCACGATGGAGGAGCAACTGATTTGCTTTGCCGACAAATTCTTCTCTAAGACCCACCTGGACGAAGAAAAGTCGGTAGAAAAGGCACGCCAGAGTATCGCCAAGCATGGGGAAGAGGGACTGTACCGCTTCGACAGATGGTGTTCGCTCTTTTTGTAGCATTAAAAAATGATTAAATAACGAAGATTCTGACTCATTATTGGTGAAGTTTGCGTACTTTTGCCACTTCAAGCGTAAAACTATTAGTTAATGGCGCCATTGAAAGCGAAAATACTTATATCATTTATACTACTGATTGTCTTGCTGATGCTTCCCGACGAGGCCATGTCTCAGCGTCGGAGAAGAGGGATGGTTACCTCCAATACTGCACAGACGGATGCTCCGCAAGGAAACGATTCGTTGAGGACGGCGGATACGGTTACGGTGCGCATCGATTCCGTTGCACCCGTTCGGAAGAAGCAGCCGCTCGACGCACCGGTTGTCTACGAATCCAACGACTCCACGGTGTTTACTTTGGGAGGCTCTGCCACGCTTTACGGTAGCGGCAAGGTCAATTATCAGAATATCGAACTGGCCGCCGAGGTGATTTCGATGAACCTGGATAGCAGCACCGTTCACGCCTACGGCATCAAGGACTCTACCGGAGTGGAGAAAGGCAAACCTGTATTCAAGGAGGGAGACACGTCGTACGACACGGAGACAATCCGCTACAACTTCAAGACAAAGAAAGCGGGAATCACGGATATCGTCACCCAACAGGGCGAAGGATACGTGACCGGAAGCAGGGCCAAGAAAGGAGCCAACGATGAAATCTTTATGGAACAGGGACGCTATACCACCTGCGACCACCACGACCATCCCCACTTCTATATGCAACTGACACGTGCGAAAGTACGTCCCAAGAAGAATGTGGTGACAGGGCCTGCTTATCTGGTGGTGGAAGACGTGCCCTTGCCGTTGGCAGTTCCGTTCTTCTTCTTTCCCTTCTCCAGCAGTTATTCTTCGGGTTTCATCATGCCTACTTACATGGATGACTCCAGCCGTGGCTTCGGTTTGGCGGAAGGGGGCTATTACTTTGCCATCAGTGACCTCATGGACCTGAAGATGACGGGAGATATTTTCACGAAAGGTTCGTGGAGGCTCTCCGCGCTGACGAATTACAATAAACGCTACAAGTACTCCGGTACGCTGCAAGCAGACTATCAGGTCACCAAGACGGGCGACAAGGGAATGCCCGACTACTCGGTTGCTAAGGACTTCAAGATTGTATGGAACCATCGTCAGGACGCTAAAGCCAGTCCCAACAGTACCTTCTCTGCCAGTGTGAACTTCTCGACCAGCAGTTATGAACGTTCCAATATCAACAACCTCTACAATTCGCAGTTGTTGACTCAGAATACCAAGACGTCGAGTATCAGTTATTCGCGCAGTTTCCCCGACATCGGCCTTACGCTGTCTGGAACGACCAATATTGCCCAGACCATGCACGACTCTTCGATTGCCGTGACATTGCCCGACCTTAATATCACATTAAGCCGCCTTTTCCCCTTCAAGCGTAAGAAAGCGGCGGGTGCCGAACGCTGGTATGAGAAGATTTCTCTCAGCTATACCGGACGTCTGACAAACAGTATCCGTACCAAAGACGACCGTTTGTTCAAGGCCGGACTCAACGAATGGGAGAATGCGATGAATCATAACATCCCTATCAGTGCCACGTTTACACTGTTCAAATATTTGCAGCTTTCGCCTTCGGTCAATTATACCGAACGGTGGTACACCCGCAAGATTAACCAGCATTACAACGAAGACAAACACCAGTTGGAAGCCTTGCCGGGCGATTCGCTCAACGGCTTTTACAGGGTATCCAATTATTCGGCAAGTTTGAGCCTGAGCACCAAACTCTATGGTATGTATAAGCCGCTTTTCGCAAAGAAGAAGGAAATACAGATTCGTCACGTGCTCACGCCGCAGGTCAGTTTGAGCGGCGCGCCGGGATTCAGCAAGTATTGGGAAGAGTACACCGACTATAACGGTCAGACGCAATATTATTCACCTTTCACCGGACAGCCCTATGGCGTGCCTTCGCGTGAGGGGTCGGGGACGGTCAGTTTCTCCGTTTCCAATAATCTCGAGATGAAGTATTACGATGCCAAGAAGGATACACTCAAGAAAGTCAGTCTGATTGACGAACTGGGCGCAAGTATGTCCTACAACATGGCGGCAAAGGAACGGCCGTGGAGCGATTTGAGCATGAATATCCGTCTGAAACTTACCAAGAATTATACTTTCAATATGAACGCCTCGTTTGCTACCTACGCCTATACGTTTGATAAGAATGGTAATGTAGTGACCGGCAACCGTACGGAATGGTCATACGGACGTTTCGGACGATTCCAGGGTTATGGCTCTTCTTTCAATTATACCTTCAATAATGATACTTGGAAGAAATGGTTCGGTCCGAAAGAAGATGAGAAAGGCAAGAACAAAAAGAATGGAGACGACGATGAGGAGGATGCCGAAGGAACCGGCAGCGAAGAGATTGCTACCACAAAGAAGGTAGAAAAGGCGCAGGCGGACTCGGATGGTTATCAGGTGTTTAAAATGCCCTGGTCGCTGAGCCTCAGTTATTCGTTCAATATCCGCGAGGACAGGAAGAAGCCTATCAACCGCCATTCCATGAGGTATCCTTATACTTATACGCATAATCTCAATGCCAACGGAAACATAAAGATTTCCAATAACTGGTCGCTCTCTTTCAACTCGGGATATGATTTCCAGGCCAAAGAGATTACGCAGACTTCCTGCACCATCTCGCGCGACTTGCACTGTTTTAATTTGTCTGCCAGCCTTTCACCCTTCGGACGCTGGAAGTACTACAACGTAACCATCCGTGCCAATGCAAGTATCCTGCAAGACTTGAAGTACGAACAGAGAAGCCAGACGCAAAGCAACGTACAATGGTACTAAGGAATTAGAAATTATAAATTAAAGATTAAAGGCTGCGCTATCACTTCATTGTAGAAAGAAAATAGCGCAGCCTTTAATCTTTAATTACTTAATTCCCTGACTTACCAGGCGATTTCTGTTTCTCCGTGTGCTTTCAGGTAGTCGTTTGCGCGGCTGAAATGTTTGTTTCCGAAGAAACCGTTGTAGGCGGATAGGGGAGAGGGATGAGCGGAAGTAAGTACAAGGTGCTTGTTGCGGTCGATGAATGCCCCTTTCTTTTGAGCATATGAGCCCCACAAGATAAATACCAAGTTCTCTTTTTCTTCTGCTAAAACGCGGATGGCAGCATCTGTGAATGTCTCCCAACCCTGTTTCTGGTGCGAGCCTGCCTGATGTGCGCGTACGGTCAAGGTAGCGTTGAGCAGCAATACTCCTTGTTCCGCCCAACGTGTCAGATTGCCTGTCGTCGGAGGTTCGGAGCCTATGTCCACTTTGATTTCTTTGAAGATGTTCACCAATGAAGGAGGGAAAGGTACTCCGTCGTTTACAGAAAAACAAAGTCCGTGTGCCTGTCCCGGTCCGTGGTAAGGGTCTTGGCCGATGATTACCACTTTCACTTTGTCGAAGGGGCAAAGATTGAAAGCATTGAATATCAGTTTTCCCGGCGGGAATATCTGATACTGACTATACTCGCTTCTGACGAAATCGGTCAATATGCGGAAGTAGTCTTTCTCGAATTCGGGTGCCAGATGTGTTTTCCAGCTTTCTTCAATCTGTACGTTCATGCTAATTATATAAGGTGTATTTCGAGTTTCTCACATTCTCTGCGCATATCTTCGGGCCATATGCTGGCTTGGATTTCTCCGATGTGGGCTTTGCGCAAGTAGAACATACATAAGCGCGACTGTCCGATACCTCCACCGATAGACAACGGAAGAGTGTCGTTCATCAGTCGCTTATGGAAATAGAGTTCTAATCTTTTCTCTTCTTTCTCTTCTTTCAACTGACGTTGCAAGGCTTCTTTGTCTACACGGATACCCATTGACGACAGTTCAATGGAGCGTTGCAATACGTCGTCCCATAGCAGTAGGTCGCCGTTCAGTCCGGGCAGGCCGTTCAGTCCTTCCGATGTGTAGTCGTCGTAGTCCGGTGCGCGTCCGTCATGTTTCTTGCCGTCACTTAGTTTGCAGCCGATGCCTATGATAAATACGGCTCCGTATTTCTCACAGATGGTATGTTCACGGTCTTTCGGCTCTAAGTCGGGATAAAGTTGGCGCAACTCTTCCGAGTGAATGAAGTGTAGTTTCTGCGGCAAGCATGGTTTGATTTGGGGATACATTTCGTACACCATATATTCCGTGCGAATCATGGCCGTATAGATACGGGTTACGATTTCTTTCAGGAAGTCTATGTTTCTATCTTCGTTGGTGATGACACGTTCCCAGTCCCATTGGTCTACATAGAGCGAGTGGAGGTTGCCCAGTTTCTCGTCCGAACGGATGGCGTTCATATCGGTATAAATGCCATATCCGGGTTCGATATGATAATCGGCTAATGTAACTCTTTTCCATTTGGCTAATGAATGAACCACTTCCGCCTGTGCGTCTCCCAAGTCTTTGATGGGGAAAGAAACGGGACGTTCTATTCCATTGAGGTCGTCATTGATACCCATACCTTTCAATACAAAGAGGGGAGCAGTTACACGTCGGAGACGCAATTCGGATGATAAGTTTAATTGGAAGAACTCTTTGATTTGTTTGATTCCCAACTCAGTCTGCTTGAGATCGAGCAACGGGTTATAGTTCTTAGGTTTTATCAAGTAACTCATAGCACTGTTGAATGTTAATTGTCGGCAAAGATAGGAATAAAATTGATATATGTAACTGATGCTCTCTAAAATATTATCAAATTGATAAAGTAAATGCTCCAAAGCATTTCAAAATAACATAGCTTGTATGAAGGGAAATGAGATAAGAAATATAAAAAAAGAAGAAACATTAGGAAAATGAGAAGTTTTTTTATACTTTTGCCATCGCATTTGAAAAGAATGGCTCCGTAGCTTAGTGAATAGAGCGTCAGATTCCGGTTCTGAAGGTCGTGCGTTTGAATCGCACCGGGGTCACAGATGAATCCCTTGATAATCAGTAGATTATTGAGGGATTTCTTTTGTTTGGTGATGTCGTTTAAGAGTGGATTCATAACGTAGAATAGTATATAATTGGGAATATTTTATTCCTCTACACATATATCTAAATTACTTCTTTAGTCTAATTTGAGTGTCAATAAATGAGATTTGTTTATATTAACGTCAGTTTGATATAACAATTAACACGCATGAGCCTTATATAAAACTAATCTTTTTCCTGCGATTGCCTGTCGGCTGCAATGCGAATGTCTGTTGTTTTTCTTACTAAAATTTATTCGTCTGACTATAGTGACCGTTTCGTCTGACTATAGTCAGACGAAAGAAACACTACAGTCAGACGCAAGTTCAACTATAGTCAGACGAATAAATTTATGCATCCCGACCGTTAGTCTGTAGGCAACGGGAAATTAAATCTTAGTCAATTCTCCGCTAACCGATAGGTTGAACGTAAGCATCCGGTGAAGTACACTATAAAAAATGGCTGTATCTCCTTTATTTTATATGGATGAAGGTGAGTTGGCTTTGCCGTTTGAGATTCTCACAGATATAAAAAGGAAATTACTAAGGTCGATAGCAGCCTATTGTTTCTTTGAAAAGAAACCCGCCATTGATGTGAAATTTGTCAATGACGGGCAACTGGCTATGTTCTGATTATATCGAACTCACGTTAATTTATAGGAAATGAGATTGTTATGTGGATTCTACGATTGATTCCGGTTCTGAAGGTCGTGCGTTTGAATCGCTTCGGGGTCACACAAGAAAGCCGCAATTACTTTATTTGTAAGTAGTTGCGGCTTTTCTTGGTAACATTCGATATTACTCTGCTTTAATCTTAGAACTACAGATAGGCTTGGTTGTATCCACTTCTTCCGGGTTATTGGTATCATAATAATCCCAATCCGCTTCAAGTCTTTGAGCTACATTTATTTCTGTTGTATAGTAGAGAAATTCTTTTTTCTCTACGTCAAGGATGCTATAAGTAAGAGTCTCCTGTTCTTTGCCGTTTTTATCTGTATAGTTACTTTTGGTCAATAGAATTTTGTACTTGCCATCTTCGCGTACACAGTATTCTTTATTCTTTTCGAGGTTGTAAATACCTGCAACATTGATGACATCCGTAGCGTCAGGATTCGTCATTGTTACATTAATTTGTTTGGTTTCTCCTGTTTCCGGATTCTCTGTGTTGTTGCACGAGAATAGCAGACCAATGAGTAATAATTTGAATAATTTCATAAATGTATTTTATAAGGTTTATATCTTTTAGGGTTGCGACATTCTATATCCGGACTTGTTTCTTTAAGGTATTTAGCTTCTTGAAACTTGCAAGCCTTTTTCAGAAAGCGTCATTTCTACGAAGCGGGCACGAGGATTAGGCGCATTTTCTGTCAGTATCTTGCGGATTTGTCTTGCCGCCTGCGGGTCCTTAGCTATCATATACAGATAGCCGCCACCGCCTGCTCCGGGTAGTTTGTAGCCTAATGTATAATCTTTAATCATTTCGATAATGGCGGCTACTGCCGGTGGATTTGTGCCACGGTCTATTGCCTGGTTCTGTATCCAGGTTTTGCCCACCAAATTGGCAAAACTATTGAAGTCGCCGCGCAGAATCGCTTCACTCATATCCATCGTATGTGCTTTCATCTCAGCCAGCAAGTTCAGATGCATACCCGAATTGAGGAACATCGAACTGACAATTTCGGCCAATATACCTTTGGCAGTACGGGTGATTCCTGTATAGTATAGCAGGTGGCAGTCGCGATAGTCGGGATGAACAAAGAGTTGGTCGGGCAGCCAGCGTACTAACGGGTGCTGTTCGAAACCGGCTTCGGATTGAAGCAACTTGACACCAGCAAATACACCGCCGTACTGGTCTTGCCATCCGCCGCCTGTGGTCAAGAGTTGTTCTAATACTAAGGTATAACTGCAAATATCATTCTTGTCCCAAGCCAGCCCGCAGAAGTCATTGATGGCTCCGAGAACGGTGGACGCTAAGATGGAACTGGTTCCCAGCCCCGAACCGGCAGGGATAGCCGCCAACAGCGTGATTTCTATTCCCGAGCCGAAGGCTTTCAAATGTTCTTCCAATGAAGCGTAGCTCTCGGCGGAGAAGGCCGGTGCAAAGCCTGCCAGACTAAGTGCCGCTTTAGGTATGGAGAATGGAGAACCGATTTTCTTATAGTCTTGCAGTTCTTCATAGTTGCTGATAATCTCCATTGCGCCCATGTCGATGGAGCGGAGCACGATGTGATATTCTTTACAGGGTTTCACATACACTTGTAACGGTGGCTGACCGTTCAATTCGATAGCGAGATTGACTACATTTCCGCCTGAATAAAGAGCGTAGGGAGGAGTATCTGTCCATCCGCCTGCGACGTCAATCCGTACAGGGCTGCGTCCCCATACGATTTGGTCGGAGTAAACGCTGAGTACAGGGTGGTTTCTACGTTCGGGCATGGCTCCCAACAAACCGTCGCGAAGCAGTTGGAAAGCTGCTTGTTCTTCATTTTTCCATGCATCGTCTCCACGTAATTTCATAATCCGTGCACGCAGCATCCGGTTGTGTATCTGCACCATTGGCGCGGCTTCCTTTTGCAAAGCGTCGGGAGTGTCTAAGTTCAGGCCGACAAATTCATTGGCGGCGTCTTGCAAATCAAGCTGATAGAATACGCTCTTTTCGTAGTTTGCCGACAGTCCTTTCCAGTTCTCTTTGCGGAAGTTTCTGCGCTGTTCATATAGACGTTTGAGATTGGCGTTTGCCGAAATCTCGTCGGCTGACATTTTCTCTGCTTTCAACCAAACTCTTTTCCCTTCTTCCAGTTGAGGTTCCGATGTCATCCAACGTACCAACAATCCTAACTCTTCTACGGAAGCGGTTTTCGGAAAGATAGAAGCAACCTGCAAGTCGTCCGTGCGACTTTTTATGTCGTCCCACGTAATTCCTCTTGCATCCATCCATTGTGTGAACGGGATGTTGAGATAGGTTGTCGTTGCTTTATCCAATGCTCCTTTGAATACATCATCCAATCCGTACGGGCGAGCCACGAAATTGCGTTCGCCGACGGGGACAATATCCACACAAATGCCATCCGGCAGACAGATGTCCCAATGATTTTCAGGTACTCCGGTGATGATTTGGCGGGAACCTAATTTCCAGCCTTCTCCTATGTAGCTGTTCTCAATCCAAAGATTAGCATTGTCGGCAGAAAGAGAAATCTGCGTGGTGGAATTCTGAATAAAGATAGCCGGATTGGGCTTTACTTTCCGGTGCATGATTTTTCTTTGGTCGCGTACTTTGTCCTGGATGGAGAGCGTGGAAGAAATCAGTTCATGGCTTGTGCCGTAGTGATAGAATTCTCCACCCGGCAGAGGCAATATGGCTACCGAGAGCCGGTTGACCTCTTCGTCCTCTATTTGGGGATGTTCGCCCAAAGCCTGCCCATAGTCCGAATATAAATCATAATAAGCAATGTTGTTCGTTCCTGCTTTTAAAGAACGTTTCATCAATACTTCCACGGCGCGGTCGCTCAGAATCCAAATGCCGATATCCATCAGGAAAAGGTGTGTCTTCGACAAACTTTCCAACTCTTCGAGTGAAGGTTTCTGCAACATGAAGTCGAGCACTTCCGGGCTTCTCCGGTCGGACACAAACACACCGTGGTGTGTTGCCAGCGAAGGATTTACCCAAAGACCGTAGCATACGACGTCTGCATCGGGAATATCCTGCAACGGCTTTTCCGAACGGATGTACACATCTCCGCTCGCTATCAGCGTATTCAGTCTCTCAGGAGCCTGTTTCATGATTCTTTCGTATAGCGGAAGCTGCAACGACAGCAGGTTTTGTCCTAACTTTTGTCCCCTTTCCCAACTGAAAATAGGAATGGGAGTCAATATCTTACCGGAAGGCCCGTAGCTGGGCAGACGGCGGCTTTGTCCGCCTGCATGGAGCAGTATTCTCTTTTCGCGTCCTATCCAGTCTTTGAAAGTATCCTGAGGTGCGAATTCCTGATGGCAGGCTTGTAGCAGCCAGGTGGTTCCACCGCCGGAACCTAATTTGCTTCCGATGGGGTCTGACGTGCAAAACCAGTCGGCAGGGTTCACTTCTTCCAGTTCGTGAAAACAATGGATTAAGTTGGGGGGTAGAGATAATAACTTTTGCATGGTAGAATCGTTATTTAAATAGTGAAAGTGTATGGTGGATGAAACAGAATTTTATATGTCCAGATTCTCCCAGGTGTCACAAAGTGCCTGCATGGAGGGGAATAGCAAATCGGCTCCCGCATCCAACAGAACTTGTCCGTCCAGCGGCCCTGTGTTGACGGCTATTGTAAAGATACCGGCCTTGTGTCCAGCTTCCACTCCCAGCGGAGCATTTTCTATGACAACGGCTTCGTCGGCGTTCAATCCTCCTTTTTTAAGTGCCATCAGATAAGGTTCCGGGTGTGGCTTTCCGAATTTGACGTCGAAGGCGGTAACCATTAATTCTTTTTTGAACATTCCCGGAAAGTTCTGTTCCAGCCGTTCGAGCAACGATAGCTGGCCCGAACCGGTCACTACCATCGGAACCAGTCCTTCATTTTTTATTTTTTGCAACAGTTCCCATGCTCCGGGCATACGTTCTGCTTCGGCGTATGAGTTGAACAGGACGCTTTTCTCCTGATAGATGTTTTCTATCTCTTCCTGCGTAGCTTCTCTACCCAGTTCGCGTTGAAATACGATGTTGATGGTGGCGGCTCCCGTCCGTCCTTCGTGCATATAGGCTTCTTCGCGGCTGAGGGTAAGCCCTTGAGACTTCATTACCTGATGCCAGGCTTCGGAGTGATAAGGCATGGAGTTGAAAAGTACGCCGTCCATATCAAACAGGACGGCTTTCAGGTTCTTTTTCATATTTATTACGTCGTAGAGTCTTCTTAAAATCAGCTTATTACAGCATATATATGCTGTAAATCACTCATACAGAGAGGGAAAATAGCCGATAATCATTCTTTTATTATCATATTCTTCAGTTCGGACAAGGTAACGACTACATCATACTGATTGTCGGATTTCGTTCCGATATATCTGTAGACTATGTTTTTGTCGTTATTGATGCAGGATTGCAGAAAGGCCTGGGTAGCCGGATCGGTTTGTGCGGACAAATTTGCGACAATTCCTTCTTTCACCCCTTCCGCATTGGCTTCAATCTGGCTGACGGGACATATGTCTTCATCTACTTTGCAGATATATACGACCGATTCGTCGCTAAGTTCCATTTTCTCTATAATGACTTCTTCACTTGCCTGCATCGGGAATTGCAGGTTTGTCATCTTGATTTGAGCTTCGAGTTTGGCACGTTCGCTCTGTGCCGGGTCTGCTTCCGCGTTGAGAATTTCTTTCACTTCTTCAGAAGAAAGTCCGGAGACCACCTCTTGTCCCGAATCTTTTCCTACAAACTTCATTTGGAGCCCTGCATTACATTCGGCTATCAGTTTGAGCATTTCCTTCACATCTTTAGCCGGATTGCGGAACATAATCTTTGTAGATTCTTTCAGGTTTTCGGGATTATCTTTCAAAACTGCTATATCAGTCATGCTCTCATTCATGTTGAGCGTGTACACCACATTGTTGCCGTCATAGACAATGCTGGTAACCGTACCGACATCTCCCATATCTATCGGACATTCTTTGTTGGCAATGGCAATCACCGCTTTGAGTTTGCTTTGCTGGCAACTGCTGATTGATACCATTAATAATAAACTGCATAGAAGCATGAATCCGTAGGATTTCTTTGATAAATTTCGTTTCATTCTATTCTGTTTTTAGTTGAGTTATTTAAAGATTATATTCATATGTTTGGCAAAGATAGCGAAAAAAACGAGAGACGGTAGATAGAACGGCAAGATAGTTACAAACAGGACGGTGATATGCGATTGCAGATTCAAATATTTGCTGTTTAGAAGATTATATGTATTTTTGTAGCATTATAAACTCAACGATAGCATGATGAAAAAAATAATGTGGTTGCTACCATTGTTTTTAGGCGCTTGTTCGAATAGTGGGGAAAGTCCTGTGATTAAAATCGAGAAGCTGTATGTAAAGGCTGAATCGGACAGTGACAGTACTACGGAAGAAGACTATGCCAATAAGATGGAAGAATTGCCGGTCCTGAAAGAAGGCGACGAAGTAAAAGCGCTTTTACTTTTGGATGGTAACGGCTCCGAACTGAAAACTTTTACATTTCAGAAAGATGATAATAAGGCGCTGACTACCCATCTCGTCTATGAAAAAAGTGAAGTATCTACCGAAGGAAACCTGACGAATGAGAAGAACGGGCAACTCCGTTTTAAGGATGGAGTGACTACCACCCGTGTCATGGTGCAGGCTACTGTTTCCCAAGTGGACAAAAACGGTGATGTAAGACTGAAATTCTATCTTTCCTCTAAAGCGGAATGCGAAGGTGCCCAGGAGGAAATCGGTTTGAAAACAAAAGTCGATGACGAGGAGGAGTAAAGCTCACTCGGATGAAGTATATAAAAAAGAAGCGATTTATAGAAAACCGCTTCTTTTTTTATATAAGGATAAATCGATTACAATTTAGCACGAATAGCTTTAGACTCTTCTTCATAGCCTGGTTTGTCGAGCAGAGCAAACATATTCTTTTTATATGCTTCCACACCCGGTTGGTTGAAAGGGTTCACGCCCAACAGGTAACCGCTGATACCGCAAGCCTTTTCAAAGAAATAGAGCAGACCGCCGATATTGTATTCGCTCAATGAAGGAAGAATGATACGCATATTAGGTACGCCGCCGTCTACGTGAGCCAATTGAGTTCCCAATTCCGCCATTTTATTCACTTCGTCCACACGCTTTCCGGCTAAGAAGTTCAGACCGTCTAAGTTAGCTTCGTCGGAAGGAACTTCCAATTTGTGGTCTACCTTATCCAGCGAGATAACAGTTTCAAAGATAGAACGTTCGCCTTCTTGAATCCATTGTCCCATTGAGTGAAGGTCGGTAGAGAAATCTACTGATGCGGGGAAAATACCCTTGCCGTCCTTACCTTCCGATTCTCCGTAAAGCTGTTTCCACCATTCGCTGACATAGTGCAGTTTCGGGCAGAAGTTAACGAGGATTTCGATTTTCTTTCCGTTTCTGTATAGTTCGTTGCGGGTAGCAGCATAGATAGCAGCAGGATTCTCGGCAAACGGAACGTCTGCACCACATACATTTTCCATATCGGCAGCACCGGCAACCAATTTCTCAATGTCAAATCCGGCAACAGCAATTGGCAACAAACCGACCGGAGTCAGTACGGAGAAACGTCCGCCAACGTTATCGGGGATAATGAATGTCTTGTATCCTTCTTTGTCGGCAGTGACACGTGCAGCACCTTTCTTGGCATCTGTAACGGCTACGATTACCTGTTTGGCCGTTTCCTTGCTACATTGGTCTTCGCACTGTTTTTTCAGCAGGCGGAATGCAAGTGCAGTTTCGGTGGTAGTTCCCGATTTGGAGATATTGATAATACCGAATTTCTTGTCTTTCAGATATTCGGTGAGTTCATACAGATAATCTTCGCTGATGTTGTGTCCGGCATAAATCATGACAGGAGCGCTTTTCTTTTCCTGTAGCCAAACGAAACTGTTGGACAAAGCCTCGATTACGGCACGCGCACCCAGATAACTACCGCCGATACCAGCCACGATTACTACTTCACAGTTGTCTCTTAATATTTTTGCGGTAGCATTCAAGTCGTCCAAATGTTCTTTGCTGATGGAAGACGGCAAGTGCAGCCAACCTAAGAAATCGTTTCCCTTTCCGGTTCCTTTTTCAAGCATTTCCTGTGCGGCTTTTACTTCTGCGTCGTAAGCAAGAACCTTTTCTTTGGGAATAAATCCGAAAGTCTTTTCAATGTTTAAGCTAATCATATCGTTTTTGTTTATAAGGTTATCTGAAAGAATCAGTTAGTAATTTAATCTCAATCATAGGCGAGATACGTTCGTACAAGATGTTATAAACAGCGTCCAGTATCGGCATATTCACGTGATGATGCTTGTTGATTTCCTTGATGCACTTCGTACCGTAGTATCCTTCGGCAATCATTTCCATTTCAATCTGTGCGCTTTTTACGGAGTATCCTTTGCCTATCATCGACCCGAATGTACGGTTGCGGCTGAAGTTGGAGTATCCCGTCACTAAGAGGTCACCGAGATAAACAGATTCGTCCACATTTCTGTTCAATGGATGCACCGTATTCAGAAAACGGTTCATTTCCTGAATGGCGTTTGATATCAGTACAGCCTGAAAGTTGTCGCCATATTTCAGACCGCTGCAAATACCGGCGGCAATGGCATATACGTTTTTAAGTACCGAACTGTATTCGATACCTGCGACGTCGTCGCTGACGGAAGTTTTGATGAAACTGCTTCCCAAACGACGTGCGAAGATACGTGCCTTGTCTTTGTCCGGACAGGCGATGGTCAGATAAGAAAGACGTTCCAAAGCCACCTCTTCCGCATGGCAGGGACCTGCCAATACAGCTATGTTTTCGGGAGGTACGCCATATTCTTTGGTGAAGTATTCTGATACGATAACGTTGTCATCGGGTACGATTCCTTTGATAGCGGTGATGATGAATTTATCCTTTATCTTGGTTTTCAGTTTTTTCAGATGAGCCTTCAGATAAGGGGAAGGAGTGACGAAAATCAGCGTATCAGATTCTTTCACAACATCGTTGATGTTGGAACTGAAAGTGATACGCTTAGTGTCGAATTTCACTCCTGTCAGATAAGCCGGATTGTGTCCCAATCTCTTGAAATCTGCGATACGGTCATCGCGTCGCATATACCAATTGATAGAGTCTTCTTGAGCCAAACACATCTTTGCTATTGCTGTGGCCCAACTTCCACCGCCCATTATCGCTATCTTACCGGGTAATTTCATTTGTATGGATTTGGATGAAGAACTTATTTAATTTTCTGTATCCACTCAGCTACGTCGTTCACCGACGGGTTGGTCAACTCTAATTTATATTTCTTGTTAAGACCACAGATGTCCTGGTGCAACTTCTGCGGGTTGACGTTTTGCATCTCTTCCACAGTGTTGTAACCAGCTTTTTGAATGACAGGAACCCAATCTTCTCCGATTCCCAATTCCATGTATTTGGCAGCCGCATCTTTCTTCACCACCTTTTCGGGGCGCATTTGCGGGAAAAACAATACTTCCTGAATGGTAGTCTGTCCGGTCATCAGCATCACTAAGCGGTCGATACCGATACCGATACCCGATGTGGGTGGCATACCGTATTGCAGGGCACGCAGGAAGTCTTGGTCGATAATCATTGCCTCGTCATCACCCTTGTCGGCAAGACGCATCTGTTCTTTGAAACGCTCTTCCTGGTCGATCGGGTCGTTCAATTCCGAATAAGCGTTGGCAAGTTCCTTACCGTTTACCATCAACTCGAAACGTTCGGTCAGTCCCGGCTTGGAACGGTGCATTTTGGTAAGCGGCGACATTTCAACCGGATAGTCGGTGATGAAAGTCGGCTGGATATAAGTACCTTCGCAGAATTCTCCGAAGATTTCGTCAATCAGTTTGCCTTTGCCCATTGTGTCGTCGATTTCCTCCATTTTCAGTTCCTTACAGATTTGGCGGATTTCTTCTTCACTCTTGCCGTTCAGGTCGTATCCGGTCTTTTCCTTGATAGCGTCAAGGATAGGCAGACGGCGGTAAGGAGCTTTGAAACTGATGGTTTTTCCGTCGACAACGCTTTCCGTGCTGCCGTTTACAGCGATACAGATGCGTTCCAACAGTTTTTCGGTGAACTCCATCATCCAATTATAGTCCTTGTATTGTACATAAAGTTCCATACAGGTGAATTCGGGGTTGTGACTCTTGTCCATACCCTCGTTGCGGAAGTTCTTGCCGATTTCATATACACCTTCAAAGCCACCTACAATCAGTCTCTTCAGATAAAGTTCTGTTGCAATGCGCAGATAAAGGTCGATGTCTAATGAATTATGGTGAGTGATGAACGGACGTGCGCTTGCTCCTCCGGCAATGGATTGCAGGATAGGAGTTTCCACTTCTGTGTATCCGGCTTCATCGAGAGCGCTGCGCAGTGTTTTCACTACGGTGGCGCGTTTCAGGAATGTTTCTTTAACTCCTTCGTTTACCACCAGGTCCACATAGCGTTGGCGATAACGGAGTTCGGGATCTTCAAAAGAGTCGTAAGCTACGCCATCCTTGTACTTTACGATGGGAAGTGGTTTGAGTGATTTGGCAAGTACGGTCAGTTTCTTGGCGTGAATGCTGATTTCGCCCATTTGCGTGCGGAACACGAAACCTTCGATACCGACAAAGTCACCTAAGTCAAGCAGGCGTTTGAATACAGCGTTGTACAGTTCCTTGTCTTCTCCCGGACAGATGTCGTCGCGGGTGATGTACACCTGGATGCGACCTTTGGAGTCTTGCAATTCGATAAAGGAAGCTTTACCCATTACGCGGCGGCTCATGATGCGTCCGGCTACGGAAACCTGGCGCGGCTCATCCTCATCTTTGAATTCAGCTTTAATATCTGTAGAGAAAGCATTGGTTACATACTCTGCAGCAGGGTATGGGTCGATACCCATTGCGCGAAGCTCATTCAGACTGTTGCGTCGAATGATTTCCTGTTCACTTAGTTCTAATATATTCATTTCGTTACGTATTAACTCAATTTTGTGGGCAAAAATACGAAACTTTTCTCATATATCCCGTAATATGTCTCTTTTTTGTATCTTTGCGCATCCAAACTAATAGGTATGACAGAGCAAAAGACACCCACTGCGTTGGGTACGGAAAAGATAGGGAAGCTTTTAATGCAGTATGCCATTCCGGCAATTATCGCCATGACGGCGTCTTCTCTTTATAATATGGTAGATAGTATTTTCATCGGTCACGGGGTAGGAGCAATGGCTATCTCGGGGTTGGCGTTGACCTTTCCGTTGATGAATCTTGCCGCCGCTTTCGGTTCGCTGGTCGGTGTGGGAGCAGCTACATTGGTCTCGGTCAAATTGGGGCAGCGCGATTATGATACGGCTCAACGCGTACTTGGCAATGTGCTGGTGTTGAATATTATCATCGGACTTGCCTTTACGGTAGTCACGTTACTGTTTCTCGACCCTATTCTTTATTTCTTCGGAGGCAGCGATGCTACGATAGGTTATGCGCGCGATTATATGGTTGTTATCCTGCTGGGTAATGTCGTCACTCATATCTATCTCGGACTCAATGCTGTACTTCGTTCGGCGGGCCATCCGCAGAAAGCGATGTATGCTACTATTACCACAGTGCTGATTAACACAATACTCGACCCTATTTTCATTTACGGTTTCGGTTGGGGAATACAGGGGGCGGCTATCGCTACCATTACCGCACAGGTCATCGCGTTGGCTTGGCAGTTCAAGTTGTTTTCCAACAAGGACGAACTGTTGCATTTCCACAAAGGAATCTTCCGGCTGAAAAAGAAAATCGTGGTCGATTCGCTGGCTATCGGTATGGCTCCTTTTCTGATGAATCTTGCCGCTTGTTTCATTGTCATTCTGATAAATCAAGGCTTGCAGCAGTATGGCGGCGACCTTGCTATCGGTGCCTTTGGTATAGTCAACCGGCTGGTGTTTTTCTTTGTCATGATTGTGATGGGGTTGAATCAGGGTATGCAGCCAATTGCCGGTTACAACTACGGGGCCAAACAATATCCGCGCGTGACGAAAGTCTTGAAAGTAACGATTTATGCTGCCACTATTATAACCACTGCCGGATTTCTGATGGGAATGCTCATTCCCAGACAGGCAGTTTCCATCTTTACCACGCATCAGGAATTGGTAGACATCTCTGCCAAAGGATTACGTATTGTAGTGATGTTTTTCCCCATTGTCGGTTTCCAGATGGTGACTTCCAATTTCTTTCAGAGCATCGGTAAGGCAAGCAAGGCAATCTTCTTGTCCGTCTCCCGTCAGGTACTTATTCTGATTCCTTGTCTGTTGATTCTTCCTCACTATTACGGGCAGTTGGGCGTGTGGATGAGTATGCCGATTTCCGACTTGACAGCCAGTCTCATTTCAGCGTCAATGCTTTGGTGGCAGTTGCGACGCTTATAGTTTAAAAAAAGATAAAAACAACGTTGTTTAACCGGTTTTGGGAATTTATCGGTAATTTTGCATGGAAGTCGGATGACTTCTTGGTAACTGTATTTACAAACAACTTAAATTATTAAAATCATGGGATTATTTGAGAAGATTTTCCAAGCTGCACCGGAAGAGACAAAACTCACTCAACAAGAGGCTTTTGCCGGTATTGCCCTTGCAATGGCAGGTGCAGACGGTAGTATTGCACAGTCTGAATGGGATAGTATTGTAAACTATATCCGTCGTTTGCGTATCTATGACAATTTCTCCGGACCGGCTTTTGATAAATTGTTTGATAAACTTTTCAAAATCTTGAAAAAAGACGGACCGAGTGCTTTGGTAGACGCATCGGCTGCTGCTTTGTCTGACGAATTGAAACTGACAGCTTTTGCGTGTGCAGTAGATATCGCGTTGGCTGACGGCGTGCTTGAAGAAGAAGAAAAGGATATCATTAATCAGTTGGCAGAAGTACTTGGAGTACCGGAAGAGACTGCTATATCTATCATTGAAGTGATGATAATCAAAAATAAGGCATAATCAATGTCGGATTCCGGTTGGCTGTGACAATCGGAGATGAAAAACAGCAGGGCTGTAGTTGCTTTTAAGGCAATTGCAGTCCTGTTTTGTTTAGGTATCCAGACAAACGACCGATAGCTGTTTACTTGATACGTACCCTCATCTCCCGCGCATCGAATGTTACCGCTTCGTTGCGGAAAAGCCTTTCTATATGTCCGCCGACTATCATTTCCGAGGTGGGCAGGGTGTATAGATGCGGATTGTCTATCAGCATGATAACATCGCAGAGAGACAATGCGATGTCAAGGTCGTGCGTGGAGAACAAGATACATTTTCCTTCCTCCTGTGCCAGTCTTTTCAGCAGCAGACAGAGTTCGTAGCGGTTGGGCAGGTCGAGAAAGGCAGTCGGCTCGTCGAGCAGGATTACCGGAGTGTCCTGCGCAAGCGCACGGGCAATCATGATTCTCTGACATTCGCCGTCGGACATCTTGTCCATAGTCTTTTCGGCATACGCGCACATACCCACCAACTGCATGGCACGGTCTACTATCTGTTGGTCTTCCGGCCGGAGTTGTCCCAACCAGTTCGTGTAAGGAGCACGCCCCAACGCCACTACATCCTTGCAGCGAAGTTTGGCAATGCGTACTTTGTCGGTGGTGACGAAACTGATGCTTTGGGCTAACTTTTCCGGTTGCTGTGAATCGATGGCTTTTCCTTGCAGATGTATTTCTCCCGATTGAGGAGTTTCCAGTCCCATGATGGCGCGCAGAAGGGTACTTTTCCCTGTTCCGTTGCGTCCTAACAGTGCAACGAGTTGTCCGCCTGCGATTCGGGCGTTTACCGTATCCAACAACGTGCGCTGTTCGTATCCTAATGTCAGTTCTTTAAGCTCAATCATTTCAGTCCGTTCAAGTTTTTTACGATTACCCATAAGATGACCGGAACGCCGAGCAGGGCGGTAATGCAATTCACCGGAAGCAGGAACCTCTTGGCGATGATGTCGCAGAGAAGCATACCGATAAGGCCTGTCAGCATGGTACCAGGGACGAGTATCCGGTGGTCGGCGTTGTTGAACAGCATTCGGGTGACGTGTGGCACGGCAAGCCCGATGAAACCTACCGGGCCGCAGAAGGCGGTCACCGTTCCCGTCAGCAGTGCGGTGGAAATGAAGATAAGCGTGCGCGAACGCCTGATGTTCATTCCCATTGTCCGTGCATAATTCTCTCCGAGCAGCAGCAGGTTCAACGGTTTGATGCAGGCGATGGAAATGAACAGTCCTAAGCACAACATGGGAGTCATGACTCCTAATTGGGTAGCGGTGATGTGTCCGAGCGACCCCATCGACCAAAGAGTGAACTTCTTCAATTGCTCGGCCGAACTCAGGTATTGCAATATTTGAATGATGGCGCCTGCCACATAGCCCGTCATTACTCCCATAATCAATACGCCGAGAATGTTTTTCACTTTCCGGCTGACAATGGCTACTCCCAATAGGATGACCGCCGTGCCTATCCAGCCGGAACCGACGGTGCCCAGCGACTGAAGCACCGGATATTCAGACCATCCGAGCAAGGGAGCACCTAAGAGAAACAGGGCGACACCCAATCCTGCGCCGGAACTTACTCCCAGCAGATAGGGGTCGGCCAATGGGTTTTGGAAAACCGTCTGCATCTGCAAGCCGCTTACGGAGAGTGCTATGCCTGTCAGTGCCGCCACCGTTACCCGCGTGAACCGGATGGAAAGAAGAATGTTACGTGTCATTTCGTCACATTCACCCTCGGCGAGCACGGCCCATATTTTGCCGATGGGGATATACGTGTCGCCGGTTGCCATATCTATGGCCCACAACGACAGGGCGGTGAGGCACAGTGCGATAAACAAAAGTGCGCTATGTTTGCGGGATTGTCTCATTCCAGATGGCGGTAATAATAAAGTGAGTCGGAAACGAGTTCCGGATGAAAAATATGAATCAAATCGCGCAGCACCACGTCGGGGCGTACCACTGCCGATTCCCAATAATCGTTTCCGCCTGTCGGTGTCAGCCGCAAGTTATTGTTGTAGACACTCTTTTCGTTGACGGCTTTGGCATCTGCAAATTTGGGGTTGACAGCTTTCAGTTCGTCGAGCGTGGTTGCCGAGCCGACATTAATCCAATAATCGGCCTTTCGTATCAGTCCGTAAGCCGTCTCCAGTCCGATGGGCGTCGAGCTGTTTGAACTGTTCTCCCGGTAGATATATTCCGCACCGGCATCGGCTATGAGCCGTGCCATATAACTTTGGGTGGAAGGCATGACCCAACTGTCGTTCCACGGAGTGTTGAACATAACGGTGGGACGACGGCCGACGGAATCGGTAAGTGCTTTCAGTGCACGATAACGTCGGGGGATTGTCCGGAATATTTCCATTCCCTTTTCCCGCCTGTCTGTCAGTTCGGAAAGCACCATCATCCATTCGGCTTTGCCAAGCGGCGATTCCTCCAAGTATTCTCCCATATACAAATAGGGGATGGAAAGTTCCTTCAATTTGTCGGTCACGGCGGTTTGGGCGTCGCCTATGCCGTAGAGCAGAACTACGTCGGGCTTTAATCCTATCAGCAGTTCGTAGTTCATTTCGGCCCCCATGTCTTTGATTGCATCTTTGTGGGCATGGATGTAAGGGTTGGCAATGTAGTCGAGGCCCGAAACTCCGACAATCCGTTCGGTTTCGCCCAATGCGTCGAGCATGGCGATGTAGGAAGAAGACATACATACGATTCGTTTGGCTCCGGCACGGATAACAGGGCCGTTGAATCCGGCAGGTGGCTGCTCGCCGTTGCGCGCAACCCAATAGGACATGGTCACATTGCTGGCGCCTTGCCACGGATTGGTAATCTGTATCAGCGTGCTGGCAACGTTTTCGGCTCCCGTTATCTTGAATCCCGAAGCATATTCGGGCGTATAAACATCCTGATTGAATGCGTCCAAAGACGTTGCTTTGTTGCGGGTGATGCAACTTGCCAGCAGAAGCAGGCAAAACAACAGGATGGTCGTTGGAACAGGAAATTTCACTTTTGTAAGATTTTTAGTTCGTAAAATAATCAGTGGACTTTTTCTGTCGGCAAAGATAGGACTTATTATTCGTTTGTTTTTATTTTGGCCCGATATTTCGTCATTACGTTCGTCCGGATGATGCAACTTTTAGAAATAATTTGTATGTTTGCTACCGAACCATAAAAAAAATGCGTTATGAGCGGTAATTATGTAATAAACATCGGTCGGCAGTTGGGCAGCGGCGGCAAGGAAATCGGAGAGAAGTTGGCTGCCCGCTTGGGAATCGGCTTCTACGATAAGGAACTGATAAATTTGGCTTCCGAAGAGAGTGGCTTGTGCAGAGAGTTTTTCGAGAAAGCAGACGAGAAGGCTTCGCAAGGAATCATCGGCGGATTGTTTGGTATGCGCTTTCCGTTTATCAGCGAAGGAGCGATGCCATGTACCAATTGTTTGAGCAACGACGCGCTGTTTAAAGTGCAGAGCGATGTCATCCGTCGTCTGGCAGCAGAGAGGTCGTGTGTGTTTGTGGGGCGTTGTGCGGATTATATCCTGCGCGAACATCCCCGTTGTGCCAATGTCTTTATTTCGGCTTCCAAAGAAGACCGTATCGGGCGAATCTGCCGCACTCATCGGGTAAATGAAGAGACGGCGGAAGAGATGATTGAGAAGGCCGACAAGAAACGGGCGGAATACTATAACTATTACAGCTACAAGACGTGGGGAGCGGCGGCTACTTACCATTTGTGTGTAGATTCTTCCTCGTTGGGTGTGGAAGAAACTGTAAGGTTTGTGGAAGAATTTGTAGTGAAGAAATTGCAGTTGAGATAGTATAGGAACTGATAGGACGAAAACTCGCCAAACATTCAATGTCGACTCTGAATGTTTGGCGAGTTTTTTTGTGTCTGATAAGAAGAATGGCTGTCTGTCTGCTGTCTTTTGAGAGGAAAAATAGCGGATTAAACGACTCTCAAAAAGAGTAGGGAAGTTGGATGCTTACATTCACCTATCGGTTAGCGGAGAATTGCCTACGATTTAATTTTCCGTTGCCTACAGACTAACGGTCGGGATGCATAAATTTATTCGTCTGACTATAGTTGAACTTGCGTCTGACTGTAGTGTTTCTTTCGTCTGACTATAGTCAGACGAAACGGTCACTATAGTCAGACGAATAAATTTTAGTAAGAAAACCAGCAGACATTCGCATTGCAGCCGACAGGCCATCGCAGGAAAAAGATTAGTTTAATATAAGGTTCATGCGTGTGTATGCAACGAATTAATAGTTATATCGAACTGGCGTTAATTAAATAATGTTATCTTTGTGCTTCAAGAATAGTGTAAATTAAAACGAAATAATAATTCTTGGTAATAATTAGTTGTTTATGTGGGTTATGAGTTTGAGCAAAAGGAAAGTCATATTGTTTTTTATATTAATAATAGCTTTGGTAGGCCTATTCGAACGAATGCTTTATGCCTCAGGAGAAGCTGTACTTAAAAATAAGGTTAGAACAACTTTATTGGAAACAATAGAAGATGGATTCAATGCGCAATACAAGGCCTTGAATTTATATGAGGCCGGTTTTAAAATAGAACCGGGTAGGACGTTTGAACATTGCAAGGTAATTTGTGAGGACAAAGAAGTAGTGAAAGATATTATCGTAGATAAAAATAAAACTATAGTGAGTTCGGATTTAGATACCCAAATTAGACATTCTATTTTAGCTGAAGAGGGGATAGATGCTGAGGCGTGCTTATCTTTATGGAGTAAAAAACTATCTGCTATTGATGTGTCTTCTTCTCATGCTTTACAAATACATAATTGCGTAAATCATGCAGATAGTACTTCGGTACTTACTTGTGGAGATCCTGCATTATTTTCATCTAAGTATAAAAAGATTGAGAGTATTTATACTGGTTTTTCCAATAAAATTGAAGTGGAGTCTTTTATTCACTATTCTTGGTTTACTGTTCTTAAAAATGCTTCAACCGTAATGTGGGTTATTACTGTATCGATTTTTCTTGTTCTTTTATTTGTTAGTTTAATCTATTTTCAAAGAAAAAGAGTTCCTGTCAAAGAAAATATTTCTCAATCAGCTATAAGTTTGGCAAATTTGCGTTATATTTACAGTTCGCATGATTTTTATGTCGATAATCGGAAAATTCAGGTTCGTGCCCAATCCGCATCTTTGCTATTGTTGTTTCTGCAAGCTCCGTCTTATACAGTGACAAAAGAAGAAATTATTTCATGTTTATGGAAACCGGAAGATAGTGGAGTAGACAATAGATTACGCCGTTCGATAAGTGATTTAAGGAGTTTGTTTAAGGAAGAATCGGTAAATATATCTATTGTATTTAGAAGCGTAGAACAACCAAAAACAATCAGAAATATCCAAGCATAA
>NZ_CAJULN010000036.1 GCF_910586915.1 uncultured Bacteroides sp.
AGTGGTATAGTAATGAATAAAAAAGAAGGTGCATCGTGCATTACGACACACCTCCATTTGCCATACGGCACATAGGGTTTTATAAAAAAAGCTATCCTATCGCCGCCAACGCCTTATCATAATCAGGCTCCTGCGTTATCTCCGGAACGAGTTCCGTATAAGCCACCTTCCCATCTTTGCCGATAACGACCACCGCACGAGCCAAAAGCCCCGCCAACGGGCCATCCGCCATACGTACCCCGTAACTCTCGTCAAAATCGGAGAAACGGAAATCAGACAGTGGCATCACCCGCTCTATACCCTCCGTCGTACAGAAACGTGCATGTGCAAACGGAAGGTCTTTCGAGATAGCTAACACAACCGTATCTTTCAGCCCCGCAGCTATCTTGTTAAACTTGCGTACCGACGCAGCACACACCCCCGTGTCCAAACTCGGGAAAATATTCAGAATCACATTCTTACCATTCAATTCTTTCAATGAGAAAGAAGACAAATCCGTTTTCACCAGCTCAAAATCCGGAGCCACCTTGCCTGTTTGTATAAATTCACCGATTAATTTCACCGGTTGTCCTTTAAAATTTGTTGTTGCCATCATGCATCTATCTTTAAAATTTACTTTATACAGAAAACAGCCATTACCCCGAAAATGTTCGCCGATTGGCCGCTTACTTTGGTATTTTGCTTATCTTTGCCGACAATTTACATATATCAACTAATTTAAAAGGAAGAAAATTATGGCAATGCATACATGGTTTGAATGTAAAATCCGTTACGAGAAAGTAATGGAAAACGGAATGCAAAAAAAAGTAACCGAACCTTATCTTGTTGACGCACTCAGCTTTACGGAAGCTGAAGCCCGAATCATCGAGGAAATGACTCCGTTTATTTCGGGCGAGTTCACCGTTTCAGACATCAAACGTGCCAATTACAGCGAACTTTTCCCCAGCGACGAAGAGAGTGCCGACCGTTGGTTCAAGTGCAAACTCATCTTCATCACCCTGGACGAAAAGAGCGGTGCGGAGAAAAAGACCTCCACACAAGTATTGGTACAGGCTGCCGACCTGCGCGACGCAGTGAAGAAGCTGGACGAAGGCATGAAAGGTACAATGGCCGATTATCAAATCGGCATGGTGGCGGAGACTGCGTTGATGGACGTATATCCCTACAGCGCCGAGCCGGACGACAAACCCGAGTTTGACCCGTCAAAAGCATAAGCGACAATGAGTATTGCTGACAATTTAAAGCAAGTGCTAACCGGGCTCCCTCAAGGAGTCCGGTTGGTTGCCGTCTCAAAATTCCATCCCAACGAAGCGATAGAAGAAGCATACCGGGCGGGACAGCGTATTTTCGGAGAGAGCAAGGTGCAGGAAATGACAGCTAAATACGAAAGTTTGCCCAAAGACATCGAATGGCATTTTATAGGCCACCTGCAAAGCAACAAAATCAAGTACATGATACCCTACGTAGCGATGATTCATGGAATTGATACTTATCGGTTATTAACAGAAGTCAACAAGCAGGCAGCCAAAGCAGGACGCACCGTCAACTGCCTGTTGCAGATACACGTGGCACAGGAAGAGACGAAATTCGGTTTCAGCCCCAAAAAGTGCCGGGAGATGCTCGGCGCAGGAGCATGGAAAGAACTGACTCACGTACACATCTGCGGGCTGATGGGAATGGCAAGCAATACCGACGATATCGAACAAATCGGGCGCGAATTCCGTTTACTTAATAGACTCTTTCATGAGTTTAGAGAAACTTGGTTCGCCGGCTCGGACGATTTTTGCGAGTTATCGATGGGAATGTCAGACGATTATCACGAAGCGATTGCCGCAGGAAGCACCCTGATACGAGTAGGAAGCAAGATTTTCGGAGAACGCAATTATTAACATCTAACCAATGATTAAGACCATGACCGATTTAAAAACTACTTTCGCAGGGCTATCTCTCAGAAATCCGATTATCATCAGCAGCTCGGGGCTGACCGACAGTGTCGGCAAAAACAAAAGACTGGCCGAAGAGGGCGCAGGAGCCATCGTACTGAAATCGCTGTTTGAAGAGCAGATTTTATTAGAGGCGGAGCAACTGAAAGATCCCGCCTTCTCTCCCGAAGGAAGCGACTATCTGGAGGAATACATCCGCGAACACAAGCTGTCCGAATACCTCACTCTGATTAAAGAGAGCAAGAAAGTATGCTCCATTCCCATCATCGCCAGCATCAACTGCCACACCGACTCCGAATGGATTGACTTTGCCGTGCAAATCGAAGAAGCCGGAGCCGATGCGCTGGAAATCAACATTCTTGCGTTGCAGTCGGATGTGCAATATACCTACGGCTCTTTCGAGCAACGTCACATCGACATACTCAGCCACATCAAAAAGAGAGTCCGCATTCCGGTAATAATGAAGTTAGGCGAAAATCTGACAAATCCCGTAGCGCTCATTGACCAGCTTTATGCCAATGGTGCGGCGGCAGTAGTTCTTTTCAACCGTTTCTACCAGCCGGACATTCACATCGAGAAATTAGAGCATACCTCGGGCGAAATATTCAGCAGTGCTGCCGACCTCGCTACCCCACTCCGGTGGATTGGAATCGCTTCGGCGGCAGTAGACAAGATAGACTATGCGGCTTCCGGCGGCGTTGCCGATGCGGAAGCGGTGGTGAAAGCAATTCTTGCCGGAGCATCGGCGGTGGAAGTTTGCAGTGCGGTCTATCAGCATACCAATGCATTTATCGGCGAGGCGACCCGGTTCCTTTCCGAATGGATGGCACGCAAAGGATTCGACAACATCGCCCAGTTCAAGGGCAAGCTGAATTGCAAAGATGTTCAAGGCCTCAATACGTTTGAACGTACCCAGTTCTTGAAATATTTCGGAAAAAAACAATAGGACATATGGCAAGGCGGTGTGTCATCACCCACCGCCTTAGTTATCTTCCACCTATATTCTTACGCTACATCAGGTTACTTGCCAGCTCACTCAACTCGCTTCGCTCGCCCTTCACCAAATTCACGTGTGCAAAAAGCGGTTGGTCCTTCATCCGGTCAATCATATACACCAGGCCATTGGACTGGCTATCCAGATAAGGCTGGTCAATCTGCTGGATATCTCCCGTAAACACCATCTTCGTCCCTTCGCCCGCACGCGTAATGATAGTCTTTATCTCATTCGGAGTGAGGTTCTGCGCTTCGTCAATGATGCAGTACATCTCGCTCAGGCTGCGTCCGCGAATAAACGCCAGCGCCTCAATCACCAACTGTTCACTCTTCTGCATATCCTCGATACGCTTCACCTCCGTCGAGTTAGAGGCAAACTGGCGTTTTATCACATTGAGGTTGTCAAACAACGGCTGCATATACGGAGCCACCTTCTCCTGCGCGTCGCCCGGCAGGAAGCCGATGTCCTTGTTGGAGAGAGCCACCACGGGACGCGCCAACAAAATCTGCTTGTAATCCGTCAGCTTGCCCAAAGCGGCTGCCAAAGCCAACAGCGTCTTACCCGTTCCCGCCTTTCCCGTCAGGGCAACCAGTTTCACGTTGGGGTCGTTCAGAATCTCAAAAGCAAAGCTCTGCTCGGCATTGCGCGGCTCTATCCCGTAGTTCTTGCCCTTCATCACGCGGCAAATGGAGTGCGTGAAAGGATTGTAGCGCGCCAGCACACTGTTGCGGTCGCTCTTCAGCACAAAACAGTCATTGGGATGAATCAAATCCCTGAAATCGAATTCAGAGAGGTCGATTCCCTCTTTGGAAGAGTAGATACGGTCAATCAGTGCAGGGTCTACCTGCTCGAAAACCTCATTGGACTTCTCGAACACGTCGGCATTCACCACCTTATCCGTGATGTAATCCTCGCAAAGCAGCCCGATGGAGCGCGCCTTCATACGCAGGTTCACATCCTTTGTCACCAGCACAGACTTCATGTCGGGATACTGGCCCGCTAAGTATTCGGTGGCCGCCAAAATAAAATGGTCGGGCTTCCTCACCGGAAAAGCCTCCCACACCTTGCCGACTTCCATTTTGCCTGTCACCACAAAAAGGCGTCCCAGCCCTTCGCCCAACTTCACTCCGGCGCTGAACAGCTCGTCGCTCGTCAGCATATCCAGTTCGCGCACAAACTCACGGGCATTGAAGTTTATCTGCTCGTTTCCTTTCTTAAACTTATCCAGCTCTTCGAGCACGACAAGAGGAAGATAGATGTCATTTTCCTGAAAATTCTTCAAACAATTGCAGTCGTGAAGAATAACATTGGTGTCTAACACAAAATTTTTCTTAGTTCCCATGATTTCTCGGATTTAAATGTTGATATTTGCACTCACAAACCGACAACCCTGCCAATTGAGGTTGGATTGACGGTTCTAAAGATAAACAATTAAATGGGTAAAAAGGATTGCCTGGAGTTAAAAATTACAAACTATGGATTATCAAAACACTTTAAAGTACTTATATGAGAGTGTACCTATGTTTCAAAAGATAGGGGGCGAAGCATATAAGCCGGGACTGGAAACAACACACAAACTGGACGAACATTTCGGGCATCCTCATCGGCAATTCAAAACGATACACGTTGCAGGTACAAACGGAAAGGGTTCCTGTTCGCACCTCATCGCTGCCGTGCTGCAATCTGCCGGCTACCGCGTAGGACTGTTCACTTCGCCGCACTTAATCGATTTCCGCGAACGCATCCGCATCAACGGCGAAATGGTACCCGAACAGTACGTGGTAGACTTCGTTGAAAACCACCGCGCCTTTTTCGAGCCGCTTCACCCCTCTTTCTTTGAACTGACCACCGCGATGGCGTTCCGTTACTTCGCCGACCAGAAGGTGGATGTGGCAATTATCGAGGTAGGTATGGGCGGACGGCTGGACTGCACCAATATCATCCATCCCGACTTATCCATCATCACTAACATCAGCATCGACCACATCCAATATTTAGGCGACACGCCGATGAAAATAGCCAAAGAGAAAGCAGGTATCATCAAACCAGGTGTGCCGGTAGTGGTGGGCTACGTAGAAGGAGCGGTGAAACGCCTGTTCACCATGACAGCCAAAGATAAAAAAGCCCCCCTCGAATATGCACGCCGGAAAGAACGCGAGCGCGACTGGCACCTGGAGCTACTTACCTACACGCGTTTGCAGGAGAAGAGAAACGAAATGGCCGAAATGCATCAGTTCTTCAACGATATGTTCGACATGGGAATGAAGATGTACAATGTCCCGCAAGATATGCAGACGCTCATCGAGAAGGAGAAACTCATGCGCAATATAACCCTCAGTTTACGTTCCATCGACACGATACTCGACAAAAGAAAAGACGGACTCGTGGTTATCAATGATATGTTCCCCCACGGACTTTTCACCGAACTGACCGGAGCCTACCAGTTTGAAAACATCTTCACGGTTCTGCAATCGCTGGAGACACTGAAAAAGTTGGGCTACAAAATCGAGCAGAAGAACTATGTAGAAGGCTTCGGCAACGTATGCCAGCTCACCGGACTGGCAGGACGCTGGCAGAAAGTGCACAGTTATCCGGATATTATCTGCGACACGGGCCACAACGTAGACGGAATCGAATACATCCGCATACAGCTCGATGCCATCCATGATAATCTCGGCCGGGAACTTCATATCGTATTCGGTGTGTCCAAAGACAAAGAGGTCGAAGAGATACTGGAAGTAATGCCCCAGAAGGCCACTTACTACTTCACCAAAGCAAGCGTGGAGCGTGCGTTGCCCGAAAAAGAGCTGATGAAGATGGCGCGCAAAAACGGCCTGAAAGGCAAGGCCTACCCCACGGTGCTGGAAGCGGTGCAGGCAGCCAAAGAAAAATGCCCCCCAAAAGACTTTATCTTCGTGGGAGGCAGCAATTTCATCGTCGCCGATTTGTTATCGAACCGCGATGCACTCAATCTCTACTAACGCATCCTTTGGCAGAGCTTTGACGGCCACCGCCGAGCGTGCCGGAAAGGCTCCGTCAAAATAGGTTGCATACACACCGTTCATCCCTGCGAAGAGCGACATATCTTGAAGGAACACAGTAGTTTTGACAATGTTTGCCATTGTCAATCCTGCTGTTTCAAGAATGTGCTTGATATTCTCCAACGACTGACGTGCCTGGTTTTCGATACCTTCCGCCATCTCGCCCGTAGCGGCGTCGATGGGCAACTGTCCCGACACAAATACCATTCCGTTAGCTTCTATCGCCTGGCTGTAAGGCCCGATGGCTCCGGGCGCCTTTTCACTGCAAATTACTTTTTTCATATTTACTTTTGTTTTTCTTTGTTATACCAATTTTCAAAGGTAGCAAAAAAAAGAGTGCCGCAAAACGAATCGTTCACAAAATTACTCCGTCGCACTCCATTATCACTTCCCACTTTTCCGGCTGCACCTTTCCGTCCGAACCGCGCGGCACTGTAGCAATGACCAAATCGCTATGCGAAGTCATGCATATCTTTATCACCTTCAGCAACACATCCGGCCGGACCCGGAAATTCATATACTTCAGTATACAGCGTATCAGACGCACGTACTGATATACATTCACACTTTTGCCCTGTCTCATTTTGTTCACTTTTCGAGAGGAAACATGAAGCTCGTGCTGTAGAAAAACATACGTGAAGAGTTTGTCCATATTCATCAGATATACTACCAAATCGGCCAAGAACCCATACGTTTCCTCTTTTTTCTTTCCCATGTCATTTTTTGTTAATAATTACTAATATTTAAATTCAAATTTGGTTTATCAATCACTTTCCACATCGGGAAGCAGGCCCAAATCCTGTCTGCCTATCTTTGCACCCGTTATCCGATGGTCGGGTGACAATAAACTCAAAATCTTTTTTTCAGATGAAAGCCTTAGAAGAAATCAAAGTATCGGTTTATCCGAACGTTTATTCCAAACAACCTAAAGTGATGTCTTTCCTCGAAATTATCTCCATGTGCATCCGCCCCGCCTATGCCGATGTCATCAACACCATCCGCCGCTATCACGCGGAGGGAGACCCAGCTGCCGCACAGAAGATGAAGAACCGGCTTCCCTGCTTCACCCCGGCGGGCACATTCGACGGCGCACACGCCATCAAGAACTTCCTCCGCCACAGCCACATCGTGGGGCTCGACTACGACCACGTGCCCAACCGCCTGGAGGTCATCCGGCGTTGCGCTGCCGATGCACACACCGTGGCTGCGCTCGAAAGTCCTACCGACGGCGTGAAAATCTTCGCCTACGTGAAAGGAATCGAAGGACGCCACCGCGAAGGCCAACTGTTAGTATCCCAATACTACAACCAACTGCTCGGACTGGAAAGCGACCCCGCCTGCAAGGACGAAAGCCGCCTGTGTTACCTCACCTATTCGCCCAACGGATACGTGGCAAGCCTTTACCAGCCCTTCGTGCTGGAAGCGACAGTGTCTCAGGCTCCGTTGCCCCAGGCGCCCACACCCGCTCCGAAGGAGATGCCCGTCCCGGAGAATGTGTCCGAAGAGGAGGTGAAAAAGTTTCTTTCGTCCTATATTTTCCTATACCCGCTCACCACCGGACAGCGCCACACCCACCTCTTCAAACTCGCCTGCGAAGCCTGCCGCCGGCACTACCCGCAGGAGAGCATCTTACGCGAGCTCACCGCCCTGCTCAAAGGCACGGACTTCCCCGCCAAAGAGCTGAAAAGCGTGCTCTCAGATGGCTACAAGCAGGTAAACGGAAAATATTACGCCGCTCCGTCCGTCCGCGAGGATGCCTGCCAAAAGGACAAAAAGACAAAAGGCACCTCTAATAGTACTGAAAACTCCGACGAAGCGGAAGAGGCTTACTGGCAAGGCGAAGAGCTGCGCAAAGGTACTCCTTTTTTTCTACAGGAGGTGTATAAAAATCTGCCTGATTTGCTCAACGACTGCATTATCGTAGACGGAAGCGGGCGCGAACAAGACATCTCTTTCCTCGCCATACTCACCACACTCAGTGCCGTACTGCCTCAAACGTTCGGTATCTACAACCACAAGAAGTACACTCCCCATCTCTTCGCCATCATCAATTCGCCTGCCGGTAGCGGAAAGAGCGTCGCGCAAGTGGGGCGCTATCTCTTGGAGGAGATACAGGAGCACATACTCGCCACCAGCAAACAGCAGCAGAAAAATTACCGGACGGAGCATACCCAATGGCTAATCGAATGCCAGCGCAACAAGAAACAAGGCAAGCCGAATCTCGAAGAGCCCGAGCAGCCGCCGTTCAAGACACTGTTCATTCCCGCTACCACCAGCTACACCCGTATGCAGATACAAATGTTGGACAACGGCGACTTGGGAAGTATCATCTTCGACACGGAGGCGCAGACGCTCTCCAACGCCAACCGCCTCGACTGCGGCAACTTTGACGATATGCTCCGCAAGGCTTTCGAACACGAGAACATCGACTCTTCTTACAAAATCAACGGTATCATTCCCATCACCATCCGTTACCCCCGGCTGGCGCTGTTTCTCACCGGCACGCCCGGACAGATAGAGATTTTGCTGAAGCAATCGGAAAGAGGGCTGCCCAGCCGCATCCTGATGTACACCTTCCGCGAGTCGCCCGTATGGAAGGAGATGGGCGACGACTGCATCTCGCTGGAGGAGCTTTTCCAGCCGCTCGCCCACCGCGTGGCGCTGCTGTATGAATTCTGCCTCAAGACTCCGGTACTGTTCCATTTCACCCGCCCGCAATGGGACCGCCTGAACAATATCTTCTCGCAGATGTTGTCCGAAGTGGCGCTGGAGCCCAACGACGACCTCCAGGCGGTGGTGAAGCGCTACGCTTTCATGGTGATGCGCATGAGCATGATTCAAACGCGCATCCGGCAGTTTGAGGCCAACGACCTATCGGCCCATATCTTCTGCACGGATGACGATTTCGAACGCTCGCTCCAAATCGTCCTCTGCTGTTACGAGCATAGCCGGCTGCTGCTTTCGTCCATGTCGTCGTCGGAGGTGCGCCCGCTTAAAAACCCCAACGAGATACGTAACTTCATCAACGAACTGGGAGAGGTCTTCACCACGGAAGAAGCCATCAGGGCCGGCGAAAAGCACCGCATCAACCAGCGCAAGGTGACAAGGGTGCTAAAGGCACTTACCGGAGTGATTATCAACAAGATATCCCACGGGGTATATGTCAAGATTAAAAAGGGGTAGGCCGGGGTGTCCTTTTGTCTTTTTGTCCTTTTGGGCGGTGTGCGGAGAAGCATCGGGAGGTTTGAAAAAAACCTCCCGGCGGTTGCAATCAAACATTGGGAGGTTTCGCTGCAAACATCCCGGTGTTTTTTTCTCTTTTTTTGTGCGCCGTTGTGCGTCAGTATGCATCACGCCGCTTCTGCCGTGCCGTACTTTTGTGGTGTAATCGATTACGGGACATTTCAGTATCAACCACTTAAAATTTTATTTCTTATGGCGCAAAATTATTCTCTCATGGCTCGCAAGAACCTGTTGAAACCCAACGAAGCTCCCAAGTTTTATGCAGTGGCGCGCAGCGGACGCAAGGTGACTGTCAAGGAGGTGTGCAGGCGTATCTCCGAACGTTCTTCCTATTCGCGGGGAGAACTGGAGGGGTGCATCGGCGAATTCCTGCTCGAAATCGTCAATGTGCTGAGCGAAGGCAACATCGCCCAAATGGGCGATTTGGGAAACTTCCGCATGAGTCTCAAAACCGGTACTCCCACCGCCACGGAAAAGGAGTTCAAGGCGTCGTGCATCGAGAAAGGGAAGGTGATTTTCTTCCCCGGCAGCGACCTCCGCAAACTGTGCAAGACGCTGGACTATACCTTGTACAAAGGTGACTCCAAGCCCGAACCGGACGGGGAAGAACCGCTTCCCGACGGCAACGGCGACGACGGCGAGACTCCGGACCCGGGAGTCTGACCCTCTCCTCCCCTGCCGTCTTCCCGGCGGCAGGGGAATGCAAAAGTATCGTATCCTATCTATTTATAACTAATCATCTATCCGACTTATGAAAAAAGAACTTTGGAAAAACATTCTCCAGTTTATCGTGACCATCGCAACGTCCATCATCTCCGCCATCAGTGCAACTTCTTGCATCGGACGATAAAATACCGGTCATCTGTATGGAAAACTCAGAAAACAGCTATCTCCCACGCGAGATTAAATTGTTGGTGATTCATTGCAGCGCAACGCGCTGCAATGTCTCCTTCGGCGTAGAGCAGCTCCGCCAATGTCATCTGCAACGGGGCTTCAAAGATATCGGCTATCACTTTTATATCACCCGCGACGGGCAAATCCACCATTGCCGTCCCATGATGGAGGCGGGTGCCCACGTAAAGGGATTCAACCGGCATAGTTTAGGAATCTGCTACGAAGGCGGACTGGACGAGGAAGGGCGTCCGGCAGATACGCGGACAAAGGCGCAACGCTTCGCGCTGCTCGACCTGCTGACGATTCTCAGACGGCAATATCCGGAAGCCAAAATCTTCGGACACAATCAGTTGAGTGCCTCCATCCATAAGGCGTGTCCTTGCTTCGACGCGCAGAAGGCTTATTCGGACTTATAAAACGATGAAGGCGGTGAGACCAGCACTCACCGCCTTCATCGTTTATCTCTTTCATATACAACCTGCCTGTTCTACCGTCATAAATCGCCCGGCTTCCCCAGATAATAGGTGATAAGCCTTACTTCCCTCACCGAAAAAGCCTTTGTCTTGGGATGAAAATCGGCAGCCGCTATTTCTTCCATCAACGGCTTGCACTTCCGCATCCAGCGCCGTAGCTTATTGACTGAAGCCCGAACGGTCAAATCGGGGAAATACATCTGCGCCAACTCTTGTTTATTATAACATTTCACCAAAAAATCAGAATGTTCCATTGTATCTTTTCGCTTGATTTACAGTTATAAAGATACAAAAAGCCAAAGAGATGTACAAGAAAAATTACCTTATTTTCATTCTTAAGAAAAAAGAAATTACATCAACTATCTTCACAGACCGTTGATGTACTGGGAAATTCACGCCGGATTTACCCTCCGGTATCAGGGTATAGACCGGAAATGTGCCTCTGCACGGGTTTCCGGTCTATCAAAATGTAGGAAATCATGTTTTTGCAAACATGAAGTTAGGGACCTACATTTCTTTTCATCTCAACATACAAACATTACTTTTATTAATATTATATTTATTGCTCTCTCTTGTATCATTTTATTCGCTTCATCCACCACATATTCAGGCCAATCCACAGGATGGTATCCAAAAGCAGCATCACCGTATTCTCTACATAAGGAATCAGCCAAATGTTCAGTCCGCTAAGCATACACGAAAGCAGCAGAATCATCAATAAGGCCTGGCGGACGGTAAAGCCCATCTTCAGGAAAAGGTGATGGATATGGGTCTTGTCGGGCGTAAAGGGATTTCTGCCGTTGTAGATACGCACGATGGCAACGCGCACCGCATCGAACACGGGAACAAGCAGCGTACTGAAAGCAATTACCAAAGGGCCGTGCTCCTTAGGAATGCCGTCAAGGTTCTGACTGTACTTGATGGCAAGGAAGCTCAGTATATAGCCCAAAGTCAAACTACCGGTATCGCCCATGAATATCTTTTTGGAACGCTCTACATTGCCAAAGACGTTGTAATAGAAGAAGGGTATCAGCACACCGAATGTACTGAAGGCTATCAGGCTGCAACTCCACATCTCGCGTTCGAGGAAGAGAAAGCCGAAAACAACCAGAGAGACGCAACTCAACCCGGAAGCGAGTCCGTCGATTCCGTCAATCAGGTTGATGGCGTTGGTGACCAAGACAACGACCGAAACTGTCAGAAGCCCGCCCCAAAACGGATGTATCAGCCCCAAACCGAACAATCCGTATAAATCGTTTATCCAAAGCCCGCTCAAAGGGAACAGGCAGGCACAAAAGACCTGGACGATGATTTTGCTGACATAGCGGACTCCCATCAAGTCGTCCGAGATGCCTGTGAGGAAGAGGAGTACCAGTCCGCACACGAAAAGAAGCAGTTCGGTCAGAATGCTCTCGTCGTGAAGGGTGGATACATAGTAACCGAGCAGGTTATAGATTGCAAGTACCCCGCAGCAGGTGAAAAGAATGGCAGGGAAGAAGGAGACACCGCCCAAACGGGGAATGGAACCTTTGTGTACCTTACGCTCTTCTTCAGAATCAAACAGTTTCTTGCTGTAAGAAATCAGCAGAATACGAGGGATGATAATCCGTGCAACAATGACGGATATCAGAAAGGCAATGCCCATCAGTAGATACTTCATGATTTTAGGACGTTATTGGGTTAATACTAAATTAATTATTATCCTATTTTATTAAAATAAGTATGCAGATTCATCGCAAACGGATGCAATGGCAACCGCTTGCAATTCAATGATTAGTCTGATTATTATAATGAAATGATTATTTTTTTCCGAAAAAATATAAAAAGGTATGCTGTCTTGTTTTCAAGCTAAACAAGACATATTGTATGATTAAAATTAATTTGGGGTGTGTTTATAAATAAACTGAGCCTGACTTTTACAAATGTTTTTCAAGAAAAGTTTTCAAGGGATTTAAATATTCATGTTCCAAGTCCCAATACTCCGTATTCAGGAAATCCCAATTGCCGCTCCTCACTTCATCAGCTTCGCGCTTACTCCTCTTGAAAGAAGTAATATAAGTATAAATTTTCGCTTTCAAATTGGGCATTTCATAACAATTTATGCAGTTTCATCTTATCTCTACCTCCCTTGCCAGCACATAGCTGAACTTCTCATAATCATAACGATAATTTTTTATTTCACCATCTTCGCTCCGGCGCAATGTAAAGATACAGACGTCCTGTCTACTTTCAGCACATTGTTGCGTCAATACTTTATTCAACGCATTCAATGAATCGATGCTATGGGTTGAAATAAACAACTGGACATCCAATTGCCTTGCCGACTTCAACAAAGCCAGCCATAAAGTTTCCATCGTCTTATAGTACAGTCCGTTATCCACTTCGTCTACAATCAATATACCGCCTTGCACGCGATACATAGCTGTAACAAGCGTAAACATTTTCCTCGTTCCATCGCCTAACACATTGATAGGAAGCAATTTATCATACCCTACATCTACCATCACCTTCTCGCCTACCACTACAATGTCCTTTATACGCGGCTCCACGTTGCGTAAAACTTCCAAAACACTGTCTTTCTTCTTGTCGGTAACAATTTGATTGAAGTACTTGATAAATTCGTTAAAATTATAGCGTGGCGCTACGAAAGCGGTAGACTTTCTAATGGGAGTTTTTTCCGAAGTATGAGAAGACAATTCATTTTTATTCGTCCGAATCAAAAGTTTAGAGATGTTTTTCTCTTCACCGTCCGTATATTCATAAAATAGGCCATAGCAATTATTCTGCATCGAATAGTCGCTATTTCCCACTTCCGAGATAGGCATTCTGTTTATTTCAGACTCAAAATAGCTTATTTGCAAGTTCCTCTTTCCACTATCCTTGAACGTTGCATCTATTGATATTTTCTTTTCAGCATTCAGTTCGTAAAAAAACAATCGTATATCATCCTTTTGCAAACCGTTATAGTTTCTATTGGCATTAAGCTCTACGGGTAATACAGGTCTTGAAGCACCCATCAGAATCATGATTGCCTCAAGAGCCGAAGACTTGCTCGAATTATTATTGCCCAATAAGACGTTTACAGATTTCGTCCCACTGAAGACCAGCTTCTTAATTCCTCGAAAACCTTCTATTCGTATGTCTGTTATCTTACACATATATGCTTATTTGCTGAAATCAAATACAAAAATAAACTTTTAAATTCAACAAATACGAATTTATTTCCTTTTTTTCGCAAATCATCGAGATTCTTCCATCTGAGTCATTCAAAAGTCGCATTCTTTCAATGAAGCAAGTATTTATAGACCCAATGACGCAAAAAATTGGGCATCACCCTCACTGGTATTCTTATCAATAAATTTTTCACCAGACAAAAAGAAGAAATAAATTTCATCCTCCGCATTTCCTGCTGAAACTTTATTTCCGAACATAAATATTTCATTCCTCCCCTTCTTTTAACCATTTCGGGGGAAGCACGAAAATAAAGCAGACTTTCAGGAATATTATAAAATGTACAATGATTCATCAACATACGTACCCACAAATAATAATCTTCAAACAACCAAAAATGTAAATAGCCGCCGGCATTCAACACTGCACGTTTTCTAAACATAACTACCGGGTGATTGACAGGAGATCTTTTCTCTGCATACTTAAATATTTCAGCATGAGACTCTGGTACTTTCCGAATGGAAACGATATCGGATACATCATTATAAAACTCTTCTATCCATGCACCACATACATCTATTTCCGGATGTTGCTGAAATACTTTCAACTGTTTTTCAAACCTATCAGGCTTGGATATATCGTCCGTATCCATGCGGGCGACCAAATCATAAGAACAATGCTTCAGACCTTCGTTCAGGGCTTTGCCTAAGCCTTGATTTTCAGACAAAGATACAATTTTCAATTCCGGATGTTTTACCGCATACTCTTCTATTAATTGATTCAATTCTGTTGTCAATGGTCCGTCTTTTACCAATACAATTTCCGAAGGCAAAGAAGTCTGCTGAAAAATACTTTCAAAACACTGGCGAAGAAAAACAGGCTGTTCTTTCGAATAAACAGATAGTAATACTGAAAAATTCATTATAAAAAAAGGTGTGTTCTACAATTATAAATTTGTATATGTTTGTCATACATACATTGTGGAGAATATTCCGCATCGAACTTTGATTTTATATTGCGTCCTAAATCCTTTTTTTCGTAAGATTCAAGTATTGCTTTGGCTAAATCATCTACCTGTGGTAATTCAAACATGATTGCTTCTTTTTCTGTAAAAGTCTCCTTGAACACTGGAATATTGGAGCAAACGACCTGTTTCCCATAGGCAGCAGCTTCCAACAACGATAAAGGAAACCCTTCACTCCTACTTGGCAGAACGTATATATCATAATAAGGTAAATACCGATAAGCTTCTTTTTTCGCTCCTGCTAAATATACCCTTTTTTTAAGGCCCAATTCTGCAATCATGTTTTCATAATGAAGTCTATCCGCTCCCTCACCTACTATAAACAATTTATAATGAGAAGGCAATAGAACCATAGATTGTAATAAAAGGTCAATACCCTTTCTATGCTGAAGAGAACAATTTGTTCCGATTAGAATACTCTTTTCTTTAAAACTTAAAATCTCCTCTGTTTCAATAACTGTAAGCACTGCATCTGAATCAAGGATACGGGAATTATATACATATTCTAATTTTGATAAACGAAACCATCTGTTATAATATGCCATCGCATCTTTGCTCAACGTTATTATCTTGTCATGCCGCAAGGCTGAGAAAAGAAATAAGGTTCCTCCAACCCACGATTTCAGCCTTCCATATTCAAACAAGAAATCATCAAATACGTAGTTATGAAAAGTTGTGATAAAAAATGTCTTTGTATGCCATTTTTTGTGCCGTAACACGTATAAATTAGGACGCAATCCATGCGTATGAACCACATCAAAATCATCAAAATGAATGCGAGTGGAAAAAGAAATTCGATGTACTTCACATGGAAAAGACAATGACACAAGATTATCAAAATAATAAACGTGACACTCATGCCCGTGCGAGGTCATCAACTTGGTTAAATCTAATACTACATTCACTGGTCCCGCTTGTAGTAAAGATGGTACGATATAAGCTATTTTCATTATTAAAAATTAGAGACAACAGATATGTAATTCATATAAAAAAGTACAGACAGAATTACTCCCACTCCCATAAATCCCATAAATCTGTATTTAGGAGAAAAAGCAAATATTAATGAGGGAATAATGAATATTTCAAAAGTTGCATAAATAGTAGATGCCCTGCCGGATAAAACTCCAAAAGGAGATAAAATAATCAACAAAACAGTGGAATAAAAATATCCATCTCTAACTACGGTGTAATGAGGAACGACCTTAGATAATCTTTCAGACAAAAATGTAAACAGTAATAAAAGCAAAGTTTGATAATATATCATTGGATTTGACACCCCCATCCCCATTGTATATGAAGAATTTTCACTGGTATAACTTGTTGCCACATTATACATCATACTGATTTCCTGCACTTTATTCATTATCAACGACGTACCTCCCATTATACAGACAAAAGCTCCTATTATGCCACATAATATAAACATCGGAGTTATTTTTATCTTATTCAACCAATAAAGAGGGAGTGCTATAACGGCACTCATATGCAACGACATCGCAATAACGATAGTAAATAAAAATTTCTTCAATTTTTTTTCATCTATATACCGCAAAGCCCAAACGACAACGGCAATTGCCAATGCTGCACGAATCTGCATCATATTTCGCGTCAGAATAAAACGGGAAATGTATACACATAAACCGATTAATGGGTATATACAGTAAGTGCGAAGGGAGGAAACCAGAAAATAAAAAGTCAATGCTGCTATTATTAAAAAGTATATGGTATAACTGGAAGTAAAGGTCTTGATCACTGAAGACAAAAAATAAAAACCTTTATCCGAATAGCCATTTCCCATGTCCGATATCGAATAATCGAACAAATCATTTGTATAATATTGGAATGATTGTGCATAAACCGATGTATCGTTCCACTGAAACGAACGTAATCCTGTACAAAAAATCAATGCTATACCGAATACCATCAGCAGAACATTCCGATATTTTTTGAAAGATTGGTCTATAAACCAGGCAAATATATAAAATAATACAAACAGAAAAGGCATACCCTATATTGAACTTAGATTGCCAAAAAGTCTCTCAATAATTGAACATACTTATCTACCGAATAATAAGAACTAAAGACTGTCTCATACTCGGATTTTATCAAACCACAGTCAACCCCGGAGGTCTCTATTCTTTTTATCTTCGTCAAGGCTTCTTCCTCACTTACAAAGGCAACAACATATTCCAAATCCTTAAATACTGTCCGGAAATCATCTATTACATCCGAATACACCGGAATGACTCCGGCGGCCATATATGAATTCATTTTGGTAGGAGTTGCCACATTGTTCACCGCAATATCATCACGAACGATGAAACCATATTTATAGCTTCCCAAAACTTGTTGCAATTCGGAACTGGGCACAAATTTGATTTCAGCCTTCACGCCGTATTTATGACACAAGGAATCTGCCTTCTCTTTTTCTCTGGTCAATATAGTCAAAGTGGCTTGTGGATATAGAGCGTAAATCTTTTTGAAAAGCAACAACGTTCTGTCAATACACTGCCAACGGGACAAAGAACCCGCATAGACAAAAGAAGGAATAGCGTATTTTTTCTCTGTAAACTGTCCTAAGTCAAGTTCCTGGTTAAAACAAGGCATGACGAAATAATTGCTTTTATCATATCCATATATCTGCCGGTAATGTCTCAACATGGCTTCCGACACAAAGATGTTGCCTTTCGCCTTCCGCAACGAAAAATATTCTAAAAATCGCCACAGATACTTTCTGGCATATTTGGACATATTGTCTTCAAACAGACACATGGCCTCTTCGGGCACAATACCTTGATACCAATTGATAATGTATTGTTTAGGATTATTCAGCCAAACCCTAAAAAAAGCCTTAGACTGAATGGTGATAACTTTATCTGTCGGTGAAATCTGTTTTAGCGAATCCACCCTTTCCACTTGCTCTCCTTCCTCTACCAAAGCTTTGCTTATGATGTCAATGTAGTATGATGTAGCTTCATTAAAATCACCTTTTTGCAAATAAAATTTATACATAACAAGCCTTTTTATCTATTATACAATAAATTTAATGAAGCAAATAGTCAACAATTCTACTACAAGCCAATCCATCCCCGTAAGGATTCACAGCCTGGCTCATCTTCTCATAATAAACCTTATCCTCCAATAATGAAGAGACTTCATTTACAATCTTGTCGTAATCCGTACCTACCAATTTCACTGTTCCGGCGTCCAAAGCCTCCGGACGTTCCGTTGTATCACGCATCACTAATACAGGTTTTCCCAAGCCCGGCGCCTCTTCCTGGATTCCACCACTGTCCGTCAATACAATGGATGCTTTCTCCATCAGGTAAACAAACGACAGGTATTCGAGCGGTTCGATGAAAAACATATTATCCAATACTGACAAATCATCGCCAAAAACCTCATGGATGGGCTTACGGACATTCGGATTCAAATGCATGGGATAGACAAAATCAACTTCCGGATACTTCTCCGACAAAGTTTTGATAGCCCGGCACATGGAGATAAAGCCGTCACCGAAATTCTCGCGGCGATGTCCTGTTATCAGCACTAATTTCTTTCCGTTCTCCAAACGAGTGACATCATATCCTACTGTTTTCAAGATTCCTCGCAATTCCTCATTCAACGAACAATCACGCTTAATCTTGTCCACTACCATATAAAGAGCGTCTATTACCGTATTGCCTGTCACTATGATACTCTCTTCCTTCACATCCTCCTGCAACAAATGTTGTTTACTCAAGGCAGTCGGTGCAAAATGGTAAGTAGCAATACGTCCCGTTATTTGACGGTTCATTTCCTCCGGCCAGGGGCTATAAATATTATAGGTACGAAGTCCGGCTTCTACGTGTCCCACAGGTATTTGCTGGTAAAAGGCCGCCAAAGCCGCAGCAGTGGAAGTGGTAGTATCACCGTGAACCAAAACAACATCGGGTTGTACAGTTTTCAATACATCACGCATTCCAACCAACACGCGGGCTGTAACATCGTACAAATCCTGCCCCTGTTTCATGATTGCCAAATCATAATCCGGAATAATGTCAAATATCTGCAATACTTGGTCAAGCATTTCGCGGTGCTGACCTGTGACGCAAACGATTGTTTCAAAATCAGAAGTGTTTTTTTGAAACTCCTTGACCAAAGGAGCCATTTTGATGGCTTCGGGACGGGTGCCGAAGACGAGCATTATTTTTTTCATTTTTCAATATTCAATATTTTGCTAAAATCAAATTGTCTTATATCCTTTAATCGGGAATTCAAATTCCAGTTTTTCAATTTCTCAACGATAAGTTCGGTATCCTCAAATTGGGACAATGAAATCACAGCAGCCTTAGAATCATACACAAACTCAGCCATACCTTTTGCTTTCTCACTATATGATAAAAATAAAGTAGGAATAGATTGAGTAACAGCATTTACCGCACAATGCATACGAGCTGCAATTACATAATCACATTGTCTGATATATTTTTTTAGTCCAATAAATCCAGGATCGTTATCTATTATCTCTATATCAGACTGATAAAATTGTTCTATATGATTACGAATAGTATTCATATACGTTAAGTCATTATCCAGTGGATTAGGACTAATAACATGAGGCAATAATACTATTCTGCACTTCATCTGTTTCATGAGACTAACTATTGCAGTTGATTGCCGTTGAATAGCCGTTTCAATATCCTTATACTCATATAATGCAGATAAAGGACTTAAATTGATACCAATTGTCAACTTATCCTCTTTTTTCTTGTCTACATAAAAATCAGGATCTTGAACAAAGAAAGCAGGGTCAGGAGCTAAAAAGACATTTTTTGTCAATCCGAGAGAATGTAAATAGTCAATTGTATTTTGCTCTCTGCTAACAATAGCATCTATCTTGGATAAATGAGAACGGAAGAAATTTAGGGCCGTTACATTTTTCTCAAATTTCCCTACCGAAGCTCCCCACAGAATATATTTGAGCCCCATATCTTGGCATTTTTCCAAATATAAAGGAAACGAAGAATCATATGAATTAGTGGGTGATAATGTATAAATATCGCCCCCAATAGAAAAGATTGTATCAAAATCCTTTATCCAATCAATTTTATCATAAGGCATCAAATAAGATATACCTATAATGGACAAACATTTTCTTACCATATTACGTAACGTCCAACGTTTTCTTTGAGGTCGAGCTATAATATTGACGTCACAACCAACTAATCGTCTCTTATCATCTTCAGCATTGTATGAAGCATAATAAACTTCTATCGTTGGTTCCACAGACTTCAAAATATTTACAGTACCTCTGACAATTGCTTCACAACCATAGTTGTAAACTCCACCAATTCCTATTAGCAATACCTTTCTCATTATAATTTATTTTAGTCTTACTCTACATTACATTAATCAAGTTTATAACTTACTCTACATTTTTTAATTCTCACGAACCACAATCTTTATACATTTTTTCACGATACGTTTTCCCAAAGAAAGCCCTTTACGAAAAACTCCAGGACGCATCTTTTTACAGATACTCTCTATCACCGCCGTTCCATCTCTATGAAACAATTTCCAAAATTCCTCCCGATATTTAGGCACAGCAGCGCTATATCTCATACTACGATTGCCACTCAAGGCCTCCATATATGAAGTTTCAAAACCATCAAGAAGTAACTTGGATTGAAAATCTTCTCCTTTGGAAGTATTTACAAGAAGTAAACTAACTCCCCGATCATCATCAAAATCCTTGTAATAACGCCCAATCCCCCAATAATCGGCAATTGTCAAGTCACTGCCGCTTTTGAAACATTTGCTCGGACAGGCATGACAACTGGGACGTAAATACAAATCGTGCAAGAATCCTTGCAGGAAAATATTTTGGGTTAATACATCAGAGAGAAAAACTGTATTTTTGTCTCCACTTCCTTCGGTCGTGGAGAGAGTGAGAGAAAAACTGAATTTTTTCCATCCTAATCGTTTGTCTCTGAAAGAGATACCTTTTATCAAAGATTTCTTTTCGACGGTAGAGTGAGAAAAAACTGAATTTTTTTCGCACTGACGTGCGATTGTTTCCTCCAAATAAGTGCGCCACACCTTAGGACTCGGAACACCGTGACAAATCAAATCAACAGTCAGCAAATTATCATATTCTTTCCTCAAAAACAGACGCAAACCGGCAATCTGACAGGGAGTACCCGAAAACAATACCTTACGCCCTTCCTTCAAAAAAGACTCTGCCTTTTGAAAACAAGTGCCGACGTTACTTTGTACATACTTAGAACCACGGAAAGCGACCAAATTCTTTTTATTGTCCACATAATCGTGAACTACGTCCCAATTCTCGTCAAATCGCACGCCAAACACGATACCGCCTTCATCCAAGACCTGTTCTGCCAGCGCCGTAAATACCCCGCCGGAAGAACTGGACATACGTACCTCTTCATCAGGATTCTTCGCTGCATAGACCTTCAAAGGTTGCCGTGCTTCACCTTGACAAAGAACCGGACATACGCGCTCACACAAACCGCAATCTATACAAAGAGACTGGTCGACAAAAGGATAAAGAAAACCTTCTTCATCTTCACGCATCGTAATACAATGCTTCGGACAACGCTGCACGCAAGCGTGACAACCACAACAAGCAGACTTATCTACAATATGAATCATTGTTTATTTGTAATGTTTTTCATCAAAAGAGCAACCTTTTCAGCTACGAATCTCTTTTCATTAACGGTCAATCCCACCATATAAGAGAACAATATCATCACCAGGACACTTACAAGACTGATAAGAATCCCCGACAACAAAGTGTCTGGCAATATACAGAATAACACAAATGGCAAAGGAACCGCAAGCAAAGACACCCATAGGCACCGTAACAAAACCTCACTGAAATAACTGCGCAAGGATAAACATATCATGGGTCGGATGATATACAAACGGACAATAAAAGCACAAATGCAAATACACAAATGAACCAGAAATACGCTCCAGGGTGCCGCTCCTAATTTCAGCACGATATATGATACCGGCACTATCGCCAATAATATACCACCTACCACAGACTGATAAAAACGAATACGTCCGGTAGACTGAGCAGCCACCATAAAAGCACCTGCCATCGCATCTATCACAGTAATACAAAGCATCAACCGAACAAATGTTACTGTATAATCAGGCACAACCCCCAACCACAATTCCAATATCATGTCAGCTTGAATAAATATAGGGAAAGAGAGGGTGGCAAGCAACAGGAATGTAAACTTTGAACTGCGAAAAATAAGGCTATGCATATAAGCAAAATCCCCTTTAGCATAAGACTTGGTTATCTGAGGATTCAAAGCTGTTTGAAAATTAGACGAGAACTGAGTCACAACACCTTGAACCTGAACTGCTATTCCACGCGCCGCATTAACAACCGGACCGAAAAAAACATTCAACAGAATATTCAACCCTTGTGTAAAAAGAACAGCAGCCAATCCACCCCAAAGATTCCACCCTGCAAAACCTAACATCTCTTTAAACATCCTGCCGTCCCATCCCCACTTATAATGGGTTTCCTCGAAATATCGTCCACAATAACAACTATAAACGATTCGAACCAAGAGTTGCATACCGCAAAGAAGAGCTGCATAGAGGATAAGTTTATCTGATTGAGTGAAATACAAGAAATAAACAATCAGCAATTTCAACAACACTTCCATCACAGATATGTAAGCAAAAGCCGACATCTTCTCATGAGCTATGATAGCCGCATTGTAAGGAACACTTATTACCATTATCATCATGGTGATAACCGAAAACTGATAAACCCAAAATGCTGCATCCAACCTCTCTAAAGGAATTACCATTTTTTCTTTCAAGAACCAAAGACCTATGGTTTCACCTAATATCAAAATTAACAAAGCTATCAGCCAATGAATATTCACACTCGTCTGAAAAACCTTCCGCGACTGTAATATTTCACCTTTTCCTAAAGCATATGTCATGTAACGTTGAGTAGAAGAAGACATCGCACTATTCAAAAAAGAAAACATGGTGATGATTCCACCGACTACGCTGTATATGCCAAAATCCTCTATACCCAATACATTCAATACAACACGGCTTGTATAAAGAGACACCGCCATCGTAAAAAACATACGGATATATAACAAAAGAGTATTCTTTGCTATACGCTGATTATTTGCAGATATTTCAGACATATGAGGTAGCTTGCCTGTCAATAAGATGACAGCAAGAATAAAAAAAGACAACTGATAAGTCTAACCAACTTACCCTATCACGATAAAATATATAGTTTTGCTAAAATGATTCTAAGATAAACGGGAATAATAACATTCAAAAGACATGGGTAATTCCACAGATAATCCTTCCAACGCTTCATTGATGCGCTGAACATGACGGTCACATACCTCAAATTCACGTTGCAAACGTTCTGCTATTTCCTGTCTCTTATCCGTCATACCAATAGTACTCCCTTTTTCAATGCTTCATAAACCACCGACGACTCTTCATAATCGCCTACTACATCTATCTTTTGGTCACCTAAATATTGTTTTAATCGGGCAATCATTCGAATACGTTCCAGTACTCCCCGTTTGGCAGTTGTTGTGCGAACAAGCAAATCGATATCACCGCCCCGTTTAGTATCATCTAACCGGGAACCGAACAAATAAACCCTGACACCTTCACCGTATATTTCACGGGCTACTTTGCGGATGATTTCTATTTCTTTTGTTTGTAATCGCATAAATACCACTTTATCCGTTATTCCTCTACAATATACCTCTCTATATTCCGGGTATCCTTACTGAAATTCACTCCTACCTTTACAAGACGTTTGCCATCCAGCGTATAAGGTATCAGATATCCTTTTTCATCAATCTGTTTCAGGGCTTCCTCGGCGCTGCCATTCAACTTGAACTCAAATGCATAGACAGCATCGTGTGTTTTTACCACAGCATCCGCACGACCACGGGCGCTGCGAACTTCCGTTGACACAAACTGGCCCAACAAAGCAAACACAACATAGAAAATGGCTTGGTAATGACGTTCCGTATTGTCACTCAGTTCGTAGGGAATGCCCGCAAAGAATATTGCCAAGCGTTCCATGAAAGCATCCACCTCGCCATTACGAAGCTCACGCATAAACTTGGCAATGTGGAAAGCCGTCTCGTCGCTCGATACTTCCGTATAATAAGGAAGCAGAAAATTGAGAAAGCCATAACGCACTTCATCATTTGGGAAGCCCAATGTATAGAGAAAGACCTCCTTGTCATATCCCTTGATGGTGAGATAACCGCTCTGATAAATCATGGGAAGCGGATTACGGATTTCGGCACGATACTCCGAAAAGGCGGAAGCATCCACCTCCATACCGTTCACCAACAGGCGAAGGTCATAATCGCTCTGTTTCAACAAATCGACCAAATAGGTGGGAGTACCCGTCTGAAACCAATAATTACCGAATTTGCAACTGTCGAATACATTCAGCAGGCTGAACGGATTGAACACTCCTTCCGCCGTCTCTTCAAAATGATAGCCATCGTACAAAAAGGTCAAGCGAGCGACTATCTCATCGAAAGGCTGTTCGTATTTCGTGCTCAAAGCTGTTATTTCGGGAGTAAACGTCTGTATGAGTTCGTCTTTAGTTATTCCGCAAAGAGTGGCGTACGCCGGCTTCATGCTAATATCGTTCAATTGATTCAAATCGCTGAATACGCTGACTTGGGCAAATTTCGTTACACCTGTCAGAAAGACGAAACGCAAATAACGGTCGGAACTTTTAAGTACACCATAAAAGGCTTTCAGGGTGCGGCGGTATTCTGACAATAAAGACTCGTCCAAAAGGGCTTGAAGTAAAGGTTTGTCGTATTCGTCAATCAAAATGACTACCTGTTTGCCTGTCTGCATATAGGCTTGTTCTATCAGGTAGGTAAAACGTTCTTCCGGACTACGGTCTTGCTTTTCGGTACCAAACTTTGCTTCCCACTGTTCCAAATATTGGTTGAGCATGGCAGTCAAGTCTCCTATTGTCTCATATTTTCGAGCGTTCAAGTCCAAATGAAACACCGGATATTCCTTCCATTCAGTCTCCAGTTTTTCAATGGCAAGACCCTGAAACAAATCCTTACGTCCCAGAAAATAGGCTTCGAAAGTGGAAAGAAGAAGGCTCTTACCGAAACGGCGGGGACGGCTCAGGAAATAAGGTTTACCTGTATTGGCTATTTGATAAACCATAGCCGTCTTATCTACGTAGATATAATTATGCTTACGTATTTCTTCAAAAGTCTGTATACCAATCGGCAATTTACGCACCTGTTCCATTTCAGCCCTGTTTTAAGATATATGCAAATATACTGTTTTTATTCCAGCCGCAAACGGTATCATGCATTTATTCTGCTTTTTCCTTCAAACGATGCAGCAAATCCTTGCCTAACAGCAACCAGCCGATTGTTGCAAAAACCGACAAGAACATAAACAATAACACATACATTTTGGTACCCATACCCGAAGGGCGCAAAGGAACAACAGCAGGCTCCACCACCGCAAAAACCGGTTTTTCCTCCTGAACCTTAGCTCTCGCCACCTGCAACTGGTTGGCTACCTGGCTATATACCTGATAGGCAAGGCTCATGTCATTTTGCAGACGCTCCTGCTCGGCACGGACACTTTGAAGTATTAAGTTATCGTGCGTATCCACATAACAGGCGTATTTCTTCTGGGCAGCATAGTATTCATGCTGACGGTCTTTATAAAGTTTCTCCAAATAAGCACAGTCCTCCTCCGCTTTCGATATACGATAGCCGATGATGCTCTTCTGCAATTTCTGAACCACTGAATCCGCCACAACGGCAGCAACAAGCGGATTTTGAAGAGTGACGGAAACGGAAGTGATGCCCGTCTTTTTATCAATCATAGCAAGAATGTCCCTGCGCAGGGATTCAATCTTCCCGCTTTCCTCTTTTGTCAGTTCTATAATACCCTTTCCATTGTCCTGCCGCGAAGAGATAGATTCGTCAGCAAACAAAGACTTCACACCACCAATCACCATACCGGGAAAGCCAGTCACATAACTCCACCAGGGAGAGGACTGCCCATCAAGGTAGTTAGCCAAAGTAATGGTATCTTTTCTATCTGCCGACATCGGCACATTCAT
>NZ_CAJULN010000037.1 GCF_910586915.1 uncultured Bacteroides sp.
ACATTAGATACACAGTTGAGTCTGTTTTGATTTCGTCGAACTCACGTTAATATAAGGTACTAATATACATATCTACACTGGAAAAGCTGGAGTTGAGAAATCCCCAAAACCAGTCTTTTCTATTTTATTAACGGTTCATCTCTACGTTCTACTCAATCATAATCCATTCCTAAGATATCATACGGACTGCTCGACTTTTACGTCGTTAAACAGTTACTAATCATTAAAATTACTGGATATGAAATTAGACGAAAACATTTTGAAGACCTGCCAAGGACTTGTAATGAACTGTAACTGCAAGGTTCTAATCCTTGATGTATTAGGTGAACATCGTGTATTCCTTGTGAATGACGTACACCTTAAAACTCGTGAATGTCGCTATAACGAAGTTCGTGATGCGCAAGACATCACTACTCTCGTATTGAATGTCGGTCACAATTTTGCTAATGGCATGACCGAGCAGACCTTACTTGAACGCACTCAATCTATCCACAAGGAGGATTTCAAGTTTGGAACGGACAATTATATGTGGATTACACGTGTGGATTTAAATAGATAAGGATATGGGAAAGAAAAATAAACATAAAGTTCGAGTAGAAATACTTCAAGCATTAGGAGCAAACAAACACTTTATTGAACCTAAATTGATTGTCAAAGATATGAAAGAGTTTAATAAAGTGTTTGCCAAGTTCATGTAAAGAATCAGCTTTTCTTTTCATGAATAGCTTTATTCAATTCGAATTTTGCATTACTAATTGCATCAAGAATGGCGTTTGTTGTATTAACCATTGAAGTAACAACAACTTTTGTCTGCAATACCCCTACAACAGAACCGCACTTAGCACATTGTACAAATGCAAATTCAAAATTGTCCTGCCCCTTTTTAATCTCTTTTGTTTGAATTTCAAATTGCGTACTATTACAATTTTGACATTTGGATTCAGCCATATTATTAATCTTTAAAATTCTTGTCCAAATATAGGGAATTTACTACATTTGCACAAGCCTTTCGGGGTTAAACATTGTTGGTAAATTAAAGGAAAGTGCCTTAATACTCGAAGAATCGCCAATTCAACAAAAGTACAAACGAGGCACAGAGGGCAACCTATATCAAGTGGGCTGCTCATCTGTGTGTTTGTACAAGCGTTTGGCGATGCTTTCGAGGATTACACAGGTGGCAGTCCACTTTCTTTGATATATAACGTAATTTCTCACTGGCTGTCTGAGGAAAACTCGAAAAATTCGCCATTATGAAAAAGTTCTTTGTTCTACCAATCATCGTAGCTATCATGGCTTTCGGATTACAATCATGTTCCAAGCCTGTACCCAACTCCATGTCTGAAATTGTCCTTGAGGCTGTAAGCGTCTATAAATCAGGTGGCGATTATTTAGACTATATTGAAAGCCTTGGAAAGAAATACAAATGTGATGATTATAAGGACTCTTTAAAGATAGATGTTGAGCCATATAGTAAAATTGCTTGCAAGATGTTTACCTCAAATGATGAAAAGGTTAAAATTCTACTAACAGGGATAGAGGACAGTGATTGGCGTGAATTTTCCTTTGTAATTTATCCTATCACTCCTACATCTGAAAATTATTCTGTGGACAAATGCTATAAAGAAATCAAAGAAAAAGCTAAGGAGTGCAATGTTTTCTACTATTCTCTATATCTTTATAAATATGAAGTCCCTAATTCTGTCGGAAAAATCAAAGTAGAAGATATTGAAACTCCTTTTTTCAAAGGACTTAGATTTTACAACAGAAAACAATAGTCCGACTTATTGTTTTATTATCCTATTAAATCTATTTAAGTCAGCCGGATTAAGTTCCGGCTTTTTTATTAGTCCGTTTTTAGGGTCTATAAGCAATGGCAATGCCTCTGCGAGTAACTTCTTAAAGCCTTGTTTAGTTTTCGCTTTAGACGATTTATAGAGGTGATTTATGACGGTAAACTTGTAACCTTTGCCAAGCCAATCCCAAGTGAATACATATTGCTGGGGAATATTATCAATAGACAGGTCATTGAAATATGTATCAATAATAAGTTGTACACCCTCTGTCCTTATGGCTACTGCTTCATTGAACATTTCAATATAGGGAACAATGATTGTTCCAAGTTTAAATTCTGTTGGTTCTTTTCTTCTTTTCATTTTAAGCCGCTGATTTTCTGATTTGCTTGTATGTATAACGTGTGTCAGCGCAGCAGAGGAAACAGTTAAATCGGTCTGAATTGCTGATGTCCCTCAGATTATACCTATACACGAACTCGTCAACGTATTTCTGCAAATACTTTTTAAGTAGAGTTCTATATGTTCCTTTAACCATACGCTTGAAATGCGTCCAAGCTCCCTCTATTCTGTTGGTTGTTATATGTTCATAGCTGTATAGTTTCTTACTGTGGTCAACGTAGAAACGGGTATAAGTAAATCCTATTTGATTGTAGGCATCATTCTCATCTGTATATATGATTGCATCGGGGTGTATGTATTCTTTAATGAATGCAGACAGGGTATCGGATTTTGTATCAGGTGTTACCCGTGCATTCATCAGATTTTCCCGTTGTATCATTCCAACGACAGGTGCTTTGTCCTTATGGGAGCGTCCTTGTGAATGAGGTACTTTCTTATCCCAATGACGATTTCCGTTTCTTCCGCCAACAAGAGTTTCGTCTATTTCAACAGCCTCTTCTAAGAAGTTCTCATTGGCGAGGCGCATTGCATGACGTATTTTATGCAACATATACCATGCTGTCTTTTGTGTGACCTCTATATCACTTGCAAGTTGGTAGGAGGAAAGACCTGTTTTATGATTGGTTACAAGCCAAATGGCAATAAACTATTTACGCAAACTTATCTTTGTCTTTTCAAACATCGTACCTGTGCGAACGGTAAAGTTCTTACCTGTATTCTTACAGCGATATTTGCCACTTTTCAGTTTATAAACTTTAGAGGTCTTGTCAAATGGTGAAACAGGTTTTCCGTGCCAATTAATGGCTTCAAGATGTTTGATACAGGCTTCTTCGGTAGGAAACAGTTCGTACAAAGCCATGAGGGATGATACATTAAGTTTGAACGGGTCTTTCATAAGGCTGTCCTCCAAATTTTAATGATGTTATAATTTACAAAGATTGATTGGTTCAGCAATGAGTTCATGGAGAAAATCTTGATGAATTCGATAATCTCTTGTGCATATAACGAAAAAGTTGAGGACGGAGTAGCTTGAATTTAAGTTAAAGATTGTGAAAAATACGTTTATTAAAAGGAGACACTCCAACGATGGGAAGTGCCTCCAGTGTAATTAGCGATATTAGTACCTAATATAATCTTTGCTCATACATACATCACGCATTCCTCTTATTTTTCTATCAAAAACTACTCTATCATCTGTAATGATATAGTTTTCTTCATTACCCCGATGCTCCCACTATAAGGTAAAAATCGTTTTGTCTCTCTTATATAAAGCTAAATACGGGAAATTAAAAGAAGAAAAGACAAATAATCCTTCCACTGGGTCATATGACTTGTAACTACCAATATGCTCTTTCTTTTCAGGTATCGGATAAACACCCCAAAAAGATTCCTGCCCATTTATTATTGTACGAAAATATGTATCCGAACCATCATCAGTAGATTCAATATACAAATCATGGTCCATTTTTTCCATCTTCATTTCTTTTTCTTTACCTGTCACTTCACAAAATGGTTCTTTACCACTTAACAAACTATCAATAGACAAGTAACCGACTGTCTTTCCATTAGCGTCTACTGCGAAAATTTGACGATTGACACAACATCTGTTAATCACAGGTGTAACAAATTCTTTAGGTCCCTCTCCTACCTTTCCCATTACCCCCAATTCTTCACCGGTTAATGAATTATGTATATGCAAGAAATAATCGCGCGCAAAGGGATCAGACCAAACCAAATAATTGTCGACCAAGAGCAAATCCCCAGGCTTCATCGTAAATATTTCATCATTCAGTACTTGCGATTGCAAGTTGATTCTTTGAATATCAGCATTTCTCAATTCACATGAACTAATCAAAAAAAGACAACGACAGCAATAGCAACAACGGCAATAACGCCTCTTATTTTATTTTTCATAACTAAAAATTTTTGATTAACATCTGTTTTTCTTCTACATATATCGTTTCAACAGAATAACAACTTGGATTCATAGACATACTTACAAATAGTGAAAAATATAATTTCACATATGAAAGTAGCAATAAACGATAAAATAATATTATATAAAACAGGAGTATTCTTTACTATCAAATTCACCCTATTTTATAGTAACTCCATTACAAACTATTTATTTCTTCAATGGAAAGTCCTGTTACCTGAGAAATTGTTTCAAATGGAATATTCAAAGATTTCATAGTATATGCAGTTGCCCGTTTTTCTGCCATACGCCCCTCAGCGAGCCCCTCTGCACGGCCCTCAGCACGTTCAGTATATATATTATCACGCAAAATCACAATATTATCCAAATGACGATAATAAGCATTCAACTCCTCTTTTGTCATCTTATCAAGTTTTAAACGTTGACGAGCCTCATCCAACCCCGGAGCGGTTGCGCTATCAGGAATATCACCCGTATTCATATAATAAATCCATTCCTCCAACGGACTCTTGGCCAATTGATTAAAATCATTCACCTTCAAAATATAATATTCGGGATAAAGTTGGCTGACACTATCGACCTTAAAAGTCTGCTTTTGGAAAGGAGTAAGTTCTAAAATATCCCCCTGATAGATTCCACGGAATTCGGTCTTACCATGATATACTATATCCCTGCCGTTACCCAAAGAGAAATAGACTATATTCACACTATAGACTTTCCTTACCTTCTCATACCCTTCACCACGATTGATATATTCGGTCACCAATTTGGAAGTGCCGAATAACATACGTTGAAAATACGCATACTCATTATTATTTTGAATCTCAATCAAAATAAGTTCACCTTTAGAGTTTTCCGCAAGCATATCCACACGATTATACTTGTCAAACTCGTCCTCCTGATTGCTTTCGCTCTCCAACAGTTTGCGAATGACTATCTTTTCATTCAAAAGAGTGGTCAGAAAACCCTCCAGTACTGAAAAATTGGCCTTGTTACGCAACAAGCGTTTCATCGCCCAATCGAAACGAATATAATTACCTGCCATAAGTCCGTCTCCTTTCTGCTTGTCTTTTTTCATGCGAACAAAGATAAGCAGAAAATGTTTAAAGTCAAGTATCTATCAATCAATTTATTATTTTTGCGCTTAGCAAAGTAAATTCCTGCGAATCGCAAATTACCCCGTTCTCGTCCGCCACTGCTACGCGAAACGTTATCTCACCGTCTCTCAATCTCTCACCTACATGAATTGAGGCTGTGTACCGGATACCTTCGCCCGAAAGAATTTCCTCTATCATCACCGAAGGAGAGATACCGATATGTTTCACCTTCCCGACAGTTTCTACGACAGGCACTACATTATAAACCGGATTTCGCCCTTCATTCATAATCTCAAAAATTATCTTACTGTTTTCTCCCGCATCAATCACATGATTGCGGTTATCATCAATAAAACGAATCCTGCGCAATTTCAGTTGGGTAAACGACTGTCGAACCTGTTGTGAAGACTGCTTATATTTGGGAATACGAATTTCGTGTACCTCGGGAATATAAGCATTATCTTCTATCGGCTCCTGTTTGGGAGCAGTCAGAGCGCTCCCGATTGCCGCACCGGCAATGGTTCCTACAATATTTCCAATGGCAGACCCATGATAACCACCACGCCAACCCCGATTTCTATCTCCGACAAGCCCACCTATCGAACTTCCCAAGCTACCACCAATAGAAGCTCCTGCCACGATAGCTCCCGGATTTCCCATACGCCCCGACACACATCCGCTCAAAATTAAAACGAAAAGCAACATTACAGTCAGTTGTTTCTTCATGAATCTTTCTTTAGTGTTATTCTTATTCTACTACCTTAAAACGAGCGAAACGCAATAATAGTTGTTTATCACCCGCATTTTTAAAACGAATGGTGGCTTTGGCATTGTCTCCCGTTCCTTCTATTTTCAGCACCTCTCCTAACCCGAAACGCTCATGTTCAATCATTTGCCCGACAAGTACTCCTGCCGTTGACACAGAACCGGAAGACGATGTATGAGTTTCTCCACTATTACTTATCGCACTTACCTTCTTCAAGTTTCTTGGCACACTGGGAGCTATAATCTGCGCCTTCGGTCGTTCACGCCGCTCTGAAGAAGAGGGATTTCCGAAAGGTGGATGTGACGAAGAAGCAGAACGGATAAATCCTCCTTCTATTTCTCTGCGGAAACGTCCCGCGCCTTCATCTACCAGACGACTGATTCCCGCCTCGTGCGGCATCCGTAAATAGTTAATATCAATATCCCGCAAAAAACGGCTGGGGCTTCCAAATTCCATCTTTCCGTAGCGAAAACGGGTTTTGGCATATGACAGATAACAATGTTCTTCCGCACGGGTAATGGCCACATAAAATAAGCGACGTTCTTCTTCCAACGCACGCGGAGAGTCTCCTACCATACCACTGGGGAACAGATTTTCTTCCAAACCGACCACAAACACATTTTTAAATTCCAATCCTTTAGCGGAATGAACTGTCATCAGAGTAATTTTCTCTCCATCATCTTCTTTATCCGAATCCTGATCGGTAAGTAATGAAATTTCAGAAAGGAAATCGGTAAGAGCAATATTCGGATTTCCTTCTTCCTGCCGCAAGGCACAGAAGTCGTTCATACCGTTTACCAATTCCTCTATATTTTCCTTGCGACTCAGATTCTCCGGAGAAGTATCTTGGCAAATTTCATTGATAATACCGGACTGACGGATAATATCCGTTCCTATCTCATAAGCATTCTTGCCTGCCAAATCAGTAATGAATCTTTCTATCAATTCACGGAAACCTTGAAGTTTGGTGTGCGTTCCTTTGTTTATATTCAGTCCATAGGTCAACGGCTCACAAAGTGCGTTCCACAGGCTGACTCCATGATCATTTGCTGCCGATATTATTTTACCAACGGTAGTATCTCCGATACCACGGGCAGGATAATTGATGATACGTTTGAAGGCTTCTTCGTCGTTCGGGTTCACTACCAAACGGAAATAGGCAACAACGTCTTTTATCTCTTTTCGCTGATAAAAAGAAAGTCCACCGTAAATCTTATAAGGCATTGTACGCTTCCGAAGAGCCTCTTCAAAGATACGGCTTTGCGTATTCGTACGGTACAGGATAGCAAAATCCGCATAACCGTAGGAATGTTCACGACGCAATTCGGCTATTTTATTTACAATGATATCACCCTCTTCCACATCACTATATGCTTGAAATACGCCAATAGCTTCCCCTTTCTCTTTCTCGGAAAACACTGCTTTTCGTATCTGTCGCTCATTCTTTTCAATCAGGCTATTGGCTGCCCAGACAATGGTTTGGGTAGAACGATAATTCTGTTCCAGTTTGAAAACTTTCGTATTTGGATAGATTTTTGTAAAATAGAGGATGTTGTCAATATCCGCTCCACGAAAAGAATAGATACTTTGTGCATCATCTCCCACCACACAAACTCGCTGATTCTCCTTGGTCAATTGCAGAACGATACTATGTTGGGCATAGTTGGTATCCTGATACTCGTCGACCAATACATAACGGAACTGCTCCCGATAACGTGTGAGCACATCTGGAAAATCACGGAATAGAAGATACGTATATATCAATAAGTCGTCAAAGTCCATAGCTCCTGCCTGACGACATCTCTCCCAATAACGGGTGTAAATATCACGGATAGCGGGCATCTTGACTGCCATATCTCCTTCATACGCTTCCTTATTGGCAGCATATCCCGCAGGAGTGACCAAATGATTTTTGGCGTTGGATATACGGGCTTGTACGACTCCCGGTTTATAGGTCTTTTCATCAAGTCCCATTTCTTTGATGATGGAACGAAGCAGACTTTTACTGTCGGCAGTATCATAAATGGTAAATTGGGAAGTAAATCCGATATATTGTGCCTCGGCACGGAGAATACGGGAGAAAATGGAATGGAATGTCCCCATCCACAAATAACGCGCCCGCTCCATACCTACCTGACGGGCAATACGCTCCTTCATCTCTCGCGCCGCCTTATTGGTAAAGGTCAGTGCCAAAATATTCCACGGATTATAGTTGTTCTCCAGCAGATAAGCGATTTTATAAGTCAACACGCGCGTTTTTCCCGAACCGGCACCGGCTATTACCAATGAAGGGCCGTCGTTGTAAGTCACTGCCGCACACTGGTTCTCGTTCAATTCCTCGATATATTTGGTATTCATAAACAGCATTATAAAAACAATGAGTTTTTCAGCAAACTCTCTGTATTCAATTTTGTTTTCAATACAAAAGTATAACATTCAATCGAGAATAAAGATTTTTTTTATCAGTTTTTTGGCGTCAAGTCCAATCGTTTCGTATTAGTCGAAAAGGTTCTTTTTGAAGAAAATCCCCAAAAGGCTTAAACTACCATGAACATTTTGCAACAGGCTTCTGTTATTTAGAGTATAACAAGAATAATAAAACTTGTAACATTATGAATACTATATTAATGTCTTTAATTATGATGACAATGACTTACGAAATGCCTAAACTTCCCTACGCAAACAATGCGTTGGAACCTGTAATCAGTCAGCAAACAATAGACTTCCATTACGGAAAACATCTGCAAACGTATGTAAATAATCTGAACAATCTCGTTCTGGGAACAAAGTATGAAGGTAAAACGGTAGAAGAAATCGTTGCTACCGCACCGGACGGAGCTATATTCAATAACGCCGGACAAGTGTTAAATCACAACTTATATTTCCTACAATTTGCCCCGAAACCTGCCCAAAAAGAACCGACAGGCAAACTGGGAGAAGCTATCAAACGTGATTTTGGAAACTTTGAAAACTTCAAGAAGGAATTCAATGCGGCAGCAGTAGGATTATTCGGTTCGGGATGGGCGTGGCTCTCCGTCGACAAGAACGGTAAACTGCATATCACCAAAGAAGGAAACGGCAGCAATCCTGTACGTGCCGGACTGAAACCGCTTCTCGGATTCGATGTGTGGGAACACTCCTATTACTTAGATTACCAAAACCGCCGTGCAGACCATATAAATTCCCTTTGGGACATCATCGACTGGAATGTGGTTGAAAAAAGGATGTAGCCGGATTCACTAACTTAACTAAACTATACTGACGAAAAGGTCGTTGTGAAAATCACAACGGCCTTTTTGTCTAAGAAGGAAAGAGAAAACAACCTCCAAAAGACCGAATAAAAAACTTTTGCTAAAAATTACACGTTTTTTGATGTTTTCTGTTTCTTTTTCGCTTACTTTGCCATCGTAAAGACAAAGGGGTGCCCCTATGAGGGGCTGAGATTATACCCTAAGAACCTGACGCAGTTAGTACTGCCGTAGGGATTGTGTTTCTTCCTATCGCCTTTCTATAAAAGCACGCTCTTTGTATTTACTTTCAACTTATTTATTCTGACAAGACAATGAAAGTACAAGTAAACAACAAAGAGGTGGAAATAATTGCTGACTCTACCCTCGCACAACTGATAGCGCAACTCGAACTTCCGGTTCAAGGCATTGCCATCGCCGTAAACAACCTATTGATTTCCCGTACCGAATGGGAATATTTCACACTACATGAGAACGACAACATAGTGATTATCAAAGCGGCTTGCGGAGGATAACGGAATGGTCAACCTACAATTCATCACTCATCAAACCGAACGTTATTCCTACCTCGAATCGGCACGTATGGCTCTCGAAGGCGGATGCAAATGGATTCAACTACGAATGAAGGAAGCTACTCTCGAAGAAGTGGAAACAGTGGCTCTGCAACTGAAAACGCTTTGCAAAGAGCACGAAGCTACTTTGATTCTTGATGACCATGTCGAACTGGTAAAGAAACTGGAAGTGGACGGTGTGCATTTGGGCAAACAAGATATGCCTGTCGACCAGGCACGGCAGATGCTCGGAGAAGCCTTTATCATCGGAGGGACAGCAAATACATTTGAAGATGTTATGCTGCATTACCATGCCGGAGCAGATTATCTCGGTATCGGTCCTTTCCGGTTTACTACTACCAAAAAAAAACTGAGCCCCGTATTGGGTCTGGAAGGATATACTTCTATCCTATCGCAAATGCGGGAAAAGAATATCAAACTGCCTGTAGTGGCCATCGGCGGAATTACCGTTGAGGATATTCCCGTAATTCTCCGTACAGGAGTGAATGGGATTGCCATATCCGGCACAATTCTCCAGGCGGAGAATCCAACAAAAGAGACACGTAGAATCATCAATTCATCTTCAAAAAATATATAAAATGGGAAAATTAGTAATTGCAGGCCGCGAGTTTAACTCCCGCCTTTTCTTGGGAACAGGAAAATTCGATTCCAATGAAGCAATGGAACAGTCTATCTTAGCTTCTGGCACAGAGATGGTTACCGTCGCCATGAAGCGCATCGATATGGACAATAAAGAGGACGATATGCTGAAACATATTATTCATCCGGACATCCAGTTATTACCCAATACTTCGGGCGTACGTGATGCGGAAGAAGCTGTATTCGCTGCACAACTTGCCCGTGAGGCTTTTGGAACGAACTGGCTAAAATTAGAAATCCATCCTGATCCCCGTTATTTACTTCCCGACTCTATCGAGACTCTGAAAGCTACGGAAGAGTTAGTAAAATTAGGTTTTGTCGTAATGCCTTACTGTCAAGCTGACCCTGTACTTTGCAAACGCTTAGAGGAAGCAGGAGCCGCCACTGTCATGCCACTCGGTGCACCGATTGGTACAAACAAAGGTCTGCAAACCAAAGAATTTCTGCAAATCATAATCGAACAAGCGGGTATTCCTGTCGTAGTGGACGCCGGTATCGGTGCACCCAGCCATGCTGCCGAAGCGATGGAGTTAGGAGCTTCCGCCGTGTTGGTGAATACAGCAATTGCCGTTGCCGGAAATCCGGTAGAGATGGCAAAGGCTTTCAAAGCAGCCACTGAAGCCGGCAGACAGGCTTACGAAGCAGGGTTAGGATTACAAGCCGATAATTTTATAGCCGAAGCAAGCTCACCGCTAACCGCCTTTCTGGATAAATGATGATGAATGAGCAGTCAACTACTAAAACAACAATCATGAAACAAAGAATCAAATTCCCCCGCTCCCAAAAAGTATATTTACTCGGCAAACTCTTTCCGGATATCCGCGTAGCCATGCGGAAAGTGGAACAAGTGCCCAGTGTCGGTTTTGATGGCGGTGAAAAGATAGCGATACCGAATCCCGAAATATATGTATATGACACCAGCGGGCCGTTCAGCGACACGGAAATGACCATCGACCTGAAAAAAGGATTGCCGCGAATGCGCGAAGCATGGATTGTGGGGCGAGGCGATGTGGAACAACTTCCCGAAATCACTTCCGAATACGGGCGTATGAGACGGGATGACAAAAGTCTCGACCACCTGCGTTTTGAACATATCGCCCTACCCTACCGTGCAAAAAAAGGAGAAACCATCACGCAAATGGCCTATGCAAAAAGAGGTATCATAACTCCCGAAATGGAATACGTAGCCATCCGCGAGAATATGAATTGTGAGGAATTGGGAATCAAGACACATATCACCCCCGAATTTGTCCGCAAGGAGATAGCCGAAGGACGTGCCGTACTACCCGCCAACATCAATCATCCGGAAGCCGAACCGATGATTATCGGACGTAACTTCTTAGTAAAAATCAATACGAACATCGGCAACTCGGCTACCACGTCGAGTATTGACGAAGAGGTAGAGAAAGCTCTGTGGAGCTGTAAATGGGGCGGCGACACTTTGATGGATCTCTCTACAGGAGAGAATATCCACGAGACACGCGAATGGATTATCCGGAACTGCCCCGTTCCGGTCGGTACGGTTCCCATCTATCAGGCACTCGAAAAGGTAAACGGCGTGGTGGAAGACCTGACCTGGGAAATCTACCGGGATACCTTGATTGAACAATGCGAACAGGGAGTGGATTATTTTACCATCCATGCAGGTATCCGCCGCCACAATGTGCATCTTGCCGACAAGCGGTTGTGCGGTATCGTCAGTCGTGGAGGAAGTATCATGAGCAAATGGTGCCTGGTTCACGACCGGGAAAGTTTCTTGTATGAACACTTTGACGATATTTGCGATATTTTGGCAGAATATGATGTAGCGGTATCTTTGGGTGACGGCCTGCGTCCGGGCTCCATCTACGATGCCAACGATGAGGCTCAATTTGCCGAGTTGGACACAATGGGCGAACTCGTACTCCGTGCCTGGGAGAAGAATGTGCAGGCCTTTATTGAGGGACCCGGTCATGTGCCGATGCACAAAATCAAAGAGAATATGGAACGTCAGATTGAGAAATGCCACGATGCACCATTCTACACGCTCGGCCCGTTGGTGACGGATATTGCTCCGGGATACGACCATATCACTTCCGCCATCGGTGCGGCACAGATAGGTTGGCTGGGTACAGCCATGCTTTGTTATGTAACACCCAAAGAGCATCTTGCCTTGCCGGACAAAGAGGATGTACGTGTAGGAGTTATCACCTACAAAATAGCCGCCCATGCCGCCGACCTTGCCAAAGGACATCCGGGTGCACAAGTACGCGATAATGCACTGAGCAAAGCACGTTATGAATTCCGTTGGAAAGACCAGTTCGACCTGTCGCTCGACCCGGAACGGGCACAAGCATATTTCCGTGCAGGACATCACATCGACGGTGAATACTGTACGATGTGCGGACCTAACTTTTGTGCAATGCGACTATCACGCGATTTAAAAAAACGATAAATCACTCAAAAATTATCACTAACAAAATGTTCTCAGACGAATTAGAAAAAATCTCTTGGGAAGAGACGACAAAAGCCATCTATTCCAAAACAGATGCCGACGTACGCCGTGCGCTAAGTAAGAAAGAGCATTTGGATGTCAACGACTTTATGGCGCTGATTTCACCCGCCGCCACTCCTTATCTGGAAGTGATGGCACATCTCAGCCAAAAATACACGATGGAACGGTTCGGCAAAACAATCTCCATGTTTGTCCCGCTCTATCTGACCAATTCATGTACTAACTCCTGTGTCTATTGCGGCTTCCACATCAGCAATCCGATGAAGAGGACGATACTGACAGAGGAAGAGATTATCAATGAATACAAAGCCATCAAGCGGTTGGCTCCTTTTGAGAATCTCCTGCTCGTGACGGGTGAGAACCCTGCGGCAGCCGGAGTTCCGTATATCGCCCGTGCGCTGGATTTGGCAAAGCCTTATTTCAGCAATCTACAAATTGAGGTAATGCCGCTTAAAGCGGAAGAGTATAAGGAACTGACAAAACATGGACTGAACGGTGTAATCTGTTTCCAGGAAACTTACAACAAGGCAAACTACAAGACGTATCATCCAAGAGGCATGAAGTCTAAATTTGAATGGCGAGTCAACGGTTTTGACCGCATGGGACAGGCAGGTGTACATAAGATTGGCATGGGTGTCCTTATCGGTCTGGAAGAATGGCGGACAGATGTAACGATGATGGCATATCATCTGCGCTATCTGCAAAAACATTATTGGAAAACCAAATACAGCGTAAACTTCCCACGTATGCGCCCGTCGGAAAATGGAGGTTTCCAGCCGAACGTTATCATGAACGACCATGAACTGGCGCAACTGACATTCGCCATGCGTATCTTCGACCATGATGTGGACATCTCCTATTCTACCCGTGAAAGCGCAGAAATCCGGAATAACATGGCAACACTGGGCGTAACAACCATGAGTGCGGAAAGTAAGACAGAACCGGGGGGATATTACAGTTATCCCCAGACATTGGAGCAGTTCCATGTCAGCGATGAACGGAAAGCGGTTGAAGTGGAACGTGATTTGAAGAAGTTGGGGCGTGAACCGATTTGGAAGGATTGGGACCAGTCTTTCGATTTTAAAAGATAAGCGGATGCGATACGACAGGCAAATAATTCTTCCCGAAATCGGAGAGGAAGGTCAGAGAAAACTGCAGAAAGCAAAAGTTCTTATTGTAGGTGTGGGAGGGCTGGGCTCTCCCATCGCCCTTTACCTGGCGGCTGCCGGTGTGGGGTACATCGGACTGGTAGATGATGACGTGGTAAGTATCAGTAATCTGCAGCGGCAAGTGCTTTATTCCGAGAAAGAGTTGGGCAAGCCTAAGGCAGTTTGCGCAGCGGAACGGCTCTCTGCCCTCAACAGTGAAATCAAGGTAGCACATTACCCTACCCGACTGACAGAAAATAATGCCCGTGACATTATCCGGGAATATGACATGGTTGTGGATGGCTGCGACAACTTCACCACACGTTACCTGATTAATGATATTTGTATCGAGCAGGGAAAGCCGTACATATATGGTGCTATCTGTGGTTTCGAAGGACAAGTTTCAGTATTCAATTACGGCAGCCGGAAGAAAAGCTACCGTGACCTTTATCCTGACGAAGAGGAAATGAAACGGATGCCGCCACCCCCTAAAGGGGTGATGGGAATAACTCCCGCCGTCGTAGGAAGCATTGAAGCTACGGAAGTCCTGAAAATAATTTGTGGTTTTGGCAACGTTTTAGCGGGTGAACTATGGACTATTGACTTGCGGACATTGCAATCTAACAAATTTTCACTATAAACATTGGTTTGTGATATAGTTAATTGCTAACTTTGCTAAACAATCCAAGTTAACAAAGGAAATGAAATTAATTGTAGTCACTACCCCCACTTTCTTCGTTGAAGAAGATAAAATTATTACCGCTCTTTTCGAAGAGGGTCTGGATATTCTACATCTTAGGAAACCGGAAACTCCGGCTATGTATTCAGAACGATTACTGACACTTATCCCGGAAAAATATCACCGTCGCATTGTCACACACGAGCACTTTTACCTGAAAGAGGAATTCAACCTGATGGGAATCCATCTGAATGCACGTAACCCGAAAGAGCCGCATGACTATGCGGGACACGTCAGTTGCTCCTGTCACTCTGTCGAAGAAGTAAAAAATAAAAAGCATTTCTATGATTATGTTTTCATGAGTCCTATCTATGACAGTATCTCTAAAGTGAACCACTATTCCACATATACTGCCGAAGAATTGCGTGAGGCCCAGAAAGCTAAAATCATTGATTCTAAAGTAATGGCATTGGGCGGTATCAATCAAGATAACCTACTTGAAATCAAAGATTTCGGTTTTTGCGGAGCTGCCGTACTGGGTGACCTTTGGAATAAATTTGATGCTTGCTCGGACCAGAATTACCTAGCTGTGATTGAACATTTCAAGAAGTTGAAGAAGTTGTCGGATTAAAGAGAAAAACTTATATTTATTAATCTTATTCACTCAATAATAAAAAAGCCGTTGCGAATCATCCTCTGCAACGGCTTTCTTTTTTCTATAGATATTTACCAGAATTTATATCCCACACTGATTGCAAAATTCATATTTTTGCCACCACCGGTTTGTAATTTAGTCAATCCGAACTGTCCGTCCAGCCCAACAATAAATTTATTATATTCCAATGCCACTCCAACACCTAAACCAAAATCAAAACGATTCAGTCCTTTCGCTCCTGACAAGTCTTCACCAGTTTCATCTTCAAGATCTTTAATAGAAACATCAGTACTTTGTCCATTATATTCAAGAGTTACTTTGTCTATATCTCCAAAAGTATTAAACTTTACCTTAGCTTCATCTCCCTGCATTTTAACAGTAGCCTTCGTTTTACCACCTACACCATAAGCCAAATAGGGACCTGCACTAACAACCAAATTTGTATTATCAGCCACATTAAAACGAGCAGCAGCCATTACAGGTAATTCCAGATACATTTGATTCACAGTCACTTTAGCACTAGCTCCCATAAATTCTCCACTATCAACTTTTGTTCCTTTAGTAGAAAAGAACAAAGAAGGCTGCAATGACCACATATCATTGAATGCATACTCTGTTCCAACCCCAACTCTGAAACCAACTTTCGCTTTCATGTCATCCGTTGTCCAGTTACTGACATTCATACCAACCTTGGCATTCCAACCTGTAATCTAAGAAAAACCTGTTACTGAAATCAGTGCAAATAAAACAAATAATACACTCTTCTTCATAATTTTAAAGTTTTAAATTAATACTCAAGGATTTTATTTTCCTTATTGCTTACGATATGCAAATGTATAATTGCAATTCGTATTAAACAACTTTTTCGTTAACAAATGCGTAAATTATAGAGTTTATACATAAAAAAAGGGAATTCCCTATTCTAGAGAACTCCCTTTCCTATTTCTTGTTCGTTTTTTATCAGAATTCGTAGTGAAAGCCAAAAGACAAGTCTTCGCTACCAAATGAAAATCCGTAACCGTTAGTGCCATAAACATAATCATCCCTATATCCTAGAAAACCACATTTAGTCACCAGACTGAAATGGTCGTTCAATTTTATAGCAAGTCCCGGTTTAATACCTAATTCAAAACCGCCTTCAGAATCTCCTTTCCATTTTACAGAGGAAACTCCGATACCACCGTCTAAAAACAGACGTACCACTTTATTTTCATAATAAGAGTAGCGAACGTAAGGAGCAAAACTGAAAGCATTTTTAAAGCCAACTGTCTCTTCGCTGTTATGTGCAAATCCCAATGTAGCTCCGACTGCCCATTGCTCACTCAAATTATATCCAAGCTCCGGCTCTATCAAAAAAGAAGTATTATCAGCATCATCATTATGCCACAATGCAACATTACCACCTACATAGAACTGAGCTTTAGCAGACAATGCTACCATTACCACAAAAAACAAAATTACAATCTTTTTCATTTTATCGTTGTTTTTAATTAAACACTACGGGGTGACTCCCCGAAATACCTTATTTTCCGGGGTGCAAAAGTATAACCCTTTTCTTGATAAAACAACTTTTTAGTTAGTTTTTCATAAAATACACAGTTTTAGTTTACATAAAAAAAATAGACTGCAAATACCTTTACAAGTATTTACAGCCTATTTATCAGATAGTTAAGTACCTAACCAGTGTATTCAACTATCCCTCAATAGCAGCCTGTGCCGCCGCCAGTCTTGCGATAGGTACGCGGAATGGAGAACAACTAACGTAGTTTAATCCTACTCTGTGGCAGAACTTCACTGAAGAAGGTTCGCCACCATGTTCACCGCAAATACCACATTTCAAATCCGGACGGATAGCACGGCCTTTTTCTGTTGCCATACGAACCAATTGTCCCACACCATTCTGATCGAGCACCTGGAATGGGTCTACTTTCAAAATCTTCTTTTCCAGATAAACAGGAAGGAAGGAAGCAATATCGTCACGAGAGTAACCGAAGGTCATCTGCGTCAAGTCATTTGTACCGAATGAGAAGAATTCAGCAGAAGAAGCAATACGATCGGCTGTCAAAGCTGCGCGCGGGATTTCAATCATTGTACCTACTTTGAAGTCAATGCTGTCTCCCAGTTCTTCGAACAACTTCGCTGCCTCTGTACGAATCACGTTTTCCTGTTCCTTGAATTCATACAAGATACCAGTCAGCGGAACCATAATTTCCGGATGAGTCTCCACTCCTTCTTTCTTCAATTCCAATGCAGCACCCAAGATAGCGCGTGTCTGCATCTGAGTAATTTCAGGATATGTATTTCCCAGACGGCAACCACGGTGACCCAACATCGGGTTGTGTTCACACAATGATTCTACACGTTGCTGGATATACTGCAAACTTACGCCCATAGTATCCGCCATTTCCTGTTGTCCTTTCAAATCATGAGGAACGAACTCATGCAAAGGAGGATCGAGCAGACGTACAGTCACTGGACAGCCCGCCATTGCCTTAAAGATACCCTTGAAGTCAGCCTGCTGATACGGCAGAATCTTAGCCAACGCCTTACGACGTCCTTCGGCATCTTCTGCCAAAATCATTTCACGCATTGCCTTAATCTTTTCGCCTTCAAAGAACATATGTTCCGTACGGCAAAGACCGATACCCACCGCACCGAAGTTACGTGCTACTTCCGCATCATGAGGAGTATCTGCATTGGTACGCACTTGCAGACGGGTATATTTGTCCGCCAACTTCATCAGTTCAGCAAAGTCACCAGAAAGTTCAGCAGCTTTTGTTTCTACCTTGCCGTTGTATACAACACCTGTACTTCCGTTCAAAGAGATGTAGTCACCCTCTTTCAGCACCACACCATCAATTTCTACCGTACGTGCCTTATAGTCGATATTCAACGCACCTGCACCCGATACACAGCATTTACCCATACCACGGGCTACTACGGCAGCATGAGAAGTCATACCGCCACGGGCAGTAAGAATACCTTCGGCAACAGCCATACCTGCCAAGTCTTCGGGAGATGTTTCAATACGAACCATCACCACGCGTTTGCCAGCAGCACGCCATTCAGCAGCATCTTCTGCAAAGAATACAATCTGACCAGTAGCCGCACCCGGAGAAGCTGGAAGACCGCGAGTCAGGATTTTTGCATTTTTCAGAGCATCCTTGTCAAATACGGGGTGGAGCAATTCGTCCAGTTTATTTGGTTCAACACGTGTCAAGGCAGTTTTTTCGTCAATCATACCCTGACGGAGCAAATCCATAGCAATCTTCACCATAGCTGCGCCTGTACGCTTACCGTTACGTGTCTGGAGGAACCAAAGTTTACCTTCCTGTACGGTGAACTCCATGTCCTGCATATCTTTATAGTGATTTTCCAGTTTCGTCTGAAGTGCATCCAGTTCTTTGTAGATTTCCGGCATAGCCTCTTCCATTGAAGGATATTTTGCAACACGTTCTTCTTCGCCTACACCTGCCAATTGTGCCCAACGTTGAGAACCGATTTTGGTAATCTGCTGCGGCGTACGAATACCAGCCACAACGTCCTCACCTTGTGCGTTAATCAAGTACTCGCCATTGAAAAGGTCTTCGCCTGTAGCAGCATCGCGTGAGAAGCAAACACCGGTTGCGGAAGTATCTCCCATATTACCGAATACCATTGCCTGTACATTGACGGCTGTTCCCCATTCATCGGGAATTCCTTCCATCTTACGATAAAGGATAGCACGTTCGTTCATCCATGAATCGAATACAGCACAGATAGCCCCCCAAAGTTGTTCGTATGCACAAGTCGGAAAATCTTTTCCCGTCTGTTCTTTTACGGCAACTTTAAATTTCTTCACGAGTTCTTTCAAGTCTTCCACTTCCAACTCGTTATCGAGTTTCACACCTTTTGCCTCTTTCACCTCTTCGATGATAGCTTCAAACGGATCAATATCTTCCTTATTAGTAGGTTTCATTCCCAAAACCACATCACCATACATTTGCACAAAACGACGGTAAGAGTCCCATGCAAAACGTGCATTACCGGTCTTACGGATAATACCTTCCACTACTTCATCGTTCAGCCCCAGGTTCAGAATCGTATCCATCATACCCGGCATAGACGCGCGCGCACCAGAACGTACAGACACCAATAAAGGATTTTCAATGTCACCGAATTTAGATTTCATCAAACCCTCTACATGAGCGATGGCTTTAACGACTTCATCTTTCAGCAACTCAACCACTTTATCACGTCCCAACGTGTTATATTCCGTACATACGTCTGTAGTTATTGTAAATCCGGGAGGAACTGGAATTCCAATTAAATTCATTTCGGCAAGGTTGGCACCTTTACCACCTAACAAATTCTTCATGTCGGCCTTACCTTCTGCCTGGCCATTTCCAAAAGTATAAACTCTTTTTCTATCCATAATATTGTGTTTAAAGTTACATTATGACTTTTTTCTGCTCGCAAATCTAAGTATATTTCGCAAATCAGAAAACTTTTTGAGAAAAAACTTTCTATCAAAATGCAATTTCGACATTACAATCCGGATTATTTCTACAGACACGAAAGTTTTCCCAAAAAAAATACTTACTTTTGCAAAGTAATTATTAGAATGGTGTAAAAGTGGCAAGAAAGAAAAAAGAACTTCCCTTATTGGAGAAGGTAACAATCATGGATGTGGCTGCCGAAGGAAAAGCCATCGCAAAAGTAAACGACCTGGTGATTTTTGTACCCTACGTGGTGCCGGGTGATGTCGTCGACCTTCAAATCAAGCGTAAGAAAAATAAATATGCCGAAGCAGAAGCGGTGAAGTTTCACGAACTCTCTCCCAACCGAGCCGTGCCTTTCTGCCAGCACTACGGCGTATGCGGCGGCTGCAAATGGCAGGTGCTCCCCTACTCGGAACAAATCAGATACAAGCAGAAGCAGGTGGAAGATAACTTGAGACGTATCGGAAAAATCGAACTTCCCGAAATTTCTCCGATTCTCGGCTCTGTCAAAACCGAGTGGTACAGAAATAAATTAGAATTCACGTTCTCCAACAAACGTTGGCTCACCAATGAAGAGGTTCGTCAGGATGTGAAGTATGACCAGATGAATGCCGTCGGTTTTCATATTCCGGGAGCGTTCGACAAAGTACTGGCTATTGAGAAATGCTGGTTGCAGGATGACATATCCAACCGTATCCGCAACGCCATACGTGACTATGCTTACGAACATAATTACCCGTTCATCAATCTGCGTACACAGGAAGGTATGCTCCGCAATATGATTGTACGCACTTCGTCAACAGGCGAACTGATGGTAATCGTGATTTGCCGGATTACGGAAGAGCACGAAATGGCACTATTCAAGCAACTGCTCCAGTTCATTGCCGATTCCTTCCCAGAAATTACCTCCCTACTATACATTATTAATAATAAATGTAACGATACCATCAACGATTTGGACGTACACGTATTCAAAGGCAAAGATCATATCTTTGAAGAAATGGAAGGACTGCGCTTCAAGGTTGGTCCGAAATCGTTCTACCAAACCAATTCGGAGCAAGCCTACAACCTTTATAAAATAGCCCGCAATTTTGCCGGCCTGACCGGTAGTGAGTTAGTGTATGACCTCTACACGGGAACGGGTACGATTGCAAACTTCGTATCGCGCCAGGCCCGCCAGGTGATTGGCATCGAGTATGTGCCGGAAGCCATTGAAGATGCGAAGGTGAATGCGGAAATCAACAATATAAAGAACGCCTTGTTCTATGCCGGCGACATGAAGGATATGCTGACTCAGGAATTCATCAATCAGCATGGACGTCCGGATGTTATCATCACAGACCCTCCGCGTGCAGGTATGCATCAGGATGTGGTTGATGTCATTTTGTTCGCCGAACCGAAACGGATTGTTTACGTAAGTTGCAACCCTGCCACTCAAGCCCGCGATTTGCAATTGCTGGATGGTAAATACAAAGTAAAGGCAGTGCAGCCGGTAGATATGTTCCCCCATACTCATCATGTGGAGAATGTGGTATTGTTAGAACTTAGATAAAAGAAAAAGAGAAATGGGAAAAAGACCGATGAAGACGCCTGCAGAGAGAATACGCGCCCAATATACGAACTACATCGTCAGAGAACCTATGGAGCTTATGGATTTCCTGGCTGCCAAAATGCCGGATGCAAGCCGCACAAAGCTGAAATCCTTGTTAAGCAAACGGGTGGTATTCGTCGACAATGTAATTACCACACAATTCAACTTCCCTCTGCAACCGGGGATGAAGGTGCAAATCAGCAAGCAGAAAGGAAAGAAAGAATTTAGTAACAAATTGCTGAAAATTGTGTATGAGGACGCTTATATCATTGTTGTCGAAAAGATGCAAGGACTTTTATCCGTCAGCACGGAACGTCAGAAAGAGCGTACCGCTCATACGATACTGAATGAATATGTAAAACGTTCCGGACGTCAGTTCCGTGTATTCGTGGTTCACCGCCTGGACAGAGACACTTCCGGCCTGATGATGTTTGCCAAAGACGAGAAAACCCAACGGACCCTACGCGACTACTGGCACGAAATAGTGACAGACCGCAGATACGTCGCGGTAGTGAAAGGAATCATGGAGAAGGATTATGATACGATAGTATCTTGGTTGACCGATAAGACCTTGTATGTAAGCTCCAGCGAATATGACGACGGTGGTTCGAAATCAATCACGCATTACCGGACTATCAAACGTGCGAACGGATACTCCCTTATGGAACTCGATTTGGAAACAGGGCGTAAAAATCAAATCCGTGTACATATGCAGGATTTGGGACATCCGATTATCGGCGACGGAAGATATGGCGGAGAGGACTATTCAAATCCCATCGGACGATTGGCACTCCACGCTTTCAAACTCTGTTTTTATCATCCGGTAACGGGAGATTTGATGGAGTTTGAGACACCTTATCCGGCAGATTTCAAGAAGCTGTTTTTGAAGAAATAAGGCTAAAATCTTATGAAATAGAAAGCGGTGCTTTACAAGACTAAAGCACCGCTTTCTATTTCATAAAACATCTTGTTTCCTAACCCCTATTTACTGCATCTTTAACTCAATGTAATCAATATATACCCCATCAAGATATAAGTCTCCCAGCAAATAACGACCTCTAACACTTACCCCTCTTATTTCACGCACCGCATAATGAGGACCGTAATCAAGGTATAATATCCCATAATCCACCCACCAACGGAAAGGTAAGTCACCAGCAGGTACACCGTCATAATCATAAATCTGATAATCAATCCCCAAACCATGCTCATCCAAGCGAATACCGCTTTCTATCGGGTCGTCATCATCTCCAAACCACAAGTCACCGACCCAAGTACGTCCCATCAAATCATTATAAATACTATCATCATCCTCACACGAAGTAAAGCCGACCAACAAAGTCAGCATCATTAAGATACCTGCATATCTCTTAATCTTTTTCATAATCTTCCAGTTTATTGCGTTTATAAATACAAATTTAGCGTTTTTATTTTACTATCTGTTCCAAGCCACAAGTTTTTTGTACCTTTGCGGCGCAATTAAAAAAAACTCACATGAAACTCCTTTGGCTTGATTTGAATAGCTCATATGCCCATTCCTCGCTGGCACTTCCTGCTCTCCATGCTCAAATAGCAGACGATACTACTATTGAATGGTGCGTAGTCTCTGCCACAATCAACGAAAACACCGGCAGCGTTGTCAATCAAATCTATCGCCAGCGTCCGGATATCATTGCCGCTACCAACTGGCTATTCAATCACGAGCAACTATTACACATTGTTTCACGTGCAAAAGCATTATTACCTCATTGTTGCATCATACTCGGCGGTCCCGAGTTTTTGGGAAACAACGAGGAATTCCTATATAAGAACAAATATGTAAGCGGAGTGTTTCGCGGAGAAGGCGAAGAAGTATTCCCTTTGTGGCTAAAAGTATGGAATCATCCTAAAGAAGAGTGGAAACCGATAACTGGACTCTGTTATGTAGATGAAAACAACCAATATCAGGACAACGGTATTGCCCGTGTCATGAATTTCGCACAACTCATATCTCCCGAGAAGAGCCGCTTCTTCAACTGGAGCAAGCCCTTTGTCCAACTTGAGACAACACGCGGCTGTTTCAACACTTGCGCCTTTTGTGTCAGCGGTGGCGAAAAGCCTGTACGCACCATTCCGTTGGAAACCATCCGCGAGCGTCTGAATGACATCCACCGACATGGAATCAAGAATGTACGTGTCCTCGACCGTACATTCAATTACAACAATAAACGGGCAAAAGAATTGCTCGACCTATTCCGTAACTATCCGGACATCTGTTTCCATCTGGAGATTCATCCGGCTCTCCTATCCGAAGTATTAAAACAGGAATTATCCACTCTTCCGAAAGGCTTATTGCATTTGGAAGCTGGAATCCAAAGTTTAAAAGAGCCTGTTCTGCAACAAAGTCGACGCATCGGAAGACTATCCGACGCGCTCGAAGGATTAAAATATCTATGCTCCCTCAAAAATATGGAGACACACGCCGACTTGATAGCAGGACTCCCACTCTATCATTTGTCAGAGATATTCGAAGATGTCCGCACTTTGGCGGAATATGGCGCAGGGGAAATCCAATTGGAATCCCTAAAGCTGCTTCCCGGCACGGAAATGCGTAGACGAGCGGAAGAATTGGGTATCCAATACTCACCGCTTCCACCCTATGAAGTACTGCAAACCCGTGAAATCACAGTAGACGAACTGCAAACAGCACATTATCTGTCCCGTATGTTAGACGGATTCTACAATACACCTACCTGGCAAAAGATTACCCGGACACTAATTTTGGAGAATCCTTCTTTCTTACATGAATTCCTTAACCATTTGGTGCAAAAAGATGTCATCGACACTCCTTTAAGTCTGGAAAGAAGAGGACTTATCCTATATGATTTCTGCAAAAATCATTATCCGAAGTATTTGACGCAAGTCAGCATCGCATGGATAGAAGCAGGTATGTCATTGAAAAAGACTCCGGCAGAAAAGGTGAAAACCAAGAGACAAGTACCTCCCGAAAACTGGGAAGTAGTATATGGCTTGTACCGTGAGAGTCTACGATTGTGCTTTCTTCCTACTACCGAAGAAGGGCAATATGGCTACTGGTTCGGTTTTGAATCGGAGATTCAGAAGATACAACCAGTATTTAAAGCTATCACTTAATACTGGATAAGTCTCCAAACGAGCAAACTGTTGTTTTCATATGAATACCTGTTGGTTGAATTAAATTAGTGAATATTTTATCTGTCCAATCGGACGGTGA
>NZ_CAJULN010000038.1 GCF_910586915.1 uncultured Bacteroides sp.
ATGTGGGCGTTGACGGATTCGAACCGCCGACCCTCTGCTTGTAAGGCAGATGCTCTGAACCAGCTGAGCTAAACGCCCTTACACTTCCGTTTCAAAAGCGATGCAAAGGTACGGCTTTTTTTGAAACCTGCAAATCTTTTCCGAATTATTTTTTAATAAATTTTTCACCAAACGCACAAACATACTGATTATCAACAAATAACAAGAAAAACTTTTTTTTCGTCCTTTTTGCACCTTCTTCGCCACTTCACCCCAAACCTTATATATCTCCACCATTCGTAAACACAAAATTCTTTTCGTCAGACAGGGATTCGTTGAATAAAAATCCTTCCCAGGAGAAATTTTTCAGCGTTTCGGGGTTCTCAATTCTGTTCTTTAAGATGAAACGTGCCATTTCACCACGCGACATTTTCAGGTAAACAACGACCGAAGTCCACTTTCCATGCTTCCATACCCGGAACTCGGGGGTGACGACACGCACTTCTTTCTCCACCCGCCGCCAGTCGAACAGGTTTTTCATTTCATCGCTCGCCAGATTACAAAGTATTCCACCCGCCTTCTTTATATCTTCAATGAATAGCTCCGTCAGACGGGTCTGCCAATAGGCAAACAGAGTCTGGTTGCCGCATTCGGGCAAAACGACATCGCCTTCGAGGCGGTAAGGGCGGATAACGTCGAGAGGTCTCAACAACCCGTAACAGAAAGAGGTGAGCCGCAGATGTTGCTGCGCATATTCGAAATCTTCGGAAGAGAAGTCTTTTGCGTTCAACCGCTTGAACACGATTCCGGTATAGGCCAGCAGGGCGGGAAGTTGGGGCGTGCCTTCCGCATGGAAGGACTGATAGCGCTTGTAATTCTCGACGGCTATTTTAGGACTTACGCGCAAGAGACGTTCCAGTTCGCCGACCGTCATCTGCGACATCTGCAAAGCTATCGCAGAGGCTTCGCTTTGGAAACGCGGCTTTGTCTTCAAAGGTACGCCCACCTTCGAAAGTTCACTCATTGTCTTGGCACAGGATAGAAGTACTAACATGATTAAATCTGCTTTTACCTTGTTTATATGACAAAAATATGAAATAAATCGCATCGCGCGCTTACAGATAGCCAAATTATCCTTACTTTCACCGCATAATTAACTATAATAATTTATTAACAACCCAAAAAACACCTTTATGACACACACACTGAACACCTTGAAAGTGTTAGGCCTGTTGGCTATCTTTTGCCTGACAGGAAGCATGACACGCGCGGCCGTCAATCCGAAGCCGTTCGTCATCCCCGAGCTGAAACAATGGACGGGAAAAGAGGGCAGCTTCGTCCCGGGAGCGGAAACGCGCATCGTATGCCCCTCCTCCCACCCCGAAGTGCTGCGGATAGCCCGTATGCTTGCCGAAGATTACCGGCAGATGTTCGGCAAGACACTGGACGTAGCGGAAGGCAAAGCCAAAGCCGGCGACTTCGTCCTGTCGCTCGCTGCCGACAAGAAGTTGGGCGAAGAAGGCTACTCCATCAAAATAGCCGACCGGGTGACGCTCTCGTCTCCCACCCCCACCGGGCTCTATTGGAGCACGCGTACCCTGTTGCAAATGGCGGAGCAGACTGCCGACCATCAACTGCCCAAAGGAACTGTGCGGGATTATCCCGACTATCCCATCCGCGGATTCATGATAGACTGCGGACGGAAGTTCATCCCGATGCCTTACCTGCAAGACTTGGTGAAAATCATGGCTTACTACAAGATGAACGCCTTGCAGGTGCACCTCAACGACAACGGATTCAAGCAGTTTTTCGGTCACGACTGGGACAAGACGTATGCCGCCTTCCGCCTGGAGTCGGATACTTACCCCGGACTGGCTGCCCGCGACGGCTTTTACACCAAGAAGGAGTTCGTCGACTTCCAGCACCAGGCGGCAGCTCAGTTTGTAGAAATCATACCGGAGATAGACATCCCCGCCCACTCGCTCGCCTTTGCTCACTACAAACCGGAAATCGGCAGCAAGGAGTATGGTATGGACCATCTCGACCTCTTCAAACCGGAGACGTATGAATTTGCCGACGCCTTGTTCAAGGAGTATCTCGAGGGAGAGAATCCCGTATTCGTAGGCAAGCGCGTGCACATCGGCACGGACGAATATTCGAACGCCAAGAAAGACGTGGTAGAGAAGTTCCGCGAGTTTACCGACCACTATATCCGCTTTGTCGAGAGTTTCGGCAAGCAGGCAATGGTGTGGGGTGCACTCACGCACGCCAAAGGCGAAACGCCCGTGAAGTCGGAGAACGTCATCATGAACGCCTGGTACAACGGATATGCCGACCCTGAAACGATGATTAAAGAGGGTTACCGCCTCATCAGTATCCCCGACGGTATGGTCTACCTCGTGCCGGCAGCCGGATATTACTACGATTACCTCAACGAAACTTTCCTATATAATAAATGGACACCGGCGCACATCGGCAAGGCTGTGTTTGAAGAGCAACACCCTGCCATCCTCGGCGGTATGTTTGCCGTATGGAACGACCATGTGGGCAACGGGATTTCCGTGAAAGATATCCACCACCGCGTATTCCCCGCCCTGCAAACACTCGCCGTGAAGATGTGGACGGGCGTCCATACGAGCCTGCCCTACGAAGCATACAACGAAAAGCGTGCCGCCATCAGCGAAGCACCGGGTGTCAACCAGATGGGAAGAATCGGCAAAAGTCCCGCGTTGGTGTACGAACGCGCCACGGTTGCCCCCGGCAGCACGTCCGACCATCCGGAAATCGGCTACAACTATACGGTGAGCTTTGACATCACCGGAGCCGACGAGAAGAACGGAACCGAACTGTTCCGCTCGGCAAATGCTGTCTTTTACCTGACAGACCCGATTCGCGGTATGATGGGATTTGCACGCGACGGTTATCTGAACACCTTCCCCTACAAGGTGAATCCGGGAGAGAAGGCAACGGTTCAGATAGAAGGAGACAACCGAAGCACTACGCTCAAGGTGAACGGAAAGGTAATTGAGAAGATGGATATACAGAAAATCTACTTCAACGCCGGAAAAGATTCTATCAACTATGTGCGTACATTGGTCTTCCCGTTGGAAAAAGCGGGCGATTTCAACAGCCGGATAGAGAACTTGAAGGTATATAACTACTGTGTAAGCCAGCAATAAAGCAGTGGAAACAACCGTATCAAGCAATGGAAACGCTCGTGTCAAGCGGTGGAAACGCCCGTGTCAAGCGGTGGAAACACTCGTATCAAGCGGTAGAAACAACCACAACACCCGTTACTTGAAAGCAACTTAACCATACGGTAAAAAAAGAACTCCCTTTTCGGGCCATCCGAAAAGGGAGTTTCTTTTATCTGAAATACGCTACCGAGCGATTTTATTTGTATTCCTGCCAGCTCTTAATCTGGATGTCGCTCTGTTTCAGTTCGCAGAACGCTTCGATAAAGGCTCCTGCCAGGCGCGCATTGGTAATCAACGGAATGTTATGGTCGATTGCACCGCGACGGATACGGTAACCGTTCGTCAGTTCGCGTTTGGTGTGATTCTTCGGAATGTTGACAATGAGGTCGAACTTATGGTCGGCAATCATCGTCATCACGTTGTTCTCCGCATCCGGTTTCTCATCCGGCCAGTACACCGGAGTAGTCTCTACGCCGTGCGCATTGAGGAAGGCAGCCGTTCCTGCTGTAGCATACACCTTGTATCCCTTAGCAAACAACATACGGCTGGCATCCAACAGGTCAACCTTCGACTTCATGGCACCGGAAGAGAACATCACTCCCTTTTCGGGAACCTTGAATCCGGTAGCAATCATCGCATTGAGCAACGCTTCGGAGAAGTCGTCGCCGATGCATCCCACTTCGCCCGTAGAAGACATATCCACGCCCAACACAGGGTCGGCCTTGTGCAGACGGGAGAAAGAGAACTGCGAAGCCTTCACACCAATCCAGTCTATATCAAACGCCGACTTGTCCGGACGTGAATACGGAGCATCGAGCATGATGCGCGTAGCCGTCTCGATGAAGTTGCGTTTCAGCACCTTCGACACAAACGGGAAACTGCGTGAAGCGCGCAAGTTACACTCAATAACCTTCACCTCGTTGTTGCGAGCCAGGAATTGGATATTAAACGGTCCGGAGATGTTCAGTTCTTTGGCAATCTGACGGCTGATTTTCTTGATGCGGCGTGCCGTTGCAAAGTAAATCTTCTGTGCGGGGAACACCAAAGTAGCGTCGCCGGAGTGAACGCCGGCAAACTCTACGTGCTCGGAGATGGCATACTCTACCACCTCACCGTTCTGCGCCACGGCGTCGAACTCGATTTCCTTCGTGTTCTCAAGGAACTGGGAAACAACCACCGGATACTCTTTCGACACTTCGGCAGCCATCTTCAGGAAGTTGGCAAGTTCTTCATCGTCGTAGCAGACGTTCATCGCAGCGCCCGAAAGCACGTAAGAAGGACGAACCAAGACGGGGTAACCTACTTTGTCGACAAAGCTTTTCACATCTTCAAGGCTGGTGAGCTCCTGCCAAGCCGGCTGGTCGATACCCAACTGGTCGAGCATAGCGGAGAACTTGTTGCGGTTTTCGGCACGGTCGATGGATATCGGCGAAGTACCCAACACGGGAACCGACTGGCGGTAGAGTTTCATCGCCAGGTTGTTCGGAATCTGTCCGCCCACGGAGACGATAACGCCGCGCGGCTGTTCGAGGTCGATAACGTCGAGCACACGTTCGAAGGAGAGCTCATCGAAGTAGAGACGGTCGCACATATCATAGTCGGTAGATACCGTTTCGGGGTTGTAGTTAATCATGATGGACTTGTAACCCAACTTACGGGCAGTCTGCACGGCATTCACCGAACACCAGTCAAATTCCACCGAGCTACCGATGCGGTATGCACCCGAACCGAGCACAACCACGGATTTCTCGTTCTTGTAATAGTTGATGTCGTAACCCTCTACGGCATACGTCATATACAGATAGTTGGTCAGCTCCGGATGTTCGGAAGCTACCGTATTGATGCGCTTCACTGCCGGAAGGATACCCAATGCTTTACGATGTGCGCGTACGGCAAGGTTTTCCTTCTCCATGTTGCCTTCCGGATTGAGTACGAAACGTGCTATCTGGAAGTCGGAGAAGCCCAGCACTTTGGCTTCGCGCATCACATCGGCGGGGATATCCTCTACCTTATTATAAGTAGACAGTTTGGCTTTGTAGTCGACAATGTTTTTCAGTTTGCCGAGGAACCAGGGGTCAATCTTCGTCAACTCATGGATACGCTCGATGGTATATCCTTCTTCCAACGCTTGTGCGATGGCAAACACGCGCAAGTCGGTGGGGCAGGACAGTTCCTTGTCGAGATTGTCGAAGTGCACACCGTCGTTGCCGACAAAGCCGTGCATACCCTGACCAATCATACGAAGTCCCTTCTGGATGATTTCTTCGAACGAACGGCCGATAGACATGATTTCGCCCACCGACTTCATGCTCGAACCAATCTCGCGCGAAACGCCTGCAAACTTCGTCAGGTCCCAACGGGGAATCTTGCAGATATAGTAGTCGAGTTGCGGGGCGACATACGCAGAGTTGGGTGTTCCCATCTCGCCAATCTGGTCGAGCGAGTAGCCCAAAGCAATCTTGGCGGCAACGAAAGCCAGCGGATAACCGGTAGCTTTGGAAGCCAACGCGGAAGAACGGCTCAAGCGTGCGTTTACCTCAATCACGCGGTAGTCGTCCGTTTCGGAATTGAACGCATACTGGATGTTACACTCGCCCACGATACCCAAGTGGCGGATGCACTTCGTAGAGAGTTCCTGCAACATGGTCAGCTCTTTCTCGTCGAGCGAGCAAGTGGGGGCAACTACAATTGACTCTCCCGTATGGATACCCAACGGGTCGAAGTTTTCCATGCTTGCCACCGTGAAGCAGTGGTCGTTGGCATCGCGGATTACCTCAAACTCGATTTCCTTCCATCCCTTCAGCGACTCTTCTACGAGGATTTGCTTGGAGAAGGTGAACGAGCTTTCGGCCAACTTCACAAATTCTTCTTCGTTCGTGCAGATACCGCTACCGAGGCCACCCAACGCATAAGCCGAACGTACCATCACCGGGAAACCGATTTTACGGGCAGCCGCAATGGCATCTTCCATGCTTTCCACCGCTTGGCTTACCGGCGTCTTCATCTGTATCTCGTCCAGCTTCTTCACAAACAGGTCGCGGTCTTCCGTGTACATGATTGCCTCTACCGAAGTACCGAGTACCTTCACGCCATATTTATCAAGGATACCTTTCGTATAAAGCTCCGCACCGCAGTTCAGCGCCGTCTGTCCGCCAAACGCAAGGAGAATACCTTCGGGACGCTCTTTCTTGATAATCTCTTCTACGAAATAAGTATTTACGGGAAGGAAATACACTTTATCGGCGATACCTTCAGAAGTCTGAATGGTCGCGATGTTCGGGTTTACCAATACTGAACTGATACCTTCTTCTTTCAAAGCCTTCAGCGCTTGCGAGCCTGAGTAGTCGAACTCTCCGGCTTGTCCGATTTTGAGTGCTCCAGAACCCAAAACGAGAACTTTCTTGATTTCCTTTTCCATTTCTTTTGTTATTATAATAGTTGTTTCAAAATTCGTCCATAAAAAAAATGCGTTACCCTCTAAAGAGGATTAACGCATTACCAAAGAACTAAAATATCGTTTTTTGGAAAATAGAGAAGAAGCCCGACATTTCCGGGTGAAAAACATCCGAATGCAGATAATACTTACTTCTTATTTCCTGTTGATTCATTGTCGTTTTCAAAATTTATGCAAAGAAACGACATATTTTGCACATGACAAAAAGAAACCTCTACTTTTTTACCGCCAAGCCCTCCCCGTCGGGGCACTAAAAGCCGTACGAAGTGTTGACAAGTAACAATAAATGCGTATCTTTGCCACTAAATCCATACATATATTAATATAAGACAATATGGGAAAAGAAAAAATCATATTGACGGGCGACCGTCCTACCGGCAGACTGCACATCGGTCATTATGTCGGTTCGCTCAAACGTAGGGTCGAGCTGCAAGACGCAGGCGACTATAGCAAGATGTTTGTTTTCATCGCCGACGCGCAAGCACTGACAGACAATATCGACAACCCCGAAAAGGTGCGTCAGAACGTTATCGAAGTGGCTCTCGACTACCTCGCCTGCGGACTGGACCCCGCAAAGGCAACCATCTTCATCCAGTCGCAGATACCGGAATTGTGCGAGCTTAGCTTCTACTACATGGACCTCGTCACCGTGTCGCGCCTGCAACGCAACCCGACCGTAAAGACGGAAATACAGATGCGCAACTTCGAGACGAGCATCCCCGTGGGCTTTTTCACCTACCCTATCAGCCAGGCTGCCGACATCACCGCCTTCCGCGCCACCACCGTGCCCGTGGGCGAAGACCAGGAGCCGATGCTCGAACAGGCGCGCGAAATCGTCCGCCGTTTCAATTATATATATGGTGAGACGCTGGTAGAACCGGAAATACTCTTGCCCGACAACGCCGCCTGCCTGCGCCTGCCGGGAACGGACGGCAAAGCGAAGATGAGCAAGTCGCTGGGCAACTGCATCTACTTGTCCGAAGAGCCGGATGAGATACAGAAGAAAATCATGAGTATGTACACCGACCCGGGACATCTGCGTGTGCAAGACCCTGGAAAGATTGAAGGTAACACCGTGTTTACCTACCTTGACGCCTTCTGCCTTCCCGAACATTTCGAACGTTACCTGCCCGATTATCCGAACCTCGCCGAACTGAAAGCCCACTATCAACGGGGCGGACTGGGCGATGTGAAGGTGAAACGTTTCCTCAATGCCATCATGCAAGAGACACTCGAACCGATTCGCAACCGCCGCAAAGAGTTCAGCAAGGATATTCCCGCCGTTTACGAGATGTTGCAGAAGGGATGTGAAGTGGCAAGAGCCGCAGCCGCCGAAACTTTGGCCGACGTGAAGCGGGCGATGAAGATTAACTACTTTGACGACAAGGAGTTGATTGCAGAGCAAGTAAAACGTTTCTCGCAAGAATAAAAAAACAGCTTCCGGAAAGAGGAGCACCCGAAAAAATGGGGTGGTAGGTTCGCCTACCACCCCATTTTGCAAACACCCCTCCTGCTCCTATCTTCCAAACGCAACATTTATAGTCTTATAATCAACCGGTTACAGCATCTATATATGCTGCCCGCAGGAGATATAGATGCTGGAAGTTGGATATATAGATGCTGGGAGTAGGATATATAGACGCTGGAAATTGGGTATATATGCGGTGCAAATCCCTTCTCCGAAGCTCAAAATCACTTCATCACTTTGCTGTTTCAACCAATACCACACGGTTCAGAATTGGTTGGCCGAACTTATCGACACCGCCACCGGCAGCAACCTCCAGGTTATTAGCAGGAATTCCATATTTCTTCACCAACAAGTCCTTAACCGCTTGCGCACGTTTCAAACTCAGCTTTTGATTGAACGCGGGACTACCCGTTGCAGAATCGGCATATCCGTTGATTGTGTAAGTAGTGCCGGGGAATTCTTTGATGCGGTTGGCAAGATAAGACAAGTTCATTTCTTCTTGCGGAGAGAGTTTGTCGGAACCGATTGTAAAGAACACGGTACGCGGAGCTATGTTCGGATTGGTAATGACTACCGTTTCCTCTTCTACTTCGACTGGCTGTTTAGCATCGGCCAACTGCTGTTGCAACTCCATATTGGCTGCCGCCATTGCATTCATCTGGTCGCGCATCTGTCTCAGTTCAAATTCGGAGATAATCTGTGGCGTAGGGCGTTGGAAACCGCGAGTGGGGAAGTAATATGTCACCCCGACAGTCGCACCGAGGATACCGTCGTAATCATGCTTGCCTCCGTGCTCGCCGTCAAATTTGCCTTCTAAGCCTGTCGCACTCAATTCGATATTCAAGTCGACCGCATTCGACAGGCGGAAACGGTTGATGATACCTGCATTGAATGTAGCGGCATTGGTGTGAGGACGCGAGTAAGCGTGCGCCCAACCGGCACCGATATAGGGAATAACTTCATATACACGGTCGGGATTGTAACCACCGAAAAGAGAGTTCAGGTTCACCATCAAATCGCCGTGAAGGTTCATGTAGTCCCAGCGCTGCTTGTAAGAGCCGTCTGCCCGCACGCCGCCTACTACATAATTGGCCGTTTCATTCCTGGTAAAGCCTTTTGCCTGCAGGCCGCTGTATTGCAAACGAAGCCCGAAAGTCGGAGTGAGCCATTTTCCGAGAGACACATTGAACGTAGGCGCAACACGGTCTTTGAATTTGCCTACATAGTCATTGGTGCCATACAACACCTGAGCACCTCCTCCTACCGAGAAGAACCAGTTGCTCCAAAACGGGTTGGTTATTACCTGGTGTTTATCTTGTACCTGAATTACGTCGTACTCAGTTACAGTCAGGGTCTGCTGTGCAGAAGCGAAAGACGCAGCGCCGGCAAAAGCCAGCAACATCAAAATCTTTTTCATATACCTAATAGTTAAGTGGTTATTTAATATTTTTTCTTTGTTGAACTAATTAAATAACACGGGCAGTACTAAAAGGTTTTAGAAAAAGATTACTTTTTTTGCTTTATTTGAATAAACGTTCAATCTCTTCTTCCTTGATGGTTGTCAAGACTATTTTACCGTCGGGAGTGTAATTCGGCGAAGGGCAAGCAAAGAGATTATCAACCAGGCTGACCATCTCTTCATTGCTCAACACTTGTCCGTAAACGATGGCTGCCGCACGCGCCAACGTCAACGCCAGTATGTTTTGTATCTCCTCCTTGACGTCGCTCCCTTTTTCCATCGCCGTATGCAACATATTGCGCACCAGTTCGACCGGATTGAGTCCTTCTATTCCGGACGGAATACCGTTGATGGCATAACTGCCGCCACCCAAATTGCTCAAATCGAATCCTACCGCCGACAAATCATCCATAATGCTCTGCAACATGGCAGACTCCGAAGCCGGCAACTGCAATATTTCGGGGAAAAGAACCCCTTGCGATATCCCTTGCTTCTGTTGGATTTGAATCATATAACGGTCGAAAAGTACCCGTATATGTGCCCGGTGCTGGTCGATAAGCATCAGTCCCGACTTTACGGAGGTCAGAATAAACCTTCCTTTGAACTGCAAATGTTGGTTGCCTTTCTCCATCATCGGCTCGTTGGCATATAAAGTAGGAGAAGCCATCGAGGGCATCGTCGCCTCTATCTTCTCGTCCCAAACCGGTGTATCCTCGCCGGCAGCAGTCTCTTCCCACTCCATCTCGGGCTCGGGCATCGGATTGTTCATCTTGCTGGCTTTTGTCAGTCCGCCGTACAATTCCTCCCATTCCACCTTCGAACGACCATACGAACTACCACCGCCGCCACCTGCCGATACCTTAAACGGATTGTAATCCGAATTGTAATGTACTTTGGGCGGCTCGGAAGTTACCTTTTGCTCGAATACCGGAATATCGGGCATATCTTCCGTATCAAAATCAATGGAAGGGATGGCACTGAACTTACCCAACGACTCTTTCACCGAGGCCGACAATATCTGCCAGATGGCTTGTTCGTTCTCAAACTTGATTTCGGTCTTGGTGGGGTGAATGTTGACATCGATATTAGCCGGGTCTACTTCAAAATAGATAAAATAGGAAATCTGTTCGCCGGCAGGAATCAACTGTTCGTAGGCCTCCATCACTGCCTTGTGGAAATAAGGATGGCGCATATAACGCCCGTTGACAAAGAAATATTGATGGGCTCCTTTCTTACGGGCGGTTTCCGGTTTGGCTACGTAACCGGACACTTTCACCATCGTGGTGTTCACCTCGATATTGAGCAACTGCTGATTGAGCTTTTTGCCGAAGATAGCCATAATGCGCTGCCGCAATGGTGATACCGGCAGATTGAAAAGTTCGGAATCGTTGCTATACAACGAAAAGGCCACTTCGGGATGAACAAGAGCGATACGTTCAAATTCGGCAAGGATATTGCTCAGCTCAGTGGAGTTCGCTTTCAGAAATTTACGGCGTGCAGGCACATTGAAGAACAGGTTCTTTACGGAGAAGTTGCTCCCTTTCGAACAGGAAACGACCTCCTGGCTCTCTACCTTAGAGCCTGCTATCACCAGTTTCGTACCTAATTCTTCCGACCCGGTACGCGTTTTCAGTTCTACCTGAGCCACGGCAGCAATGGAAGCCAAAGCCTCTCCGCGAAATCCCATCGTGCGCAAAGCAAACAAATCGGCAGCTTCACGTATCTTGGAAGTAGCATGACGCTCAAAGGAAAGACGAGCATCGGTCTCGGACATTCCCTTTCCGTCGTCAATGACCTGAATACCGGTCTTTCCCGCATCCGTCACCAATACGTGTATGTGTTGCGCATCTGCATCAATCGCATTCTCAACCAACTCCTTGATAACAGATGCCGGACGTTGTATCACTTCACCGGCAGCAATCTGATTGGCTACCGAATCGGGCAACAAATGAATAATATCGCTCATAGTGCAGTAAAAAGATTAAAACGACCAACTTCCCGTCGCCAAATAATGCCACAAATATAAAAGGAAAGCAATGACAATCAATACGATTCCGAAGGAGACCGGTTTGCGGCCACTTGCTTTTCTTCTTTTCAGGTGAGTGGTTCCTTCAACGAACTTACCACGAATATCTTCCGGATTAAATTCTTTCTCCGGCAACATACCTAAGTCGCGCTTTGCCTTCTCTTCCATCTTGGCGAGCTTCTCCTTACGCTCGTCCACGTAAATATACTGATGACTAAAGCCACGAGGTTTCCTCATCGAATTAAACATTCCCATACTACTTCATATTTATCAGGTTTCGCTTTTCTGTTTTCGGTCGCCGGCCAGTGGTCGGTTTCAGGGTTTCTCCCGCCCGCTTGCTCCGCCAGTTGAAAATATCCTCTTTATTCAACGGACGGATATAATCGAACCAGGCAAAAGTAGAGAGACGGAGTTTATCGGACGGTATCTGGTCCATCGGATACATCGTGCCGTTGGACTTGCCGACAAACAATCCTTTCTCCATCTTCTTATCTTTCATATAAAGATGAAGCACACTGCCCTCCAGACAATTAAATCCGGTCATCGTGCTGTCTTTCTCTTCCGGATAAAAGGCAGTCTGAACATTGCCTATCACTTCGATATGACGCATATCGCCATCTATGAAATAGGCTTTCATCTCTTTGCCGGATACCTGGTTGTAATGGATGGAGTCTTTCATTTCCACCGTCAAAGCCTGGTTGATGATATGTGCCCAGTCGATGGTGCTGTCGTTCATATAAATCTTTATCTGCTCGCCCAACAGTTGTTGGCCGTCATTCCAGAGAATCGGGTCGGTGTACATCGTCATGCAGGAGTCTTTCGAGTTATACACCAGCGAGTCGCACACGCCCTGCACATCCGTGCGGTACATACGTACTTTGTGATAGGCTTTCATCAGACGGAACAAAGAGTCGGTATTCAGATGATAAGATACCAACTGCAACGTATCTCCATGCATAAAGAGACTGTCACCCTGCGAATAATCAATGGCAACCGCCCGCTTGGTGGCAAAGGCGGAATCTGTCAGTTCATTATAAAAGCAGTAATCGCCTGTCAGCATATTCTTATTGATGGTGTCCGTCATCTTCACATTATCGAATGCTTCGCCATAACCGTTGATACGGTCGTAAAACAAACTGTCGCCTACCAGTTTCTTTCCCTGGTTGGTAAGGACGGAACGGTCGAGCAATTCGGCTTGTTCGGTCAAAGTGTTGTAAGAACCGCGTTCGGAATAGATGTGGTTGTTATCACTCACGATGTTCGAAGGACCGAGAATGACAGCTATTTTGTTTTCCGTATTGTACCGCAATGTGTCGGAGGTGAGTACGAACTTAGGATTTACGAGTTTCACGTCGTGATTGAATACGGACTGCTTGGTGGCAGGACTGTATTCTCCCCAGTCGGAAGTCAGCACATTCTCTTCGTCCATCAAGGTTCCCCCTTCAAAGTAATATCCGAGGTCGTAAAGACGGTCGTAATTCAAGCTGTCCGTCAGCAGGGTTGTATTGCGGTTAATCATCTTCACGTTTTCACGAAGTTGGGCAATCTGCGTCATTCCGTCATAGAAAAGATAATCACCATATATAAATAAGGTGTCACCCTGCTCCATGCGTACATTACTGAAAGCCTCCACCGAATTGGTCTTTTCGAAAATCAAAGCACTGTCACAGTACATATACATACTGTCGTGACGCAATTTCACATTGCCGATAAGTATTTGTACGTCGGGACGGGCGAGTTTGTCCGCCTGCCCTTCGTCGGCGTGAAGCAAATAGACTTTCGTCTTTTTATTTTCCGGCTTTGCCGGAGTCGCCGCAGCCGGTTTCTGTCCCGTAGGCCTGACTTGCGCTACAAGACATACGCCAAACAGGCATAGAAAGCCTATAAGAAGCCATCTATGCCTGTATTGTTGTTTATCTTTCTTATTTTGTTTCAGCATATAAAGTCGAGCTGTTAAACATCAATCCTTCTTCACCCAACCCGGATATTTGAAGTCACACTTCTGCCAGTTTTCGTTGATACGCACGTACGTATGTTTCTGTTTGTCGAGAATCCATTTATGCAACATCTCTTCGCGACGTTTCTCCATTACGATACCCTTTAGGTTCTGATAATCTTCTGCAATGGTAGCTTTATGACCGTTGATTTTCGTTTTCAGTTTCACGATGGCACATACTTCTTTTCCGTCCTTCTCGTTTATCATTGTAAAGGCTTTTGAAATCTCGCCTACGTTCATTCTGTCCACTACCTTAGCAACATCCTGCGGAAGATCCTGCATTTGGAACTTGGAAGTAGTGATACCCGAATCTTCGTTGATATTTACCATGATACCGTGGTTGTTACGGGTATCTTTATCGTGCGATATAACGGCAGCGGCTTCGTCGAATGTGAATTTGTCGGCACGGATATCATCGGCAATAGAATCCAGACGGGCACAAGCTGCGGTCAGTTCTTTCTCCGACACTTTCGGACGCAACAGGATATGGCGGGTATTGACACGGTCGCCACGCTTTTCAATCAACTGGATGATGTGATAACCGAATTCCGATTCTACAATCTTGGAAACTTTCTTCGGGTCTTGCAAACCGAAGGCTACATTCGCATAAGCAGGGTCCATCATACCGCGTCCCATGAATCCGCACTCACCGCCTTTGATGGCCGAAGCCCTGTCTTCCGAATACAGACGTGCCAGTGTAGAGAAGTCGATTTCTCCTTTTGTCACACGGTCGGTATAATCGCGCAGTCTTTTCTTTACCTCTTCAATTTCGGCAACAGGTATTTTAGGTTGCAGCGTGATAATCTGCACTTCCACTTGTGTGGGGATGTAAGGGATGCTGTCTTGGGGAAGATCTTTGAAGTAGCGGCGTACTTGTGCCGGAGTCACCTTGATTTCTCCGACTAATTTCTGCTGCATCTTCTGTACAGTCAGCCCGTCGCGAGCATTCTCGCGCAAGGTTTCACGAATCTGAGTGGAAGTCTTGTTGAAGTACTCTTCCAGTTTCTCTTTCGAGCCAATCTGCTGGATATACATATTGGTCAACATATCCACACGTTGTATAATTTCCGCTTCGGACACTTCGATACTGTCGAGCTTTGCTTGGTGCAAGAACAACTTCTGTACGGCAATTTCTTCGGGAATTACACAATAGGGGTCGCCGTCGAACCGGCGTCCGTTATACAAGGCATCCAGACGTGCCTCTTCTACATCCGATTTTAAAATAGCTTCGTCACCTATTACCCAAACTACTTCATCAACCACATTGTCTTGTGCATAGGTTGCCACATTGGCAAATACTGCCAGGATAAGGGTAACAACAAATCTAAAGTTCACAAACTTTTTCATTCTTTGTATTTAATAATTATATATAATCTTCTTCTTGTTTGCCGCTTGCTGATACAGGTCGTTCTTCACCTGCTCCATAAAGCCCACCCGTTTCTGATTGACCAACAGGTCTTTCACTTCCGCCCGGGCAAACTCATACGGTTTTTCTTCTCCCGCTCCACGATAGTCGCTCACATTCAGAAAATAATGGAAGGCTGTATCTTGCAGTTCTATCTGCCGGTGTTTGTCGACATACTCTTCAGGGGCTTCCACTTTCAACGGAATCAAGTCGAGCACATCTGCTACCGATACCCACCGATCGTAGAAGTATTCGTATTTCACTGCATTCTGCAAACTATATTTTTCAAGATTTTCTACCGCTTCCTGTTTGTCCGACTTGTACCACCTGCGTACATTGTTCAACTGTGGAGCTGTCAAAGGTATTTTAATAAACAGTCCTTTCATCATCGGGCTTTCCTGTTTAAACAGTTCCTTGTTTTTGGCGTAATAGTCGGCTATTTCCTGTTCGGGTATTTCTTTGGTCAGTTTCTGATTAATCAATTCCTGCTGGTATGTATGCATTATCAAGGCTTTCCGGTAGTTCTCTACCAACTTGTCCACGTCTACGTTATCGGGAATATTATCGGCTGCTTTTTCATACAACAAAACCTCTTCGGCCCAGCTACGGATATAGTGCTCGGCAAAGAGGATGCTATCGTCTTTCGACAATCCGACGGGAAGTACGGACATCAAATCTTCTTTATATAAAAAGTTACCGTCCACCTCTACCAAAGGAGTCTTTCCTTTGTGGTCGTGCTGTTCCTTGCACGCTCCACAAGTAAGAAGGGTAATCAGTAAGAGGACTAATATTCGCATTGACAACTGAAATCTAATTATTTAAGGTACGAAGATAGTGAATAATCGGTTACATCAGTTATTATTAACTGTTTTTAAAACCTCTTGGTTTATTTCAACCTTACCGGAGGCTTTCAATTCCTGCGTCCAGCGGGTGTCAAGATAGGTTCGATAATCGTTTCGAAGCTGGAATATCACTTCCCGATAATCGTCCGGTCCTTTCTGTTTTTTGCCATACACGACAGTAAAAGGATAAGACATCAATGGTTCAAACCGCCCTTTCTTGAAAACTAATTTATCAACATATTTATTGTCGCCGGGAACAAACACTCCCTGTTCGATTTGTATCTTTTCATTACCAGGCGTATTGAAGGTGTGCCGAAGTTGGTGCACCCATTCGTTTTCCGGCAGTTTCTTCAGCATTTTTTTAGCTTGTTTGGCTATCTTTTTATCTGCACAGTGGAGAACCACGCCTTTGTAGCGCGGACTATCCCACCGATAATCGGAAGCATGAAACTTAAAATAAGTTGCCAGCCCGGCACGGTCGGTCGTTGCAGGCAGGTCTATCTTTTGTCGCGTCAGCTCTTTGACAAGATAATCTTCGTCGGATTTCCGTAAAGCATCGCGGAAGTCGGGGTGTCTTGTATCCATGTTCCGGCTTTCGTAATCCAACAATGACTTGGCTACAAATTCGTCAAGCTGACGCTTCAGAGCTTGGGGATGCGAAGCTGCAAACCGCCGGAACAACGCACCCGTGTAAGGATGTCCGTCGATGTTGAACAAGCTCTGTTCGGTGGTGCCTTTCATTAACAGCTCTTCCATACCCGTCTGATTGGGAACATACTGCCAATGCGTTTTCAGGCGTTCCACCACCTTTCCGATGGTTTCATCCAGCCTATCCCTGCTGCGCATACGCTCCATCAGCCTGTCGGCAACGTCCTCGTAGGCAGGCATCTCCTTGCGGTCGATTACTTTCAGTATATGGATTCCGGCAGGGGTAAAGAACGGCGGGGATATTTCGCCTTCCGACAAGGTGAAGGCAACCTCTTCAAATTCGGCAGTTGTCTGCAAACTCTCTATCCAACGGGGTTGTTTATCGTCCGAATAGCGCTCTACCCACTGGGAAAAATCCGTTCCGGGCTGGTTTTGTATCGCACGGTAGATAGAGTCCATGCGGTTCTTTTGTGCTTCCAGGAGGCGGGCAGTAATCGTCTGCGGCAAATATCTGAAAATCTGCATCACCTGCACTTGCGCGTTGCGGGTTTTCAGCCTCATTCTTTGATACTGCACGCGGGCACAGCTATCCATCACGGGTTTATCTGTCAAATAAGTCTCTGCCAGTCGGGCGCGGGCAACCTCGTGCTGTTTGCGAAAGGCGGAGGTTGTATCAAGCCCGGCGGCTTTTGCCGCTTCAACTTTCTGTATGGTCCGGGCAAAAAGCAGTGCGTACTCTTTCAGAGAAAGGCGGGCACCTTCGCCAACCGTACTGTTGCGATAGGAATATTCAAACTCCGAACGGGCTATCTCTCTCCCGTCGACACGCATCAATACCGCATCTTCCTGAGCGAAGGCGGAGAGCGCGAAGCAACAAACACAGCCAAACAACAGACTTCTTTTCATCATCAATTCTTTCTTTAGCGTAAACCCGATGGCATTCTTCCTGATATGTTCGTAAACAACGAACGGTGAGCAGCAAACATCTGCCAGTTACCCCAGCTTGTCCACCGTTCACCGTTAGTTAACAGTTCAGCGTTTATATATGTTATTCCGGACGGCTGTAATTAGGCGATTCGCTGGTAATCGTCACATCGTGCGGATGGCTTTCCATGACACCTGCATTGGTAATGCGGGTAAACTTCGCATCGTGAAGTTTTTCGATATTGGCCGCGCCACAGTATCCCATACCTGCCCGCAGACCGCCTGTCAACTGATAAACCACTTCAAAGAGTGTGCCTTTGTAGGGAACGCGTGCTGCAATGCCTTCGGGCACGAGTTTCTTCACGTCGGCAGTACCGCTTTGAAAATAGCGGTCTTTCGAACCGTTCTCCATCGCTTCCAAAGAGCCCATGCCGCGATAAGACTTGAATTTACGGCCATTGAAGATAATCGTATCGCCCGGCGACTCTTCGGTTCCTGCAACCAGTGAACCAATCATCACACTGTATCCGCCGGCGGCCAATGCTTTCACCACATCGCCCGAATAGCGCAAGCCACCGTCGGCAATCAAAGGAATGCCTGTGCCCTTGAGTGCTTTCGCCACATCATATACAGCCGACAACTGTGGTACTCCTACGCCGGCAACGACACGGGTGGTACAGATAGAACCCGGACCGATACCTACTTTCACAGCATCAGCTCCCGCTTCTACCAAAGCCTTCGCAGCAGCTCCAGTAGCGATATTGCCTACTACAATGTCGATGCCCGGGAAACGTTTTTTGGCTTCTTTCAGTTTTTCAATCACAAACATCGAGTGTCCGTGAGCCGTATCAATGACAATGGCATCCGCACCGGCGTCGACCAAAGCCTGCATACGGTCTAATGTGTCGGCAGTGACACCCACGCCGGCAGCTACCCGCAGGCGGCCTTTGGCGTCTTTGCAGGCCATCGGTTTGTCTTTTGCTTTTGTAATGTCTTTATAGGTGACAAGTCCAATCAGTTTTCCGTCTACTCCCACAATCGGCAGTTTCTCAATTTTATGTTGTTGAAGAATCTGTGCGGCAGATTCCAAGTCGGTAGACTGAGTGGTAGTCACCAATCTTTCTTTGGGCGTCATGACAAGGTCGACGTGCTTGGTCATGTCTTTCTCGAAACGCAAATCTCTATTGGTGACAATACCTACCAGATACCCTTCATCATCGACTACGGGGATACCGCCGATTTTGTATTCCGCCATAATGTCCAGTGCGTCTTGAACGGTAGAACCTCTTTTGATTGTCACAGGGTCATAAATCATACCATTTTCGGCGCGCTTCACGATAGCGACTTGTCTTGCTTGTTCTTCGATAGACATATTTTTGTGAATCACACCGATACCTCCTTCGCGGGCAATGGCAATAGCCATCTTCGCTTCGGTAACCGTATCCATGGCAGCCGTCACAAAAGGAATTTTTAACTCAATGTTTTTTGAAAACTTTGTCGAGAGGTCGACAGTACGCGGTAAAACTTCAGAATAAGCGGGGATTAACAATACGTCGTCGTAAGTCAACCCATCCATTACAATCTTATCAGCAATAAATGACATAGGGCTATGCGTTTAAATTTTATTGCGTGCAAATATACAGTTTTTATTCAAAACAGGAATAAACTATCGGATATTTTTTTCTCAAAAACACAGATGGTATGTTACTTATGGAAGCTGTATGTCGGGATAATCTCCGAACTTCCGCGCTTTATCAAACGGATAAGCGGTTTTCAAATTCTTCCCGCATATCCAATTTATATTCGAAACTGTCCTGCTTCAACAGGAGGCAGATATAAGGTTAACTTATCGACAACTGTAAAGGCAGTATGGAAGCGCACCAAAACGGCTGGTCGTTTGCCCTCAAATCACTAATAATAAAGTCATAACAAATTAGCAGCAAACTTCCAATCTCTTATACATCAAGTTCCGGTTGATTGTCCGTAAACTATAAACGAAGGTTTCATTTTTATAAACGAAGCCTTCATTTATAAAAACAAAGGTTGCGTTTATAAAAACGAAACTTGCAATTATAGTTTGTAATTGGCAAAAAGAAAGATTGGCAGTACTCTCCGACAAGTTTATATCTGATAAGGAATAAGTTTGTTATCAGTCGTCTGAGGGCGGAACAGCGGTCGATTGAAGTACAATTACCACACAGATTGAACATTCGTGACGCTCGTCGTTCAATAACGTCACTATTTATTCATCGCTGGCTATAACAATCTATCGTTTCTTTAAAAAGAAACCCGACACTGACCTTCGCTTTGTCAATGACGGGCAACGCACAATCTTTATACAAAAGCGCGGCAATTCTATCGGGAATATCAAATAGATACAACTAAATAGTGAAAGTACGGGATAATGTTTCAAAGTAAAGAGGTTGTACCCAATCAACGGCACAACCTCAAAAATACTACTTATAGGTATTGCGAATAGGATCATCGTATTGCACCTGAAGTTTCAAGAGTTCGTCCTTCAACACTTTAGTCAGTTCCTCCATATCCGGACGACCATAAATATTATTCATTTCCTGCGGGTCTTCCTGCAAATCGTACAACTCCCAACAATCAACGTCGTTGTAGAAATGAATCAGTTTATAACGGTCTGTACGAACTCCATAGTGACGACACACCGAATGTTCGGCAGGATACTCATAAAAATGATAATAAAGCGACCGGCGCCATTCCGACACCTCCTCACCTTTTAGCAACGGAAGGAAAGAAACACCATGCATATCCGACGGTATCTCCACACCCGCCAAGTCAAGAATCGTAGGTCCGTAGTCGATATTCTGTACCATCTGTTCTATTTTACCCATTTTTCCGCCCGGCAAGCGAACCAGCAATGGAGTGCGGAAAGATTCTTCATACATAAAACGTTTGTCAAACCAGCCGTGTTCGCCCATATAAAATCCCTGGTCGGAAGTGTAGACAATCATCGTGTTCTCCAGCAATCCATTCTCTTCCAAGTAATCCAATACACGCCCCACGTTGCGGTCTACGGAGTGAATCACACGCAAATAGTCGTGCATATACTGCTGGTATTTCCATTCGGCAAGTGCTTTTCCCGAAAGTCTACCTTTCTTGAACTTGGCGATGATGGGGTCATAATGTTTGTCCCACGCAGCTTTCTGTTCGGGAGTAAGGCGGTTATACATGGCACGTCCGGCTTCTTCCAGCCCGGTAGTGGTATGTATTTCGTTCTCCCTATCTGCCATCTTCAGGTCGTAGACCAAGTCCATGTCTTTGATAATGCTCATCTCTTGCTTCGAAGCAGGAATCCTTCCTTCGTATTTATCGTAAAAGTTTTCAGGCATCGGATAAGTCACGTCTGCATAAAGGTCGAGGTCGCAAAGATCCGGCATCCAAGTACGATGCGGCGCCTTGTGGTGAATAAAAAGACAGAAAGGTTTCTCCTTGTCACGAATGCTGTCCATCCAGTTGACTGCCAAGTCTGTCACAATATTAGTGGCGTATCCTTCACGCTGTACCCGCTCACCGTTCTTAATGAATTTCGGATTGTAATAATCACCCTGCCCTATCAGAATATCCCAATAATTAAAACCGGTAGGTTCGGAGACAAGGTGCCATTTACCAATCATGGCTGTTTGGTAACCGTTCGCTTGCAACAGTTTCGGGAAAGTCTGCTGACCACCGTCAAACGTAGTGGTATTGTCCGTAAACCCATTAGCATGACTATGTTTGCCGGTCAGCATACAAGCGCGGCTGGGACCACTCAAGGAATTAGCAACAAAACTATTGGTAAAGAGCACTCCTTCGTTGGCTATGCGGTCGATATTGGGTGTCTGGATATAACGCTGGTCGTATGCACTAATCGTTTGGTAAGAATGGTCGTCGCACATAATGTAGACGATATTCATCGGTTTCTTTTGGGTGTTCTCTTTCTTTGATGCACATGACGTAAATGCTGCAAGTACTGCTGTACCTGCACAACAGTAACATATCGTATCTTTTAATAAATCCATATCTTTTTTTTATTGCGAAAGGTAATTAAAAGGAATTATCTACCAGCCCGGATTCTGTTGCCACAATCCCCCCATGAGATTAATCATATCTCCATGAATAGGCAACAAGTAATCACGATTGGTTTTGAACTGCCATCCGTCAGGCATGGAAGTAGGCGGAACCGGAAGCACATACCGCTCGGCATCCCCCGGCTGTCCGGTCAAGAACAGATTACGACCTTCTTCCAATCTATCGCCGTATTTGTCTTCCAGATTACTTCCGTACAAAAGCACGCCCGTAGGCTGTTGCCCCACAATCAATTCGTCAGCAGCAGCCCAACGCAAAATATCGGTCAAACGGGTACCTTCCAACGCTTTCTCCACTCGACGTTCACGACGGACAGCCTGCACATACTTGTCTAAGTTACGGAACGGATAGTCAGCCTCCGTATTATACTCACGGTCAAAATCCACCACCGGCATACCTACACGGTCGCGCAAGGGTTTGAGTACCGTTTGAATCTTTGCTTTATTTCCAACACCATCTTGTTCTGCCAAAGCCTCAGCATAATTCAACAGCACATCCGCATAACGGAATTGTATGGCCGGAGTAGAACCTTTATATTCACCGATATAGTCGCCTTCATAATCAATCTGCACGTGCTTCAACATGGTGTAACCGGTCATATTAGTTCCAAATGCTGAACCGTCTCCTGCCAATGCCGGCCATGACATGACAAAAGGATTGCCTGCTCTTTCAGGCTGCATACGTTGTCCGGGTACAGCTACGGTTTGCGCCAAACGAGGATCGCGATTCTCTGGTAACAATTCATCAGGATAGTTACGCTTTGCCGCCATACGTACCTCACCAACAAACGGACGACCATCGCGGGTAAGATAATCATCAACCAACGATGCAGTGATACCGATACCTCCTCCACCGGTGTTGAGACTACGGGTCACGTTATTACCAATCTGGTTACCATCATATCTTTTGAACCACAAAACTTCCGGATTGCGCGTCAAGTCTTCCGTCTCGAAAAGAACGCGATAGTCCTTGTTCACATTACCGGTTTTATAGATATCCCAAACACCACGATTGCAAACCGCCTCGGCGGCAGCAATGGCCTGTGTCAGATAATTGTCAATCTTTGCTCTCAAAGCACTTTCGTCCAACGTAGTGTCATAAAACTTTTCCGCTTTGTCTTTTTCTTTGGCATAGTGATATTTCTCCCAAGTTGCTTCAAACAAGGCAACTTCGCTCTTAAAAGCGCGAGCCACATCCCGGTGCAAACGCATGGTACCTGAATTATTTTGTTCCGACATCAATCCGATAGCAGTGTCGAGGTCGTTCAATATCTTGTCAACAATAAACGTACGACTTTCACGCGGAAGCATCATGACACTCATATCCGGGTCCAACGGTTTGTCAACCCAAGCCAGACAGCCATAGTTTGTGAACATCGTATAATAATACCACGCACGGAAGTAATAAACCTCCCCCATCAACTGATTGTAGGTAGGAGTCCCCTTTTCCGGACATTCATCCGCATTGTTCAGCAAAAAGTTGACGTCGCGGATTTTCTCGTAATTGCTCAATCGCGACGCATTGCTCAACGCAGTCATTCCCATCAATCGCGTATTGGCAGCGTTCGACGACATATTATCGCTACCGACATCGTCTCCAGCAATACCCTGCCCGCCACCAATCTGGAATCCTTGTCCTCTAAGAGCGGATTCATAAAAACGGTCAATGTAATTCCTTATTTCTCCGGTGCTGCGAAACGGTTCAGCCGTCGACAACACTCCTTCAGGCATTTTATCCAAATCGTAACATGAGGTCGTACCTAAAATCAATGCCAAACCCAATAGTATATTTTTTGCTTTCATAATTTTCTGATGATTTGATTTACAAGTTAACAATAATGCCTAACGACAATACACGATTCATCGGATAATTTTTTCCCGCCTCACTGGTATATGTATTGCCAGTAAAGATAGCTTCCGGATCAAACATTCCTTTTAGTTTAGTGAAAGTCAGCAGATTCTCGCCGGAAAAGAACACCTGCAACTTCTGTAAACCTGCCCGTTGCACCCATGTTTGAGGCAAATTGTAACTCAACGTGAGGTTCTTCAGACGTAAGTAAGCCGCATTTTGCATATAACGATCATTGTTTTGTATATTCTTGTTTTGAAACGGTCCTACTCCGCCTGCCGAATGAATATAGGGTTTCGGATAGTAAGCACCCGGATTGTCAGGAGTCCAATAGTCCATATGTTCCTTGAACACCGTAACTTGCGCATACGGACCAAATCCCCAGAAATAAGCTCCACCGCCCAACCAGTCTCGCTTGCCTACGCCTTGGAAAAATACACTCAAACTAAGCCCTTTCCAACTGATATTTCCGTTAAAGCTATACTGATAACGAGGAGTAGTGTTACCGATTATGGTTTGGTCGCCCATATCTCCCACCTTGTTGCTACCACGATTGATGGCATTGTTATTATCCAAGTCCTTATACTTCACATCACCCGGTTCCCACGGTCTTGAACTGATATAACTCAGATCATATTTCTTATTATATTCTTCCGCTTCTTGTTCTGTCTGAATCAATCCTTCGACACGGTATCCCCAAATTTCGCCCACTTTACGACCTACATACCATGCTCCGGCAGGGTCGGTACCATCACTGGCATAAGCAGTCACCTCCGAAGTGGCATCGGCAAGAGAAGCACCTACACTATAATCAATTTCTTTGGTTATCTTACCACGATAGTTGAATGAAAGTTCCCAACCACGGTTACGCATACA
>NZ_CAJULN010000039.1 GCF_910586915.1 uncultured Bacteroides sp.
TGTGAAAATCATACTTTTTTACCAAATGAATGTCCGTTACTTCTTAGGTAACGGATTTTTTATTTGCCACAAAGATAAGGAAAAATAGTAATAGAAAACAAACTAAAATTTCATTTTTTCCTTTTTTTCTAAATATATCTACACAAAACTATTGGAACATGAAGAATAAGCACTTCATGCTCTGCGATTTTCTATGACCTTACTTCAATAAAATTTTTGAATTGAAGTTCAGGTGCACATTTTTCTCTTCCCTCATGTTGTTTTTTTTCTGATTGGTTACTGTTGTGTACCGTTTGTGTATACTTATCCGTTACCTAAGAAGTAACAGATTACTAAAATCCCTAATTTATAACATTTTAGCCATTAACTGCTAAGTTATCGGAATCCCATTATGTAAGAATAATTCAATCTATTTACTTTGGTTCTTTCTTCCAATTCAAAACCTTTCAAATAGATTTGCGTTGTCTTAATTGATTTATGTCCTAATGATTCGCTTATCATCTCAATGGAGACTCCACGGTATTTGGCTGTAGTAGCCCAAGAATGCCGGAGCGTATAAGAAGTAATGGATGAACGTATTTGTAACTGCTTAGACAAACATTTCAAATCATTGTTAAACCGCCGCAAAGCCGATTGATACTCACGATATCCCCTTTCGTCCTGTCTGTCATATTCTCCACTTAGCATCTGAAAGAGATAGTCGGACCCCTCTACGGTGTACTTATTGGATAAACGAGCCATAGCATCTTGTGCCGAATCCAAAATCTCAATGCTCATAGGCGTACCGGTTTTCATACGGGTGTACTTCAAAAGCCCCTGCTCGACATTGGATTTTTCCAAATGCGCAAAATCCACAAACGGCATACCGCAAAACTGAAATAGCAGACTGGCAACAGCTTGTGTGCGACGGAGCCGCTCTGTCTTCGGGTCTTTGTGCAGCAGGGCATGAAGTTCACATACCGGAATCGCCTTTTTCTGACGGGTATCGATACCTGTAAACACATCACGAAACAAACCGGGAACATAAGGTGCCTGCCGTGCATCCACTCCGCGATTATAAATACAACGCAACATACGCATATAGGTAGAAACCGTATTGGGCTTCAAATGAGAAGCCGCCAAGAAGTTGCCATACGCCTTCAACGTTTCACGGTTCACCTTACTGAAAGTAATAGTCCGGCTTCCGCAGAATTTCGCAAAAGAACGAATAGCATATTGATACACATGAGCCGTTGAATAACGGCCCTCCTTTCGCAAACGTTCAATGTAGTCGTTTGCACAATTAGTAAATTGCTTTTTCTTCATAAATAATTACTTATATGATTAGTCATAAAATGACGGACGAAATATAACAAGATTACAGGTAAAATAAACCGCCATTTTGAAATTACTTGTTGTTTTCGACTGAAAAAACGAAATATCTTCTAAAAAAATAATTGCCGCGATGCAGTATTTCGAGAATCTCTGCATTTAACTAATAAAGAGAGAAAATAAAAAAGATAATCAGATATATATATCATAAGACATAAAACCTGAACTTTACAAATGGGGAAAAGTAAGAAGAGAGAGAATATTAATCAACCTCCCCAAATCAAGAATAGGGTGTCCCGGAAAGGACACCCTATTCATTTTTTATATCATATATCTTTTTACTTGCAGTATTTCTTAATCAGTTCGTCTACGTTCGGATCGCCCAGCTCTTTCGCTTTCTGGAAGTTGCCGCAAGCCTCATCCGTTTTCTTCAACTGTATCTGGCAAAGTCCCAGCAAACGATAGGCTTCGCCATATTTGGGATCGGTTTTCAGAATATTATTCAGAATCCGAATGGCTTCCTCATAACGTCCCACACGCAGATTGACAACAGCGTTCTCAGCCTGGTAAGTCAAGTCTGCCGGATTCAGTTCGACTGCTTTTGCAATATCGTCCAATGCACGCTGGTATTGACGTGCTTTCAAAGCAGCCTGCTCACGATAATAGTAGAACACATCATTCACCTGGCCATTGACTGCTTTAAAATAAGCATCGTAATCGAACATCGCATTCCGTGCCTGTCCGAGATTCATATGGAGCTGTGCACGCTCCAAGAGATAAGGAGCGAAATCGGCAGTTATCGGTTGAGGACAACGGGCGATGCAACTATCCATCAATGCTAAAATTTCTTTCGGTTCGGCGTTCATCAACTCTTTCGTCTTGGCAGCATTGAAGAACGTACCCGCAGAAGCAATATTGCTTTCATTTACTTTTTCATAAGCAGCCAAAGCACCAGCATAATCCTGTCGAGCAAATAAGACATCTCCTTCCAATTGCACGTAGACGGGCAACGGGTTGATGGAAATCGCCTGACGAACATTCTTCAAAGCAGTATCATACGTCCAATCCTTATACGTTTTTTCGGGATTTGATAGTTGGTAGGCGTATATCAGCTTACCTATATTATAATAGATATCATCTTTCTTCTGAGACACTTTCAAAGCCTGATTCAAATCGGCAACCGCCTTATCAAACCAAATTTCGTCATCTTTAGCCTTAGCTACATAATAATTCGCACGGCGAAGATAGCCATCGGTATTAGCAGGAAACTGACGGATAAAATCATCAAGGAGTTTTTCGTAGTCCTCGCCGGCCAGAGTGGATGAAGCCATGAACAAATATACCAGGGCCTGGTCTTCCGCTTCGGGAAGCCCTTTCCGGATACCGATGCTCTTCAACGCCGCATCTCCGAGAGAAAGAGCACTAATCTTCTGAGACATGGCAAAAGCTGCTCCTGCCGCATAACAGGTAGTCACAGTATCAAGCCCGGAAGACTTTTGCGCAATACCAAATACCTGACCTTCCAGATTCATCACAGGACAACTCACCATCTTGTCCTTCATCTGCATACTCAACGTATAATAATTGTATTCGCCCGATATCTTTGCAACTTCCTTCACCTTTCCCGACACACAAGCAATGCTTTTCTGAGTAGAATAAGGAAGCATCCACGCATCAGCTCCCACTGCCGGAATTGTTTGTGCCACCACCAATGCAGGCACTTTCTTTTCGGTAATGGCTACACGGAACTTGATGACATCGTACATATCATCCGCCCCCAATATAGTGCTGATCGGCATTTGCTTGCCTTCCGCCGTAATAACCACCGCACGCTCGGCACCTTTAAAGAGAGAATAATCGGACAGAGCCAGCCCATCTTCGGATACGAAAAACCCGTTTCCGGTATTCAGCATCTTGTCGTTTTTATCATAAGTCACCACAGAGAAAACGGCTCGTTTTGCCTTCTCCACCCATTTAGGGGTTTGTGCCATACTCCACTGTGCAAAAAACACAAGCAGCAAAGGCAGAATTAATAGTTTCTTCATATCAATCGTTGTTTCTTTGTTTCACAGCCTCGTAAATCAAGATACCGGCAGCAACGGAAACATTCAAAGATTCGATGGTTCCCAACATCGGAATCTTCACCCATTCGTCACAAAGCGCCAGGTGGTCATAAGACACCCCTGTATCTTCCGCCCCCATGATGATACATAACGGACCTGTATAATCGGCTTTCGTATAGTCGTAATCTCCCTTTTCAGTAGCCGCCACAATGCGGAAACCGCTATCTTTCAAGTATTGCAGTGTCGAGCGCAAATTCTGTTCGCGACATACGGGAAGGGTATGTAATGCTCCTGCGGATGTCTTCACGGCATCTGCATTCACCGACACACTGCCACGGGCGGGAATAATCACTGCATCTACGGCAGCACACTCGCAAGTACGAGCAATCGCACCGAAATTACGCACATCTGTCACCCCGTCTAACATCACGAAAAACGGATTCTTCCCCTGCTCGAACAAGAAAGGAACAAGGTCTTCCGTCTTCTGATAAGTCACGGAAGAGATAAAGGCAACCACTCCCTGATGATTTTTCCGGGTGATACGGTTGATACGCTCTACCGGCACACGCTGCACAGGAATCAACAGTCCCTTCAAAGCCGCAAAAAGTTCTTTGGAAAGATCACTCTGGATGTCTTTCTTTACCAAAATTTTATCAATCTCTTTTCCAGCCTGAATGGCTTCTATCACGGCACGAACGCCGAAAATCATTTCACTTTTATCAAGCATCTATGTCAATTTACAATTTTATAATTTATTCTGTTTACTATTATTCAGTTACAGGCAAGCAGGGATTTGGCATTGCCAAGAGCCGCTTCTGTCAACGTAGCACCACTTAACATATGGGCAATCTCCTCTATCCGTTCTTCATCGGTGAGACGGCGGATATGACTGTTCGTCTCCGTATCACTGTCTTTCTTGTACACCTTATAGTGCGCACGTCCACGAGCGGCAATCTGCGGCAAATGGGTAATGCTGATGACCTGACGATTCTGTTCACCCATCTCCTGCATCATATCCGCCATACGGTCGGCTATTTCACCGGAAACTCCGGTATCTATCTCATCAAAGACAATAGTCGGCAACTTGACGGCTCCGGCAATCATGGCTTTGATAGAAAGCATGACACGAGCTATTTCGCCCCCCGAAGCTACAGAAGAGATATTTTGCAACATACCGTTTTTATTGGCGGAAAACAGGAAATTGACAGTGTCTTCCCCTTGCAAGCCAGGTTCTTTCTTCACTCCCATCTCTACCTGAAAACGAACATTCGGCATTCCCAACGGAACCAGACGTGCCGCCAATTGCTTTTCCACTTCACGCGCCGATTTCGTACGGGCTTTGGTGAGTAGTTCGGCTTGCTGTTTTACTTGTTTATATTGTTCCTCCTTGCGGTCGGTCAGTTCAGCAATACGTTCATCATAAGAAGTTATATCGGACAACCTGCCGCGATACTCCTCCGTCAATGCAATCAGTTCGCCAAGTGTTTGCACACGGTGTTTCTGTTGCAAGGAATAAATCAGGTTCAAGCGTTCGTTTACTTCATCAAGACGCTCGGGATTGAACTCCACGGAATCACCTTGTGAAGAGATTTCATGAGAAATGTCCTTCAACTCGATATAGGCGCTTTCCATACGTTCAGTCAGTTCCTTAGCAGGCTGATAGACTCTTTGCAGGTTATTCAGTGTGTTCAAACTATCTTTCAGGTAAGAAAGCAACCCGCCCTCGTCGGAAACAAACGATTGCTCCACCCGGTAAAGTCCCGCCTTGATTTCTTCCGCATGGCTCAGCAGTTCGGCTTCTTGTTCCAACTCCTCCTGCTCTCCTTCGGAAAGGTGGGCTTCTTCCAGTTGTTCGAGTTGAAAACGAATGTAATCTTCATCTGCACGGCTTTTCGCGGCCAATGCTATCAGTTCCGTGAGTTCACGTTCGGTCTGTTTCCATTCTGTATAACAAGCGTGGTATTTCTCCAATACAACGTCATTATGAGCCAATAAGTCAAGTACATTCAACTGGAATCCTTCTTTATTGAGCAGCAAATTCTGATGTTGTGAATGTACATCAATCAACTGTTCGCCCAATTCCTTGATTTGTGCCAACGAAGCGGGAGTATCATTAATAAATGCACGGCTCTTACCGGATGCTTGCACTTCGCGGCGCAAGATGCACTCTTCATCATATTCCAACTCATTATCCACAAAAAAAGAATGCATCTCGTAGGCTGATATGTCAAAACGGGCTTCTATTATACATTTAGAGGCTCCGCGACGAATCGCTTTTACATCGGCACGCTGTCCCAACAGCAGGCCAATAGCTCCAAGAATAATTGATTTTCCGGCTCCCGTCTCACCTGTTATAACGGAAAAGCCTGTCTCGAAACTGATATCCAGTTTCTCTATCAATGCGTAATTCTGAATGTATAGTGAACGTAACAAACTGAATAATAAATTAAATATTAAGAATAAAAAATTAAAGGCAAGACGTTTTCAAGGCAGTCGCAAGATGGTCGATAATGTCGCGGGCTACTTCCGTTTTTGTTTTCAACGGATAGTCCGTGCGACCTTTCCGGTCGATAATACTGATTTTGTTTGTATCGTGACGGAAACCGGCTCCTGCATCGTTCAACGAGTTGAGCACGATAAAGTCGAAGTTCTTACGTTCAAGTTTTCCCTCGGCATTCTGCTGCTCATTATTTGTTTCGAGAGCAAAGCCTACCAATAACTGGTCTTTTCTTTTCGCAGCTCCCAAACCGGCCGCAATATCTTTCGTAGCCCGAAGATGCAACGTCAGTTCCTCTTCCTTCTCCCGTTTTATCTTCTTGTCGGCAACTGTCTCCGGACGATAATCGGCAACTGCCGCGCACAGAATAGCCGCATCGACGCCGGAGAAGCAAGTTTGTGCAGCAGTATGCATTTCCGCAGCAGACTCCACATTGATACGGTGAATACGGGAATGCTTCGTCTCTATTTGTACAGGCCCCGCAATCAGCGTAACTTCCGCACCACGGCAAGCACACTCTTCGGCTAAAGCAAAACCCATCTTACCGGAAGAATAATTGCCGATAAAACGGACTGGGTCTATCTTTTCGTAAGTCGGCCCGGCTGTTATCATTATTTTCCGACCCTGCAAATCACCGCTTGCCGAGAAAAATTCGTCCAGTGTACGGATGATAACGTCCGGTTCCTCCATACGCCCCTTTCCTACCAAATGACTGGCAAGTTCTCCCGTCCCCGGTTCGATAATATGATTACCGAATGAACGCAGTGTATCAAGATTCTTCTGAGTAGAAGGATGAGCATACATATCAAGATCCATAGCCGGAGCTACGAATACAGGGGCTTTTGCCGAAAGATATGTAGTTATCAGCATATTATCGGCTATCCCATTCGCCATCTTACCGATAGTAGAAGCAGTAACGGGTGCTATCAACATCGCATCCGCCCACAGACCGAGGTCAACGTGACTGTTCCATGTTCCGTCGCGTTGGGCAAAGAACTCACTGATAACCGGCTTACTGGTCAAAGCAGAAAGAGTAATGGGAGTAATAAATTCTTTTCCCGCCGGAGTAATCACGACTTGCACTTCCGCCCCCTGCTTAATGAGTCCACGGATAATGTAGCAAGCCTTATACGCGGCAATACTGCCGGTAATTCCAAGAATTATCTTTTTTCCTTTTAGCATTATTTTGTAATCAAATTACTCATTTCACGCAGACGGATTTTAGTCAACACCGCCTTTGTATTCAATGTGAAATCATTGTTCAAAATCCAACCGTAATATCCGGGGTCTTTCTTCAACACCTCGACAACCGACATACCTTTATACTTGCCGAAGTTAAACACTTCCACCCCATTATCGTCGTACACCATGCGTCCGGCAAAGTCCACATTTTTGTTGTAACTGGAATAATCCGCCAAAAATGTAATATCGTTTTCCAAATCGGGATAACGGTCGAGTTGTGCTTTCAGCACTTCGTAGGTAGCCCGTGTGTCCGCTTCTGCGGTATGTGCGTCTTCCAAATTCTTGTCGCAATAAAATTTATAGGCGGCAGACAAGGTGCGCTGCTCCATTTTGTGGAAAATCACCTGTACGTCTACAAATTTGCGCTTCGTCATGTCAATATCCACCCCGGCACGCAGAAATTCTTCCGCCAGCACCGGAATATCAAAGCGGTTGGAATTGAATCCTGCCAAATCACAACCTTCAATGTCGCGAGCAATGTTCTTTGCAACTTCCTTAAAAGTTGGGCAATCGGCTACATCAGCATCATAAATGCCATGCACTTCGGAAGATGCTTCCGGTATATGCATTTCGGGGTTGATACGCAATGTTTTGGCTTCCTCATTCCCGTTGGGATAAACTTTCAAATAACAGATTTCAACAATCCGGTCAGTGTTGATATTTGTCCCGGTCGTCTCCAGGTCAAAAAAGACGATGGGATTTTTCAGGTTTAATTTCATTTCTTGTTATTTTATTAAGTCACCACAGATTGCACAGATTCACACAGATGTTTTTTCTTTAGGAGAAGAAATCTGTGTGAATCTGTACAATCTGTGATAAAACGTATTAATCGTTCAGCATCATAGGCATCAACAACATCAACAGGTCTTCATTCTCCTCCTGTTCGACAGGGATGATAACTCCGGCACGTGAGGGATCTGCCAATTCAATCATTACTTCATCAGCCGAGATGTTATTCAGGATGTCAATCAGAAAAGTAGACTTGAAACCAATGCTCATCGGAGCACCTGCATACTGACATACCTGTGTCTCTTCAGCAGAAGTGGAGAAGTCAATGTCCTGAGCAGAAATCACAATCTGATTTTCCTGCATACGGAGTTTTATCAAACTGCTGGCTTGTGACGAGAAGATAGACACGCGGCGCAAAGCACCTATCAACAGCTGGCGGTCTACGGTCAACTTGTGAGGATTATTTTGAGGAATCACCGAGTTGTAATTCGGATAACGTCCTTCGATAAGACGGCATACCATGCGGTATTGCTCAAGCATAAATACGGCATTGCGTTCGTCGAACTCAATAACAACAGTTCCCTGTTCTTTCGGTAAAAGGTTCTTCAATAGCGTAGCCGGTTTTTTCGGAAGGATGAAAGCCGCACGTTCATTGCCTTTGGCTGCAAACGTCTTGCTACGCACCAATTTATGGCCATCTGAAGCCACCATTGTGATATCTTCTGTAGTAATATCGAAATAAATACCGTTCATCACAGGACGAAGTTCGTCATCGGCAGTGGCAAATACCGAGCGGTTGATACCACTCAACAACACTTCCGCTTCCATTTCCACACGGACTGCACTGTCTCCTAATGTAGCTGATTGAGGGAATTCATCCGCATTCTGCCCTACCAGACTGTATTTTCCGTTTTGGTACTGCACTGTGATTTCATAATTCTCCGGATTGATATCGAATGTCAACGGTTGTTCCGGTATTTCTTTCAATGCATCAAGCAATGTTTTCGCTACTACTGCAAAACGACCGTTCGTGTCGCTATTCACTTCGACAGTAGTTACCATCGTTGTTTCACTGTCGGACACAGTCACAGACAATGTTCCATCTTCCAGTTCAAAGAGGAAACAATCGAGAATAGGCAGCGCATTTTTTGAATTAATCACACGGCTGATAGCCTGTAAATGGCTGGAAAGAGCAGTACTTGAAACGATAAATTTCATATATTTTCGTGTATTTAAGTTTTAAATGTTCTATCGCACAAAGTTACGAAAAAAGATTTGTGCCGCCCAACAAAACAAAAGAAAAAACAGTATTTGTATGAGGGATATCCCTAAAAAATCGTACCTTCGCCGCAGAATTTAAATTAATTGCAATGGAATTTACAGGAAAAATCATCGCTATACTTCCCCCGAGGGGCGGAGTTTCAAAGACCAGTGGTAACGAATGGAAGTCACAGGAGTTCGTAATCGAAAACCACGACCAATATCCGCGCAAAATGTGTTTCGACGTATTTGGTGCGGACAAAATCGAACAGTTCAATATTCAGATGGGAGAAGAGTTGACAGTATCATTCGACATTGATGCCCGCCAGTGGCAAGACCGTTGGTTCAACAGTATCCGTGCATGGAAAATTGAACGTGTCAGTGCAGGTGCTCCAATGACTCCAGGTGCCCCCGTTCCGCCGCCGGCTCCATCAGCTATGCCTGATTTCACTCAGGGCGATGTCAAAGATGACCTGCCATTCTAAGCTGAAAACATTCTGCTTTACCATACAAAAACTCCCGGTAAGAATTATTCTTGTCGGGAGTTTTTGATATGATAATCTAAATATCCAAATACTTTTTAAATGATTATCCGCTATCTTCCCTATCTACCAAAACAATACGTTTACAACTTAATAATCAGCTTATTACAGCACATATATGCGCTGTATGCAGGACATATATGCGGTGAAAGCAGGACATATAGCTCCTGCAAATCGGTCCTATATAGAGGGGAATAGCAGATAATCATTACTTTTTATTTCGGCTTATATTGCAACACAAAATCAGAAGAGACTATTCCATCAGCACCCGTAAATTGAGCGAAAAGTATAAAATCACGGAAAAATGCAGCGTTGCGCAGAAAAAAGTCCGGTACGAAACTGACTTGTTTTTCTGCCTGACGAAACAAGCGATCGAAATCCGCCATCAACATAAAGTGATAAGAATCGGATAAATTCTCTATTCCTGCTCTGTAAGTTATCGTTTGCTCAATCACTTCGCCCTTTTCCAACTGACGTATATAACAAGACAAACTATCTTCGTCAAGAGCCAACAACAGACGTCCGCGATAAAATGCAGCATACAGATGGGGTGTAGGCCTCACAAAACCTGTTAAATGCGCAAACAATGTCGTCTGAGGCAAGCGATAGATTGGAAAGACCTTATCATCGAGTTGATAAGAAGTTATACGGGAAGCTACTCCCCTTTCTTCGGCAGGAATAGTAGCAACAAGTGAGCGCAACATCCGTTCCGCCTCTCTCACATCCAGCACAGACAAGCTCAGAACTACTGCCGCATCCTGCAACGTGTCTTCCCGTTGAAATAAACACAACACTAAATCACGTCCGGTATTTTCCATCAAATAACGTGATAATTTACGGTCTCTCTCCTGCATTTCAACAATACGTCCTGCGCTTGCAGTTTCTTGCATACTCCCCAAAGAAAGCAAGGATACCCAGTCCGTGATACTTTGTTTGCTAAAATAGAAAGCGGTAGAGGGTAATATTTCACCTGGAAAACCATCTACGGATTCCTGATGATAAAACAGATTTATAAAGTTAGAACAAGTATCCGCATTGCGAGTGATTCCGGTAAAATAGACAAAATCGTCTTTCATCTTCATATCAAACTCCGTCCATCCCATCATACCCTCCACACGGGTATATACGGTGGCTACAGCCATACTTTTCTTAGGAGTACGCACAGCCGCAAAAGCGGGAACATCAGCCAACGAACCGCCTTTCTTATAGATATCAATAACATCTTCCACCAATTTCTTCTGAAAACTCAGTGCCATAAAATCGGATGTCAGATAACACGAAAGGAAATCGCCGTCGGACATGGGATAAATCATTATTTCCTCTCCTTTATAAGAAAATTTCTTCGGCGGATAGAGCGATGAGACATATTTTTGAATGAATTTATCAATCAATTCTTTGTCCCCTATTCCCAAGCGGCAATAAAGTACCTGATTGCGTTCATTATCCGGTTCGTGGAAGCTAATCAGCATTTGATTCATTTGCCGGCTCAGCCCATGAGGGCTATCTTCCGCAAGGGTGTAAAGAGCCTGTTTCAGATAAGAAAAAAGTTTGGATATGTGCAAATATTGATGATTCTTACTGCAAGTCAAACCATCTATCTCACTAACAAATCCAAGAACATCATCGGTAGCAACTACAGCAGAAGCGGTGGCAGGAACCAACTTGTAAAGATTAAAATCTTTTCGCCCTTCGACCGCTGACAATTTGAAAAAAGAGTATAAAGCGAAACCTGCGCACAAAAGTACAACAGAAGAAGTGACCACTATTTTCACCATCGTACGAAGTTTCATAATATTCGCTGTTTATCGGTTAAATGCAAAAGTAACAAATTCTACAAATAAAGCCAAATTTTCACTAAATATTTTACCGGCAATCAAAGACGGATTTCCAATCCATCGAAGGCCAAATGAATATTATCCGGGAGCTCTTGTTCAACTCCGGCATGGAGCCCCATATCATGACTCATATGTATAAAATATGTATTCTTTGCCTGAATACGCCGCGCAACTGCCAATGCTTCCTCCAAACTCTGATGTGTGGGATGCGAAGCGATGCGTAGTGCATTCACTACTAAAACATCTATCCCCACCAATTGTTCGTAAGAACTTTCAGGCATAGTCAGCATATCAGTGATATAACCGAGTTTTCCGATACGATATCCCAAAATCGGCAACTTCCCGTGCATCACACGTATAGGAAGCACCTCGGTCCGGTTAATAGTAAAACTACTCCCCGCCACAATCTCTTGCAAGGGAATATTCGGCACACCGGGATAGGTGTGCTCTACAAAACAATAAGGCATTCGCAAACGCAACGCCTTCGCCACATATTCTTCGGCATAAATCGGAACAGAACCGAAACGGCAAAAGGGACGCAAATCATCCAATCCACCTACATGATCGTAGTGTTCGTGCGTTATAAGCACACCATCTATCCGCTCATAAGGGAGGTGCAAAACCTGCTCTCGGAAATCAGGGCCACAATCTATCAGTATCCGCGCATCATCCGTCTCCACGATAGCGGAAGCCCGCAACCGACTATCTTTCGGATCGGCAGAAGTACAAACTGCACACGTACAACCAATCTGAGGCACTCCTGTCGATGTTCCGCTTCCTAAAATTGTTACTTTCATTTCTCTTGTTACACAAAATTTACTTCAGGATGAATGTCTATGCCAAACTTATCGTACACTGAAGCTCTCACCGCATCCGAAAGTGCAATAATGTCACTTCCTTTTGCCCCTCCCCGATTTACAAGGACAAGCGCCTGTTTATCGTGCACTGCTGCAGGTCCTAAAGATTTTCCTTTCCACCCACATTGGTCTATCATCCAGCCTGCAGGAATTTTCACCTGACCGTCTGCCAATTCGTAATAGGGTATCTGCGGATGATTCTCTTGCAACTCCAGTAGTTTTTCTTTAGGAACGATAGGATTCATAAAGAAACTACCTGCATTTCCTGTTACTTTCGGATCGGGCAGTTTGCTTTCGCGAATATCAATGATTACCTTCCGAACTACCGGCAACGTCAGTACAGGATATTTTTCAAGTTCCTGGCGGATAGTTCCATAGTCCAATATATAACGTTCTTCCTTGCTGAGCCGAAAACGTACATAAGTGACAAAGACCGACTTATTCTCCGGACGTTTAAAGATGCTGTCACGATAGGCATATCCACATTCTTCCATAGTGTAAACACGCTGGTCGCCATGAATGTTCACAGTCTCCACAGCAGTAATTAGGTCTTTTACTTCAACACCGTAGGCGCCAATATTCTGCACAGCACTCGCTCCCACTTCACCGGGAATCAAAGAAAGATTTTCGGCTCCATACCACCCGTGCGCCACACAGTAGGCCACGAAATCATCCCATACAACGCCTGCTCCCACCCGTACAGATACAGTATGTTCATCTTCTTCCGTCACTTCTATTCCTTTGATGCACGAATGAAGCACCAGTCCGTCATAATCTTTGGTAAACAACAAATTGCTTCCGCCACCTATATGCAAAAAAGGTGTCGTAACGGCACCTTGCGCAATCAGTCGTTGCAATTCTTCCACCGAAGCATATTCCAAAAAACGGGCAGCACTAACATCAATACCGAATGTATTGTAAGACAAAAGAGAGTACATCATCTATACTATTTAAGGGGTTATATCTTTTAAGAGTTATATACTTGTATCTTCAAACTTATACAATTTCCATTCTCCTGCTTTCCGACGAAAATAAAGGATGTTGGAAAAACCGTTCCCAATACCTTTCAAAGCCAGGATTTTCGTTGTGGAATTGTCGCCATTCCGTTGACCATAGTTAATATTGGAAAGGCGTTCGGAGGGCAACTCGGGCTTGAAGGCAAACCACTGGTTGATGTCAAGACTCGTTTCGAGAATAGAAAAATCATCGTCCGGATCGCTGGTAACAAAAACAAGCGGCTGGCTGACACGCTGACTTTGAAAAAGACTGTCGGTAACAAAACGACCGAAGAACTCGACAAAATTCTCGTCGTCACTCTGCTCAATAGACCGCCTATTAATAGCTTCCAGTATCCACGCACCATTAATACGCTCAAAATAATACCGCTTCATCATCCGGGTCTTAACAAATATCCATTCCACCTGTACAGATGTAAGCGATGTATCTCCTACTAAATCCATATCTTCCTCTTTATCAAACAAGAGCGTATAATAATGTTGTTTGGTAAACAAGTTATCGTGCTTCCAATGCTGTTCGTCGATATTCAACTTTTCATCCACATTGTAATAAGGTAATGGAAATTTAACACGCTGGCGCTGCAAGGTTTCATCGGAAGCAAAATTATAGATAAAATCGTCGAAAGATTCGTCTGCCTGTATAGGCAGCGGATCTTCCGGCAATTTATCTTCAGGGATAGAATCGGTTTGACACCTGATTGAATCCACTTCGTGAGTAACAGATGCGAAGGGGTCAATTTTATTTTGCTTGTTACTACAAGCCCCCAGCAGGCTGAGTAATATGACCCCTGCAATTAGTTTTTTCATTACTTCAATTTTTCCCGTAACTTTTCAAGCATATCTACTGTCATGCTTTCCAAATTGTAGGCCGGCTTCCACCCCCACTCTTCGCGAGCACAAGTGTCATCCAAGCTATCGGGCCAACTATCAGCAATGCGCTGTTTCAAAGGGTCAACATCATAAACCATCTCGAACTGCGGCACGTACTTCTTGATTGCCTGATAAATCTCCTCCGGATCGAAACTCATAGAGGCTACATTGAAAGCATTACGATGTATCAGTTTCGCAGGATCAGCTTCCATCAGCATAATGGCTGCATTCAACGCGTCTGGCATATACATCATATCCATCAAAGTACCTTGTTTGATAGGACACACGAACTTCTCTCCCTTCACTGCCGAATAATAAATATCGACAGCATAGTCGGTAGTTCCGCCACCCGGAGGTGTCACATTTGAAATAATGCCCGGAAAACGGACAGCACGAGTATCCACACCATATTTGTTAAAATAATAATCGCTTAACAACTCAGTGGTTACTTTAGTGACTCCATACATAGTACGAGGACGCTGAATAGTATCCTGCGGCGTTTGTGTATGCGGTGTTGACGCACCGAAAGAGCCGATAGAACTGGGAGTAAAGACAGCGCATCCGTGTTCACGCGCCACTTCCAGAACATTCCATAATCCATCGATACCGATTTTCCAAGCCAACTTAGGCTTCGACTCCGCCACAACCGACAACAGTGCGGCAAGATTGTAAATCGTATCAATCTGATACTCTTTTACCACAGAAGCAATTGCTTCTGCATCCGTTACATCGGCAATAGCTGATGGCCCGGACTCTTTCAATTCTCCTTTAGGTTCTGCACCCGGGATGTAACCAGCTACCACATTCGCATTTCCGTAACGTTTACGTAGCTCCATCGTTAGTTCGGAGCCTATCTGTCCAGTGGCTCCAATAATCAAAATGTGTTTCATTTTTTCTTCGTACTTAAATTATTAAGTTAAATAGCGCACAAAGTAAGCACTTTTTTTTTAGATTTTAATCAAAAATGCATTGTTATTCCAAGAAAAATGATGTCCTTTGTAATCGAACTTAATTACTCAAACACTATGTACGGTAAAATACAAGAATTCCTCAGCCAGACATTGGCTGAAATCAAGGAAGCCGGGCTTTATAAAGAAGAACGACTGATCGAAAGTGCGCAGCAAGCTGCCATCACTGTAAAAGGCAAAGAAGTATTGAACTTTTGCGCCAACAACTATTTGGGACTGTCTAATCACCCACGACTGATCAAGGCTTCCCAAGAAATGATGAACCGACGCGGATATGGTATGTCGTCTGTCCGTTTTATCTGTGGAACACAAGATATACACAAGGAATTGGAGGCCGCTATTTCCGAGTATTTCCAAACGGAAGATACAATTCTGTATGCTGCCTGCTTTGACGCGAACGGCGGTGTGTTCGAACCTCTCTTTACGGAAGAGGATGCTATTATTTCGGATTCTCTGAATCATGCTTCCATCATCGACGGCGTCCGTCTGTGCAAGGCTAAGCGGTATCGTTATGCCAATGCAGACATGAAAGATTTGGAAAGATGTCTGCAAGAGGCGCAGGCTCAACGTTTCCGCATTATCGTTACCGACGGTGTATTCTCGATGGACGGTAACGTTGCTCCGATGGATCAGATATGTGACCTCGCCGAGAAATACGACGCGTTGGTAATGGTAGACGAATCTCATTCGGCCGGTGTGGTAGGTGCTACGGGACATGGCGTAAGCGAATTATACAAGACTCACGGACGTGTAGATATTTACACTGGCACATTGGGAAAAGCTTTCGGCGGTGCGTTAGGCGGATTTACTACCGGACGCAAAGAAATCATCGACTTACTGCGTCAGCGCAGTCGCCCGTACCTGTTCTCCAACTCATTGGCTCCGGGTATTATCGGTGCAAGCCTTGAAGTATTCAAGATGCTGAAAGAGAGCAACGCGCTGCATGACAAACTCGTTGAGAACGTCAATTATTTCCGTGACAAGATGACGGCTGCCGGATTCGACATCAAGCCGACTCAGAGTGCAATCTGTGCCGTAATGCTATACGATGCTAAATTGTCACAGATTTATGCCGCACGTATGCAGGAAGAAGGAATTTATGTAACAGGATTCTATTATCCGGTAGTTCCGAAAGAACAAGCCCGTATCCGTGTACAGATTTCCGCAGGACACGAAAAGGAGCATCTCGACAAATGTATTGCTGCCTTTATCAAAGTAGGTAAAGAACTCGGCGTACTCAAATAAAACTTTTTCATATCTTCCGTTGTTAATATTGCAAGCATCAGATTGCGACAATATAACAACGGAAGATTTTTTATTCTATATATGGAAGAACTTACTCTCACTACTCCTACCCTGCTTTTCTCGGCAGTCTCTCTGATTTTATTGGCCTATACCAATCGTTTTTTATCCTATGCACAACTCGTACGCCAGTTGCGCGACCGCTATTTGGAAAATCCTTCGGACATTACCGTAGCGCAAATTGAGAATTTACGAAAACGACTCAACCTTACCCGCACCATGCAATGTTTGGGAATTGCAAGCCTGTTTCTCTGTGTGGTGAGTATGTTTTTTATCTATATCGGATTACAATTACTCTCTGCCTATATATTCGGAGTAGCTTTATTGTTGCTCATCGCTTCTCTTGGTGTATCTTTCCGCGAAATACAGATTTCCACCCGCTCACTGGAGATTTACTTGGGAACAATGGAGAAAGGAAAGCACACAAAAGAAAGAAGCCGTTAGGAAATATTTCCCAACAGCTTCCATCATATATATTTTCAAGCTATACTTCATCCATTATCAACGTTGTCCTAATTGCGAATCGACAAAGAAGATACCTGCATCACCTGCTTTCTTGAGTTTATCAACAATGCCCTGTGCAGTAGCCTCTTCTTCTACCTGTTCGCGAACGAATCCCCACAGGAAATCTTGAGTAGCCTTATCTTTTTCAGCAGCAGCTATGTCTACCAATTTATCTACCAATGCAGATACATGACATTCATGCTTATAAGCATTTTCGAAAACTTCCAAAGGAGTACCCCAGCCGTTAGGAACGACATCTATTTTGTCTATCATAGCAGTTCCGCCACGTTTAATGATATAGTCGGCCATAGCATAAGCGTGTCCCATTTCTTCCTGAGATTGTTTCTTCATCCAATGTGCAAATCCACTAAAACCTTCTTTCTCGAAGTAGAAGGACATAGCCAAGTACAGATTGGAAGACCACATCTCAGCTGTAATCTGTTCATTGATTGCTTTCTGTAATTTTTCTGAAATCATAATCGTATTTTTTTAATTGTTAATGTAATTTCTTTTAAACTCATTGTAAAAATAACAAGGTTTCGGCTGTAATTGTTCTACGCCTACCATTCTTTTTAAAGTATATTCATAATTCAAGTATAAAAACTTGTTATAACTATACCAATTCATCAGAAGTATATCCTTTTGGCAACTCTCGGCAGTTGTAACCGGAAGCCATGACTTCGCCGTATGCACCTGCCGAACGAAGAGCAATCAAATCACCACGCTTCACTTTATTCAAGTCTATCGCTTTACCGAAAACATCGGACGATTCGCAAATAGGTCCTACTACGTCATAAATTTCTACCGGTTCCTCTGAGGTAATATTTTCCATTTGATGGTAAGCCTGGTATAATGCGGGACGGATTAAGTCGGTCATACCGGCATCAAGGATAGCAAACTTCTTCTTTGCGCCTTGCTTCACATACAGTACTTTAGAAATCAACGTACCGCACTGCCCGACTACCGCACGTCCTAATTCAAAATGCAAAGTCTGGTAAGGCCGCAGTTTCAATTGTCCGGCATAAGTAGCAAAGTATTCTTTAAAGTTCGGAATTGCCTGACGGTCAGGGTGCCCGTAATCAATACCGAGTCCGCCACCTACATTGATGTGCTCTACTAAAATATGACGGGCTTCAAGTTTATCCTGCAATTCATTGACACGGTTACAGAGAGCGATAAAGTCGCCCATATCAAGAATTTGAGAACCTATATGGAAGTGCAGTCCTATGAATTTGACATTCTTCATTTCCTGAGCCACATCAATCACCTTATCCATATCCTGCATACTGATACCAAACTTATTTTCTGCCAGTCCGGTAGTAATATTGGCGTGAGTATGCGCACCGACATCAGGATTGATACGGAAAGCCACATTGGCTATCTTGTTTTGGGCAGCCGCCAGTTCATTAATCACTTCCAGCTCAGGGATGGATTCTACATTGAAGCAAAAGATACCATATTCCAAGCCAAGATTGATTTCCCAGTCAGCCTTGCCTACTCCGGCAAAAACAATTTTGCCGGCAGGGAATCCGGCACGGATAGCAGCGCGGATTTCTCCACCACTCACACAGTCGGCCCCCATTCCGCTCTCACGGATTATTGTAAGCACCTTCGGATTGGCATTTGCCTTTACCGCATAATGCACTGAATAATTAGGATATTTGGCAACCTCATGGTTTATAGCCGACAGTGTATCGCGCAATACCTTAGTATCATAATAATAAAAAGGGGTCTGCAAAGTACGGAACTTATCGATTGGAAATATTCCTTTCATAATTCGGAAAACTTGTTTAGTTAGTTAAAAAGAGCGCTTTTATCAGATTGGTAAAAGCGCTCACATTATTTGTAGAATTATTTATTGTTGAAAAGCATATCGCTCAGCGATTGCAATGCCCTCTTCTTGTCACACTCACGGATGAGGAAAGAAATGTTGTAATTACTTCCACCAAAAGAAATCATTCGTACCGGAACATCACGCATCGCATCGAGTGCTTTGGCTTCAAAGCCAACGTTTTCCCATTCCAAATCACCGACAACACAGATGATACACATCTCTTTGTCGACGGTCACTGTTCCGTACTTTTTCAAGTCGTCGAGAATTTCATTCAGATGCTTGGTGTTATCTATGGTAACAGACACACCTACTTCCGAAGTACAAATCATGTCGATGGAAGTCTGGTAGCTTTCAAAGATTTCGAATACTTTGCGCAAGAAACCGTGAGCAAGCAACATACGGCTGGATTTTATCTTGATAGCCGTAATGTTATCTTTGGCTGCCACCGCTTTGATTTTGCCTTTTTCCGTATCGTTGGAAATCAATGTGCCGGGAGCTTCCGGGTCCATTGTATTCAGCAGACGTACGGGGATATTGGCATATTTGGCAGGCTGGATACAAGTCGGATGCAGGATTTTTGCACCGAAGTAAGCCAACTCAGCAGCTTCTTCAAAGTGGAGCTGACGAACCGGAGCTGTCTTGTCGACAATGCGCGGGTCGTTATTGTGCATACCGTCGATATCTGTCCATATCTGGATTTCGGATGCACTCACGGCAGCACCAATCAAAGATGCGGTATAATCGCTGCCGCCACGTTGCAGGTTGTCTATCTCGCCGTAAGCATTGCGACAGATAAAGCCTTGCGTGATATATATATCCATATCCGGATAAAGGTCGAGTTGAGCCTGCAACTTCTCCTTTATATATACAGGGTCGGGTTCTGCATTCTTATCAGTACGCATGAATTCCAAAGCCGGAAGCAAAACTGACTTCACGCCACACTCCTGCAGATAGTAGTTCACCATCGCTGTAGAGATAAGCTCGCCCTGTGCCAAAACCACCTTCTCTTCAAACAACGTGAAAAGGTCTTTTGTATAAGAACGGATGTAGTCAAAGTGAGACTTAATGACTTCCAACCCTTTCTGTTTATATTCCTGAGTTGCAAAAAGCTCATCAACGTGCTGTTTATATTTGGTTTCCAGCTTATTGATAATCTCGTTGGCACCCTCCGGATTCTTCTTATACAGATAGTCCGAAATTTCCACCAATGTATTTGTTGTGCCTGACATGGCTGAAAGGACAACAATTTTCTGTTCACCATCGGTAATCAATTTGGCTACTTCCTTCATGCGCTGAGCAGACCCTACAGAAGTTCCTCCAAACTTTAAAACTTTCATTTTCGTTACTGTTTTAGTTATCTATATTTAAATCTATTTCTATTATTCTCTGTCGTGACATATATTCGTCGGTGACATCCACTATCTGATGGTCGGCACAACGATATACCCTGCCGGGATATTCTTTCAGCAATTGCAGGTTATGCGTTGTCATCACTACGGACGAACCGGAATCGCAGATATTGCGCAACAGTTCGACAATGGACTTTCCGGTTTCCACATCTAAGTTTCCTGTCGGTTCATCCGCAAGGATAATGGCCGGAGAGTTGAGCACGGCACGCGCAATAACAACACGCTGCTGTTCGCCGCCGGAAAGTTCATTAGGCAACTTGTAGCCTTTGTTTGACATTCCGACCAAATCGAGCACTTCTTCGATACGCCCCCTTATCTCCTGTTTGTTTTTCCAGCCTGTGGCACGGAGCACAAATTCAAGATTATCGTAGACCGTGCGGTCTGTCAACAATTGAAAATCCTGAAATATAATGCCCAATTTCCGACGTAGCTGCGGGATATGCTTGCGCTTGATTGAACGCATATTATATCCCAATACCTCCGCCTCACCGTCTATTACATCCAGTTCTCCATAAAATGTTTTAAGCAGACTCGTTTTGCCGGAGCCTACTTTTCCTATCAGATAGACGAACTCGCCTTTGTGCAGTTCAAGATTAACATCATTCAGCACACAGAGTTCCTGTTGATGGATTTCTACGTTCTTATATTGAATTAATGCCTCTTCCATGTACTACTATGTCTTTCCTGCAATTCGCGTGCGAGGTCTTCGATACAATAGCCTTTTGAAGTGAGTAATACAATCATGTGATAAATCAGGTCGGCCCCTTCGTAAATCAGGCGGTCGTCCGTTCCGTTGGTTGCTTCGATTACTGTTTCTACAGCTTCTTCACCTACCTTCTGCGCCATTTTATTGACACCGGATTTAAAAAGACTGGTTGTGTAGGAGCCTTCGGGCATTTCTTCGTGACGCTTGTCGATAAAGTCCTGTAATGCTTTCAGAAACATGACCGGCTCTTCATTCTTCTCACCCCAACAAGTATCCGTACCTGTATGGCAAACCGGGCCTGCCGGATTCGCCTGTATCAATAATGTATCATTATCACAATCGGCTTTGACAGAAACTACATGAAGGAAATTACCGCTCTCTTCTCCTTTCGTCCAAAGACGGTTCTTTGTACGACTGAAAAAAGTCACTTTTCCGGTTTCTACCGTTTTCTCATAAGCTTCTTTATTCATGAAGCCTAACATCAGGACTTTACGTGTTTCGTTGTCCTGTATGATAGCCGGAACAAGTCCATTCATTTTATCGAAATCCAACTCCATTTTATTTAATATCTTTATTCGTTCCATTAATTTTTGCAACGCAACAATTACCTGACAGTAATTCCTTCGCCGCAAAGATACAATTTTAATTCGGGAATTTTAATTTCTCCGAAGTGAAAAATACTGGCAGCCAAAGCGGCATCCGCTTTTCCTTGTAAAAACACATCACGAAAGTGTTCTTTGGAACCTGCACCGCCCGAAGCAATCACGGGAACAGAGAGCTGTTCCGTCAACGCGACGAGGGCTTCATTCGCATATCCAGTCTTTACTCCGTCATGATTCATACTTGTAAAAAGAATTTCGCCAGCTCCACGTTCCTGGGCTTCTTTTGTCCATTCAAACAGGTTTTTATCGGTTTCGATACGTCCGCCGTTCAGGTAACATTTCCACCCTTTTTCCGTTTGCTTGGCATCTACCGCCAACACGCAAACCTGCGAACCGAAATTCTTGGCAATCTCGTCAATCAGTTGCGGATTGCGGATTGCGGAAGAATTGATGGAAATCTTATCGGCTCCGGCATTCAGCAGACGAGCTACATCGCCCAGTTCGTTGATTCCTCCCCCTACGGTAAACGGAATGTTGATATTGGCAGCAATCCGTTTCACCAAATCTGCAAAAGTCTTACGCCCCTCGTGGCTGGCAGTAATATCAAGGAAAACAAGTTCGTCGGCTCCCTGTTCACTATAAGCCCGCGCCAATTCCACCGGGTCACCGGCTTGGCGCAAATTAACGAAGTTCGTCCCTTTCACGGTTTGTCCGTCTTTAATGTCCAGACAAGGTATGATTCTTTTTGCTAACACAATCCTATTTATTTACTGTTTGACAATTCAAAATCCGACAATCAAAAGTCTCACTCCAAAAAGATTCTCAAATCCCGCAGCGTGAGACATCCTTCATACAATGCTTTTCCAAAGATTACTCCGGGAACTCCGGCCTCATTCAAGACAATAATATCATCGACATTACTTACTCCCCCACTGGCTATCAGATAAAGGTCGGGAAATTCTTCAAGCATCTCCTTGTACAAACCAATGGAAGGTCCTTCCAACATTCCATCACAACTGATATCCGTACAGATTACCTTCCGGACACCTTTATTTATATAGAGTTCGAGAAACGGAAAAAGTTCGCAGGCAGTTTCGTCCTTCCAACCATTTACGGCTATTTTATGTTCCCTGACGTCGGCTCCCAATATGATTTTCTCACTTCCGTACAGTTCCAGCCAATGACAGAACAACTCAGAATCTTTCACTGCAATACTACCACCCGTCACCATCTGCGCACCGCTTTCAAAAGCGATTTTCAAGTCCTCGTCACTCTTTATTCCACCTCCAAAATCTATTATTAAAGAGGTACGGGAAGCTATTTGCTCCAAGACCCGATAATTGATTACATGGTGAGAAGCAGCCCCGTCCAAGTCTACCACATGAAGCCTGCGGATACCGTTCGCTTCAAATTCTTTGGCAACCTCCACCGGATTTTCGTTATATACCTTTTTACTGGTGTAATCTCCCTGAGAAAGACGTACACACTTTCCGTCGATAATATCAATGGCTGGAATAATTTCTATCATCTATTTTAATTTACTAAATGTTTATTATAAACAACGAATGGTTTTATTTATAGATTCAAGAAGTTTTCCAGAATCTTCTCACCCGTTTTACCGCTTTTCTCCGGATGAAACTGTGTGGCATAAAAATTATCTTTATGCAAAGCAGCACTGAACGGATGAATATAATCGGTCGTAGCGGCAGTAAAATCGCAGGTCGGCACATAAAAGCTGTGTACAAAATAAACAAATTCCTCGTCGGAAAATCCTTCAAAAAGCCTGCTATTCATACCCTTGATTGTATTCCATCCCATATGCGGAACTTTATCTTCATGCTTCTGCGGAACAAAACGCTTCACGTCTATATCAAAGATACCCAAACAATCCACTCCTCCTTCTTCAGAATGGCGGCACATCAACTGCATTCCGAGACAAATGCCGAATACGGGCTGGTGCAAGTTCCTTATCAGTTCGTCCATTCCTGTCGCTTTCAGGTGGCGCATGGTAGTTTCCGCCTCTCCTACTCCGGGAAAAATCACTTTGTCGGCCGATTGGAGTTCTTCCTTATCGGCAGTAATCACCGCTTCCACCCCCAACCGTTTCAAAGCATAATCCACAGAACGGATATTACCGGCATTGTATTTTACAACTGCTACTTTCATCAGCTAAATATTACGTTTTATTTACGATTCCGGTCAGAATATTCTCCACCGTTCCATTTTAGTTCGCAAAAATAACGAATTACTGCAAAATAACGAATTTTTTAAATCAGAAAGTTGATATAAAAACCGAAAAAACTTACAGATAGAAAGAGACAGAAAGTCCTATTCGATAAAGAAAATAATAGACTTCAAAATAGTGACGCCATCGCCTCCAGATAGTGACGCTATATCACCATAATGGCGTCACTATACCAACCGGATATAGTCACTATCTTAACTAAAGGAAAAAACAATATTTCTTCTAATGTCAAAAGTACTCAAAATGAGGCAATAAACGTTTTTCTCGTTTTTTCTTGAAAAAAAATTTCGCCAAAACGCTTGCAAGTTTACAAAAAACCACTACCTTTGCACCCGCAATCGAGAGAGATGCAGATTAACAAAATGAAATTTTGGTGCGTTAGTTCAGTTGGTTAGAATACATGCCTGTCACGCATGGGGTCACG